>CAWJBS010000169.1:0-47011 GCA_963840845.1 Bryobacterales bacterium
GAATCGATTGCGGCTCTGCTGGCGAAGCACCGGCCGGACGGATTTGTTTGCGCGAATGATCGGACTGCGGGGCAAATTATGGTGCGGCTGAATGAGCTAGGGGTGGAGATTCCGGGGAAGATCAAAGTGACTGGGGTGGACGATGCGAAATATGCGAGTTTCTTGCATGTGCCGCTAACGACGGTGAGGCAGCCTTGCCACGATATTGGCGCGGCGGCGGTTTGGACGATGATTGAGAGGATACAGCATCCGAACATGCCGGCGCGGGATATTTTGTTGGATTGCCAGTTGATTGTGAGACGGAGTTGCGGGGCGCCGGCGGTGGGGTAGCGCCCATCCAGACACACGACGGGTTTTGACGGGGGAAAACGGAGATTTGGTTGTCGAAGAACTGTCTGCGGTGACTTCGAACGCCTTGCGGCGAGGAAGAGACGGCTCTTGTTTGGGCGCACTGGCTCAGTAAGGCTGCGGAACTAAAGTTCTGCGCGGACTAAAGCGAAGTAAAGCCCACCCCCGGTTCAAAAATGGGCGCAGATTGGGTGTACCCCTTCCGAGCGCTTGAGATTTCGACCGCCTTTTCTTCGCTAATTAAGCGGCAGACGGAGCACTTTTGACCCGAGCGAGGACAGTTTGGAGGTCCAAAACCTCGCCGCTCAGGTTGAAGTGGGTCTGTTGGATCTTTCTGAACTCCTCAAATTCGGAAACGCTAAGATCGAACCCAAATTCGGAGGGAATGAACTCGACGTTTTGCTCTTTGGCCTTTTTGGCGATCGTGATGATGCGATCGACTTGGCGGAAATTTTCGTCTTTGGCCTCCTTGGCTTCGCGCGCTGGCCGTTCGATGCGTTCTTGCTGAATTTCTTTCAGTTTCTTGGTGTCATCCGCGATTTGTTTGCGGATGCGACGTTCGTGAAGGCGGATATTGCGCAAACGCTTTTCGCTGAGGAGCATGTAGGCGCCTTCGAGCATGGCGGCGCGGCGCACAGGATTCTTTTCGTGCGGGTAGAAATCGCTATGAGCGTAGCGGGCGTCTTCAATGGCGGCTTGTTCCTCGGCGGGAACTTTGAGAAGACGCCAAAAGTTGTTCGAGATGAGGTGTACGAGTTCGCGTTCTTCGTCGGTTTGCGGATTGTGACGCTCCACGTAGCTGGCGATTAACTGGTCGTAGGCTTCGCGAGAGTCATCGGGAAGAAGCGCTTTCAGGGAGCAGAAGCCGTGCGTGAGAGCGTTCATGGAAGAGGCGGCGTGGCCAGCCGCAGTTTTCGCCCCGGTCGATTTTTGGGCGTTGAGGCGGTTAGCGTTGAGTTGCGCTTCGCTGAGGGGCCGGCGCGGTTGTTCAGAGGGCTCCGCGGCGGGAGGTTGAACGGTATTCTCGAAATCGATGTTTGCCATAGACTTATTTCTCCTGACAAGGGAAAAGTAGCTTGGCGGGCGTTGCGGCGGATTCGGGATGGCGGGTTTGGGATCAGTGGGAAAGGGAATAAGGCTATTAGAATGAGTGGCGTACGGGTATTTTCAGAAATCGTGCAAGTGTTGTGACTCGAAAAATGGGGCTGGCGGCGGGTGTTGAGAGGCGGAATGAGAGATCGGGGGCAACGGTGGCTGGCACCGAATTGGAGAGCGTTTGTTTGCAACGCGGGAGTGGGGTAAATCGGGAGATACGGTGGCTGTCACGGTTGAAATGATAGGGAAAATCCTCGGGGAAAGATGCGGAAGTTTGTGTCGATACGTTGTATGTGCGAGTACCAACAAGAGGATTAGTTCATCTGATTTTTATGGTGGCTGTTTCGACTGGCGCCAACGTGTTGCTAGGACAAGGGGCTAATCACAACGCAGACGATTCTTGGCTGACGAGGAAGCTGGACGAGCGGTTGCCTTACTGGCTGCGGTTTTCCGGCGAAGAGCGAGCGCGGGCGGAAGGCGATATTGGGATCGGATTCAAAGATCAGACTGACCGTTACGTATTAAACCGGCTGCGGCTGGACATGAAAGTTTTGCCCACAAAATGGCTTAAGTTCGAAGTTCAATCACAAGATGCGCGGGCTTTTGGGCGTGAGGAGACTTTGAAGCCGCCGTATCAGGATACAGCCGACTTACGACTGGCATATGTCGAAGTAGGAGATCTCAAGGAGTATCACGCGGCCCTCCGAGTGGGCCGTCAGGAACTGGCGTTCGGCGATGAGCGATTGGTTGGAAATTCGAACTGGACTAACGTTGCCAGAAGCTTCGATGGCTATGACCTCGCCTTGAAAGATGGGAAATTTCGGGTAGACACGTTTGCGGCATCGGTGGTGGTTCTGACAGACGGACAAGTTGGCGCGCATACGCCGGGCAACTACCTGGAAGGAGCTTACGGCGAGATGAAGGACGTGATTCCAGACGCGACTATCCAGCCGTATTTCTTATGGCGGCGCAGTCCGCTGCAAAAGCAGGGCGACGGGAAAGTCGTTACCGAAGACTTTGGCACGACGGGTTTCCGCTGGGTAGGGAAATTGCCGGCCGGATTTGCTTACGGCACAGAGATGGCCATTCAACGCGGCTCGCTGGGAACCGATCAAGTGGCAGCGTGGGCGGGACACTGGCAGATTGGCTATCAGTTTCCGACGGCTTCGACTCTTCAGCCGCGGGTGGTTGCCGAGTACAACTTTGCGAGCGGTGACAATAATGCAAAAGACGGTGTCCACGGAACATTCGACACGCTTTATGCGTCCGGCCACGACAAAATCGAGTTTGCCGACCAAGTGGGCTGGAAGAACATCAAGGAAGTGCGTACAGGGCCTGACTTAAAAATTCGTCCGAATGTCTCGCTTGCGTTGCGATACGCGGACCTGTGGCTGGCTAATGCCCACGACTCGCTTTATTCGGCGAGCGGGACGGCCTTAGTCACCCGAGCGAACGGGTCGGCCGGGACGTGGGTTGGGCAGGAGTTCGACGGAACGATGATCTTTTCGGTAAACAAGAGCGCCGATTTAGGAGCGGGCTATGGTTATCTGCTGCCAGGATCATTCTTGAAGGCGACGACACCGGGGCATGCGTATAGCTATCCCTTCCTATTCTTCACGCAAAGGTTCTGAATTCAGCGCTGCCGGGTGCGTGACTGTTTAGGAGAATTGCACGGAGAATGCGCCGTCCCAGTGAACAGTTTCGGGGATGTGGTCGGCTGAAGTAATAAACGCGCAATATTCGGCGTTCAACTTGCTGAAGGCGGGAGCCCAGCGGTAAGCCGGAACACCAAAGAGCGAACCTCGTTCGACCATTTGGCGGCGCGACTCGACGAACGGGGACACGCCAAACTCCATGCCACAGGTGATGCCCTTGCCGTTCCACGGCGCGGCGGTCCGGAGGCGATGTTCTTCCCAGCGGGCGAGCCAGGGGAAATCTTTCTGTTTCCACACATAGCCGAAAAGGATTTTGGTCGACGGGGACCAGGACAGGAAATAGGCGTGCTCTTGGTTAGGATCCATCAAGTGCGTGCTGAAACCGCCGGAAACAGGCCCTTTGGTGTAGGTTCGAAAGTCTTCGGCGCCGCCGGCTTTCAGTGGACAGTGCGGCCAAGTGAATTCGGCGTCAGGAACGTAAGGGCCGAGGTTATCATTAAACGCGGCGCTACCGACTCTTGAGTGAGTGGCCGGCATGCGGAACTGTGTTTGGCCCGTTTCGAGGAAAGGCGGACCCAAGGTGACGTGCTGCGTCCAGGCGATGGGACGGTCACTAGCGGAGAGATTTTCAATGGTCTCGGACAAGAGCACGACGGGTGAGCCCGGGGACAGTTTGATGCGGCGGCTGAAGCGAAGGTGGGCTAGGCGCAGAGTGCCGCTCAGTGTGAGTTCGCCGTCAACACCGCTGTCGGCTGCGTAAGGAATGACGGGAGCCTCGCCATGAACAGGCACTCCAGCGGCGGCTTCTTCCGCGCTGGGTCCACCGAAGGTATCGAGACAGATATTGTGGCCAAGGATGCCAGAGAGTAGATGCGCTTCGCTACCGGCGCCGTACTCGGGGAACTTGGCAAAGCTGTGAGAACTGGGTTCAATAGAAGGCCAAGGCGGGGTCCAGAGCGGGTTCACGCCTGAGGATTTGTGAAGGATTTCGGCGAGGTGCCCGCCCTCGATTGTGGCCGTTACACGCAACTGGTCGTTTTCAAGTTGCACGGCGCGGCGATTGTGAAACTGGATCTCTGCCATTTTGATTGTTGACCTAATCAAAGTAACAGAGAGCCAGGTTACTTGCGGGATTGATTAGCGGTGTCCGCCGCCCCCACGTCCGCCACCACCCGCGTGAGCAAAGCCGCCACCACCGGGGAAGCCGTGAGTTCCTCCACCGCCGCCGGCGTAACCTCCACGAGGGGCAAAGCCGCCGCCTACCCGAGCGTAGCCACCGCCATATCCTGCGCGACCGTAGCCGCCGTATCCGTAACCGCCACGAGCGTAACCATAACCATAACGACCGTAACCGTAGCCACCGCGATAACCGTAATAACCGCGGTATGGGTAGCCCCAGTAGCCGAAGCCGGCTGCGAAGTATGGGTACCCATAATACGGATAGTAGCCAGCGCCGTAGCAATAGGCATTCACATAAGGATCACAAACGTAGGGAGCGGGCGCGTATGCGTAAGGGTATGGATAAACAGGACCGACGCCGATCCCCACACCGACGCGAAATTGCGCCTGGGCCGGCGTTGGCACTGCCAACAAAACAGCGAAACCGAATAAGGCCGCCAGTAAAACTGCGTGACGTTTGAACATGTTAAGACCTCACACCCATTAGACGTGGGCTAGAAGCTCCACGACTCTATGGGATTCACGTTATCATCACGATTCGAGGCGATGTCTAATCACGACCAGATCACCAATAAACAGTTTCTCGGTATTCTTTTTTTGCGGGGCTTGCTGGGGCTCGCTGTCGCAGTCGCACTGGCTTATGCGGTAGATGCGGCGGTGCTGCGTTTTCGAGCCGCCACTCATCGGAATGCCTTTGGGACGGTGACGGTGCATCCGTATTATGCGATGGATCGGAAAGATAAAAAGACAGAGTTCATGTACGACGATCCGCGAGATGAGACATGCGTGAACTCTTTGTTTCCGCACCTGGGGGATTCGCCGTGCTGGTATCTACGACGGCACAAGGATGAAGAGGAGTCAAACTGAAGGGGTGGGGACGGCAGCGGCCATCACATGACTTGTGCAGACTGTGTGATGGCCGCGCTGCCGGCGCTAGTTACTGGCCAGAAGGCATGGAAGCGTCGCCGTCGAAGACGATCTTGGTGTGGGTTCCGCCGAAACGAACTTCGGACAGCTTGTCGTCATTCTGATATACGAGCGAAGTGGATGGGAATTTACTGGCTTCGGTCTCTTCGTGCGCGGGAACTTCGATCACATCTTTACCCTGCTTGATCGTGGCGTTGCCGTTTTCAAAAGTGACTTTGTAATCGCCGGCTTTCAGCGTTTTTCCTTCGACAGTCGAATCTTGGGTAAGAGTCATTTTGAAAGAGTTATTGCTCGACGCAAACGCAGTGGCGCCCAAAGCAATGAAGCTCAAGAGTAGTGTCTTTTTCATGTTGGTGTTTTCTCCTTGGAATCAATCGATGCGCTACCGAAGCGCTTCTGCATAGATAGACGGAGATCCTCAGGCGGTAGTTACTAAGGCTGGCGTAAAGTTATGTAAAAGCTCTTTTATTTACTAATACTTACGAAGTAAGTGCTAGGCATTAGCCACTTCTACGTGGTCAAGAGATACGATGAGGGCGGCGGTGTTTTTATGACAAAGGAACAGCTGTTCCAGTTCATGCAAGGGCAGAAGTTTGCGGTGTTGTCGAGCGTCAACAGTGAAGGCGGTCCGGAGTCGGCGCTGGTGGGAATTGCGGTGACGGCGGAGTTGGAGATTATTTTTGACACGCTGACGACGTCGCGCAAATACGCCAATTTGAAAGCAAATCCGGCGGCGGCGTTCGTGCTGGGGTGCACGGGTGATGAGACATTGCAGTATGAAGGTACGGCGAGTGAGCCGGTAGGTGCGGAGCTAGCGCGGGTGCAAGCGGTGTATTTCGCGAAATGGCCAGATGGCCCGACGCGAATGAACCGGCCGAACATTTGTTATTTCGTATTGAAGCCGAAGTGGATTCGCTTCAGCGATTATGGGGAGACGCCCACGTTAATTGAAGAATTGACCTTTTAGTCCCAGACAGCTGCTTCTTGGTCTTGGAGCCAGCAGTGGTAGCCTTCGAGCTCTTCTTCGGTGACGTCCTGGCTGCAGATGCGGGCGGGCATCCACGAGCCGAATCCGGTAGCAGAAACGGGAAGATGGCTAACGCCGAAGCCGCCGTCGGGGTCGTGGATGGTGCCGACGCTGAGTTGCTTCAGATCCAGTTCGTACGGGCGTTCTTTAAAGCGATTTTTGTATTTGCGAATGTGGAACAGGTGCTGGTCAACAATTAAGATCTTAATAACACCGAAGCCAGAGTCTTCCCTTTTAATGGAACAAATGTCACCAGGCGCCAAGCTCGCGCCTGCCGACAATTGAAAGACTTTTGAATTCAGTTTTGCCATGGAACCGCTGCTTTCACGGGACTGCGTCGGCACGAAACCTCGGATTTTCGTGGCCAATGACCTAGAGTGTGGCAGTAGGGTTACAGGGTTGTCAACCAAAGAGCAGGCGAAAAAGGATTAGTACTTTCAGTACGCTGAAGGCATCTAAAAAAGTTATGTCTATAGAGACGCAACGAATCCGGCAGTTGAATGGCGCGGCGCTTGGGGCGAAGGGCCAGTACATCCTTTATTGGGCGCAGATGAACCGGCGGGTGGAGATGAACCAGGCGCTGCTGTATGCGGTGGAACTGGCGAACCAGCATGGGTTGCCGGTGCTGGTGTATGAGGCTCTGACCTGCACATATGACTATGCAAACGACCGGCTGCATACGTTCGTGTTGGAAGCGGTACCGGAGACGGCGCGGCGTTTGCAAAAGGCGGGAATTGGCTACGTTTTCTATTTGCGGCGGAAGAAGAGCGACGCGAACGACACGTTTTACAAGCTGGCGAAACATGCAGCGGGGGTGGTGACGGATGATTATCCGACGTTTATTGCACGGGTACACAACGCCAGCGTGCCCGCCAAGCTGGAGGTGCCATATTACGTGGTGGATGCGAGCTGCATTGTGCCGATGAGTGAGATTCCGCACAGGCAGTATGGCGCGTATACGATTCGGCCGCGCATTCACCGGCTGCTGCCAACGTATTTGACGGCGCCCGATCCGCTGAAAGTGAAGCATCGGTACAGTGCGGCCTTGCCTGCTTTCCATACGGAAGTGACGGCCGCGAATGTTCCGGAGTTGGTTGCGTCGTGCGAGATTGACCATAGCGTTTCGCCGTCGAGCGAATACCGGGGCGGGCGCTTAGCGGTGGAGAAGTTGCTGGAGAATTTTCTGGAGCACAAGCTGCGGGGGTATGCGACGGGGCGGAATGAGCCATCGGAAAAAGCGACGTCGGACATGAGCCCTTATTTGCATTTTGGGCAGATCTCGGCATTGGAGATTGCGTTGCGGGTTTCGGCGTATGCGAAGGAGCACAAGCTGATTGCCGATGAATATTTAGAAGAGCTGATTGTGCGGCGGGAGTTGGCGTTCAATTACGCGCGATTTGTGGATGATCCGGGCGATCTGAAAAACTTGCCGGACTGGTGCCAGTTGAACATGCAGACGCATGCGAAAGATAAACGGGATCCGGTTTATACAGCGGAGCAATTTGAGCGCGCGGAGACGCATGACGATTTGTGGAACGCGTGCCAGCGGGAAATGTTGCAGCAGGGGAAGATACAAGGGTATTACCGGATGTATTGGGGGAAGAAAGTTATAGAGTGGTCACGCACGTATGACGAAGCGGCGCGGACGATGATTGATATTCATGGGCGGTACGCGCTGGATGGGCGGGACCCGAATACGTACACCAATATTTTCTGGTGTTTTGGGTTGCATGACAGGCCGTGGCCGGAGCGGCCGGTGTTTGGGAAAATGCGGTTCATGTCGCTGGAGGGGATGAAGAGGAAAACGAACACGCAGGCCTACATCGACGAGATGAATGGGCGGGCTGCAGCGTCAGAGAAACAGCGGACATTATGGACTTCCTAATTACCGGCGCGAGTGGATTTATTGGACAGAAAATTGTGAATCAGTTGCTGGGGCGCGGAGACGGGGTGAATTATCTGGCGCGGCGGCGCAGTCAAAGTCTGGACGAGCGAGCGGCCTTTCACAATTGGGATGGCAAATCGGTTGCGCCGTTGAATATCGTGCCGAGGTTGGACGCGATTATTCATCTGATGGGCGAGCCGATTGCACAACGTTGGACACCGCAGGTGAAAGACCGAATACGGCGCAGTCGAGTGGAATCGACGAGGCAGTTGGTAGCGGGGATTGCCGCGGCGAAGCATAAACCGAAGGTTTTGATTTCGGCATCAGCCGTGGGGTATTACGGCGATCGGGGCGATGAGGTGCTGACGGAAGAGAGTATGCCCGGGCGTGGATTTCTGGCGGATGTTTGCATCAATTGGGAGTATGAAGCGCAACGGGCGCGGGACTTGGGGCTGCGGGTGGTGATCATTCGGATTGCCACAGTGTTGGGCAAGGATGGCGGGGCGCTGCCGGAGATGTTGACGCCGTTTCGTTGGGGCGTGGGCGGGCGGTTTGGGTCTGGGAAGCAGTGGATGTCTTGGATCCAGGTGGAAGATCTGGTGCGGCTGTTTCTATTTGCGGCGGATACGGGGGCGGTGAGCGGCGTGTTGAATGGCGCGGCGCCCGACCCGGTGACAAATGCCGAGTTTACGCGAACGCTGGCGCGCGCAGTGCACCGCCCAGCGATTTTTCCGATTCCGCGGTTTGCGTTGAATTTGGCGTTGGGGGAAATGTCGGACTTTCTTTTCGATAGCATGCGGGTTGTTCCGGCGGCGACACAGAAAGCAGGATTTGCGTTCAAACACCCGGACTTAGCGGAGGCTTTGGCGGAATTCGCTAGGGAAAAGCTAGGAAAACTGCGTTAGCGTGCTATTCTAAAAGTCTATGGCAATTCCGAATATCAAGCGCTTTCGGCCCTTTTGCCCGACCTGCAACGAATATTACACTTTGATGGCTGTCCTGCCGAAGGATGCCGATGTGGATGCGTACCTCGCGGACGCCGTCACGCGGCACGATCATAAGGCGTACAAAGAAGCCAAAGACAAGATGAACAAAGTCCGCGTTGGTCAGCAGAAGCAGAAGAAAGCCAAGTAACTTCAATTTACAGACCCGCCTTAGGTTCCGTTGTTCACGGAATCGGGCGGGTTTGCTGCGTCTGGAGGCTACTGGGTTGGACGTGCTTGTTGGATGACGTGGGTGGCGCGTTTGGCGGCGATGGAGACTTGGGCGTCTGGGTCGGCGCTTAGCTGGTTCAATGTTGGTAAAAGATCGGCACTGCGGCTATCGGCAAAAATCCAGCACAGGGCAAGTCTCTGAGCGCGGGTTGCGTCCGGCAGCGTCTTGGCGATGTTGCGGCGTACGTCTTCGTGGTGGATGAGTTCTTTGAGGTAGGTTTCGGCGGCGTTGGCGCGGGCGGTGGAGTTGAGATTTTCCACCAGGTAGAGGAGCGGGCTGAAATCGTCGGTGGAGACATTGCCCTCGCTCACGAGAGCGAACGCGGCGGCGAGATGAATGCGCCAATCGGCATTGGCCTCGTCAAAACTCGTTTGTAACGTGGGCGTGTCTTCCGGCTCGCGGAGACGGCCTAAGCCCTCAAGCGCGGCGGTACGCAGTTCAGGATCGCCGTTGATGACGTATTGGCGGAAGATGGTGCGGTCTTCAGGGATGGCCAACATGGCGAGAGATGACAGCGCGGCGCGGCGGATTTTGACGTTGCGGGCGTTTTGGATGGCGTAGCGGATGTCGGGCGCGGCGTCGCGGTTGCCGAGAACGCCAACGGTCTCAAGGGCGGTCATCTGGGTGCGGTCGTCAAGATCGCGCACGAGGAAGCTGACACCAGGGCCTGCGTTGGGATCGTGAATCTTTTGCAGCGCGACAAGGCTTTCGAAGATGAGGTCGTTGTTTTTGGCGCGGACGGCTTCCAGGAGCGCGGGCACCGCGGCATGCAGGCGCAGAACGCCGGCGGCGAGTGCGGCATTGGCGCGCGGCGGCATTTCAGGACCGAAGTTAATTTCAGCGATGATGGCTTGGGCGGCGTCTTCGCGAACGGTGACGTCTTCGTCGATGATGCTGTCGTTTCGGGAAGAGAACCAGGATTTCACTTGGCGGACTGCCGCGTGAGTGAAGTAGCCGCTCACATAACCGGGGAAATAGACGTTGACGATGCCGTCGGTGGCGCGGGCGCGGACTTCGGGTTCGGAATCGGTGGTAGCGACGATGAGTGGGTCGAGGCTGGCGGTGCCGCCCATTTTGACAATGGCTTTGATGGCTTCGATGCGGACAGTGCGGTCAGGATCTTTAGAGAAAGCGGCCAATTCGCTCATGCCGCCAGCTTTACCTTTTTCGATTTCGTGAATGCGGTCAAGCTGGGGCTTGTTGCTGGGTTTCTGAGAGGGAGCGGGCGCCTGCGTTTCGGCGGGCGGCTGTGCTGCGGGTTGCTGGTTCGGATCGGAGGCGGTGGGCGGCTGCTGGGCCAGAAGCATCAGGGGGAGGACGAGCCCGCACCCCAGCTTCCAGCCTCTATTGATTCGCATGATTTGACGGTACCTGTAGTATGAGACGCACGCAAGCGGGGGACGGTTCGGCGACTCGTCCTTATTTTGGCGTAACTTAGCGATTTTTAACGAAGCACTTCGATGATAGTGCGATGAGGAATGAGGCCGGCCTCATAACCTAAATCGAGGAGTTTTTGAGCTGCTTGGGGAATGATCTCGCCGCCGTCTTGCGTGTGATGATTGACGTACATGCCGACGAACTGATCAGCCAAGGAGGAATCGAGATCGCGGGCAAATTGCAGAGCGTAGTTCAAGGCTTCTTCGCGATGATCGAGCGAGTATTGAATGCCTTCCCGCATGAGACGGGAGCATTCGCTTTGCACTTCCGGTGAAAGATTGCGGCGTAAAGCGTTGGCGCCGAGCGGCAGGGGCAAATCGTACTTCTGCTTGAACCACTTACCGAGATCAATCACGCAATGCAGGCTGCTGTGACCGTAGGTCAGTTGGCCTTCATGGATGATCAAACCGGCATCGACCACTTGATCTTTAACGGCTTGGATGATTTGGTCGAAGGGAGTCACGACGGGGACAAAGTCAGGCTCGAAGAGTTTGAGCGTGAGAAACGCCGTGGTCATGGTGCCAGGGATGGCAATGCGCTTACCCTTGAGATCGGCCGTGGTCATGTTGGCTTTGAGACTGACGACCATCGGGCCGTAACCATCGCCGACGCTAGAGCCGGACGCCATGAGAACGTACTTATCCGCGACGTAAGGATAGGCGTGATAGGAAATGGCGGTTAGTTCGTAGATTCCTTGTTGCGCTTTTTTGTTTAGCGATTCAATATCTTCGAGAACGTGTTGGACGTTGACGATGTTGGAACGAACTTTCTTGGTGGCGAGCGCATAAAACATGAACGCGTCGTCGGAATCGGGACTATGGGCGCAGACAATATCGAGCACGGGGGAAGAACTCATAGACAATCTTATGGAACGGAAGAACCTTTAGTTTAACAGGCTGCTGCGTGGCGGAAGTGGGCGTTCGGAAACCGCTTGTTTGCGCGCGCGGGTCAGTTTACGAGGTTGCGTCTGGCGAGGTTAGCGGGCGGATGTGACGGCGTCTCTTAGGTCTAGCAATTCGGGTTCTAAGACTTCGAGATCGCGGATGAGCTGTCGATGGGCGCGCAGGCTGGTTTCCACTTGGGAGAGGCGTGCGGCGGTTTCGAGTTCCTGGGCGCGGGAACGGGAGCGGGTGGCGTGCAGACTCGCCAAAGAGCCTTTGATGGTGTGGGCGATTTTTGAGAGCGACTCCCAGTCTTTATTCACAATGCAATCTTGCATGCCGGAAACCTGACCTTTACGCTCTTCGAGGAAAAGGTCAATAATTTCCACCATCAATTCGTCGTCGCCGCCCACTTGCTCTTCAAACTTTTCGGGCTCCAGAATGGGAAGGTTATCCACTTCTGAGGACACTTTCATTTGCTCAGGCTTGCCGAGAGCAGCAGCCAAGCGTTGTACATCACCAGTGAGTGCCAATGGGTCAATAGGCTCATGGACATAGCCGTCACAATTGGCATCGCTCGAAAGCCATTCCAAGCCCAGAACGGGGATTCTGGTAGCCGTGCGCTGGCTTTGCTCCACGCGCTGGAGTTTGGCTTTAAAATTGGCCAGCTCGGCGGCCGGGAAATTGGACGCCAATAACACTGCATCAAACTGTTCGACGAACAGGGCCTCCCCAGCCTCATCTAAGCCTGCGGTGGGAAGTACGGTATGGTTAGCACTCGCCAACGTGGTCGAAATCACATCGGATTGCTCCGAATCGCCGTCAACAAGCAAAAACCTTAACGAATTCATTTTCCTTATCTCAACACCTTGCTAAGTTTTGCCGGGCTCAACGTCTTACTGATGAGCATTACCAAGCATACTTTAAGAATCGTCCAATTGGAAAGCGATCTTTAGCAACTTTCTGCGGGATCTTAAGCAGGTTTTCGTTATAGTTTTCCACATGTGAGGTATACTGGCGATTTAGTGGGGGTGAGTCTTCCCTAGCCTCACGAAACGGACGGTTCTAACACAAAACGGTCTGCCGCCAACATCCAGGTTGGCATTCTTGAAGCCCCTTGCTGCGCGCTTTTTTAACCTGGTTTTCCCCGACGATTGCCGTTTATGCGAGCAACCGCTCACGAATGTTTCCCGCGTTCCTGTCTGTCCCGCCTGCCTAGCCCTGCCTAAGCCACTTCAGGCCGAATTCTTCTGTCGCGCCTGCAGAACCCCGTTCGTGGATGACTATCCGCTAGATGAGCACGACCTTTGTATGGTCTGCCGGGAGGGGTTGGCAAACTTCGATGCTGCCTACTCTTTCGGCAGTTATGAGGGTTCCCTCCAGCAGTTGATTCATCTCTTTAAATATGCGAAAGTCGAGAGCCTCGCCGACCCATTAGGGCATTTTATGCTGCAGGCTCTTCCCTTAGAAGCGAACTTTGACTTGGTGATTGCCATGCCGATGCACTGGCGTAAGCGCTGGGAGCGCGGTTTTAATCAGGCCGAACTGCTGGCCGAAATAGTGGCGCGGCGTTATGGCTTGCGGCTTTCCGGCGTTCTAAAACGGACGCGCTACACCAAATCGCAAGCGGGTTTGAGCGAGGCTGACCGGCGCGCGAATTTGCGGGGCTCTTTCCAGGTTCGGCGAGCGGAGCAAGTGGCCGGAAAACGTATTCTTTTGATCGACGATGTTTTTACCACGGGCAGCACATTGCGTGCCGCGGCGGAGGTGTTGAAAGCGGCGGGTGCGGGGCAGGTAGCCGCGCTTACGCTGGCGCGCGTCGATCGAGCGATTTCATCGCGAAGTGCCCTGAAGAGCGCTGCGGCAGCCTGGGGTCAACAGCCATCGATTCATCCGGTGAACGAACCGCAGGTGAGCGAGGCAGGGCAGAGGAGTTTGTCAGAAGAAGACGAGTAAGAACGATTTTTAAAGGGAGCGTGAAATGCCTAGTTCAGATCGGCTGCATAAGCCAGTCCTTGTTTTGAACGCTAGTTACGAGCCAATCAATATCTGCGCCGCTCGACGCGCGCTGGTGCTGGTTTTGAAGGGCGTGGCTCGGCTGAAGAAACCGCCCCTACGCAGGTTCACTCGGCACGGCGCAGCTTAAATGTGCCGTCGGTGATTCGCTTGCTGGAATACCGGCGCATTCCGCATCAGACGCGGGCGCTGTCGCGCAAGAATATTTTGATGCGCGACCGGTATACGTGCCAGTATTGCCACCGCACGCTGCCTTCGGGCGAAATGACGCTTGATCATGTGATGCCGCGTTCGCGCGCCGGCGAGACGACCTGGGAAAATTTGGTGGCTTGCTGCCACACTTGCAACAACAGAAAAGGGAGCAGGACGCCGGAGGAAGCAGGCATGAAGTTACTGCGGCCGCCGCGGCCCTTTAGTTTGCATACGAGCCGACATTTGATGAGGCTGCTGGGGCGGAGTGACGACCAGTGGCGCAAGTATTTGTTTTATTCGGATTAAGGCCGGAGGCTCGCGCTAAGCCCAGTTTGGCTATCCTCGCATCTCGATCGCTACGTACGCGATTCATTGAACCCCAAATATTCTATGAATGAAATCGTGCGGTCGAGCGCGAGCTTTGATGAGTGGGATCGGAAGGAAGGCACTCCCGGCCCAATGGGGGTGACTTATATCTCGTCCCTTCGAGCGTGGAATTTTGCACTGTACTCACGGCGAGCTGCCAGCGTTACCTTGCTGCTTTATAGCGCCAAGGAAACGGATCGCCCCATCTTAGAGGTGCGCTTAGATCCGAAGGTCAACAAGTCTGGACGGATTTGGCACTGTTGGATTCTGACCGAGCGCGCCGCTGGAGCGAAATACTACGCTTATCGAGTGAACGGGCGCCATGATCCTCAGACGGGCTTCTGTTTCGACGCTGAAAAGATTTTACTTGATCCCTTCGCACCAGCCGTTTTCTTTCCCCCAGCCTATGATCGTGCGGCGGCCTGTAAACCAGGCGCTAACGATGGGCGCGCGCCTCTGGGCGTTCTTCCGTGGCCGTCGCAAGACTCAGACATTCATGTAAAACGTGATCCGCGCCCCAGTTACGATTTGATCGTTTATGAATTACACGTGAAGGGCTTTACGGCGCGCGCTAACTCCGGCGTTACACCCAAAAACCGCGGCACTTTTGCGGGTCTGACTGAAAAAATCCCGTATCTCAAAGACCTCGGAGTGACGGCCGTGGAACTCATGCCGATTCAGCAATGCGATCCGCAAGAGGGAAGTTTCTGGGGGTACATGACGCTCAACTTCTTTTCGCCGCACGCGGACTATGCAGCGAGTGAGAGCAGTGAAGGGGTCATGAAAGAGTTCCGGATCATGGTTGACGAATTCCACCGGCACGGGATGGAGGTGTGGCTCGATGTCGTGTATAACCATACCAGTGAGGGGAATTTAGAGGGTCCGAATTACAGTTACCGAGGGATCGACAACCAGTCGTATTATTTTCTAACGCAGGATCGCCGCCACTATCGCAATGAAACGGGCTGTGGCAACACGTTGCGCTGCGACCATCCAGTGGTGAGGTCGCTTATTCTCGAGAGCCTGTCCTTTTGGATCACGAAAATGAAGGTGGACGGCTTTCGGTTTGACCTCGCTTCTGTGTTTACTCGGAAATCGGATGGCGGCTTTGATCTGGAGCACCCTTCGCTGATTGCCGATATTGGCTTTCTGGCGGCGCGCCACGGTGTGCGGATGATTGCCGAAGCATGGGATATTGAAAGTTATTTGCTGGGCCGCGCTTTTCCAGGGATGAACTGGCGGCAATGGAATGGGAAATATAGGGACGATTTACGCGACTTTGTGCGCGGTGTGTCCGGGCGGGTGGGTGCTCTAATACAGCGTCTCTATGGAAGCGATGACCTTTTCCCCGACGATCTTGAGAATTCCTACCGGCCGTTTCAGAGCGTGAATTTTATTACCGCGCACGACGGGTTTTGTCTTTATGACTTGGTTGCGTATGACCGCAAGCACAACGAGGCGAACGGACACGACAACACGGACGGCACAGACGATAACCGCAGTTGGAATTGCGGTTGGGAGGGTGACTTTGCCGTTCCCGATGAGGTGATGGCGTTGCGACGCCGGCAAGCGAGGAACTTCATGGTGCTGCTGTTGTTGAGCAACGGAACACCCATGTTTTGCGCGGGCGACGAATTTCTAGCGACGCGGCAAGGCAACAATAATCCGTACAATCAGGACAACGAAATCAATTATCTCGATTGGGATCTGTTGCGGCAGAATCGGGATGTCTTTCGCTTCGTCAAAGGCATGATCGCGTTCCGTAAAACGCATCGTTCGATTGCGCGCAGTCAGTTCTGGCGAGAGGATGTGAGTTGGTACGGAGACAAAAGTCCACTACCTGATTTTTCGCCTGGCGGTCAAACGCTAGCCTATTGTTTACGTGGCGCGCGTATGGACGACGACGATATCTACGTGATGGTGAATGCCAGCGCGAACGAGGTCCGTTTTCAGATACAAGAAGGCAAGGCTTCAGATTGGCTCTTAGTGGCAGACACGGACGCAGCCTCACCCGGTGATTTTATCGAGCCGAAAGAGCGAACTGAGCTTGCGTCTTCGTCTTACGTGGTGGGGAGTCGGAGTGTGGTGGTTTTGTGCAGCCGCGGCCGGAGGTTGAACCATGCAATGGGAGAGTGAAGCAGACCTTTGCGGGCGGAGTTGGACTTCGTCTTTTCTATAGTTCGCGTTGCAAGGGAGAGCAAAGAATAAAAGCCGTCAAGAGGATGACGGCTTTCTATGGAGGTCTTTGGTTGACGGCTAAGAATGATGCGCTGCGGGCGGTGGAGGGCCACCGGGGGCATGAGCTTCTTTCGGCTTTTCCGGCTTATCCGATTTTTCTTTCGGCGGAGTGCCGCTGCCTGTTGCCGCTTTCACGGGACTAATAATCACGTGCGTGGCCTTGCCTTCCATGCGCGGCTGACCTTCGACGGCGCCCACGCCGGCGAGATCTTCCACAAAACGCAATAGAAGTTTGCGGCCCAGATCTGTGTGCGCGATTTCGCGTCCGCGGAACTGCACCACGGCTTTCACGCGGTTGCCGTCTTTCAAAAAGCGGATGGCGTGATTCTTTTTGAAATCGTAATCATGATCATCAGTATTGGGACGGAACTTCAGTTCCTTTACCTGGATGACATGCTGCTTCTTTTTGGCGTCGTGCTGTTTCTTTTTTTGTTCGTAACGCCACTGGCCGTAATCCATCGCTTTGGCGACAGGCGGTTCGGCAGTGGGAGCAATCAGAATCAGGTCGAGCCCTAATTCTTGCGCTTTGCGGACAGCTTGCAGTGTTGGCATCACTTCAACTGTGCCGTCCGGAAATACTGCGCGTACTTCTCGGGCGCGAATCGCTTCGTTTACATTCTCTCGGATCTTAGGCCGGCGGGGTGGAAGGCTTCTTGGTGGATACATGCCGGGGAGACTAACGGTTGGCGCTGATAGCCCGCGCCTGGGGGTGAGAAAAGATTTGATTCAAATGTAGTACCTGTATCCAGTTTACACGGAAATTACCCCTGTCAATACCCCCGACTTGCAAGGTATTATGCTTCAGGGGGCTAAAAGTGCCATCTTTTAGCCTCCAAACGGCCTTTTTCATGTCATTGCCATTTATTCCGGCAGCCCCTTGGTGCCGCTTTGTCCTATATTTTCTGTCAGCGGCTAGCCCTTGTCTGCTCTCAGCGGCGCAACCCACCGCGCCGATCGACGCCATTTTCACCGCAAAAATCGACGAGCAATCGCCGGGCGCGGCGGTTCTCATCCGTAAAAACGCACGCACGGTGATGACCCGCGGTTATGGTTTGACCGATCTCGGATCGCACGCAAAAATTGATGCGCGCACGAATTTCCGGTTGGCTTCTTTCAGCAAGCAATTTACAGCCATGGCCATTATGCTCCTGGTACACGACGGCAAGCTGCGCTATGACCAGAATCTAACTGAGCTGTTTCCCGGATTTCCGGCTTATGGCCGCGCGATTACCGTGCGCCATTTGTTGACACACACTTCGGGATTGGCGGATTACGAAACGCTGATGCAGGAACGAGAGAAGGCGGAAGGGCCAATTTGGTCTGCTGAGAAACAGATTCACGATGACGAAGTATTGGCGCTGCTGGCGCAACAGACGCACGGCATCTTTGAACCCGGAAGCAAGTGGGCGTATAGTAACTCGGGTTATGTGGTGCTGGGCTTGATTGTGGCAAAAGTTTCGGGCATGCCCTATCCGGATTTTCTGCATCGCCGTATTTTCGCGCCGCTGAAAATGTCGCATACGGTTGCCTTTATAAAAGGCGTGAATGTTGTCCGGCAGCGTGCCTATGGCTTCAGCAAGAAGGATGGAAGCTTTGTAAACACAGATCAAAGCGCCACATCGGCAACGCTGGGCGATGGCGGTATTTATTCCAATCTGGTCGATTTGGCGCGTTGGGACGATGCGCTGGCGAGCGGCAAGCTGCTCTCAAAAACAGAAATGGGGCCGGCATGGGAGCCGGTAAAGTTGAACGATGGGAGCATGCCGCATTGGCCGGCCGATAATGGCGACGGCGATAATTTGGCGCCAGGCAAGCCCGTGTCTTATGGTTTTGGCTGGTTCCTGAGCCCGATTGAAGGACGCCCCTGCACTTGGCATACGGGCAGCACCAGCGGCTTTCGTACCGTGATTGAACGGTTTGCCGACAATGGGCTCACAATTGTAATTTTGTTGAACCGAACGGATCTGGACGCGGAAGAGTTGGCCAAGCAAGTTCTCCATGCGGATACGGGGATGAATCGGCCAGGGAAGAAGAAGGCCGCGAAAGAAGTTTAAATGTGGGCCGCTACGGACTGCTCACCGCTCACAACCTTATCAACAGCGGGTTGCCCCACGCCCACCCGAATCTTAAAGCGGAAACAGCTTCCGCGGCCAATCTCGCTTTCTACCTCAATGGAGCTCCCCATCATTCTGACAATTCGCGAAGAGATGCTGAGCCCTAGACCGGTTCCCCCGAAGCGCCGCGTAGTGGAACTGTCCGCTTGAGTAAACGCTTCGAAGATGATTCGTTGCTTCTCTTGAGCGATGCCGATACCCGTATCGCGAACCGCGAACTCTAATTCGCAGGCGCGCTGGTCACTGGTGGGGAACGCCTTCACACCAAGACTAACGCCGCCTGTTTCCGTAAACTTAATCGCATTTCCCAGCAAATTAATCAACACCTGGCGCAGACGAAGCGGGTCCGCCACAATTCGTTCCGGCACGTTTTGAGAAATCTCGACGCCCCATTGCAGCCCCTTGCGTTCGGCTTGAAAGCGCAGCGGTTTCACGGTTTGCGCCAACAATTCGCGCGGTGCGAACTCGATCAAATCCAATTCGAAACGGCCCGCTTCGATTTTGGAAAAATCGAGAAGATCGTTAATGGCGCTGAGCAGCGTTGCGGCGGAGGCCCGGCAGATCTCAACATACTCGCGCTGGTCGCCGCTCAATTCCGTTCCTAATAGCAATTCGGTGGTGCCAACGACACCGTTCATGGGCGTGCGAATTTCGTGGCTCATGTTGGCCAGAAACTCGCTCTTCGCGCGGTTGGCCAGCTCTGCTTCTTGTTTGGCTTTCCGCAGACGAATTTCGCCGCGGCGCAAGCGGCTTTGCGTGGCCAGCAGACGCCAACTGAAACAGACGAAGGAGCCAATGCCAATGCCGGCCGCTACTGTTGGATAGTAGTGCGCCATCTTGCCGAGCAGCGCCATAATCAAAGCTGGGTAGAGCAGGGGGAAGAGCTGATCAAAAGACGTATAGACGGCCTTCGGTGTTTCTTCGATTTCGTTCTCAGTCCCGCCTTGCCAACTGGTGGACACTACCACAGGCATCAGCACTACAATGGCCCAGATCAAATCAAACCAGTAACCGGGAATCGGAATGGGCGGCCAACTGCCCCAGACTTCCGCAACGCCGAAGAGCAGGCAGTAGCCGGATAATCGCAGGAACAATTTTCGCGCCGCTGGCGAATTGGTGAAAGTGCAACGCAACAGGAACAACAGAAGCAGCATGCCGTCAACAAAGCCGTTGCGAATCCAAATAGGCCCGTAGAGTGCGGGCGCCATTCCTGCCGGCGTGCAGTAAACGTAAAGTGTTGACCAAAGTAGGACTGTTTGCAGAGCGTCTGCCAAATGCAGCGGATCAAAACCTACACCTTCATGTTCAGGATCGAGAAACAGCATCATCCCCAACGGCAGCGTAAAGAACTGGAACAGCAAATCGCCAAAAGCCGTGGCGGGACGAATGGTTTCAACGAATTGCGCCACAACCCAAATGAGCAGCGACGCCAGCACAAAACGCCACAATTTGCGCGCAATGCCGGCGGATCGTTGCACGGCTCCGTAGCACGCTGCGGCGCACACGATGCCTTCCAGCAGCAGAAAAAGCTCGGAGTAAAGGGGCCCGCGTCCACTGAGGCCAAAGCGGGTGATGCTCGCTGCATGCAGGCACAATAAGGCGAAGCTAAAAAGAAGCCAACGCACCGGCCGTGCGTTGCGATCAAGAAAGTTGGCCATCGCACTCTCCCGACCCCTTGAGGGAAATTTCATGGCCTCTTTAAATATTACAGGTTCGGCCAGAGGCGTCCCAGTTCCGGCTTTAACCCGGCACTTCTGCCAGTCGGATTCGGCCCAGAAAAGCGCGACAATCAAACTGTGAAAACGAAAACTTATTCAGACCCTTCCGCCGAAGCGGAACTCCGCGATTTAGGACCTAACTCCGCTGGCCAGTCGGGCGATACGCAGGGCCTATCCGACACCGATGAGGGCGATTCGGAAAGTGTAGCCGAGCTGGTCGAAGAAGGTCAGTATTTCGAAGCCGGCATTCTCTCGGGCATCGAAAACGCGCCCCCGGCGGATGTGTCGGAAGTCAGAGTTCGTCAAGTTCGCGAGGACGACGTTCCCGAAGAATATCTGGACGACGACGAACCGTTTACCAAGTAAGGCTAGACGTAAATCCGTTTCACACGCGCGTGGATGCCGCATAACACGCTGTATGAAATAGTGCCGGCTAGTTTGGCGATCTCTTGCGCGTCAATGGAGACGTCTCCTTCGGAGCCGAGCAGCGTGACCGCGTCTCCTACTTTCACTTCCGGACTGGCGGTAATATCAATCGTCGTCAAATCCATTGAAACCGCGCCGACCATCGGCGCTAACTTGCCATTCACAATGACCGCGCCGCGATTAGAGAGACGATGCGGAATACCATCGGCATAGCCAGCGGCGAGAATGGCCAAACGTACTGCTTGCGGGGCGCGAAACATTCCGCCATAACCAATTAGCGCGCCCGCCGGAAGATCTTTCACGGAAAGGATTGTCGCCTTCCAGGTGAGTGCCGGCTTCACCTCTAAGGCCTGCGCGGGCGCATGACCGCGGGCCGGGGACACATAGCCATAAATTGCATGGCCTGGCCGGACCATGCCGCGCCAGGCGCGCTGCCGGTGATAGGCAACGGGGATGGTGCTCGATAAATGCAAAAGCGCGGGGTGTATGCCGGCCTGCGCTAAGTTGGCGGCAGTTTTCTCAAACAGCGCAACCTGATCGTCAGTCTGGCTGTTCTGATAGTTGCCTGCGGAAGCAAAGTGCGTCATAAGGCCTTCCAGCTCCACATTGGGCGCAGCTACAATTGCCTGCGCGATTTCGCCGGCGCCGGCGGTGGTGCCCAGGCGGCCCATGCCTGTATCGATCTTCAAATGAAACGGCACGCGCTGGTTCCGCTGCCCCGCTAGCCGGTCCAATTCCGCCAGATCGCTCAGTGAATGAATCACCGGCGTAAGATTGTACGAAAGGAGCGCCTCGCGCGTGAATGGCAGAAAATCGGCCATCACTAGAATGCGCGTGCGAATGCCGGCATCGCGCAACGCCACGCCTTCCTCGGTGTTGCTCACCGCCAGCCAGCGCGCGCCGCGCTCTTCCAACACGCGAGAAACCTCTACCGCCCCGTGGCGGTACGCATCGGCCTTCACCACCGGCATCACTTCCACATTCGCGCCCACGGTTTGACGAATGGCTTCGAAGTTTGCGCCGATTTGCGCGCGCGACACTTCCACCCATGAACGATACGGCATCATCTTACTTTGATCCTAAGCTGGCGAGCAACTTTTCGTATTGATCGGTAACTGCGTTCCAACTATATAGTTTCTCAATCCGCTCGCTGGCGCGTTTGCCCCATGCGGCGCGTTCGCTCTCCGGCGCATGCACGGCCCATTGCAGTTTCTCTACTAAGCTTTCTGCTTCGAATGAGACGGCGGCATCACCCGCGACCTCAGCGCTTTCGGGCGTATGCAGATAAAGCACCAGCGCCCCGCGCCCCATGGCTTCAATCAAGGCCGGATGCGTTCCGCCCACTTCGGTGGCTTGCACATAGACGGCGCAGTGAGATTGCAATTGGTTGTAGCCCTGCCCGTAGACCGCGCCGGGAATGACAATCCGTTTGTCGCTGGTGTCTTTCACTTGGCGGATGTAGTCCGCCGCATAGGGAGCATCGCCAATAATCGCCAGCTTGAAATCCGTTTGGACTTGTTCGAAGGCTTGCCGAACCAGCAGCGCATTATTCTCTGGTTCCATCCGGCTCACATAGAGCACATAACGGCCCGGCTCCAACCCGAGCGCACGCACCTGGTCATCCGCCGTTACCTTGCTGGTCTCTGCGCCGTACGCGATGAATGTTGAGTCTTTGCCGTAACGATCCAGATAATACTCGCGGATCTTTTCAGCGTCGGTAATGACCGAGGAACAGCACCAAGTGGCCAGCCATTCCGACATCAGATACCAAGACTTCGCTAGGATGTTCCACTTCTTGCGGCGTCGCTCCACGCCATCTACATTGAGTGCCGTTGGCATGCCCAGCAAGCGCGGCCACAACGTAAAAACGGCGTTGGCGGCATTGCAATAGAGCAAGACATCATAACGGTGGAATAAAACATCCAGAGTCGAAACGCCAGTGTGTGCGATGGTCTCGAAATACTTATGTTTGATGGCCGGCAAATAGCGCAATTTCACGCCGCGATAAACAGGCTGCGCATATTGTTCGCGGCAATAAACCGTTACGTCATGGCCGCGTTCCACTAAGCGCACAGACAGTTCTTCGGCGAAGGTTTCAAAACCACCGTAATTCGCCGGTATGCCGCG
Source organism: Bryobacterales bacterium (assembly GCA_963840845.1). Lineage (GTDB taxonomy): Bacteria > Acidobacteriota > Terriglobia > Bryobacterales > Bryobacteraceae > Bog-105. Next base: position 22,847 of record CAWJBS010000169.1, read on the forward strand.
TGTCCCCAGAAGTGCAATGCGCATCAGTCGTTCAATGTTTGCCGCTCATTATTTGCCGGTAAACCAGGCGGCCATATATTCGTCGGAAACGCGCCGCTTCTGCATGATGACACGCCGCTTAGCCCAGGTCTTTCGCCACAGGCGAGCCACGATCACAAAACCGCGCAGCGAAGAGAATTCGCGCAGGAGACAGCCGCCTATCACCAAGCAATCGCGTACGGTGATGGCCAAGAAATGGCGCAGATATAGATCGGCAGTGATGTTCTTAATCCGCATCAGCCAGCGGTTCTTCACCGAATGCATGTTGATGAGTGCCGGCAGCTCGGAACGTTTCTCTGGCAAAACGTGGCGCACGTGATAGGCAACGGCGGTTGGCGTATAGAGGCACTTCCAGCCATACAATTGCGCGCGCCAGGCAAGATCGGCGTCTTCGCGGTAGGCGAAAAAATCGTCGTCGAAGTATTCACCATTCAACGCGATCTCGTCCATCATCGTGCGCCTGTACAAACAAGCTGCGCCGGTTGCGCCGAAGACGTATTCGGGCTTGTCGTATTGGCCTTGATCGGGAAGCTGGCTGCCGCGGTCGAAATGCCGCAGATTCGGGGTGAAAACGATGCCGGTGGAATCGAAAACCGGCTCTTTCGGAATGGTCAGATCCGGAGCCATACCTAACAATTTTCCGCACACGCTGCCGATTTTCGGATCGGCCTCGCCCGCGGTTACAAGCGCGCTCACGAAGTTCGGCGTCAAGCGGACATCGGGGTTCAGCACCAGCCACCAGTCCGCTTTTGATAAGCCCATGGCTTGGTTCTGTCCGCCAGCGAAGCCCAAATTTTGCTGGTTATAAACCACCCGCGCCTTGTTTTCAAACTGCTTCAAAATGGCCTGCGTACCGTCACTCGAAGCATTGTCTACAACGACAATTTCCAAGCCTGGGTAATTTTGTTCCATCACGAATTGCAGACATTGCGCAATAAAACGAGCGCTATTAAAGGTGACAATCGTAACGGCAACGGTCATTCGTGGAGTTGGGGTTTACTCCTCAGCGTAACCTAGTAGAGATTGTTGAACCTGCGCACCATCGCTCTCAAACTGGAGTATCACTTATTCAAAAAAGAGGGCGCGTTCCTGCAGAAACTCGTTCCGCTGAAGACGCAAGCGGCTCTGCGCCGGCGCATGCGCGCTAAATATTTATTGTGGGATGCACGAAAATACCGCGCCTGGCTCGACAATCAAATCCGCTCTCGGCAGACGCGCTATGCATGCAGTCTCGAAGCCGGTTTGCTCTCGATCATGACGCCAGTTTGGGATGGCACGCCGCTCGCCTATTTTCGACTGCTGGCTGAAAGTGTGATCCAGCAGAACAGCGCCGGCGCGGCGGCGTGGGTGGTTCTGGACAACGGTTGCCAAAAGCCGGAACTGCTCGCCTACCTGGAGACGCTGAAGCAACATCCTTGGATCAAGGTCATCCGCTCAGAATCAAACGCCGGCATCATCGGCGGTATGCGCCTGTGCCTGGAAGCCGCCACGGGACGCTACATTCTGCCGGTTGATTCAGACGATTGGCTCTACCCCGATTGCCTGCAGATTGTTACTTGGTGGATTCAGAACAAAGGTTATCCGCCTATCCTTTATACAGACGAAGACAAACTCATTGGCAACCATGCCGTTCAACCTTACCTGAAGCCCGACTTCGATCCGGTGCTGCTGCTGAATTCCGCTTACATCGCGCACCTTGGTGTGATTGACCGCAAGCTTGCGTTGGCACATGGCGCGTACGCGGATAAGAGCACCGAGGGCAGTCCCGACTGGGATCTCTTCACGCGGTTCTATGTGGCAGGCATGCCCGCCATTCATATTCCCGAAGTCGTGTATAGCTGGCGCATGCATCCCGATTCCACAGCGGACGATGCGGGCAGTAAACCTTATATCCATTCATCGCAGAAGGCTGTTCTGCAACGCTATCTGGATGCCACCGGCCTCGCGCCCAAATACGAAATTGAATATAGCCCGATCTTGAAAAATACTTGCGATTGGTGGGTGCACCGGCGCGCTTCTGAACCGGCGGAGGCCTTGACGATCCCCCTCACTAAGGAAATCGCCCGAACCACGCTAGCCGAGTTTGCGGAATCGGGTGTCCAAAAAGGCGAACTACTCTGTCTCATCTCCGACCAGCTCAAAATCGACCGTGACGATTGGTTGTCAGAGGCAATTGGTTTGTTCGAACGCTTTCCGGATGCCGTGATGGTGGGCGGCCGTGTTCGCAACACCGCAGGTACCACGATGTCGGCAGGCTGTGTACTCGGTTTCGGCAAGGGCTGCGATTGCCCCGACCGTGGCAGACCCGCGCTTGATCCCGGTTATTTCACACAAATGATGAAACAGCGTTCCGTCAGCGCGGTGCCATCACAATTTGCGGTCATCAAGGCCAATGCACTGCTTGAGATTGCCGCACAGTCTCCCAAGGAAGCGACAGTGGCGATGCTCGGTGCTTGGGCCGGCGCTTGGGCGCTGCGAAACGGCAAACGCATCATTTATTCGCCGTATCTCAGTGCTATTTCCGATTTCGACTGGAATGAATTGACAACACCGGATGAAGCTGCGCTGTTTCGCAGCACGAACGCCGATCTCATGCCGGACCAGCGCTTTTACCCCGCCCATTTCGGCTTGCAGAGCAGCGCCGCATACGTTCTAACCAGCTGATTTCCGCATCGATAAAATCTTGTTGGGGTTGTTTGATTTTATCTTTTCAAGGAGAGTTGTATGAGAAGCATCTTGTGGCTCAGCGCCCTGGCGGCACTGAGCGTTTGGCAGGGCCACGCCCAGGAAGAGCGGCGTCAAGCCGTAATTACGGGCAAGCCGGGCGGTCCTAAATGCACGATCGAAGTGGAAGTTGATGTCGTTGCCGACGTTGAGATTCGAGGTACGATGGGCCGCCTCCACACTTTGAGTGGTTCACCCGCAACGTGGCGCAGGTTCGAGTGCAACGTGCCAATGCCGCCCAATCCTGCCAACTTTCGCTTTAGCGGCATCGATGGGCGGGGCCGGCAAACACTGATTGGCGATCCACTGAGTAGTGGAGTTGCTGTCGTTCGCATCGAAGATCCAAAATCTGGACGCGAAGGCTACACGTTCGATCTTGAATGGAACGGCATGGCCGCCCCTGGTGTTGGACAGAACTATCCGCTGCCACAACCGGTTTACCCGCCGCCGCCCGGTAATAATCGCGATCGAGATATGCGCTTTGGGCCGGATGACGCTATTCACAGGTGCGCGGATGCGGCACAAGACCAGTTGCGGCGTAGCGGTTACAGAGACTCTCGAGTCCTGGAGGCAAGGATGGACGGGGATTCCGGCAGGGGCGATTGGATTTACGGCAAGGTTGCTGCCAGACGCGGTCCATCTCAAGAAACCTTTGGCTTTGCGTGTCCCGTTGACTTCCAGGCCCGCAGTGTTGGTCCCGTTAACGTGCGCCCGTCGGATGACGGTTATTACGGTGGCGGCGGACAACGCTCCAATCGCTATACAAAAGAAACAGCCATTCGCGCGTGCGGCGATGCAGTCCAAGATCGGCTGCGGGGCCGTGGCTATACTACGTTTGAAATGCGAAAGGTCGCTGTGGACGATCGTCCCGGCAGCAATGATTGGATTACCGGTGACTTAGTCGCTAGGCGCGGCGATGGCGATCGCGACCGCTTCGATTTTTCCTGTTCAGTCGATTTCGATGGTGGCCGCATTCGTTCCATAAACGTGGATCGTAGTCAACGCTAATGACAAAGGGAGAGCCAGTCACCCAAACGCTGGCTCTCTATTTCACCGTCATGCGGAATAATGTGGACTGAACTAGAAATGAGCCAACACGAATGAGTTACGTTCCCAATCCAAAGCGTTACGAAAATGCACCGTTCCGCCGCTGCGGCAAGTCTGGAATCGTTCTGCCGCCCGTATCGTTAGGCCTGTGGCAGAATTTCGGAGGCGTCGATTCCTTTGAAACGGGCCGCGCCATGATCCGGCGCGCTTTTGACAGAGGTGTTACGCATTTTGATTTAGCGAACAATTACGGACCGCCGTACGGATCGGCCGAAGAGAATTTCGGAACCATTCTGCGCAAAGATTTTAGCGCCCACCGAAACGAACTTCTCATCTCATCAAAAGCAGGCTGGGATATGTGGCCGGGTCCGTATGGTTTGGGCGGATCGCGTAAATATTTACTCGCGTCATTAGACGAAAGCCTGCAACGAATGGGCTTGGAGTACGTGGATATCTTCTATTCGCATCGCCCGACGCTTGACGTGCCACTCGAAGAAACTATGGGCGCTCTGGTACAAGCCGTTCGCCAAGGCAAGGCGCTTTATGTGGGCATTTCCTCTTATAGCCCCGAACGCACGCGCGAGGCAGCCAAGATTTTGCAGAGTGAAAAAGTGCCGCTCCTCATTCACCAGCCTTCGTACTCCATGCTCAACCGCTGGGTCGAAAAGGAACTATTGGCTACGCTGGATGAACTCGGCGTTGGCTGCATCGCGTTCTCCCCACTAGCGCAAGGTCTGCTCTCCGACAAGTATTTAAACGGCGTACCCGAAACCTCACGTGTGAAGGCGGAAACTTCGTTCTCAACGAAAATACTAAGTGAGAAGAACCTGAAAAATGTTCGCGAATTGAACGAAATTGCGCGTTCCCGAGGCCAGAGTCTGGCGCAAATGGCCATTGCCTGGGTGCTGCGCGATCAACGCGTTACCTCTGCATTGATCGGCGCGCGCAACGTGCAACAGTTGGACAATTCGCTCGATTCACTCGCGAAATTGCAGTTCACAAAAGACGAATTGAGCACCATCGATAAGTACGCACAAGAGGGAGATCTGGATCTATGGAAGAATGCTCGCGAGGGTGCGGCATAAACTAGAGATTCAGCTTTTTATCTTTTAGGGAAGAACATGCGCTATATCATCTTGTCGGCCGCGCTTGCGGCCTGCGTGTGGGGCCAAGAGCCCCGCGTGACTCCAACGGCACAAGCTGCCGGCAACGGCGCCAATTCCGGTGTGAGCGCGGCTGCCATTTCCGGCTCAGGCCAAGACCCGGCCGCTTTCGAACGCGGCGGTAAAGTTTTCGCCACCTATTGCGCAGGATGCCACGGCGTTGCCGGCAAAGGTGGTCCAGGCGCGCCAGATCTTATCCGTTCGGTTCTCGTTCTCGACGACGAAAAAGGCATTCTCATCGCACCCGTCATTCGTGAAGGCCGCCCGGATAAAGGCATGCCAAAGCTGCCGCTGACGGAAGCGCAAATTGCCGATGTCGTAGCGTGGCTGCATGTGCGCACCTATACAGCGGGTCACCGCAACACGTACACATATGGGGACGTGGTCACCGGCGATGCCCATAAAGGCGAAGCCTACTTTAACGGTGCCGGCAAATGCAGCACCTGCCATTCGGTGACTGGCGATTTAGCGGGCATTGGGAAAAAATACGATGCCTTCTCTTTGCAGGCCCGGTGGTTACAGCCGCGCGCTCGTCAGCGCGGAGGCCGTGGTCAATCTTCTAACGCAGTGATCACCGTAAAAGTGACTCTACCCAATGGCGAATCTGTGTCCGGCACGCTTGATCGCATTGATGACTTCACCGTCTCACTGCACGATTCCGCCGGCCTGTATCATTCTTTCAGCCGCGATGGCGACACTCCGAAGGTGGAAGTGAACGATCCCCTAAAAGCCCATAACGATTTGCTCCGCCAATATACCGACGCGGACATCCACAACATCACGTCCTATCTGGTGACACTCAAATGAATTCTCGCCTCCTCGTCTCTCTGCTGTTCGCCGCCTTGCCGCTTGTCACCAACGCCCAGGGCCTCGATCCCAAGGCTCTGCTCAAGCAGCCGTCAAATACCTGGCCCACTTATAACGGCGATTATTCCGGCCGCCGTTTCAGCAACCTCAAACAAATCAACGCGACGAACGTAAAAGACTTGTCGCTCGCTTGGGCAACCCGCTTTACCGGCGGCGGCGTCAGCAGCAACGTCACCATCAAGGCCACGCCGCTGCTCGTGAACGACGTTCTCTATTTCACCGCGCCGAACAACGTGTGGGCGGCGGATGTCCGAACCGGTCGCGAACTCTGGCACTACAGTTATCCGGCCAACACCGGCAGCACCATTGGCAACCGTGGCGTGGCTATGTATGAAAACTGGCTGTTCTTTGAAAGCCCCGATAGTCACTTAGTCAGTCTCGATGCGCGCACCGGCAAAGAACGCTGGAAAGTAGAAATAGCCGATCCCAAACTCGATTACACCTCGACCGTCGCGCCCGTCATCGTTGGCAACCACGTCATTCTCGGCATCGGAGGCGACCACCTCGATAATCCGGGCTTCATTCAATCGCGCGATCCGGAAACCGGCGCGTTGCAATGGAAAACGTACACCACGCCACGTAAAGGCGAACCCGGCATTGAAACCTGGCCTGACGAATACGCTTCCGCGCATGGCACCGGCCAGCCCTGGATGCCTGGGACTTACGATCCTGAGCTGAATCTGTACTACTTCGGCACCGGCAATCCGAACCCCGTGATGGCGGAAAAGAGCCGCAAGGGCGACAACCTTTACACCTGCACCATTCTCGCCGTTAATCCCGATACCGGCAAAATCGTTTGGTATTACCAAGTTTCTCCGCATGACGTGCACGATTGGGACGCTGCCGAAACACCGGTGCTCATTGACGGCGTGATTGACGGCAAGCCGCGCAAGCTGCTCGCGCAAGCCAGCCGCAACGGCTATTACTTTCTGCTCGACCGCACGAATGGCCAACACATAGTCACCGCGCCGTTCATCGACACACTCAACTGGGCGAAAGGTTTGAACGCGAAGGGCCAGCCGATTCCCGACCCGGCAAAATATCCAACCACCGATGGCGTGCTAGTTTCGCCGGCTTCGGGCGGCGCCACCAATTGGCCTGCGCCTAGCTTCGATCCAGAAACCGGTTTGTTCTATGTCGGCTCCAGCCGCATGTTCAGCATGTTCTATTTAACTGACACCGATGAACGCCCCGAAGGGTGGGGCGGCTTGGACAATGTGGTGGGCGGCGATGGCGGAGCGCTTCTAGCCATCGATTACAAAACCGGCAAAATCGTTTGGCGGCATGATTGGGCCAGCGGCAGCGGCGTTGTATCCAACTTATCAACGGCGGGCCATTTGCTGTTCACCAGCAATCTCAATTACCTGATCGCTTTCGATCCGACCAGCGGAAAAATTCTCTGGCACGCGGGCCTAACAGGCATACCTAGCGCCGGACCCACGACCTACGAAATAGATGGCAAACAATATGTGCTGGTGGCTGCGGGCGACACGCTGTTCGCGTTCACTCTGAACAAGTAACTACTTGAGCCCCGCTTTCATCAGCGCATCCGCCCAGATTTGATACCCGGCGTCGCTCGGATGAGTAGCATCGGGCATGAGCGCTTCGGGCAGCGTACCATCAGCCGCCAGAAATTGCTTGCCAATATCAATCAAAGTAACCGCCGCTCGCCCGGCAAAACGCTGCGCCAACAATTCGTTGATCTTTTGAATCGGCGCGCGAAACGGATTGTCCGGCTTTCGGTCCGCGCGGAAAAACTGCCATCAGCATGATATGGCTTTCCGGAGACCGCGCTTCTATCTCCCGCACAATCTCCTCAATGCCTTCCACGATTTCCTCCGGTGTGTTCGCACGCGCATGGTTCGTGCTGCTCAAATTGTTCGTGCCGATATTCAGCACCACCCACTGCGGGTGATAACCATCGAACTCCCCTTGCCGCAGCCTCCACAACACGTTCTGCGTGCGGTCCCAACCGAAGCCAAGATTCGCTACGGGCATGCCGCCAAATACCTGTTGCCAAGCATTGGGTCCATTTAACAAGCTACCCGCCGGAGAGCCGCCCCAGAAATGCGTAATGGAATCGCCCACCAGCACTACCTTCGGTTGAAGCTGTTTCGTCAACGCCAGTTCCGCATGATGCCGCGCATACCAGTCGTACAAATCTTGTTCCAGCCGCTCCACTGGAATCAGCGCCGTGTTGACATCGCTCATTGCCGTGAGCGGCACGCGCGGCGTATCGCCCATCCAACGAGCCAGCGTCGGCTCAATGGCTTCCGCCATCATGTTTTGGCCCGTCGTATCCGGGTGCAATGGCTTACCGTGTTGCGGAAGGCGCGGGTCGTAAAAAATGGCGGGATTCAGCACGCGGCCGCGATAAAAAATGGAGCCGATATCCAAATACGTCACACGCGGATTTTCGCCATAGCCATTGGCGAGGTAGCGATTCACTTCTTGATCGCGTCGCGTCTTATCGTCAGACACCGCGCTCGGCAAAATGCCCAGCAGCACAATATGCGTCTCCGGCAAACGTTGTTCCAGCTTGGCCACCACTGCGTCAATACCAATCTCTGTTTCTTCCGCACTCTGCCCATGGCTCGTATTATTTGTGCCAATCAACACCAGCGCCACTTTCGGATGCAGCCCATCTACTTCTCCGTGCGCCAATCGCCACAGCACGTGCGCCGTCGTATCGCCGCTAAAGCCTAGATTGAGCGCACCGCGTGGTGCATAAAAGCGCTGCCAAGTTGGTTGAAAATCTTCGTCGGGTGGATGCGCCTTGTCGTAGTTGTTAGTGATCGAATCGCCAATCAGCAATAACTGGGCGTCCGGATGGCTCTTCGCCGCTTCCACAGCGGCATTATGCCGCTCAGCCCACCATGCCTCATTCAGCCGGTCTGCGGGAGCAGCTGCTGGATTGGGAACGAGCTGCGCGCGGCACAGCCCTATGAGCAATGGCAGGAGAATCGTCAAGCGGATCGGGTAACGCACCCCGCTATTGTAATCAGCCCGCTTCAGGAATGTTCCACGTGCAACACTGCCGGACTTACAAACCCTTTCGGTGCAGCCGCATTTCCTTAACCCGAATCTCCAGCATGTACAGCACAATCGCCAAGTTGATGAGCAAAACAGTGATGGGCAGCCAATCGCGATGTTGCACCACCTTCACAATTTCAATAGGCAAATACAACGTGCCCGAGAGCAGCGCGAACCACTCCGCCCAAACGCGCCGGTACCACAAGCCCCACGCCTCAATAAAGCGCACCCCTGTGTAAGCCATGGCCACCGCCAGCACCGTGCCAATCCGCATGTAGCTCAAATCATTCGCGCCGTGCAGCAGCGCCTGCGCCCACTTCTGATCGAAACCAATATGCAGATGGTAAAGAAGCTCTTCCGCGAAATCCTCCATATGGTGCCGCACGGCAATCAAAATCACCGCTAACACCAAGGCCAGCACGCCTTTCGTCGCTTCAAAAACGGCGACCGTCCGCAATCCTGCTTTACTCGCGTGTTCGTCCACCGCCCGTGGAAGGTGGTGGTGATGTGGCTTCTGCGAAGTGGTTCCCATTCCCCTCACACATGCTCCCATACCCGTTTGAGCGCAAAATGCAGCCATTCTGTACACTCAAACCAGATGGCGTCCGCAGAGTCAGAGACGAACTCATATCAGCGCCCCGGCGCCCGCAAAAAGAAGACCAATCGAAAGGGATCCGATCGAAGCATTGCGCCCCATCCCGCACGCCTCGCCGCCGCGATTCTCTTCATCGCCGTTGGCGCATTTCTGGTGTATTGGGCTCTCCAAATTCATGCCCGTTACACCATCAGTTTTCAGCTGCCGGTTCGCGTCCGTTTGCATTGGCCGCTCGTTGTCGCGCGCCGTCTGATTTCCGAAGAAGCCAAGGAGGCGCAGCTTGATCAGCACCGCCCGCTCACCGCGTATCAGGAATACACCTGCCTGAAATTTGGTTCAGCGTGCCGCATCGCGCTCGCCATTCAGCGCGCGGAAAATCCAGACGGCAAATGCGAAACCTATCACTACAACTCCGATGGCACTCTCGATTGGGGCTACTTTCAAATCAATACTGTTCACCTTAAACGGCCCGGTTTGAACCTACGAGATCTGCTCGATTGCCGCGCCAATATCGACTTCGCTTACCTGCTTTATTCCGAGCGGCAGAGCTTTTCCGCTTGGAGTACCTACAATAGTGGCGCTTATCGAAAGTTTCTCCATCATTAGAATCAACAGGATACGGAAAAACGTAGGAATTCGTTCACTTTATTACAATTATTTGTATTCCTAAGAACTTTTAAGGTATACTACGGGTACTTAAGGTGTGACGTCGGAACGCGTCACTCCTTTCCTCCGAACAGCAAAGGTCCGAGATCTCGAGTCCCGGACCCTTGCTGGAAAACCTTCCCAAACTCACGCCATAGAAATCTCTTGCTACTTCACGCGTGCGAATTCATTTGTCGAGCGCAGCGGAAATTTTTCAGGCGGCAATTTTAGAGAAACAATTACGCGCAAGAACCATCCCTCTCAGCAGTGCGGAAAAAAGCTTTTGGGAATTCAGCTCACAAAAAGGAGGGGAATTTGGTGGACCTGAAGGGATTCGAACCCTTGACCTCTTCCATGCCATGGAAGCGCGCTCCCAACTGCGCCACAGGCCCAGCGTTTCATGTGGCTACGTCATGAGAATACCACACCGCTCGTACCAGGACGCTAAACTTCTGGATGCTAAAAAAGATGCTCCGATTTGGGACTCTTACTATTGACTCCATGACGAATCAAAGGCACAATCAAACGGTCGGATTGAGATTGCATTACTCGCTCCGCTCGACGCTCCTCAAAAATTGAAAGTTGCATGAACAAAGTGGCTTCACCGTTCAATGTCGTAACGCAAGACGCTCCCCTTGCCCATCGCGAAATCATCAGTCGCACGAGACTGGCAGGTGCTAACCCTGTGCTATCGGAAGAAATTATTCACGAACTCCGCCAACCGCTTGGTGTTATCGATTCGCTCGCGTATTATCTCGAACTCACCTCTGCGGACGAAAAAATCTGCGCACATCTAGAACGCATACGTGCCATGGTGTCGCAGGCCAATGGCATCTTGGAGCGCGCTCAAGGCACGTCCCGGGAAATGCCTCTGGCTAACCCTTACCTCTCAGGCTCTTAAAGCCCGTCGTTCTTTCTTTTTGCTTCCAGCTCCACCACGCGCTGCCTGATCTCACGCACCAGTTCGTTGAGTTCAGGCAGCTTTTGAACATAAGCCAACCCTTTCAAGTGCCCGCGCAGCGGACGCGCAGGAATGCCCCACACCGGTTCGCCGGCATGCACAGTTTGCGAAGTCAGTACGCCCGCTTTCCCCCCTACAATCGCTTTCGATTCGATCTTCGCCTTTTCGCCAATGCCCGCTTGTCCGCCAATCACCGCATAATCGCCCACCGTAACGCTGCCGGAAAAACCGGTTTGCGCCGCTACCACCACATGCTTGCCAATGCGGCAGTTGTGCGCCACATGAACTAAGTTGTCTAACTTTGTGCCATCACCTATTTGCGTCACACCCAGCGCGGCCCGGTCAATACAACAATTCGCGCCAATCTCCACATCGCTGCCAATTTCTACCGTGCCCACCTGCGGAAATTTTTCATAGTGGTCTCCCGCCATGGCGAAGCCGAAACCATCCGCGCCAATCACCACGCCCGAGTGGATCATCGCGCGCTCTCCAATACTGACGCGATCGTAAATCGTTACGTGCCCATGCAAAGTGGAACTGCTGCCAATGGCCACATCGTCGCCCAACACACAACCCGGTCCGATCTGGCAGCCGTCCCCAATGCGCGCATGCTCGCCGATGCAAACATATGCACCCACGGAACAGTTGTGTCCTATCTGCGCGCTCGCGGCAATCACCGCAGTGCTGTGAATACCAGCCGCGGGACGTTTACGCGGATAAATACTTTCCAAAGCTTTCGCAAAAGCCATGCGTGGATCAGCTACGCGAATGGTTGCCGTATTCAGCGTTCTATCAAATGCCAGCGGCACCAACACGCAGCCCGCTTGTGACATCACAGCGCCTTCCAGCGCCTTGCGGTTCGCCGCGAAAGCTAAATCCCCCGCGCCCGCATTCTCAATCGTGTTCGCGCCGGTAATCAAGCGCTCAATCGGTCCCTCCGCGGCGCCGCCGACCCGTTCCGCAATCTCCGCAACTGTGAAAGCCATAATCCTCCATACTTAACATTGATGGCTGGCAACGAAGCAAGTTACACCGCCCCCACCGCCCGCGTCCATCCTGGCGCCGTGGTTGGGCCCGGCACCCGCATTGGCGAATATTGCGTGATCGAGTCTGAGGTCGTCATCGGCTCTGGCTGCTTGCTGGAGCCCTACGTCTACGTGAAGCGCTGGACCACGCTCGGCAACGACAACGAAATCTCCGCCGGAACCGTTCTGGGCACAGACCCTTTAGACAAAGCCTTCGACGGCCAGCGTAGCTACCTGCACATCGGCCACAAAAATAAAATTCGCGAACACTACACGATTTCCCGCGGCACCCAACCCGAATCCGAAACTCGCATTGGCGATAGCAACTACATCATGACAGCGGGCCACATTGCCCACAACGCCAAACTGGGCGACAACATTGTGGTGGCCAGTTGCGCCCTCGTGGCCGGTTACGTGGAAATAGAAAATCAAGCTTTCATTTCGGGCGGCGTGGTCATTCACCAGTATTCGAAGATCGGCCGCCTCGCCATGGTGGGCGGTAACACCCGTGTCAATAGTGATCTTCCGCCGTATTTCCTCTATTCCGATTTCAACGTTGCCGCGCGCGGTTTGAACATTGTCGGTTTGAAGCGGGCCGGCTTTGCACTTTCAGACATTAAGTTACTCAAAGAGGCCTATCGCCTGCTCTACCGCGCTGGCCTAAAACGCGAAGACGCGTTGCGCCGTATTGAAAATGAGTTGCCCTCTGAACATACCCGCCACTTGGTGGAATTTATCAAACGGAGTAAGCGCGGAATCTGCGGGGCCACTCGCGCGCGCGCCACGGAAGAAGATTGATTACCACCTAGCGCGGTAAAATCGTTTTTGGCTGATAGAAATGCTCTTCGCGCCGAGGCAAACTGGCCTTGGGTAGTTGTAACCGGCGCATTCCAAACGGGTGTCACCCTGATGCGAGACCTCAAACGCCGTGGCGTGCGGGTCTGCTGTATCGATAACATCGAAGGGCAGCGCGGCTTTCGTAGCATTTACGGCGCGGGTTACTTATGCCCTAATCCCGAAGAACGCCCGCAAGAATGGCTTCAATTCATGCGTTCTTTAGCGGCGCGCTTGGGTGGCAAGCCGGTCTTGATCTCTAGTGCCGACGTATATGTAACCGCCATTTCCGACCACTACGCTGCGCTCGAAGAGCACTTCATTTTTTCCCGCTCCGTTCAGGCTCAGGCACTGTTAGCCACCAAGAAGCGCCAATACGAACTCTCTGAATCTTATGGCTTGCCCACGCCGCGCACTAGCTTCGTCACCTCTATGGCGGAGGTCGCCGCATTTGCCGACGTCGCGCGTTTTCCCTGTTTACTGAAGCCCTCCCACTTCACCGAATGGGCCAAACTTCCGCACAGCCACCCTCTCTATAACCACAAAATCGTCATTGCCGACTCCAAAGACGATTTGCTCGCCAAATACAAACTCGCCTGCGATGCATCGCCTGATCTGGTCGCCCAGGAAATTATTGAAGGCCCCGACACTGCCAAACTCGTTTATATGTCCGTATATGGCAAAAGCGGCGCGCGTTTGGGCCATGCCATGGTGCGCCAGGTACGCACCATGCCGAAAGATTTTGGCTCCGCGAGTGTGGTCGAACCTATCGTTGATGAAGAAGCCGACCGCCTTTGCAACAACTTTCTGCAAGGTATGAACTACATCGGTATCTGCGAAATCGAACTCAAGCGCGACACCCGCGACGGCCAAGTCAAAATGATCGAAGCCAATCCGCGTTACAGCGTCACCGCCGATGCCGCCAATTACTCAGGCGTCGAGCTCGGCTGGCTTCATTATCTGGATCTGATCGAAGAGATAACTGGCCAGAAAGTCGTCCCGGTCGAACCCAATAACAACGACTTTCGCCATATCTCACTCGAACGCGATTCCGCCACGATCTTTAGTTACCACAAGGCCGGCATGTTGACTTGGGGACAACTAGCGCACTCCTATCGTGCGCCCGTAAAGTTTTTTGACTTCGATCCAAAAGACTGGCGCGTGGCGGCCATCACCGCCGATCGTGTCGTCCGCAATCTGCTCGGCCCGTCCTTGCGTAAATTCCTCCGCCGCCCTGTCCGGCCCTAATACAGGTGCAACCCGGCCAGCACTTCCACCCCATACTCGAAATCGGTTGCGCTGTCGAACGGTAGCCTCTGAATGCGGAACGGATCGGCCTCAATGGAATTCAGTCCCCAAAAGCAGGTAACTGCGGAGTCAAACCCTGCTTCCTTCACGCTCTCTACCACCGCATCGTTAATATCCGGTGGCTTACCGTTCGGATAACAAAAATGCCGCACCGGTAATCCCAATCCCTGCTCTAGTAAGTCCTTCGCGCCTTTCGTCTCGCGCGCCAAATCCGCTTTTGATGGCAATCGCGACATGATCGGATGCGTCGCGGTATGGCACCCAATCTCCACTCCCTCCGCCGCTAGCCCGCGCAATTCTTCCCATGTCAAAGCGGCGCGGTCTTCAGGCGGATTCGCCGGAATGTCAACCCCGCACAGCGCCCCAAAGCTATCCATGAAACGCAGCCGCTCTACGTTCGGCAAAACCTTCAGCGCTTCCGTTAGCGTCGAAATCGCCGTCGTTTTTTCTTCAGCCGATGCCAGTTCCAACGCAAGCGCTTCACCACTACCCAGGTCCACCGTCAGCGCGCTCTTCGTCGTATGCAGCAGCCCAAATTCAATCTGATCCGGCCACAGCCAAAGTTCGCTAGCCGCAAACCCCGCCACCGCATAAAGTGTTACTGGAATTTTGTGCTTTTGAAAAATCGGATGCCCGTAAACCGCGTAATTCCGATATCCGTCGTCCACGGTAATCGCCAGCGCGTTCTTCGGCATCCCCTCACGCCGCTTCAGCGCCTCCACCATTTTCGGAAACGCCATCACTTCAAAATGCCGGCCAATGTAGCTGCAAATCGCATCTACGTTTGTTTGGTTCGCTTCGGAAAAGGAATGATAAGTCAACACCCTGAATTTTTGGCTGCTCATCATGCGCAATGCAGCCAAACCGCCCATGCCATGTAACGCGGCGCGGGCCGCTGTTTTCCAACTCATCTTTAAATCGATTATGTCACGCGCAGCGCCTATGCCGACAAGCAGTCAAGCAGCTTGTCCACATCGCTTTCATCGTTATAAAACGAAGGCGAAATTCTCACTCTGTGCGGATAAACGGCAATGTCAATATTCGTCGCACTGAGCTTTTGCGCCACCGCTTCCGTGTTCTTTCGAGCGAACGCCACAATCGGCGATGTCGAGTCCACCGGCGTCATCGCCTCAAACCCCAGCGCCGGCATCTCCTTCTGCAGTCGCCGCAGCAGAGGTTGGCGTCGCTCTTGAATCGCGTTTACGCCCATCTGTTGCAGCCACTCCAGCGAGAAGCTCAACGCCGCCACCGTGGTATTCGAAACCGTCCCTACTTCGAAGTAACCCGCGGCATCACGCCGCTGCTTCCAATCGAACACCGAATCACCTGGCGCGTCATAGGGAAAAACGTGATACTCCATCTCACTCAGCTGTCGATAGCCATACTGCGGCCTTCGTATCCGTTCCAGTAACTCCTCGCGCACATACAAGAAGCCAACGCCCATATCGCCCATCAGCCACTTGTAACTGGCGCCCGCGCAAAAATCCACTCCGCACGCATGAACATCCATGGGCACCGCTCCCGCCGCCTGCACAATATCGGCGAAAACATAAGCCCCTTGCGCGTGCGCCCTATCGCAGACCGCCTTCAGGTCATGTTGGAAACCGTTGACCATGGAAACCAGCGAAATCGCCACCAGCTTCGTATTCCTATCAATCTGCGCTTCCAGATCTTTGAGTTCGATCCGCCCCTCGCGCGGCCTCACCGTGCGCACATCCAGCCCCTGCCGCCGCAACTCGCCGTACAAATAAAGCGACCCCTCGAAATGCAGCGCATCCGTCACCACGTTGCCGCCCACCGCCGGCAAACCCAGCGCCGCCACAACCAGATTCTCCCCCGCCAACGTACTCGGCACAAAGCTGATTTCAGAAGCATGCGCACCAATCAAACGCGCATAGAGTTGCTTGACCTTCTCTTGCTGTCGAGCCGAATAATCCGGCGTTTTCCCGCCGCCGCTCGCCTTGTAATCCAGATAATCGACAATCGCCTTCTTCGCACCCACACTCAGCGGATGCCAGCGCGCATTGTTCAAACAAACTTCCGCCTGAACAACCGGAAACTGCTCTCTGAGCGGCAGCGCTGTTGCCGCCAATGCGCTCCCGGAGATCCATCGTCGGCGTGTCATTCGCATGTTGATAAGATCCATTCATTGTGACACTGGGAAATCGCAGTTGGGATTCGTGGATTGCCGAATACTCCGCCGGCCACCAAAACCCGACTAACCGCCTTTGCCACACCATCGGCATCCCCACCATCGCCCTCTCTTTCCTACTCCTGCCGCTCCTCTTCATCAACCTCGCCTACTGGAAGCTCTGCCTCGCCCTATTCGTTCTCGGCTGGACCTTCCAATTCATCGGCCACGCTTTCGAAGGCAAACCGCCCGAGTTCTTCAAAGATTGGCGCTTCTTGTTCGTCGGCGCACGCTGGTGGCTCGCCAAATGGCGCGGACGCGCCTAAATTCGCAACAGCAACTGCCGTCTTCTATCATGGAAAAGCAAACTCGATGCCTGAGCCAAAGCCACTCCCAACCGCGATCCTCGTTCACATCGCGCAACAACTCAACCTGTCCCTCCATAGCCTCGTAGCCACCATCACGCTGCTCGATGGCGGCGGTACCGTTCCCTTCATCGCGCGTTATCGCAAAGAAGTCACCGGCAATCTCGATGAAGTCGCCATCGGCGCCATCGAAGAAAAAGCCGCCTACTTCCGCGAACTCGAAGAGCGCCGCGAAACTGTGCTCAACAGCATCTCCGAACAAAGCAAGCTCACGCCCGAGCTCGAGACATCCATCAAGGCCGCTCTCGATAAAACGACGCTCGAAGATCTATACCTGCCGTTCAAGCCCAAGCGCCGCACCAAGGCTACCATCGCCCGCGAAAAAGGTCTCGACCCTCTCGCCTCCTATCTCTGGACCCAGCAGCCCACCAGCATCACTCTCGCCGAATTTGCTGAGACGTTTGTCAATGCCGAAAAGGGCGTGGCCACCGCTGCCGAAGCGCTCGAAGGCGCGCGCCACATTATCGCCGAACAAATCAGCGAAACGGCCGAATTTCGAAGCCACCTTCGCCAAGTCATGATGGGCGAAGGCATGGTGGTCAGCCGCAAAGTGGAAGACGCGCAAGACCCCGAAGGCAAGTTCAAAATGTATTACGAATACAGCGAACTCGCTTCCAAAATCCCATCCCACCGTATGCTCGCCATCCGCCGCGGCTCCGAGGAAAATATCCTCTACTTTCAAATCGAGCTCGATCCTCTCAAGCCGGTTTCTTATCTCAAAAATAAAGTTATCCACCAGCCCGGCGATTGGGCGCCGCAACTCGAACTCGCCGTTGAAGACGCCTGGAAGCGACTGCTCAATCTCTCCATTCAAACCGAAGTCCGCCTCGAACTAAAAGAGCGTTCCGACGCCGAAGCCATTCGCGTCTTCCGCGAAAATCTGACGAACCTTTTGCTCTCTCCGCCCGCCGGCCCCATCGGTACCATTGGCCTCGACCCCGGCATCCGCACCGGCTGTAAAGTCGCCGTTGTTGATGAAACCGGAAAGCTTCTTGATCACAGCGTCATCTACCCGCTCGAACCGAAGAACGACACCATCGGAGCGGCCCGTACGCTACTCGGCTTCATCAATAAATACAATGTGCGCGCCATTTCTATTGGCAACGGCACCGGCTCTCGCGAAAGTTCCGCTTTCGTGCAGGAACTCTTGCGCGAAGCCAAACTGCCCAACGTCTTCAGCGTCGTCGTCAACGAATCCGGCGCGTCCATCTACTCCGCGTCCGAGATGGCTCGTCAAGAGTTTCCAGACCTCGATCTCACCGTCCGCGGCGCCATCTCCATTGCTCGCCGCCTGCAAGATCCCCTCGCCGAACTGGTGAAGATCGATCCCAAATCCATCGGCGTCGGCCAATATCAGCACGATGTCGATCAGCGCAATCTCAACAAGGCCCTCGAAAGCACCGTCGAAAATTGCGTGAACCGCGTCGGAGTCGATCTCAACACTGCGTCGTTCGCGCTGCTCCGTCACGTCGCCGGCATCACCGAACGCACGGCGCAAAAAATTGTCGAATTCCGCAATGAAAATGGCCGTTTCAGGTCACGCGTTCAGTTGATGGCTGTTCCCGGCTTCGGCCCCAAAACGTTCGAGCAAGCCGCCGGCTTCCTGCGCATTCGCAACGGCGAAAACCCGCTCGACATGACCGCCGTCCATCCCGAGTCGTATCCCATCGTCGAAAAAATCGCCGGCTCTCTGCAGGTCACCATCAACGATCTCATCGCCCGTCCCGCCTATATCGATTCCATCAAAATCGAAGCCTTCCAAACCGACAAAGCCGGCATCTACACCTTGCAGGACATCAAAGAGGAGCTCCGCAAACCCGGCCGCGACCCCCGCGAACAATTCACTGCGCCCAAATTCCAATCCGGTGTCAACGAAATCAAAGACCTCTCTCCCGGCATGATCCTCGAAGGGGCCGTCACGAACGTGACTAACTTCGGAGCGTTCGTCGATATAGGCGTCCACCAAGATGGCCTCGTCCACGTCAGCGAACTCTCCAACCGTTTCATCAAAGATCCCTACGAAGTGGTGAAGGTCGGCCAAATCGTAAAAGTCAAGGTGATCTCCGCCGACCCCAAAGCCAAGCGCATCGCGCTTTCCATCAAGCAACTCGAAGCCTCCGATCTGCCAAAGATCAAGAACGCCGCACCACCCCCGCGCCCGCAGAAAACGGCGCCACCTTCGATGGACGACAAGCTTGCGCAGCTAGCCAATAAGTTCCGTTCTCGCTAGTCAGGCCAGTGGCGTAACACTGCGTTCACCGCCACGAGCAAAGGGGCTGGACTTCTCTGTCGCCAACTGACAAGCCTTCAAGTGCTCTGACTGTATCTGTAGCGGACAGAGCTGTCCGTACCCTTTGCAAAACCACTGATCCACACTTCAGCCTCTATGCACAAACTTGTAACCGGCTAAACCTCTACCTTTTAATAACCCGACTCCATTTCTCACACTTCACCTCCGTCTCACCTAATTCCGAATCCGAGCCGGAAGCGTAAGCGACCTAATCTGGGCAACCTATACTGGACGCATAGTTCCCAACATGCCAGTACAACGAGAAACCGACCCACGCCGCGCTTTTCAGTGCACCATTCAAGAAATCCGGGCGCGCAATGCCGACGCCGACCCCGATGAAATCCAGCGCATCGTTGACGAAGCCGTCCGCGAAGTCCGCTCCGATAAGACTTCTAAGGCATGAAAAATATCGAACTATCAGAACAAACCGTATCGGCTCTCCAAAGACAAGCAGTTGCCCACAGCATGACCCTGCAAGCGTGGCTAGAAGAACTCTCAAAAGCGGCCATCGCCGAACCGTCATTACACACGCTCAAAGAATTGATGCAGCAATGCGCCACGCAAGCGCCCATAGAAGATGACACCCGCGCGCGGCTTGACGACGGCCCTGTCGGCCGAGAAGCTTTTTGACACTCACTCCCGCTAGGCTTGACTCAACTCTTTGAACACCGCCAGGCAATCCCGCAAAGCTTCTCTTCCACGGGAGATCGCCTCTTCAATCGACTCCCCGTCAGACATGCATCCGGGAATTTCAGGGTACTCCACCAAATATCCGCCGCCTTCTTCCTTCCTCAATGGAAGAACCCTAAATTGGTAATCCTCAAAATTTCGTTTCGTCTTTGCGCTCATTCCGCCGAACCTCCGTGGCAACGTCTATCAAGCGAAACATAACGCATTTACCCAGAAGAGCAAAACCTCAATTTATAGAATTACGCATCAAGTTGTCCGCAATAGTGTCCGCAAACTCACTAGCATTTCTCGGCCTCCTGGACGGATCGAACTCTAGCGCCCTAGCAATCAGATCGATGGAAGCCTCCGAGAGACCGTAGGGAGTTAAGGTGAGCAGCTGGCGAATACGGGCCGGCAGGTCCATGGAGGCATCGGGTAAAAGCGTCGAGAGCCGCTTACCGGTTAGCATCTCAAGCACGATCTTCGTCAAACTATAGATATCGCTGGAGGCATCGGCATAGCCAATCGCTTGTTCAGGCGCCATGTATTGAAGCGTCCCGGCAGCGCGGGAAAGGCCATGCAGTGTCTCATCGGGGTCTTGCACAATGGCGATAGAAAAATCAATCAGCACTAAGTCTGCGCCCGGCACACTCTCATCGCGAATCATGAGATTCTCCGGTTTGATGTCACGATGACAAATTTGATGTGCATGAATTTCGGCCAAGGCGCTTCCGGTTTGCCGAAGATAGTTGGCGACGCGAGCGCCGTCTAACTTCTTTTCGCCAAGGGCCTCGCGCAACGTTTTACCCGAGATGAACTCCATGGCGAGATACGGAGCTCCAGTGAGCGCGGTGCCGTGGCCGTAAATGCCGACAACATTTGAGTGGTGAATTTGTTGCAGGGCCGAGACCTCCTGCTGAAAGCGGCGCGCCATCCAGCTTTTCTCGCTCAATTCGTGGCGGAAGATTTTCACGGCACAAGCGCGGCCGTCGCGCAGGTCGCGCCCCTCGAACACTGTGGCAAAGCCGCCTCGGGCGACGATGCGGCGGACTTCGAATCGGCCGTCGAGTACGCTTCCCTCTAAAGCTCCCGTATCCGGCGTAAGAACGCTCAGTCGCCAATCCTCCAGGCCCGGCAATTCGGTTTGTGCTCGGCGGCGGCGCTTGTTCCGCCGCTTCAAACCTCCCGCTGCTGCAAGCGTGCCAGCAAAGGCAAAACCGAGCAGCGCGGGCCATTGAAGCCAAAGCGGCCTGAGGACACCGAACGATTGGCTCACCGTTGCCGACCAAGGGCCGGTGTACAAACGCGCTTGCACTTCTAGAGTGTGTTTGCCCCAAGACAGTTTGCCCAGAGGGATATCGAGATTGCGTTCAGGCGTCCAGTACGTTTGCTCGGGGAGGAGACGGTAACGGAGGCGCAGCGCGTTGCGGCGGTCGAACTGGAGCGAGCCGATGTGGGCTATGATGTTCGCGCCATATTCAACGTTATCGACCAGATTCGCCATTTGGAAATCGCCCCCGTTCCATGAGAAGCCGGAGACAAACATGGATGGGGCGAAGCCCGGGTGCACCAGATCGTCGGGCGGAAATAAATGCGTCACCGTTGCCCCAGCGCCGAACCAGATGGACCCATCGGAATCTTGAAAGAATGATCTGGTGTTTGAGTCGGTCGAAGGCAAGCCGTCTAGGCGATCGAGATGGAGCCATTGACCCTGCCTGGCTTGCTCCAAGTCGGCCACGTGGAGGCCGTCTTCGGCTCCGCGCCAGAGCCAACCGCGCCGGTCGGAGGCAATGAAGGTGTTCCCCGCTACACCAGCCTCGCCGCCCCCGAAATGTTGAATAAGGGGTTTGGCCGCCATGGGTTTCCGAATCAGCGAGAAGTTGCTTGTACCCAGGTATGCGTACCAGATATCGCCACTTTGATCGAACGTGAAAGAGCGGCAACTGTTTTCGAGCAAGCCGTCGGTTTTGGAAAGGGCGCGGGATCCGTTGGCGAGTTTATGAAGCAGCCCAACATCAGAGCAGGTCCACAGGCCGCCGCCGCCGTCTACTTGCATATCTACGCCGTAGACTTGCGGGCTTGGAATTTGTGCGGACGCCAAGTTAAACTTTTGGCCTTTGAATCGTAGCTGCGTAAAGCCACTGCTGCCGGGCAGCCAGATTTGCCCGTCGGGTGTTTGCGCGAGCGTGTTCGCATTGGCTACCTCAGACTTCCGCAAGATCTTTCCTTGGGCATCGATTTGTACAACGCCATCGTCCATGCTGCTGACCAACACTGTGTTGCCGGGGCCTGCCGATAGATGCTCCGCAAATTTGAGTGTGAGCAGGGGCTGCCAGCGGCTGCGTCTGCCGTCGAGTACCAAAACTTTGTTGCCAGCGGCGGCAAACACCTTCTCGCCCACTCGCACGATAGACCAAGTGTTGCCGTCGAAGCCGTCATGTTCTGTCCAAAATTCGGTTTGAGAAGGGGCGAGGAAAACAAACAACCCGTCGGCGTTGCCCAACCAAATAGAGCCGTCCTTGGCCAGGAGTGGAGACGCAACGCTAGGATAGCCGTTGGCGCGTGTGAGCACGCGAAAGTGTCCTGGCCGGCCGACGGCGATTGCACCCATGCTAGGAACGGCAACGGACCCGTCCGGCAGTTCCAAAACGTGTTGCTGTCCCCGACCCCCTGCTCCGGGCGGTAGCGGGTGCGGCTCGATATCGCCCGGGCACTGCACCATACTGGTGGACCCACTTAACATCCAGACGCACCCCGAGCCATCTCGCGAGACGGGACCAGAAAGAAGGAACGGCATTGGGTGGCGCTTCACGGAGAGCGAGGTGCCTTCGCGCCAGTCGACAATATCGGCGTTATTTATCTCGCAAAAAGCCCGCTGGCAGGAATAAAGCGTATGGCGTGAGTCCACCGTGGGCATGTTGCTAAAGTCCGACGCAAGCACTGAGGCAACTGGCGTGGGAATGGATGGTAGGAATGTTTCGGAGACCCATGTGCCATGAGATTTGCTGATGCGGGTCAAGTCCATCAATCCGTCTTGGCCGCGCGAGGCGACGGCGACGAGGAACACGTCTTTGGCAATAGCAGCGATTCCGGCGGAGGGCGTGGCGGTTATCTGATTAAGAATTCCATGGAACAGCCGGTACACCCTCCATCGGATGCAATCCAGAGAGCGCCTTCGCTATCTTCGGCAAAGCCGTCGATCGTCACTTTGGGAAAGTTTTTGACGGGAGAAACGAAGCGGCTTCCGTCAAAGTAGGTGAGTGTGCTAACCGACACTGCGTCACCACCGCCCAACCAAAGCGCTCCTCGGCTGTCTTGAAAAATAGCATCGACGGATTTGGGCGCATTCGGCCCTGTGACCGGAAGAAAGGAGCTTGCTGGCCGAAGGCAATGGCTGCCAGCAGCGAGGAAAGAACGCCTAGGCGTGAAGCGCGCACAGTGTATTCTGCGAAATTGCGTGCTAACCATGCCATTTTGTTGCCGGCTCTTTTAGCCGCGAAGACCGTCTTTCAACCAATCGCGTCCCCGCTCCCACCGATTGCGAACCTGCCGGAAGCTGAGTCCCGTAATCTCTACGATCTCCTCTAACGTGAAGCCGGTAAAGTAATGCATATCGACCACGCGGGCGGCATCCGGATCTTGCTTGTCTAGCCGATCCATCAGGATGCCAATCTGCACGAGAGCGTTCGGATCGGCGTCGGCTCCTAAGCCAACGGCGGAGGTGTGGCCGTCCAAGGAAGCGGGGCTCTTGCCGTTGCCGCGTTTTTGGGCTACTCGGATTCGCGCAAAATCGACTAGTACTTGTCGCATGGCAAGCGCTGCAATCGCATAGAAATGCTCGCGGCTATTAATCCGCCAACCGCCGTTTCTAAGGTTTCTGAGCCAGACCTCGTGTATCAACTCAGTGGGCGACAATGCCGCCGCCTTTTGTTCGCGTCTAAGTTCCCGGACAGCCACTTTGTGTAATTCAGGTAACACTTCGCGCAGTACGGCTTCGGCGATAGCTCGGTCGCCGCCTGAAAAACGTCTTAGTTGTTCTGTAAGGGCTGGCGAGTGATCCGCAGAATCGTCCATAAGGCGTGTTCTAAGAAGATACCTCAAATTGTTTCATTTTTTTGGCATGGACTTCGCGGTTCTTCGCTTAATTAGGTATCGGATTTAGAAGAAATGGAATTTAGGCGTTTGTCGTGTGGGTGCGCTTAGATCCCTTTTTTCCGTTGAGCAATTTACTTGAATTACGTAGGCAGCGGTTAAAAAATGGGTCGAAGTAATATTTGTGTACTGGCGAGAGCCTACCTTGGTGCAATATCTGTATTTGTCTTTGCGAATTCTTTTCTGTCGGCCCAGTCAACGCGTACTGTGGAGGCACATTACGGGCAACTGCCCCTCAGTTTTGAAGCGAATCAAGG
>CAWJBS010000170.1:0-158785 GCA_963840845.1 Bryobacterales bacterium
TACGCGCTGTTGGATATTCCCGCGCGGCGCGTTATCCGAAACGTGCAGCACTAGAACACGGCGCTATCTGGCAAAGATAACGGCGCGTGTTTCGTTAGAAGCATTTGAGAGTGGAGCGCGGATTGCAGGACAACAACCCGTCAAGGGAGGCGTCAAATGTGCAATTGGAATATCATCGCGGTACCGCCGCAGTACCCCACCACGATCGAAATCAAAGGACAACAGCACCCAACGGGGATACCCAAGTTCGATCCTAGCTTCGAAGCGCACATGAAAGGCAAGGAAGGCAAGGCGCAGCACACGGGACTGCATACGCTCAACGGCCTCACCGAAGGCGAGGATTACATCATTGAGAAAGATGAGGAAAATGCGCCGAAGAAAGTTAGAGCCCTCAGTTGTAACCAGGTTTACTCCGCGAAAGTGAAGCTCAAAGCCGGGCAGTCCAAATTTGGCAAAATCGAGTGGGAGAAGGAGTTCAAGTTGAGCACCTTCTTCCCCGACACGATGTGCTTGGAACACATCAGAGAAGCCACCGTGAAGGCTTTTCTCTACTATAAGGGCGTGAAACAACACCCAATAGGACACGAAGCCGAGTCGGCCCAAATTGACCTAGTCGCTACAGGAGCTACTAAGTGGGCGGGGAGAGTGAGGATACGCCCGGGAAAGCAGGGACAAGAATCCACTATCTGGGTTGGGAGCCTTGGGACAGGTGAGTCAGATAACAGCAAGCTTTATAATTCGTTTCCGACCTTCAACGCAAATTTCGCCCGCCAAGAGTAACAAGCTCTCGTTAAGCCAAAGAATCGTAGACGGTTTCTTCGGCCGATACGGCGGCGGCGTAGGACTTTTCTCGCAGCGTTCTGGCGAGGCGAAACGCATCACTTTCGACGGGGGCCTCGCAGGTAAGAACGATGTTTAATTCTTTTCCGGGGGGGATCTGTCCGGCGACATCGGCCGGAACGGTAATTTGCCCATTGTGTGACAGAGCAGCTTTGAACTCGAAGGTCATCGTAGACACCTATCCTTCAAACTTAGTTTACAGCCATTCGATCGAAGCGCCCGTGAGCGATCCACCAAGGACGCTTTCGGCGTGAGCTTCGACCTGATTGAGGACTTTTTCGGCGAACACCTTGTCGCTGGAGACAGTCACTGCGGCAACAACGGCGTGTTGCCAGGAATCGAGACCATCGATCTCCGCCACGGCGACGTTGAAACGCTCGCGGAGGCGGTCCTTTAAACTTTTCACAACGTGCCGCTTCTCTTTGAGAGAATGCGAGGCTTCCACAACAATGTCAAGCGTCAGTACACCGATAACGGGCATTGGTTTAGTTAGGTCAGCGCCCGGATCGACAAGGGGTGTGTCCCCCCTTGTCGAGCAAGCTAGCGAGTGGTGGCCGCGGCGGGCGAAAGTTGGGGAGCAATTCGCTCCATAGTGAAGGCTTCGATGATGTCGCCCTGGTTAATGTTGTTGAAGTTGACAATGGAAATACCGCATTCCACGCCGTTCTTCACTTCGCTGGCGTCATTTTTGAAGCGCTTGAGGGCATCGATCTTACCGGTATGAATCAGATCGCCATCGCGTTTGATGCGGACCTGACTGTCACGGCGGATGACACCATCGGAGACGTAGCAGCCGGCGACGGTGCCGACCTTGCTGATCTTGAACACTTCGCGGACTTCGGCGTGGCCCAAAATCGTTTCTTTGTAGACCGGATCGAGCAGGCCAGTCATGGCGAGACGAACCTCGTCTATCAATTCGTAAATAATGCTGTGCAGCCGGATGGCAATTTTCTGTTGCTCAGCGGTGGCTTCGGCGCTCTTTTCGGCCTTCACGTTAAAGCCGATGATGAGAGCTTCGGAAGCAGACGCGAGAAGCACATCGTCTTCGGTAATGGCGCCAACACCGGCGCGCAAGATGCGCACGCGGATCTTGTCGGTGGAGAGCTGTTGAAGGGTATCGGAAAGAACTTCCGCGGTACCACCCACGTCGGCCTTGATGACCAGGTTGAGGTCTTTGAGGTCGCCCTCTTTGAATTGCTGGTGGAGCGAATCAAGCGTAGCGACACGAGCGCCCTTGAGCATGGCGGCATCGCGGGCCTTGGCTTCGCGGTAAATAACAATCTGTTTGGCCTTCGAAGTATCGGTAACGACCTGGAAGGAATCGCCCACTTCAGGCACGCTTTCCAGGCCGATGACTTCCACCGGCATAGACGGTTCGGCTTCCCTGGTGGGGCCGCCGCGATCATCGAACATGGCGCGGACTTTACTGAAGAGAGCGCCACAGATGAACTGATCGCCGACTTTGAGAGTACCGTTGCGGACCAACATGGTTGCGACCGGGCCGCGACCTTTGTCGAGTTTGGCTTCGAGAACCGTACCAACCGCCGGACGGGCCGGATTGGCTTTGAGATCGAGCATATCGGCCACGAGCAGAATCATTTCCAGTAACAGGTCGAGATTCTGTTTGGCTTTGGCCGAGACCGGGACCATGACGACATCGCCGCCCCAATCTTCGGCCAACATGCCGCGATCGGAAAGTTGCTGTTTGACGCGATCTGGCTGAGCGCCGGGCTTGTCAATTTTGTTGATGGCGACAATCATCGGGACGCCGGCTGCTTTGGCGTGATCGATGGCTTCGAGGGTCTGAGGCATCACACCATCGTCGGCGGAGACAACGAGCACGACGATGTCGGTAACCTTAGCGCCGCGCGCCCGCATACGAGTAAAGGCTTGGTGACCTGGGGTATCGATAAAGACGATCTTGCGGCCGTTTTTCTCGACATGATAGGCACCGATGTGCTGAGTAATACCGCCGGCTTCGCGGCCCGCCACGTTCGTTTCGCGGATGGCATCGAGCAGAGAAGTTTTACCGTGATCGACGTGACCCATGATGGTGACAACGGGTGCGCGGCGAACAAGATCGCCCGTCTCTTCGGCTTCGACGATTTCCTGAGTGCTTTCTTCTTCGTAAGTGACTTTGTTGGTAGAGGCACCGAATTCACGCGCCAGATCTTCGGCGAGTTTCACGTCGAGAGTCTGGTTAATGGTGGCAAAGACTTTCTTTTCGAGTAGCTTCTTGATGACAAGGTTCGCCTTGACACCGAGCTTTTCGGAAAGTTCCTTGACGGTGACGCCTTCGGCGACGGTGATTTCGCGGTCGATAGGCGGCGGCTCAAAAATAGCCTGACGCTTAGGACCACGATCACGGAGATTGCCTTCTTGATCTCTGCGGTCGCGCTGGGGACCGCGAACATTGGGCTTGTTCTGATGACGACGCTGTTGATCGGGCGCGGGCATCGGCTGCGCTTGATCGGGGCGCAGGCTAGTGGGATGCATGGGACGCGCGCCACCGGGACCACCGGGGCGGCGTTGTTGGCCAGGAGATCCGGGCGTGTAACCACCGCCACTACCAGGTTGACCGGGACCCCGCATGAGGGGTTGGCCGGGACGAACGGGACCGCGGTAAAGCGGTTGACCGGGCGCTGGTGAAGGACGAGAGGGAGCACCGGGACGCGGCGGAGGCGGCGGCGCCATACCCGGCATAGGCCGAGTTTGGGTTTGCTGCTGTTGTTTGAGCCGCTGGACAAGATCTGGACGAGGCGGAACAATGGGGCGCGCCTGAGGCTGGCCCGCCAAAGGACGGTTACCTTGCGGACGAGGCGCAATGGGCGCACCGGGAGTAAGACCGGAACTGCCTGCCTGGCGCGGCTGTTGAGGCGGGGTAGGACGGGCAGGAATGGGAGAACCGGGGACAGCACTGGGCAGCGGAGAGGCCGCAGCCGGAGTTTGGGGCGCAGATGGGCCGGGGGCAACAAGGTGAGTGGGCACCTGATTCATGCGCGAGGGTGATGGCTGTTGTGGCGCCGACGGAGCCGCGGGTGCGGTCGGGCGCAACGGACGATCAAGCGGCGCATGCGGGCCGAAATTGCCGCGCGGGGTATCGGCGGGCAGAGGCTGACGCGGCCCGGATTGCTGGCCTTGTTGTGAACCAGGGGGATTGATTTTAGGCGTGGGCGGAACGGGACGCGCGGGTATAGAGATGCCGCGGTTGCTCGCATGCCCTGGCGATGCAAGAGGCGGATGAATCGCCATGCCCGCACCCATAGGGGGACGCAAAGGACGGAAGGAAGGAATGGGTTTATCGGTCTCAGCCGCTTCCGGATGACCCGGATGTTCAGGAACGGGATGTTCGGGCGAGGCTTCTTCTTTAGGCGCAGCAGGCGCTTCTTTGGCTACGGGCGCAGCCGGAGGGGGTGGCGGAGGCTGAGGCTTGAGAACGCCAAGCGGGGGCCGACCAGTTTGAAAATCGCGCGCAGGGCGCAGCGGCAAAGCAGGGGGGCGCAGAGGGAGTGAGGGCGGGGCTTTGGGCGGCGATGGCGGCTCCGAGGAGGCCACCGGCACTTGGCCCACAGCCTGAACCTTCTCGATGACCTGTTCCGCTACAGGCTCCGAGTGGGATTCGTGCTCATGTTCTTCTTCGTGCGACTCGTGTTCATCGTAGTCGTGGTCGTGACCGTGGCCATTGGCTGACTCGCTGCCAGTCCGCAACGGACCCGAATCAGGGCCGTTGAGGCGGCGTTTGAGTTCAATGGCAACCTCTTCGTCGATCGAGCTGGAGTGCGTCTTTTTCTCCTGCACGCCTAGTTCAGGCAGCATGTCGATGATGACGCCGGGCTTGACCTCAAGTTCCCGAGCCAACTCGTTGATTCTGATTTTCTTCATAGAAGAGACTGCGGCAATAACTCCTTGCAAAACCCTACTTTTGTGGCGGATTAATCGATTTTACTTATGGTATCAGATTCCGCCGTACCAGGTACTGCGGCGGTCTGGGAATGAGCGAGGCCACGCAACTGCGAGGGCGCGGCCGACAGGCCCTCGACCTTGCCGAGATCGAGGACTTCTCCTTCATTTGTTTCTTCCAAGAGAGCCTGTTCGTGCTTGGCTAGATCATGTTCGAGCACGCCCGTCTCCAAATTTTTAAACGCGGTGTGATGACCATCGGTGTCGTGATCAATGGCCGCTTCGATACTAGCGGCGTCGGCCGGAGCTTCTTCACTTTGCCCGTCGGCCGGCGCTTCATTATGCCCTTCCTGAGCAGCGTCGTACTGGCTGTAATAAGCGACGACGGAGGTTTGAATGTGAGTGACGAGTTCTTCGTCAACACCGGGAATGGCTTCGAGTTCTTCGGGCGTCATGCCGCCGAGACGTTCAACAGTTCCGATACCGGCGCCGACTAATTGTTCGACAACCGATTCGGGCATGCCGAAATCCATGAGGACAGAGACAGGGGCACCGGACATAACCATGTCGCCCATGCGGGATTCGGTTTCGCGGCGTTTTTCTTCTTCGCTTTTAATATCGATTTTCCAACCGATGAGCTTGGCGGCGAGGCGCACGTTCTGGCCGCGCTTGCCGATGGCGAGCGAGAGTTGCAGATCATCCACCACGACTTCCATATGTTTGTCGGTGGGATCGAGAATGGTAACTCGCGAAATTTTGGCGGGGCTGAGCGCTTTGGTTACGTAGAGCACCGGGTCGTCGGAGAATTCGATGATGTCGATTTTTTCGCCGCGCAGTTCGCGAATGATGGACTGGACGCGCATGCCCTTCATGCCGACGCAAGCGCCGACGCTATCAACGTCGCGGTCGCGGCTGAAGACAGCGATTTTGGTGCGTTCGCCGGGTTCGCGGGCGCAGGCTTTGATGGAAACGGTGTTGTCGTAAATTTCGGGGACTTCCTGTTCGAACAGGCGCATGACGAGTTCGGGCGCGCCACGGGACACGAGAACGCCAGAATTCTTGCCGCCGCGTTCAACACCTTTAATGACGCAGCGAACGCGATCGCCCACACTGAAACTTTCGACGCGGGATTGCTCTTTTTTGGGGAGACGCGCTTCGGTCTTGCCCATATCAACGATGTAATCCTGACCTTCGATGCGTTTGACAACGCAATTGACGAGCTCGCCCTGGCGGCCTTGAAATTCGGAAAAGACGCTGTCGCGCTCTGCTTCGCGGACCTTTTGAAGAATGACCTGTTTGGCGGTCTGGGCGGAAATACGGCCGAGGACATCCATGGGCTTGGCCTCGCGCACGTCGGCACCCAGTTCGGCCTTGTCGTCGAGTTTCAGAGCGGCGGACAGAGTGATTTGTTTTGAAGGATCTTCGACCGCTTCGACAACACGCTTGATGCTGTAAATTTGAATATTGCCGGATTTTTCATCCAGATCGGCAACCAGATCTTCCTGAGATTTGAATTGCTTACGGGCAGCCGCCAACATAGCGTCTTTGACCGCGTCAAGAACGATTTGCGGATCGATGCCCTTTTCTTTACTCAATATTTCGATGGACTGATAGATCGAAGCCACGTCAAAACCTCTTCATTCAATTACTAAATCTTTTTCTTTTAATTATTACGAGTGAGGGAGCGCTGAAAGTTGCGGCGGCTACCACTCAAACTTCAGGTTCGCTTTTTGCACCGTATCCAACGGGACGCGAACCAGATTGCCAGGCGCCACTTCTACCTCTAGAGCGCCGTTGGCGACCTGCGCCAAGCGACCCTCTAGCTGACGCCGGCTTTCACCGGGGGGCTGCACGGCGAGGCGGATTTTCTGCCCCACCACGCGCTCGAAATCGCGGGGCTTGGAAAGCCGGCGTTCGATGCCCGGGGAACTCACTTCGAGAGTGTAGCTGTTCTCGGGAATGGGATCTTCCTCATCCAGCAGCTTGCCCAAGCGTTCCGAGATTACTTCGCAATCGCCATGGGTGACGCCGCCCGGTTTATCGATATATACGCGCAAGAGGCGCGCATTGCCGGATCCTTTTAATTGGATTTCGACTAATTCTATATCTGTGCCCATGGCGGAGCGCTCACCCAGTTCGGTGATTCGTTCGAGCAATTCTTTGTTTTCCACAGCCGCCATAAGCATTTTGAGAAATAAAAAAGTGGGCGATTAGCCCACTTTCTTGTTCGACATTCCTTTTCTATTAAAGCACAGTTTGGGCGGTAATAGGGGGTGCTGGTAAGAGTGCGGGTATATCCGGATTTAAACGGATGATTCCGGCGTCAAAGTCGCGGTTGCAATTTTCTTCTGTTTCGTCTTTTTTGGGGTGGTTCAGCATTGCTTACCGATTGAAGAGGCCGCCGACAGGGCTAGCCCCGGCGTTATCAGGGCGCTAAGATGCCAAGGGAGGAGAAGATGTGGCTGGGTTCCCCGGGTCTGATTGCGCTTCGAACCCATAACGGCTCGTTGTGCCCGACTGCTCTTGGCTGGAGCGTTCCGATTTGGCACACTTCGGGCGCGTGCGTGAAAAACAGTTGAGGTTGGAGGCTGTTAAGCGGCCATTTCGAGGCCGGGATCGGTCAGATCCGGCTTCGCGACGGGCGGATTTCGCCTTTCTTGCGCCTCCTTTTTCATTTGCACGACTTCCTTTTTGAGTTGGAACTCTTCTTTCTTCAAATTGAGCGCTTCGGCGGCCCTGGAATCGGCCGCCTTTTTGAGGCCGTGCGATTCGAACCCAATTTGCGAGTTTTGTTTTTGTTTTCTTAGGTTTTGCAGCTCGTTTACCGCCTTGTAGAAGGCGCGTTCATGCGTGGTTTCATAGCGGATGAAGAGCGCGAGTCTGGCGACGTCGGTATCTTTGAGGCCGAACACCAGGCAGTCGGCTTGCAAGCGGATGGCGCGGGCGCGCAACCACGCGGATTCGGCCATGTGGCGAACCATGATGAACTCGGTTTCGCAGGTCGGCTGGTGGTCGTGGCTGAGCTGGTTGAGGAGTGCTTCGAATTCTTCTTGACTCTCGTCCATGAGAAAGCCGAAGTGTTCGTGTGTTTTGACAGCCAGTCCGTGACGCCAGTTATTAAAGGCGGCCTCGTCGGAGGAAATGGGGCCGGTTGAGTGTTGCGCGTTTGCTCTGTTAGCGGCTTTTTGTTTTTCGGTAGCCATGATGGTGATTCCTTTCAACGGTTGATGTATGCGCGCGACAACGGCGGCACAGAAGGCGTAAAGAAGGCCTTTTACGCCTTAACTTTTTCAGCTTAGGGCCGGGCGCCTCGCGGCGGAAAAAATTTTGACTTGTAAGTGGTTGATAGGACTCAGAAGAAATATTATTTAGGGCGGTGACTCCCCCATCGCGGCTGCCGCAACAACGAAAAGATGAAAACCGGGGGCCGAGGGGAGAGAGACTAAGAGAGCCGCCAGCAAGAAAAGGCCGAAGTCGGTGTCTGGTGCTAAGGAGCCCGTTGGTGAATCTGGCTGGACGCTTTCATGGCACAACGAAATGTCGCCTGCGCCGAAGGGCGCGAGAGCACGAGAAGGAATGTCTTAAGTTCTGCCACGCGTCCTTTGTCTGACGGCAAGAGGAGACGATATGCAAGTAATGTACCGCCGTTGTTGCGGGTTGGACGTGTGCATCAAGACAGCATCACGGCCACGATTTTAGTTTTCGAGGAAGGCAAGGAACGGGAGAAACAAGTGAAGAATAGGCCGAGCCGGAAGACGGACGCCAAGGATCCGGGCTGAAGTCCGCCCCCCGATTGCCGCCTGGCTACATGCGCAAATCGGCCAAATCGCGGCGAATCGCAAACTTAACGAGGCCCGCCACATCGTGAATATCCAGCTTGCGCATG
This sequence comes from Bryobacterales bacterium, assembly GCA_963840845.1. Lineage (GTDB taxonomy): Bacteria > Acidobacteriota > Terriglobia > Bryobacterales > Bryobacteraceae > Bog-105. The sequence goes on from CAWJBS010000170.1 coordinate 8,627, forward strand.
AGACTGGAACGGTAAGTGTCGACCGTCTTGGGACTGAGAGAAAGGCGGGCGGCGATTTCTTTGGCGCGAATGCCCTCTACGAGCAGTGAAAACACTTGAAACTCACGGCTACTGAGCGATTCGAGCGGGTCTTCGCTATGCATTCGTCCGACGCCGTCGCCGAAGAGCGACATGACTTCAATTTGCGGCGAGACGTAGATGCCGCCTTGGGTGAATTGGGTGAGCGCTTCGGCCATTTGATCCGCGCTGGAGGTCTTCAAGAGAAACCCGCAAGCGCCGGTACGCAGGACTTCCAGCACAGTTTTGCGATCTTTTCTGACCGAAAAGACGGCGCAGCGGGTGCGCAAATTCTGGTCGCGTACGCGGCGAATCACTTCGGTGGCGGCCAAATCGGAGAGGCCTAGATCTAGCAGCGCTAAAGCAGGCTGCAGACGCTGAATCTCGGCTAAAGCCGCCCCAGCCGATCCCACTTGCGACACCACGCGGTACCCGGGAATGGAATTGCATAAGGAAGCCAAGCCCTCGCGGACGAGAGTCAACTCATCGGCGAGCAATATATCGAACGGCCGCTGCTCGGAAACAGGGATGGCGGCGCTTTGTTGTTGTGTTGCGGATACTGGCATAGGTTTTATGGAAGAGGGACAACCCTATTAACTGCTAAGAATGTGCCGACAGGGGGCCAGTCGTCTCACTTCGAATCAAAAACTCGCGCACTCATTCGTTTGATGGCATGAGCCGGATGGACGGCCTTTAGCGAATAGGTATCCGATACAAGTTTTTATGCTCTGTGGCCTTTACGTAGGCGAAGCGATCAGGCGTCGTGGCTGGGGATGAAATCAGCGCGGTTTGCGAGTCGTGATTTCGGAAGCGGCTGCTCGTGCGACCGTGAAAATCCATCATGGCAAGGCTGCGGCGTGCGTTGTTCATGGAATCGCGATTGCCACTTCGGCAGCGTCTCAATAACAGCGGAACCAAGTAACATTGGACTGCTCGGCGGCTCACTGTTGGGCATGCTGGGTTGGGCAATCCGGTCGGGTCGATTGGGCCACAAGCGCTAGAAAAAAGGGCACTCGTTTGTAGGCAGCCGCTGCCACAGAGGTCAAAAAGAGAAAACGCCCGTAACCAGTACGGGCGTTTTCTATGAAAGCTAGGCTTGCAAAGCGGAAGTTTAAAGCTTTCTTCCGTCGTACGCGATGATCACACCGGGCAAGGTAGAGACGCTCTTGAATTCCTTAGCGTGATTCACAAAGGTTGCCTGGAAAACGGTAGCTCCGCTTAAGGCATCCCAGGAAAAGTTTCCGGTGCAGGTATCTGTGCTCACACTGTAACTACCTGGAAAGGTTTTAGTGGTGACTTTGCCGCTGCTGTCGTTTTGAGTAATCGTAACGGTCCATCTGCCACTAATGGTGTCCCCGCTCTGTGTAGCTGTCGTCCCGGTTGCTGTGCCCACTTGCGAAAAAGGTCCGGCGGGAATCAAAGCGTTGGCCGTCAGATTAGTGCCCGTTGAGGAAAACGCAAAGGAAGCCAGTAAGTCGGACGGACGAAGATTGCAAACGCCCGAGACTTCTTCGGCCCCTGCCGGAACGCAAGCCAGTAGGCCAGCGGAAAGGATGCTGATGATAAATGCTGTGGATCGTTTCATGTTGATGTAGTTTGTTTGTGCTTTCTTTTCTAGTAACCGAAAGTTTTTTTAAGTCTTCCGGCGAGATTTATTATACACAAATCGACCATATCTACAGAACAAATACTGGTACGCAATTACTTCTGAGCAGGCGGCGCCTTGGCATGAAACGCTCCAGGGAAGACGATTAGCGCCAGTTCTTCAGGAAGAGGCAGGCTCCCACAGGCAGGCTGAGTTACAAGCAACCTGTGGAAGCCGCGGAATTACTTAAAACTGCGAACGGCTTCAGTTTCGTCGTCAAAGGCTTCGAACACCGTATAGAGCTTGGTGATTTGCAGCAGATCTTTGACCCGCTTCGACAAGCCAACCAGTTTGAGTTGTCCGCCGCCGTTGGTGACGGTGGTAAAGCCGGAAACCATTTCGCCAATGCCCGAGCTATCGATGTATGACACTTCCGATAGATTAATCAAGAGCTTCTTGTTGCCTTTGGCAACCAGATCGCGGATGGTGTCGCGAAAAACACTGGCTCCTTCGCCAAGAGTAATTCTTCCGGCCGCATCGACCACGGTGACGTCGCCCACTTGGCGCGTCGTTAACTTAACACTCACTTTGCCTCCTATTCATATGGCTCAAAATTTGTTTATTCACTTGCAAGATTTTTCACAAGGCGAACTTCGGTGCCTCCCCCGGGCCGGGGATGCATATCGAACTCATCCATAAAGGCGCGAATCAGCAGAATCCCCCGCCCCGATTGTTTCAAAAGATTTTCGGGGGCCAGCGGATCGGCAATGGAGTTGACGTCAAACCCTTCGCCTTCATCGCCAATCAAGACGGTGATTCCCGTGGGGGTGCGTTCCACATCAAGGTGAACTTTTTTATTCTTGTTATACCGATTGCCGTGAACCACCGCATTGACGGCGCATTCACGCACCGCCATGCCGATTTGGTGTTGGCCATCTTCATCGAAGCCCGCTTTGACGGCTTCGGCCATGACCAATTCTTCGGCCTGATCGACGCTTTGCAAGGTTGATTCGAGAGTTGTCTGAAGCTTCTCCATCCGGTTATTGATCCGCAATCACAAGCCCTTCAGCGCCGATTCTCATATGACTATAGCCTACTGGGCTGGTTTTTTGAGCCGAATCGCCACGATACTACCCACCAAGCATTGAAGTCAACTAGGTTTGACGAGAATTCGCGGCGGCTAGTACGCGGAAGTAAGGGGACACGAAGGCCTACCCTTGCCGTGAAAGCATGATTAACACGCCCAGCCCAATTAACAAAGCGGCGAATTGCCCAAACCCCACGTTGTCAGGCTCTGGACTGGAATCTCGCTTGAACATTCGGTACCCGCCGCCCAAGATCACTAGAAAGTACATCGATTCCTTGGTAACGGCCCAGAGCGCGGCGGCCAGTGCCAGCAAACCAATCCTCTGCCAAAGATTCTGCGAGTGAAAGCCGCGCGCACCGTCCAACTGCCAAATGGGAATCAGATTGAACAGGTTGATGACCGCGCCCAAGTTCGCGATCGCTGCCCAAATCTTGAGTCCGGTGAAGGCGAACATCGCATAAGCGACAAGGGCGGCGCCAAAGCCGTAGATCGGTCCGGCCAAACCGATACGCGCATCTTGCAACGGCGGCAACGAAACGCCGCGCAGTTGAATAATGGCGCCCAAACCGGGGATGAACATCGGCGCACCCGCTGGAATCCCGAACTTCCGTAACTCAAGCACATGGCCCATCTCATGGATGTAGATCGAAAGAATCAGACCGGCAGCGAGCGGCCAGCCATACAAGTGCCAATAGAAACCGAAAGAGACGAACATTGAAAGCAGCGTGGTGATTTTAGTCAGCCCAAGCAACAAAGCTTTGAGCTTCCAGAGGAGTAACGCAAGCGGCCCCACGCCGGCGGTCGCTTTCTTGCCCCAGCCGTTGCTGTGCGTGGCCGGTCCCGCCACGCCGATCTTTTCAGTCAATTCCGCCACGTGTGCCTGAATGCTGCGGTATTGCACCGTCTCTGGCGGCAGATAGGCCAGCGACTGCGTCCAAAAATCTCGCGCTTGCACGAGATTACCGCCATTCGCTGAGATCTGCGCCTTACGAGCCAAATCCTCCAGCTCAGCCGCATAAAGTAGCGTGTGGCAAGCCGGGCAACTGAGTTCACTACCCGTCAAGGTCTGGCGGCAATCGGGACAAATGGTAGGTGGAGGAGTCGGCACGGCTTCACGAACTGTACTGATATGGGCCCATCACCGCAACGTTTGAACGGCCAGTCATCCGCCACGCCCGCTGCAGTCCGAAAAAGATGATCACCAACGTGAGCAGGCCACCCACTCCTTCGCTAAGGGAGAGGAACGGTGCAGCTAACGAGATCCCTACCATCATGATCAAAGCCATACCAGTCGAGGCGTTGGCCTCTTTGGGCTTCGGTACTGAGTTGCCGTCCGCAGAAGGAGACATGGAATTCTGCCCGCTGGCCGCACCTGCGGCAGAACTCGACTCCGCGGCTTTTGGATCGTGCATTTGGTGGTAAATCGCAACGGGGATATAGCTTGCCGTGATTGAGAAATAGGTCAGCACCACCGCCAAGATCTGTTGCGGCCGTCCACCCAAACCTTTCGATGCGGAGCGCACGGCCTTGCCGACCAAATAGCCGATCAGGATGGCGATCAGGGAGAGTTGGTAGTCGGTGACAATCCAGATAATCGAAAAAATTGCAGTTCCCGCCAAGGCAGCACCCAAACCATAAACAAACGATTTCAGCAAAGTATGTGCAGGCGGCGCGTGCTGGACTGCCTGCACCTTGGCCGCGCACTCGGGACAAACGACCTGTCCTTGCGCGTGAAAGTAGCTGTCGCCAATGCGCTTCGCACAGATCACACATGAAGGCCCACTGCTGACGGCTTCACTGGCTTTATGCTCAGCCTTGCGAAATTGCAGAGTCTCCGGCGCGGGCAATACTTCGGCTTGATGATCGACGGCAGTTGAGTCGGTAGCGTCCGAGGTAAGGCCGAGTTCGCTCGATTTCTCCGATTCCGACATTCTGCTGAGTATAGACATCCGCTCCGCCGAGTGTCAAACGTGACTATTCTGCGCGCGTTCCATTAACGCCGAATTAAACCCGCATTAAATCCCCTTCGTAATCCGCAATGTACTCAAGAAATTAGCTATTATGAGCCTACAAACTTGATAGAAAAAGTCCGATTTCATTAAAAGACCTCCACTTTTTGTATGGCCACTAACCCTTTTTTAGAGACACTTTCGTCATTCGTCGTCATTGAAGTTGAAGACCCGCGCTTTGAGATTCATGAACTGCAGCCCGACGGGCACCGCGCGCTCTTCGCAAAGACGAGCTTTCAGGCCGGCGAGGCCATCCGCCCTTTTGGTTCGTCGCAGACCATGACGCAGCCTGACCGCTACACCGTCCAAACCGCGATCGCCGACAAGCACATCATTCTCGATCCCGAATTCCTGCTCTATATCAACCACAATTGCCGCCCGAACGTTTTCTTCGATCTGCGCACCATGCAATTGCGCGCCGTCGCTCCGATCCACAAGGGCGATGAGTTGACTTTCTTCTATCCTTCTACCGAATGGTCCATGTCGGAAGCATTCCAATGCCACTGCGGTTCCGCGCATTGCTTGGGCCGTATCCAAGGCGCCGCGCATCTAGACGACGAAACTCTGCGCAGTTACGACCTGTCCGACCACATCAAAGACATGCTCTGGCTGCGCAAGCTGGACCAACGCAACGGCCGTTAGTTTTCAGGGCTTTTAGCGTATGATGAAGCAGTGGCGACTCTTCCTGCAACTGGCTTAAGCGCCGAACAATATCTGGAGCTGGATCGCCATTCTGAACGGCGTTTGGAATACCACCAGGGAGAGGTATTTCCGATTGAAGCCGCCAGTCTCAATCGCACAAGAATACAGGGCAACCTCCATGCGAAACTTCGCGAACGGTTGGTGAACCGCCGCTGCGAAGCGCTCTTCGGCACCTTGCGAATTCAGATTCCTCGCTTCAACCGTTACGTTTACCCAGACTTGCTCATCGCCTGCGGCCCTCTCGAACTTGCTGACAAGCAGACCGATACACTCCTTAATCCAACAGTCGTCTTTGAAGTCTTGTCCCCCTCGACCGAAGGCTTCGACCGCGGCGAAAAATTCACCCTTTATCCGTCTCTACCCTCCGTGCAGGAATACGTTCTCATCTCGCAAGACCGCGTACTCGTTGAACTTTACCGCCGACAAAATGATCATCAGTGGCTCTATGAAGCAATCTCCTCTCTCGACGGCGAATTAGCGTTGAATGCAGCGGGCTGTTCCGTACCACTGCAGGAAATTTACGCCAACGTTTCTGTTGCCAGCCCGTCGTTAACCGCCTAGGAATCCATACCCCGTGAAACTAACGGACCTGCGCGGCATCCTCCAATATATCCCTCAATTCCGCGAAAAAACCTTCGTGATCGCGCTTGACGGCGTTATCGTCACAGACGAAAACTTTTGCAATATTCTGCTGGACGTTGCCGTTCTGCGCTCTCTCAGCATTCGCGTTGTCCTCGTCCACGGTGCGTCTGAACAAATCCGCGCGCTAGCCGAACGCCAGCACGTCCAGGCCTCGAACCTGGACGGCACTGGCGTGACTGACGCGCCCACGCTCCAAATCGCGATGGACGCCGCTAATCGCGTCACCCACGAGATTCTCGAAGGCCTTTCCGCCAATGATCTGCGCGCGGCCTGCACCAACGCCGTCATCTCGCACCCGCTCGGCATTATCCAAGGCGTCGATCACCTGTTCACGGGTAAAGTGGAACGCGTGGACACTGAGCTTCTCCAAACGCTGCTCAGCCAAGGCATTGTCCCCGTCATCCCACCACTCGGCTTCGATGGCGACGGCAAAACCTACCGTACGAATTCCGACGACATCGCGCTTTCGGTGGCCGACGCCCTGAAAGCGACCAAGCTCATTTTTATGACCGCGCACGACGGTCTGCGCTATAACGGCGAGCTGATTCGCCAGATGCTAGACGCTGATTTGCAAAAACTGGTGCAGTCGGCCAGTAGCGGCTTCGCGCCGGAGATGGTGTCGAAAGCTCGCTTTGCAGCCGCTGCCTGCGCCGCCGGAGTCCAGCGTGTGCATATTGTGAACGGCCGTCAGGATGAAGGGTTGCTCGCCGAAGTTTTCTCCAACGAAGGCATCGGCACACTCATTTACGCCAACGAATACGAGCAGATCCGCCCGGCTAAGAAGAAGGATATCCGCGCGATTCAGCTCTTAACGCAGAAGGCGGTTGAATCAGAGGAACTCGTGCGCCGCACTCGCCTCGAGATCGAAAAAAACCTGAACGATTACTATATTTTCGAGATCGACAAGAACCCCATCGCCTGCGTCGCTTTGCACCTCTATCCCGAACAGCAACAAGGCGAGCTCGCCAGCCTCTTCGTGGACCCGTCGCATGAGAACCAAGGCATCGGCCGCAAGCTCATCCAGTTCATCGAAACCCGCGCCCGCGAACTGGGGATGACCGAACTCCTCACCCTCTCTACGCAAACGTTTACCTACTTCCAATCCAAAGGCGGCTTCACCGACGCCACCCCTGACGACCTGCCCCCGGCGCGCCGCGAAAAGTACGACGCCAGCAAACGCAATTCTAAGGTTTTGGTCAAAAAGCTGAAGCGCGAAGTGGCCTCAGCCACCTAAAAGCGTCCCCTGCAGGTATACAATATCCATCAAGGATACGTTCCACCCATGTTCAAAAGAGTCTTCACCGCCGCAATCGGCGCGTTCCTCGGTTTTCTCATCTCTTGGGGCTTCGACCAACTATCGCCGGCAACCTCCCACGCTGGCACGCGCACCCTCTTCTTCATCATCGCCACCGGTTCGGCGCTTGTCGCATTCAGCGAAAAACTCCGCATCATCCCTACCATCGCCTCAATCAACCAGCCACCGAGCATCAGGTAAACCCACTCGGCAAAGACTTGCGGTTTGCGCCGGTTGTTATGATCAAAAACGCGATCATATGAAGCGTCAAAAATACGCTGTTCTCTATTGCTCCGCTACCCTTCTTCTTTCTTCAACCCTGGCCTCCGTGAGCGTGGCTTTCGCCGCCGATCTGGCAGCGGCGCCTCTTCCGTCGTACGTGGTCATCCGTGCGCCCATTCAAATCAAGCGCGACATCACGCAACAAGACTACGGCGAAGCTGAGTACGCGGTGCCCGACCAAGATCCCATTGTGAAAAAGGGCAAGTACTGGCACTTCGACATGACTTTTCCCGACGCTATGGCCGATCTGGAACCAGAAAAGGCGTGGGCCCAGATCAAACCGTCCCTGCTCGCCGCCGGTTGGACCATGTTTTCCGATCGTCCCGGCCAAGGGCGCCTCGCCCGTTATCAGAGAAACGGTCACGACTCCTGGCTCGGCATCTTTGTCTTCGGAGCCACCGATATTCGCGCCGATCTGGTGGAAGTGGGAACCGCGCCGCTCAAACTAACTCTCCAAAAGCCCGCCGCCAAACCGGAGACCGTCAATCCTGAAGCCGGCAATTTCCCCTATCTGGCTCCCCTGCCCGGCTCCTCGTTTAACCAAAGCGTGCATGAAGACGGCACCGTGCTCATTGATGTCGATGTAGACAAAGACAACGTAGAGCAACAATTTGCGGGCGACGGCTCAATCGATAAGCGCTACTCGCTGCCGGCCAATCTAGCCAGTACACTCCTGTTCGCCGAGGTTTACCGCGACGCGCTCACCCAAGCCGGCTGGAAAGTCGTCCACATCATTCAAGGACCACACTCGAGCGACGCCGTCGTTAACGCTCACTATACTGCCGATGGCCGCGATATTTGGGCCACTCTTCATTCAAATGGCACCGATTACGATATCCGCGTCATCGACGCCGGCGTCGGTGATATTGCCAAGCAACTCGACCGTGACTGCCACATCGCCCTCTACGGCATTCACTACGATTTCAACAAGGCCACCATCCGCCCCGATTCCGAGCCGACACTCGATAAGGTATTAGCGCTCCTCCAGGCAAGGCCCGACCTCAAACTCGAAGTGCAAGGGCACACGGATAACGTAGGCGACGATGCGTATAATCAGAAGCTGTCTGAAGCGAGGGCTGCGTCCGTCCTCACTTGGCTCACAGGGAAAGGCGTCGTGGCTGGTCGCCTTTCCGCCACCGGCTATGGCATGAAGCAACCCATTGCGGACAATGGCAACGACGAAGGGCGCGCGAAAAATCGGCGGGTGGAATTACAGAAGCAAAGCTGCGCGCACTGAGAGGTTAATGGATCTGCGCCTGCCGGCTGCCCAGGGCTTCCACGCGCTTCAAGCTCTGTTTCACAACACCGGCATTGGGCGCGTTTGGCGCTTCGGCTAAGAATGTGCGCAGATGCAGCGCCGCTTCGCTTAAATCACCGCGGCTCTCCGCCATCTCCGCCAGCATAGTTTCTACCTGCGGAAACTTATGCGCCGCATCCAACTTGACTAGCGCCCGCGCACTCTTCTCGGCCTCGGCGTCGTTCTTTAAGTTGTAATTCGCCACAGCGTTGTACCAGAACGAACTTGGCAACTCCACGGGGTTCAGCTCAATGGCCTCTTGGCTGTACTTGACGGCATCCTGCCACCTCCCCAGTTCGCCCGAAAGAAACGCCATTTGGTTATAAGGGCTCACATAGCGCCCATCGGCCGCAATGGCTTTCAAATAAGAGTTCACAGCGTCTTCCGGCTTCTTCAGCCGCTGTTGCACTCGCCCCAACGCAAACCACGCAATCGCAAATTTCTCGTCGTCCGCCGTCGCCGCTTTGAACATCTCCTCCGATTGCGCAAACTTTCCCTTCTGCCAAAGCTGGTAACCCTTCGCAAAACTCTTCCGCGCCGATTTCGGCGCCAGCGCCGTAGTTGCACTAATCGTCGTGCCTCGCACATTCGCCAGGCGGTGAAGCATCAGCGTCCCCACATTGGCACTCCCGCCTGCCCCGTGCGTCGAAAGGTCGATGGAATCGGAAGAATACCCTGGATATGCTGCACGCAACTCGCAATCCAGCAAATTCGCTGACTCGTTCATGCCCTCAGCAGTGGCACTGCGGGCCGTGCCCAAACCGTTATCGGCGGGATCAGCGTCGGCAATGTTAGAAGCTACATCGCCGCCCAACCTTATATAGAAATTGCCCTTCGAATCCGCATGCGCTTCGATATGGACACTGCCGCCACACACTCGCTCAATGCGAACGCTCTCTTCCGGCGATGTCCCATCCGCAAATAAAACATTGCCCCGGATGAACCCTGCGCGTGACGGATCGGCCACACCGCCACTGCTATTTGTGGTCGCCGGACTGCCCCACGGCGATCGCGTCCCCGTAATGCGCGCACCCGCATCCGTGCCCGCCGCCGCCCCACCCTCGGGCCCTGTATTCTGCCCCATCGTCTGGGCAGGAAGGGGAAACGCGGCGACCAGCAACGCCAAAGCGGCTGACACTGAGTTCACGAATCGCATCCGTTGTGCTGAGTATCTCACGAAATCGCGCCCGCCCACCAGCATCCCTTGACGGGCCAACCATTGCTGCGAAACCGTCTCCGCCGCGCCGCCTTTGTAAGTGGTCAATCTACACTTAGTAATTCCATCCATTGCTCGCAGCCGTCTGCCAAATGTGCCACGCGTATGAATCGCCGCCGATCACCAGCAGTTCGAAACGGCCATCCAAATTATTGGCCACATGTACTTTCTGAACGCCGCCCCCGCCCAAAGAGGCTGCGGCGCTCCAGCTAGCCGGCGTCGCGGCATTAGGTTGCCAGACGTGCTGGACGTCAGTGCCCGTGCCCACATAGAAGACTTCGAGGCGGCCATCCTTGTTCGTCCCCGCGCTTAGAGTACTGCCTGCCACGCCGCCGGCCAAGCGGGTAAACGTGCCACCCCAGTCGAGCTTGCTGTTTTGTTCAATGAAATAAAGATTTGAATCGGAGCCTCGGACGAAGGCATAAATGGCGCCATTGCCGGCTCGCGCCAGACTGAGCAGCGAAATCGAACCGCCGATCCGGGAGGGCTGCGTCCACGCGCCGTTCGGCGTTGTTTGCCACAAGTGCCACAGGGCCGAATCGGTGCCTTGATAAAAAATTTCCAGGCGGCCGTCGGGATTCGCGATCACATCCATAATCGGCGGGACGAAGAGTCCCGTGTCCACTTTGGCCCCGAGCCCTACCCAAGCATGGCCCCAATCTAGCGCGCTGGTTTGTTTAATGTGCCAGATTTGCGAATCGGTGCCGACGATGAAGGCCTCCAACTGTCCCGTGGAATTGCGAATGAGGCGCGGCACTCCAATGCCTTGGCCACCGAGTCCGTTCCAGGCGCTCCACGGACCGGATGGCGAGGTCTGCCAGATATGCGAAACCTGATTGCCCGTGCCAATGCCGACCACTTCAAGACGGCCGTCCGGATTCGCCAAAACGCTAAACGCATCCGGCAACACATACCCGCCCAGCGAGGCATAGTTGCCCCACACAGTTGAGCCCGATTGGGCAAGGTGCAGCAAATTTCCTTGGCCGCCGCGCCCGAACAAATGCAGTTGCCCGGAATTGTCGGAACCAACAGCGAGGCCGCCGCTCAGAATGCCGTGGCCCAGATCCTGATCTCCCAGACGATACCAGCGCGGAACGGGCGTCAGACTCAGTGTGGGAATGATGCACGCTTTGTCTTTTTGCGACCAGTACGCTTGCACGGCCACTCCGCTTAACGTACCGGTGTAACTTTGGCAGACGTCCCCGATCTCAATCCAACCCGAGGTGCCCGGATCGGCGTCACTGGTAAAGGTGAAGCCCGAACCTTCGGGGTCGGTACAGGATTCCACAAATTCGTGGGAGAAGACAGTAGAGATACCATCGAGGGTGCCGTACCCAATCCAGGCATAGTGGACGTTGATGCCCTTGTGCGAGAAGAAAGTGTGGGCTCCGCCGTCGGCCGCATTCGGAGTGACACCGGGAGGCAGAAATACAGCATACAGATATTGCGTGCCCGGCAGGCCATCGGGCGCGGGAACCGTGCCGGCATCAATGCAATTGCCGATCAGCGTTTCGATATCGCTGCCTTTAAAGTTAGCGGGTGGATCGGCGGGAGTGCGCGAGGCATTTGCGAGGAAAACATGGCCGGGACCGATGCCGCGATATTGGGAAATCCCGCTTATATAAGGCCCGCTCACAATGCTGGCCATCGCGGCATAGACTTGAATCACCGTCGGTGCCGGAGCTTTTGGGTTAGTCCACGCGCTGCCCCAGAAGATGGGCACAACCGTGCAGTTATTCAGGACCGGCCCGTGCAGATCTTGGAAATAGTTACTGGGGTCGGGCCCCGCCTGACCGGGGCGGTCCAGCCCTCCAACCGAGTTCATATCGCGCAACTCGGCACTGCGAAAGATGCCCGCTTTCAGAGACGGATCGGGCGCGGGACGTTTGGGAAGATCGACGGTCTTTTCAATCTCGGAAGTCTGGGAGGGGGTGAGGCTCTTTCCGATAGGAGCGGGCGCTGGGTTCGAACTCATGGGTGGGTCCTTTGGCGGAAGCTAGATTGAGACCAATAAGCGTATCACGAAAGTGCGCCTTAAGACATGTTCGCCCCTAGCATCCAACGCGAAAACCCCGTTCTCACTTCGTTACTGAAATGAGAGTGACCTCATCAACCCCGGGAGCAGTAGCGGCGTAATACGCTTTCAATTCGGCCGTCCATGCTTCCCATTCTTGCTTCCCGTCAATCTTGAACTCGCCGGCATTCAGATCCCAGACCCGTATTTTGAGCTGGGCGTCTACATACACCGCCAGCGAATGCCCACCATTCTCATGGTTCAAGACAGCGTAATACGGATGATGGACCTGTGTTGTAATCCACATAAAGACTGCGCACCACATATCGCCATCGTTGCAGCCCATCCAATCAAGCGTAGAATCTTTCACGGCTTTAAAACCAGCAGTTTGACCCCCCGCGTCCAGATCGGGAGAACGCACGCCAAATTTTTGAAAGGCAGTCCGATAGCCCGCTTCGCGCTGGGCCTGATCAACCACCTGCACCCCGGTTTCTTTCTGAAATTTCGCGTGGATCAGGGCCAACGCGCCTAGACTTTGCTCAAGCCCTTCATGCAGCTTCTCGGCCTGTAACCAAGGAAAATCCATAAGACGGCTGAGCCATTGCACGCTCATCGCGAAGCAAGTGCCTTTCGGATTTACGGACTTAAGCCAAGGCGCAATTCTGAGGAGCTTGTCGTAATCGAATTCTCCTACCAGCCGCGGGCTGTTCGTATAAGACATGACCGTTGATCCCTCCAACTAAGGTCAAGTGAACCGACTCGACTATATCGCAAATATTGCAAGGAGTGGAGGGGTAAGCCTGCAGGCTGGCTGTGCCTTGCCACTCGCCCATCAAATGTCCGCGGATGAAAAATGCCGTCAGAGTATTTGTTTCGGGATCGATGCGTCCAAAAGGCCGAAACCCAGGGGTAGGCTTAGCAATTTCGAGCGCACGCCTAGCCCAGACTTAGCCACCTAAACTACTCGCGAGACATCCCGACGCAGCTGCGGTGTTCGCCGTGTGGCCACCCACACTACAAGACTTCAAAGATGAGGCCCGCATCGTTCTGGACACTGATCCCCGTGCCAAACTCCCACCAAGGTTCAAAAAAGTATACTCCTTGCGGCACCCACCCAAAGCGAGTCACAAGGCTTGCACATTTATTTTTCACCTCTAACCCAATCGCCTTCTATCACTTACAAAATTCCCCTCTAAAAATCGGAACGCCCCCCGGAGGAACTTCTGCAATTCTTGAACCGGGCAACGACCGTCGCGTCCGCTCAAATCTATCTCTCTAAAAAGGAATCCAATCACATGAAACCCCGTGCCATCCGTCGCGCTGCCGAGCACAAAGCAGCCAAACTGGCCGCCAAAGCTGCGCGCCAAAACGCCGCAACCGAACCACAGGCGCAGTCTGACCTCGAAGCCGAAACCTCCCCGTTGCTGAACGATTTCATCAACGAAGAAGAGTACGTCACCGCCGAGAAGTCCTTCTCCGCTACCGCTTCGGGCGAATCCGTCGAATCCGCACCTACTCCGAGCCTCGGGCCGCACAAGCGGCAGTCGAAGCCTCCCATCTCCGATGCCCGCCTTGCCGCAAACCGCAAAAACGCGGAGTATTCCACCGGCGCGCGAACAATCGCAGGAAAATTGAAGGTTTCCCTGAACGCGCTTAAAACGGGCCTAACTTCACAAGTCGTCGTCATGCCTCACGAAGACGCCGCCGTCTACCAGGACTACCTCACCGCCACCTCAAAAAATTCGCCCCCGCTACCGACGACGAACAAATCCTGGCGCAAAGCGTCATAGATAACGAATGGCGTCTCGCCAGAATTCCTACCCTTGAAGCCTCCATCTACGCCCTCGGCCTCCGCGAATTCGCCGCTGAGTTTGCCGACGAGGAGAACCTCGAGATCCGCGCTTCCCTCATTCGCGCTAAAACCGCTCTCCACTACCGCCGTGATCTCTCAAATCAAGCTCTGCAGGAGCGACGCCTCCGCAACCATATTGAGAAGGACACGGCCAAGCTCGAAGAGCTCCAAAAACAGCGTTACCTGCGCCGCAAAAGCCAAATCGAATTCTGCAGCAAACTCAAAGAGACCGAAGGTCCCGACTTCCAAACCTCCGACGTTGGGTTTGATTTTTCACTGGCTGAATTTGACGCCTTTTTAGCGCACACCGCCACCCGTTTTCGCCTCACCGGCCAGCGTCCCGACTTCGATTTGTTCCTGGCCACCTTCCGCAGCGACAAAAAGGAGGCCCAAGCCGCCTAAAATCGCCTCTCATCACAGTCTGCCGGAAGCGGGCAAACCCAAAGTGCGCCTAAATGCTTTCTCTTGTCTACACTGGATTGCAGATGGCTCAACCATTTCGCTATGAAACGCGCGTACGCTTCGTTGATACCGACGCCAGCGGCCGCATTCACTACACATCGCTCTTTAAATTTTTCGAAGCGGCCGAAACCGAACTCTTTCGCACCTTCCAAATCAGTTACACCAAAGGCAGCTTCAATTTCCCTCGCGTCCACGCGGAGTGCGATATCAAACTCGCGCTGTTACATGACGACCTGATCATGATTGAAGTATGCTTGACAAAGCTCGGAAACTCGTCAATGCGCTTTGAATTTAAGGCTCTCAAAGAGGGCAACGTAGCGGCCACGGGGGCCGTCGTTATGGTGTGTATGGACCGCCAATCTCAGCGCGCCATGCCCATTCCCGCCGAGTTACGCGCGCGGTTTGCCGAAATCTTAGTAAATACGGAAACAGTTTAGGAGATCGAATCCCCATGGCTACGACAGCCGAAGCCACTCTTCCCAAAACGACCGGCGGCGCATTCCTGATTGAGGAGGCTACGCCCAGCCAAATCTTCACGCTCGAAGATCTCAGCGAAGAGCACTTGGCCATTGGTAAAACCGCCGAAGAGTTCTTCACGAAAGAGGTGCAGCCTAACCTGGAAGCCATTGTCCACATGGAGCCGGGCCTTTCTTTAAAGCTGTTGCGCAAATCGGCGGAACTCGGCCTCACGGCCATTGCCATCCCCGAAAAATTCGGCGGCATGGAACTCGATCTCGCCTCTGCCTTGGTCGCGGCCGAACATCTTGGCAAAGACGCCTCTTATGGCGGCTGGCACGGCGCGCACACCGGCATCGGCACGCTGCCCATTTTGTATTTCGGCACCGAAGCGCAGAAGCAAAAGTATCTGCCGAAACTGGCCAAGGTTGAACTGCTGGCCGCCTATGCGCTCACCGAACCGCAAGCCGGCTCCGACGCCATGGGCGCTCGCACCCGCGCCGATCTTAGCGCCGATGGCACGCACTATGTTCTCAACGGCCAGAAAATGTGGATCACCAATGGCGGCGCGGCCGATGTTTTCATCGTCTTCGCCAAAGTCGCCGGCGAAAAATTCACCGCCTTCATTGTCGAGCGCGCATTCGGTGGCGTCACGAACGGCAAAGAAGAAGCCAAGATGGGCATCAAGGGCAGTTCGACAACGGCTGTCTATTTCGAAAACGTCAAAGTACCGGTGGAAAACGTGCTCGGCGAAATAGGCCGCGGGCACATCATCGCGTTCAACATTCTCAATGTCGGCCGTCTGAAACTTGGAGCGCTTACGGCAGCGGGCGCCAAACGCATTTTGGCTCTCTGTCTGAAATACGCCAAAGAACGCAAAGCGTTCGGCTCCTCCATCGCCGATTTTGGAGCCATTCAACACAAGCTCGCCGAAATGGCCATCCGGATTTTTGCGGCTGAATCCATGGCTTGGCGCGTGGTGGGCCAAATTCAAGGCCGCCTGGGAGATTTTTCCTGGGCTCATGCAGACGCGCCGCAAACCATGCTCAAAGCCGTTGAAGAGTTCGCCGTTGAATGCTCCATGGTCAAGGTGTACGGCTCCGAAGTGCTAGATTTCGCCGCCGATGAGGGCGTCCAAATCCACGGCGGATACGGCTTCCATCAGGATTACGCTGTGGAACGCGCCTATCGCGATTCGCGCATCAACCGCACTTTTTGAAGGCACCAACGAAATCAATCGCCTGCTGATTACCGGCATGTTAGTCAAACGTGCCAGCAAGGGCCAGTTGGCTCTGGTTCCCGCAGCCCTCGCTCTCATGGGCGAAATTCAGAGCGGCCAAATCGGCTCAACGGATAAAGACGAAGAACTCCGCCTCGTGCAAAACGCCAAGAAGATTGCCCTGCTCACTCTGGGCATGGCTTTCCAAAAGTACCAGGCGGCTTTGGATAATCAGCAGGAGATCATGATGAGCATTGCCGACATCATCATGGAAACCTTCGCTATGGAATCCACTTTGCTCCGTGCCCGCAAAGCTACTGCTTCCGGGAAAGCGAGTATCGCCGCAGAAATGGCTTCGGTGTTTTTACGCGATGCCATGGCCCGCTGCGAACAGTCTGCCCGCAATGTCCTCGGCGCTTGTGCCGATGGCGAAAAGCTTCACCAGAACATGTCCGTACTAAGACGTTTGGCGGTATATGACCCGGTTGATTCCGTTACCTTGCGCCGTAAAATCGCCAGCCGCCTATTGACCCGCGAGCGCTACGTCATCTAGTTTGAATAAGGAGCCTGCCCCGAATGCATCTTCCGCTTACGCCCATTCGCTGTCTCTACCGTGGAGTCGATTTGTACGGCTCGAAGGAGGGAGTGGTGTCGGGCGATCGCCGCTTCACCTATGCGCAATTCGGCGAACGGTGTGAACGCCTCGCCGCAGGCCTGCTGTCCTTGGGCGTCAAGCCCGGCGACCGCGTCGCCTACCTGAGTTTCAATACGAATCAGTTGCTCGAAGGCTACTATGGCCCCGCATTGATTCAGGCCATGGTCATGCCACTGAACGTGCGCCTCACGCCCGTCGAACTCACCCAGATTCTCAACCACTCGGCGCTAAGGTTCTCATCTTCGAGAATGACTTCGCACCGCTCGTCGAGGCCTTCCACAAAGACTGCCCCGAGATCAAGACCTACATCACTGCTGACAGCCCCATACCGCAGGCCCATCTTACTTACGAGGAACTGCTGCAAAAAGACCGCATCAAGCGTCCCGATTGGACTACCTTCGACGAAAACTCCATCGCTGAATTGTTTTACACCAGCGGCAGCACCGGCACGCCGAAGGGCGTCACGCTCTCTCACCGCACCCTGTATCTACATGCTCTAAACGTCTTGGCCACGCGCGCCAATTACGATACCGACGTAGACCTGCACACCATTCCTCTGTTTCACGCCAATGGCTGGGGCGCCGCGCAAACGGCCACCATGATGGGCCGCAAGCAGGTGATGGTTCGCCGCTTTGAACCCACATTTGTCTTGCGCTGCATTCAAGAACACCGGGCCACTCACATGGCTCTCGTCCCGGTCATGGCAAATGCCTTGCTGAATTCGCCCGACTTAGGCAAGTTCGACACCTCCACCCTCAAGGACATCATCATGGGCGGCGCGGCGTCATCACCCGAGTTGATCGAACGTCTGGAAAAAGCTTTCCATTGCAACGTGCTGGTTGGTTACGGCCTTACCGAAACCGCACCCATGGTCTCTCAGTCACGTGAGAAAGGCACGGTGAAGTATAAGGATGAGACCGACCGTCTGTTTCACATGTCGATGGCCGGCTGGCCCGCCGTCGGCGTCGAAGTCCGCGTCGTCGATCCGCTTATGAAAGACGTGCCGCGCGATGGCCAAACCATGGGCGAGATCATTGTCCGGTCCGACAACGTGATGGATGGCTACTTCCGCGAAGAGAAAGCCACGCAATCGGTCATGACGGATAACTGGTTCCACACCGGCGACATGGCGGTCTGGGACAACGAAACCTACATGCACATCGTTGACCGCAAGAAGGACATTATTATCAGCGGCGGCGAAAACATCTCATCCATCGAAGTGGAGAAAGCAATCTTTGCGCACCCGGCTGTTTTCGAATGCGCCGTCGTGGGCGCGCCCGATCCCAAGTGGGGCGAAATCCCCGCGGCCACGGTTGTTTTAAAACCAGGCGAAACGTTGACGGAAGAAGCGTTGCTTGCCTTTCTCGAACAGCGCCTCGCCAAATTTAAATTGCCGCGGCTGATTCACTTCTCTACCCAGGCGCTGCCCAAAACCGGCACGGGCAAAATCTTGAAGCGCGAAATCCGCGACACCCTCTGGCAAGGCAAATCGCGCAAAGTGCAGGGCGCTTGAACTTAGTGCGCCTTTGCCATATCCAGCCGTAAGAACCGCGCCGCATTGTTGTACAAGATATCGCGCTTCTGTTGCGGCGTTAGATAATCGGCGTTCGTAATGATGCCGATTGAATAAGCCATCAAGCCGGGCCACGCCATTTGGTCGGTTCCATACATCACCCTGTCTTCGAAGCCGGCGTCCACTAAGCGCTCGATGTAGCGGTTGACTTCCTTGATCGGATAGCTCCAGATCAAGCCCGCGATGTCAACGTACACATGCGAATTGGCTTGTAGCAGCGTGAGCATGTTGTCAATCATAGGGTACCCCGCATGCATCACCTGCACACGTAATTTCGGATGCCGCGCCAGCAAGTCCTCAAGCAGGAGCGGATTGCCCATGGATCCGCGGAACTTCGGCGAGGTCACATTCGCCCGCCCCGAACCGCCCGTGCCCATATGGATCGCCACCGGAATATCTAACTCCTCAGCCAGCGCGAAGAACTGATCCACCGACGGGTCGCTCGGGGACATCCCCTCATACTGCAGCCCGATCTCGCCCATCACTTTGAAACCGCCGCTTGTGAAATCGCGCTTCAGTTCATCCAGCGCCACGTATTGGCCGCCGCCCATGCCGGCAGTAAACGAAGTGCCCGGAATCACTCGCCCCGGCGCGGCGTCTTTCCAAGTCTGCACGCCCTTCGCATCGCCGAAAACCACCGCCGTGACATTCAGCCGCTGCATTTCAGCGGCAACATCTTTCACATACTCGCCCTTCGCCGAAGGCTTCAGCAGATTCGAACAATCCACTTGCACCCAACCAGACGGCGATTCCTTCGTTGCCGGATCAGACGCCGTAAAGCCCGGGGTATTCGGGCACATCGCTGAGACACCCGGCAAGTCGCCCATCGCATGCACATGGACATCGATAATAGGCGGCATCTTACTCTCCGCGTTTTGGAAGGCAACGGCCGGAATGGCAACGCCGCAAAGCAGCACTGAAGCTAAGACCTGATTCATCACCAGTAACGATATCACCCGCGTTGCTGCAGCCGCACCGTGAAGGTTGAACCCCTGCCCAGCGAGCTTTCGACAGTTAATTGCGCACCGTGGCTCTCTGCAATTTCCCGCGCGATGGCTAGCCCTAATCCCGTTCCACCCGCATCACGAGAGCGCACCGTATCCGCTCGCCAGAAGCGATCAAAAACAAAGGGCAGTTCCTCCGCGGAGATCCCCTTGCCTGTATCGCTGATCGCAATCGCGCCATCGGTCATGGTAACCGTGACCCGGCCGCCTTCGTCTGTGTATTTGATCGCGTTGTCGAGCAGAATCACAAGCATTCGCCGGAATGAAGGTTCGTCTATATCCGCGCGAATCGACGTCTCGGGCAAATTGGCAGACAGGCTCAGGCCCTTGCCGGAAGCCAGTTCCTTGACTCCGTTCACTACGTCAGCCACAAAGGGAGTCAACTCAGTCGAAACCAGTTCAACCGCGCCAGCGCCAGTATCCGCCCTCGCCAGTGAAAGAAGTTGGTTAATCAGTTCCGTACAGCGTTTGGCTTCCCGCAGAATCTTCTGCAATGATTCCTTCAGCTCTTCTGGACTCCGTTCGCGACGCAACGCAAACTGCGCAGCGGTGTAGATCAACGTCATAGGCGCGCGCAGTTCATGCGAAGCGTCGGCCGTGAAGCGACGCATCTTTAAAACAGATTGCTCGACGCGCCCCAACATCTGGTTCAACGTTTCCGAAAGACGCTGTAACTCATCGCCCGAAGTGGGAACAGAGAGCCGATCGGCCAAGTTATTCGGACTGATGGCGCGCGCTTCGTCGATGATCCGATCCACCGGAGCGAGAGCTCTGCCGCTCAGCCAATAACCGCCCAGCGCCGCTAGAGCTAAGACGAAAGGAAGCGCCAGAAAAAGAACCGAATAGAACTCATTCAATGCACCGCGAAACTTCGCCTGCGGATCTGCCACTTCAATCACGAGAGGCAGGCTTTTGACGTAAATCCGTTGCGCCGCCATGCGAAACGGAAACCAATGCGGACCGGCATCGCGAAACAACATCCCCGCGCCAGGATCGGGCGGCGGTTGCACGTCTACTTCGTGCCGGGCCAGCCCTTCCGATTGCGCCATCAGTTCGCCGTTCGGGCCAAAAACCTGAAAGAGTTCACCTAAAGATCCGATTCCTTGCAACTTTGTCTTGAGAGCGACTATGCCGGCACCACTGTTCTGATCAATGAACCCGTGCAGACCAATCAGCCGGTAGCGCAAACTTTGATCAAGCGCATGATTGAGGCTCACAGCCAGCGCCCAGCGGCTCGCGCCTGCCAGTGTCAGCGCCACGAGCACCAACGCGCAGGAATACCAGAAAGTAAGACGAACGCGGAGCGAACGCCAGTTCCAACGCGTCTTCACTGCGTCTCCTGCCGCAAACTGTAGCCGATTCCGCGCTCGGTCTGAATGAGCTTCGGAAAGCCAGCCACGTCCACCTTGGAACGAAGAAACCGGATGAACACGTCGAGATTGTTTTCGCTTACCTCGCGATCGTTCCAGACCGTTTCTATGAGCCTTTCGCGAGTGACCACCCTGCCCGCCGAGCGCAGCAAGCATTCAAGAATCGCAAACTCGGTACGCGTTAAAGAAACTTCGCGCTTGCCGCGCCAGGCTTTGTGTTCTTCCAGGTCGAGCTTTAAATCGGCGAAGCGCAAAAGGGCGTTCTTTGCGTCGAATCTTCGCGTGCGAGCTCGGATGCGTGCCAACAGCACATCGAAAGAAAAAGGCTTCGTTAAGTAATCGTCCGCGCCGGCTTCCAGGCCGCGAACAATTTCTTCAGGCGCATCGCGTCCGGTGAGCAGCAGAATCGGCGTGAAAATGCTCTGCTTTCGCAAGTGCCGCGTCACCTGTAAGCCGTCCATAAAAGGCATCATCACGTCGAGCACTACGATGTCGAATGGGGATGTCTCCGCCAAACGTAAGCCCGACGCCCCATCGTGCGCTACCACCACACTGAAAGATTCCTCTTCCAATTCGCGCCGCACATAGTCAGCCACTTCGCGATCGTCGTCAACCAGGAGAACGCGCATGTCACAGTTATCGCTCAATTACCGGTGGAGATGCAAGATTTCAGGCATTTTTAAGGTATCGGCTTCACGCTGGAGTTGTCTATGATTCGCAAAGTAGTCTTCTGGCTTCACCTTTCGGCTGGCGTTGTTTCCGGCCTGTTTATTTTCATCATGGCGGCCACCGGCGTGATCTTGTCATTCGAAAGACAGATCGTGGATTTTGCCGACCGCGATGTCAGGTCGGTAACTGTTCCCAGCGACGCGCGGCCCAGACCGCTCAACGATTTGCTCAACACGGTCCGCCACGCCGGAATAGGCGAGCCGAGCGCGATCGTCGTGAGAAACGAGCCGCAAGCCGCCACGCAGTTTTCGATTGGGCGTGGGAAAACAATTTTCGTGGATCCTTACACGGGTGCTGTCCTCGGCCCGAGTTCGACCGGCGCGCATGATTTCTTCTTCACCGTGGAACGGCTGCATCGCACGCTGGGCGCACCGCTCGGGTCTAAGTCTATCGGCCACTGGTTGGTCGGAGTATCGAACCTTCTCTTTGCCTCCTTGATTCTGCTCGGCATCGTTCTCTGGCTGCCGCGCAAATGGAATCTAAAAGCGCTGCGCGCCGCCGGCACTTTCCGCACCGGCCTGCGGGGCAAAGCGCGTGACTGGAACTGGCATAATACGCTCGGCATCTGGTGCGCCGTGCCGTTGTTAGTCATTGCTCTTTCAGGTGTGGTGATGTCATTCGAGTGGGCCAACACGCTGTTGTTCCGACTAAGCGGGTCTACGCCTTCTGCCGGCGGACGTCCCGATGGCGGCCGACGCCAGCCGCAAAACGGGTCGGACCCTAGCTATGATTCATTGCTTGCTGCGGCGAAAAACCTCAACCCCGCTTGGCGCACCATTACGCTGAACATCTCACGTGACGCGGCTGCGCCGATTTCGGCCGGCATTGATACCGGCACGGGCGGACAACCGCAGAGGCGAACTCAATATTTACTGAACCGCGATACCGGTGCTGTCGTAAAAACGATCACGTTCGGTCAGGGCAGCCTCGGCCAAAAGCTTCGTACGTTCGTGCGCTTTGGTCATACCGGGGAATATGGCGGATTGCCAGGGCAGATCGTCGCCGCCCTAGCCTCACTCGGAGCATGCGTCCTCGTGTACACCGGCTTGGCGCTTTCAATCCGGCGCTTGACCGCCGCGCTCAAACGCAAACGCACCAATCTCACTCCAGCACAGAACGAGTTCGCCACGCGCTAGACTGGGGTACCCCAGTGCAGCGCTCTTATTTCTACCTACTGCTTCTGTGCCTGCTCGCGATCATCATGTATCTCGATCGCGTTTGCATCTCGGTCGCTGGGCCGCGCATGCAAGACGTTTTGCACATCGCACCAGAACAATGGGGATGGGTTGGGACAGTTTTCAGTCTCGGGTACGGTCTCTTCGAAGTTCCCACGGGCCATTGGGGTGACCATTTCGGCGCGCGCCGGATCTTGACGCGCATCGTAATGTGGTGGTCGGCGTTCACCATCTTCACGGGCTTAGTCGCTAGTTATCCGATTCTGCTGCTCGTCCGGTTTCTTTTCGGTGCAGGCGAAGCGGGTGCGTTTCCTATCGTCGCCGTGGCCATTGCGCAATGGTTCCCGCCCGCTACGCGTGGCCGGGCGTTCGGCCTCTTCATCATGTGTTCGCAACTGGGCGGGGCGTTGTCACCGTTACTGGTGGTCCCCATTCAACAACGTTTTGGCTGGCCTATGTCATTCTTTTCGTTCGGATGTCTGGGCGCAATGTGGTCTATCGTCTGGTTCTGGCGCTTCCGCGACCGCATTTCAGAATCCACTAAAGTCACCGCTCATGCCTCGTGGAAAACGCTCATCCATAACCGCAACCTCTGGGCGGTCATGGCATTGACGGCTTGTTACGTCTACACGATGGGCTTCTACCAAACTTGGTTACATACTTACCTGGAAAAGGGCCGAGCCCTTACAGAGCGCGATCTTTCGTGGTCAGCCCTCCCTTACTTGTTCGGCGCGGCTGGCAATCTATTGGGCGGCTTAGCTGTCGATTGGTTAGTGAAGCGCGCGGATCTAACATGGTCGCGACGCGGCGTGGGCATCTCTGGCCTAGCACTCGCAGCCATGTCAATCGGCGCGACTTTTTTCACCACCAGCCACTTCGCCGTGATTGCCTGTCTCAGCCTCGCTTACGCCGGCATCACCTTCCAGCAGCCGGCTGTTTTCGCCGCCTGCGCCGATATTGGCGGACCTCGCAGCGGCGCTGTTACCGGCATGATGAACACCGCCGGGCAGGTTGGCTATGCAACCTCATCATTGGTCTTTGGCTACTTAGTCAAAGTGTTTGGCAATTTCAACGCACCGTTACTCCCAATGGCGGCTCTTCTTCTGATTGGCGTAGTCTTGTGGTGGCACGTCGATGTCGCTAGTGAAACCCCTGAGTACCAGTGCGCATAAGGCTCTGCACATCGGTACGCGTGGCACGGACCTCGACCATCTCGGCATTCGCAAAATCTCCTAGCTCACGAAGCAACGCGGCGTAGTGACGAAGACATGCGGCGAAAGACGGCACAGTATTAGGCTCTTGCGAGCCATAGATACGAATCGCCTGTTCATAATAATACCTGGCTTCTGTTACTTGCTTCGACCTTTCGTAAATAGCCGCTAAGTTGTCAAAAATTCGAGCCAGTGAAAGGCTGTTGATCATCCCCGCCTTTTCTTCAATTTCCTTGGCGCGCAAAAGGAGCTCGATTGCCTCTTTCAGTTTTTTTCGATAAAACGCCTCGTCGGCAAGGTTAGCCAGATCCGCCGCTACCCGAGTGTGTTCAGGTCCAAAAAAGGCCTCATCGATGGTCAACGCCTGCCTTGCTGTCTCTTCAGCTTGCTTGTGGTGACCGCGTGCGCTCTCGAGAGCTGAAATATTCGTCAGCGTCGAAGAATATTGCGGACTGTCCGGCCCGAGTGTCCGCAACCAGAGCGACGCAGCCTGCTCATACTCTCGCTCGGCTTCATGAAGGTCGCCTCGCCGGAATGCAATCAACCCCAAGTTATTCCGCACGGTGGCCCAACCGATCTCGTTCGCCGGCAGAATCTTTTGCGCTATCTGCTCAGCTTCCGTTTCGTCGGTCCAAGCTTCGGCGTAGTTTCCTGTCTTTTCCTCCAGAGAAGCTAAATTACTGAGTGTCTCGATGATGTGAGGGTTGCCGTTTCCTTCGAGCTCAATCGCTTTCAAAAAACACGTCTTTGCTTCGGCGAGGTTGCCCATTTGTATTAATCCCAGGGCAAGATTGTTCCGCACGTAGGCCTTTTGCAAATTAGTCGCCGCCGGCAGTTTCGACTGGATGGCGAGCGCGCGGCGCTCTTGCACCATCCCTGCAGAAAACTGTCCAGTTTCGAAACTAAGCAGTCCGAAATTGGAAAGGAAAAGCACATAGTCTGGCGTCTCCGTATCACCGGCGCGGCCGAATATTTCATCGGCTTGCCTGTAAACATCGGCGGCTTCGCTCAGTTTGCCAGATTCTTGAAGGTTCAGCGCCAGATTTGCAAGGAGCGGCGCGGCAATGTTGGACCGGTCAAGTTTATTTTCGTTCAGAAGCGTGAGCCCTTGCTGAAGCAGCGCATGGGCCGACTTAAAGTCACGCCGTGATTGCTGAATCGTGGCCAGATTATTGAGCAACGAAGCTGCCGCCTGTGGACTAGGAGAAGCTAACGCTTGATTCGCAGCCAGTGCCCGCCGGTAATCTTGTTCAGCTTCGGACAGTTTCCCGTCAGCCTGGTGAGCGGCGCCAAGACCGCTCCAATAGCTTACCGAAGATTGGTTATTGCTGCCATAGAGAGGTGCGACTAATAAAATCGCGGCCAAAAAGCGAAACCGCATACTTACTGATTCCTTTCTAGACCAGTTAAAGAGATAACGTAGCTAGTTAGGAAAGGATCGCTGAAGTTTTACTAGTTAGTCAAAAAATGTGCGCAGCGGGGTGTTCGAGAATGGCACGAACGTCCGATTTTGGACAATAGCGCTATGCTTCTTTTTGTTTGTCGAAGTCTTTAAACTTTTTCCCGGCGGATGCGAGTTGCTTGAGCAGTGGCGCAGGCGACCAGAGATCGGCGCCGTGTTTCTTTTCGAGCTCTTCGATGCGTTCGACAATTTTGGGCAAGCCTACCGTATCGGCGTAGAACATAGGGCCACCACGCCACGCTGGGAAACCATAACCGTAGATATAGGTGATATCAATATCTACTGCGCGTTGCGCAATACCATCTTCCAAAATGCGCGCGCCTTCATTAATCAAGCCGTAGACGCAACGCTCGACGATTTCTTCATTTGAAATCTGACGCCGTTCGATACCCGCCGCACGTGCGGTGCTTTCAATGAACGCGGCGGTTTCGGGATCGGGAGATTGCTTGCGGTTGGCATCATAAAGAGACCAGCCACGGCCGGCTTTCTGTCCAAAACGTCCGAGTTCGCAAAGTTTATCGGCCACCAGAGGAACACGCAAGCCTTGTTTCACGTGAGGCGCGCGCGCTTTACGAATCAGCCAGCCAATATCCAGACCCGCCAGATCATCCACCGCTAACGGTCCCATTGCCATGCCAAAGTCGTACATAGCCTGGTTTACTTGCTCGACCGAAGCGCCTTCTTCCACTAGGAACTGCGCCTCACGGAAGTAAGGCTCCAGCATGCGGTTACCGATGAAGCCGTGACAATTCCCCGCGAGTACGGCCACCTTGCCTAACTTTTTTCCGAGCGCCATCGCCGTAGCGATCACCTCAGGACTGCTAGCTTTCCCGCGGACAACTTCCAGCAGTTTCATTACATTGGCTGGACTGAAGAAGTGTGTGCCCAGTACCATGCCGGGGCGGGAGGTTGCGCCGGCAATTTCGTCAATATCCAGCGTTGATGTGTTCGTGGCTAAAATCGCACCTGGCTTGGCAATTTTGTCCAGTTCCGCAAAGATTTGTTTCTTGAGGGCCATGTTTTCAAATGCGGCTTCGGTGATGATATCGGCTTGTTCGAAACCGTCATAGTTGAGTTGACCGTTAATGAGAGCCATGCGCTGGTCCATGGCTTCTTGCGTTAGTTTGCCTTTAGCCACCGTTTTCGCGTAATTGTTGCGGATGATATCCAAGCCTCGATCGAGTGCTTCTTGCTTGGTCTCTTTGACAAGCACGGGTATGCCAGCATTGGCATAATTCATGGCAATGCCGCCGCCCATGGTGCCGGCGCCCACTACGGCTGCGCGCTTGATCTCAATCAGCTTGATGTCTTTGGGCAAACCCGGGATCTTGGCCGCGGCGCGCTCGCCGAAGAAGGCGTGAATTAACGCTTGGGCTTCGGTGGAGAAAAGACAACCTTCAAAGAGACGTGTTTCTTCTGCACAGCCGTCGGTGAAATCGTATTTGGTGCATGCCTCAATGGCGTCAATCGCCGCCAGTGGAGCTCGCAAGCCGCGTGACTTTTGGCGAGACAGCTCGCGTGCTTTTTGGAAGACATCTGGTGCGACACCTCTCAGCTTTTCGTTGCGCTCGCGCGTTTTAGGCGCTGGTTTGCCGGCGACTTCGCGCGCAAAGGCCACCGCGCCTGCCAGCAAATCGCCTTCGATGATCTTATCCGCTATGCCGAGACTGATAGCTTCCTGCGCTTTGATGGGGTTGCCATCGCTGCACATTTCGAGAGCCTTGGCGACACCCGCTAGCCGCGGCAAGCGCTGCGTTCCTCCCGCGCCGGGAATGATGCCGAGTTTGACTTCAGGCTGGCCGACTTGCGCCTTAGGGAGCGAGCACACGATAGTGCCCGGCCATAGCCACTTCCAAACCGCCGCCAAGAGCTTGGCCGTGAATCGCCATGACTACTGGCTTGGGAGAATCTTCAATTGTTAGCAAATACGGCAGAAGAGTGAGCCTAGGCCGTTCGCCCGCGACGATCTTGCCGAATTCGCGGATATCGGCGCCGGCGATGAACGTCGAACCCGGCACCAATGATGACAATGGCGCGAACTTGTGAATTGGCGCCGGCCTGCTTGATGGCCGAATCGATGCCTTCGGGTACTCCAGGACTCAACGCGTTTACGGGCGGGTTATCAATCGTAATAACCGCCACATCGCCATTCTGAGAAAGACGCACAAGGTCTGCCATCAAAATCCTCCAGACAAGAAATCAAACAACGTTACACTGATGAAACAGTTCAATTCAATTTGACCATGCGTGAAGCTGTCGTTGTATCAAGTTCACGAACAGGGCTCGCCAAATCATATCGCGGCTCGTTCAACATGACTCGTCCGGAGGATCTGGCCGCGCATTGCCTGAATCATGTCCTGGGCAGAACGCCGCTACTGAACCCGGATGAAGTGGAAGACGTCATTTTAGGCTGCGCGCAACCATGGGGGCCGCAAGGTTCGAATATTGCGCGCAAGGCTTCACTCATAGCCGGCTTACCAGTAACCGTTCCGGGCGTGACCGTCAATCGTTTTTGCGCTTCCGGATTGGAAGCCATAGCGATGGCCGCGCATACGATTGTCAACGAGGGCGCGGAAGCGGCCATCGGCGGCGGAGTTGAGAGCTTCAGTCTGACCAAGTCGATGGTCGATCCGCATCCCGTGCTGGCGCGTGAAATTCCAGGACTTTACATGGAACTCGGCGTAACAGCCGAGATGATGGCGCGGCGTTATAGAATCAGCCGCGGCGCGCAGGACGAATACGCGTTGATCAGCCAGCAGAGAACGGCACGGGCGCAAGACGAAGGCTTCTTTGACACGGAAATTGCACCGATGTATGTAACCATGGCGCTGATTGACCGCAATACCGGCGAAAGCATTGGCACCGCCGAAACTTGTTGCGACCGCGATGAATGTAACCGGCCAGAGACGAATCTTGAGGTCTTACTGAGCCTCAAGCCGGAGTTTGAACTGCCGGGCAGCGTAGGGAGCGTGACCGCGGGTAATTCCTCACAGCTGGCCGATGGCGCATCGGCCACCCTGCTGATGTCGCGGGAGCGCGCCGACGAATTGGGCATCCCGTATAAATTAATTTTCCGGGCGTTCTTGGTGGCTGGTTGCGAGCCGGAAGAGATGGGTTTGGGGCCGTTGATCGCTGTTCCCAAATTGCTGAAGCGCTATGGGCTTTCGGTGGACGACATCGATTTATGGGAACTCAATGAGGCTTTCGCGGTACAGGTGATCTATTGCCGCGATCAACTTTCGATTCCCATGGATAAGCTGAATGTAAACGGCGGCGCCATTTCAATGGGCCATCCGTTTGGCATGACAGGATCGAGATTGACAGGGACGCTGGCGAACGAAATGGCACGTCGGCCGAGGTCGCGATTTGGCGTCGTCACAATGAGCGTGGGCGGCGGGCAAGGCGCCGCAGGACTGTTCGAGGCGGTTCACTAAAGAAGAATGCAATATAAAGCAAAATCCGATTGGACGGTAAAGGTTTCGATGCTCGTGGGGATCTTCACGCCGTCTCTCATTGCGTTTGTCCTGAACTGGCCGTGGATGTATTTGGCCGCTTTAGTAGCGGCTGCTTTGGTATTCGGCATTTCCTATCCACAACGGTATGAGACGCGGCCCGACGCGCTGATCATTAAATCGGGCATGACGACGCGACTCATCACTTATGACCGAATCAAAGGGACGACGCAGACGAAAGACGGCAGCGTCGCCATCGATTACGGTATTGGCAACGTTCTCATCGCTCCCTTGGACGCCGATGCGTTTACAAACGATTTGGCGCAACATACTCCGCAACTGAAACGCAGCGGTTCCGACTTAGTGAGTTAAGAACGTGGAACGCGCTCAACCGTGGACTCGCGCGGCTTTTCCGCATTTTCTAGAGATCCAGACGCGCTGGATGGACAGCGATATCTACGGCCATATCAACAATGCCGTTCACTATAGCTATTTCGACACGGCGGTGAACCGCTATCTGATCGACACGGGCGTTCTGGATCTGCAGAACAGCCCCGTGGTTGGCTTAGTTGTAGAAACAGCTTGCAGTTACTTCAAAGAGATGGCGTTTCCCGATCGCGTCTTCGCCGGTTTGCGTGTGGCGCATACGGGCAGAACCAGCGTGAGGTTTGAAGTTGCGCTGTTCCGTAATGAAGACGACATGGCAGCGGCACAAGGTTACTTTGTCCACGTTTATGTGGACCGGACCACGCGGCGTCCCGTAGAGTTGGGATCAGACATGAAAAAAAGTTTAGCCGCGCTGGTAAACCATCGCGATTAAAATACGTTGATATCGTTCGGGTTTGTAATCCGCCCAGGTACAAGTTTCGTTTTGTGAACTGAAAGGGCAACACCTCAATGAAATCACTTACAGTTTTGTTTCTGGCCGCTATGGTCACCGCGCCCGCGCTTATGAACGCGGACACACCGGGACGCCATCCGGCTTATCTTCATGCGCGCAGCGATCTGCGGCGCGCCCAAGCGCTGATGAGAGTGCATGACGATCCGGATGTGATGCGCCGCGTTCATCAAGCGGATATCGAAATCGATCGAGCGATTCACGAGATGGATGTCGCCGCCCGTTTCGACCACAAGGATCTGGAAGACCATCCTTCGATCGATACGAGCTTAGATCGCCGCGGGCGATTCCAAAAGGTGATGGAGCTTTTGCAGAAATCACGGGCGGACATTGCGCGGGAAGAAGACGATCCGAGCGCGGTGGGCTGGCGGAATCTGGCATACAAACACATCGATGCGGCGATGGATTTTGTACACCGGGCGGCGCGGGATTTACGGATGGAGCGCGATTTGGGTTGGTAAGCGAGGAAGGGGCGGATTTTTGAGTCCGCCCCAGTCTTGACAAGAGTACTGAGAAACCGCTTGCTTACGCGCGCGGCTGTGTTTGCTTTAAGGGTGGTTGACCATCCAGGCCTGGAAGAATTGGCCATAACCATCTGTGGGCGTACCGTTCACGTCTTTAATGAGCACAAAGTCCGGGTCTTGCCAGACATCCCAAGTCCAACCGAGAACCGAAACGCCATTGGCGTCGGCGAAGGTAGTGATGGTGTTTACCAGAGGAGCACCCACCGTGCCTGCGCTATCTTGATCGCCGGTCTCGGTGGCGATGACCGGAATGCCTGCAGCTAGGATGCTCTGGACTTCGGTGAAGATCTGCGGAGAATTATTAGGCTGAGCCCAAGCGGGCGTTCCCCAGGTTGCGCCGTACGTTGGATACGGATGCCAAGTGGCAGCCATCTGACCGATGGGATCGGTGGGTTTGTGAGATAGCCAACCACTTAGATCTGCCGTGTAGCCCAAGCTACCGATGAGCACTGGGTTGGTGGCGCCGGTGGAGCGAACGGCGTTGATCATCGCTTGATAACTGGCGATGTTCCAGGGAGTTGTTACGTTTTTCCAGGTGCCGTTGAGGCTCGATGCAGGATAGCCGCTGAAAGAACCGCCCGTGCCGAACATCAGATACTGCCAGGCATCGCCCGTGAAATCAAAATCGAGGAACGGTTCGTTGAACAACTCAAACAGCACAGCTGGGTTGTTTTTGTAAGTGTTGGCAATAGAAGTCCAAAATGCTAGAGAGTGATCGGTGTCGGCCATCTGCGATTGCAAGAATGGGCACGAACTGCCCGGCGCCGCCCAGTGAAGGTCGAGGATCACATAAATGCCGGCGGCGTTGGCTTCTTGCACAAGGTTCGCCAAGGCCTGCTTATAGTTGGCTCCTGGATCGGCGTTGCGTACAACACCGTCGGTATCGGTGCAAGTTAAACCTAGCCAAGAATCCTCGTTCAAAGGAATGCGGACGATGTTGGCTTTCCACGCGCTGATGGCGGACCAGCTTGGGTTATAGGGTTGGCCAAAAGCACCGCCGGTTGGATCTGAGGGATCCCATCCGCCGACGGCGGTAAACTCCATACCGCTGAGATTGACGCCGCGTAACTGCACAGGGCGGCCGGCACCGTTGACAAACGTGTTGCCGCTGATTTGGATAGAGAAGGCGCTTGGGTTCGTAACCGTTACACCTGACGTTGCGCTGGCGGAGCCACCGGTCCCGGTGCAGGTGAGATTGAAGGCGTTAGTGGCCGTGACGGGTAGGGTTTTGGTGCCGCTGGTGGGCTGAGAGCCGGTCCACGCGCCGCTGGCCGTGCAAGAGGAAGCGTTGGTGCTCGACCAAGAGATGGTGGTGGTGCCGGGCGCGGTGAAGAGAATGGGGTTGGCCGTCATGGTGAGCGTTGGCGGATATGTTACTCCGCCCGCTGGAACAAAGCCGAAGTTGTCGATATACCAGACGTTATTGGCGAGCCCGCTTTGATCTTGCAGGACGAAGGATCCGACTGCGCTTGCTGAAACACCTAAAGCCGAGAGCGGAATGTTGTAAACGCCCCACTGACCGACGACGGGCGCGGGTCCGTAGTTCAGAACGTTGATGGTGGTGCTGGCAGAACTGGCTCCGGCTTTCGTGAACGCCAAGCTCCATTGCTGATTGGCTTGGGTGGGTTGTAAGGCGACGGTGAGTGAGGTGTAAGGACTCAAGTCGAACGAAGAGCCAGGAGCATACGGCTGCCAGCCGCCCCAGGTTGTGGTGGTGACTTGGATATCGTAAGTGCCGCTGAGAGGTGAGCCGGCGGTGGACTGATAGTTAGGCGTTGCGGCGAATGACCAATCACCGGGCCAATTGTACTGGCCGTTGTAATAAAGCCAGTAAGTGATGGTGGTGCCTGAGCTGACGGTGACCGTGGCCGTAGCTTGGGCGCTTCCGCCAGTGCCGCTGCAGTTCAGTGTGTATGAGGTTGTAGCGGTGGGAGAAACACTGGCAGTGCCGGAGGTGGGTTGGGTGCCGGACCAACCACCGCTCGCGGTGCAAGCGCTGGCGTTGGTGCTTGACCAAGAAAGTGTGGAACCGGTACCAGAAGAGATGGTAGTTGGGCTGGCGGTCAGAGTAACGGTAGGTTGCGGCACAGCGCTGACGGTTATCGTAGCTGTAGCTGCGCCCGAGCCGCCTGCTCCCGTGCAAACCAGCGAGTAAGAAGTGGTGACGGTGGGCGAGAGGCTAGTGCTGCCGGAGGTGGGTTCGGTGTCCGGACCAGCCACCGCATCGGCGGTGCAGGATGTGGCATTGGAACTTGACCAGGCCAGAGTGGAAGCGGTGCCCGATTGGATTGACGCTGGAGTTGCAGTGAGGGTGACGGTGGGAGCAGGCGGGGGTGCGGTGACGGTAACCGTGGCGGTTGCTGACGCCGATCCGCCGGCTCCGGAGCACGCGAGCGTAAATGAAGTGGTTGTTGTGGGCGAGATGCTGGCCGTGCCACTCGTGGCTTTTGTTCCAGACCAGCCGCCAGTAGCAGTGCAGGTGGTGGCGTTGGTGCTGGACCAGGTGAGCTTAGACGCAGCGCCCGATTGGATGGACTGGGGTTGCAGTGAGGGTGATGGTTGGCTTGGGAGCGGCTTTAACGGTGACCGTGAGAGCGGCTTGAGCGGTACCGCCTGCGCCGGTGCAACTGAGAGAGTAAGACGTAGAAGTAACGGGCGACACATTGACGCTGCCGCTGAGTGGGCTGTGTGCCCGACCAACCTCCACTGGCGGTACAAGTGGTCGCGTCTGCGCTCGACCAAGTCAATTTGGAAGAAGCCCCCGCTGTGATGGACGTTGGGCTGGCCGTGAAGGTTATGGTGGGTCGCCGCTCTCGCGCGCTGAATGCTGGGAGGGCTAATGAAAGAAGAAAGACAAATGGGAGTAAGTTACGTTTCGATGTCGGCATTATAAGGATAAATGTCCTAAAGACTCTGGATTGATTCAGCAGCGTGCAGTTGAATAGAGTAAGAAGCGGCGCTTACGGTTTCGAGATTAGTTTTAGATGGACAACAGGATGCGACCGGCGTCACCGCTAGCGAGAAGGTCGAAGCCTTCGTTGATCTCGGAGAGAGTGATGCGGTGAGTCACCAGGCGTTCGACGGGCAGGCGGCCGCGCTGAAACATTTCAATATAGTTCGGTATGTCGCGCTGAGGAACGCACGAGCCCATGTAGGAGCCTTTGAGAGTGCGCTCTTCGGTGGTGAGCGAGATTTGCGGGATAGAGAATTGATGGTTCGGGTTGGGCAGGCCCGCGGTGATGGTGGTACCGCCACGGCGGGTGATCTGATATGCGAGAGCAAGGGCAGGGGCCGCGCCCGCGGTTTCGAAAGCGAAGTCAACGCCGCCGCCGGTGGCTTCTTTTAGTTTGGTTCCGACATCAGGGGCGGAGGCATCAAAGGCATCGGTAGCGCCGAGTTCTTGGGCGAACTTGAGCTTAGTCTGATTGAGATCGACGACGATGATGCGACGTGCGCCGGCGAGGAGTGCGCCAAGGATGCAGCTGAGACCGACACCGCCAGCACCGACGATGGCGACGCTGCTGCCGACGGGGACGTTGGCCGTGTTCAAGACAGCACCGACGCCGGTGATGATAGCGCAACCGAAGAGGGCGGCGGTTTCGAGCTTCAGACTGGCGGGGACTTTGACCAGCGACGACCGAGAGACGACGGCGTATTCGGCGAAACCGGAGACTCCCAAATGATGGTTGACTGGAGCGCCAGCTAAGCGAAGGCGACGGGCTCCGTTGAGGAGAGTGCCGGCGAGATTCGCTACGGCACCGGGTTCGCATAAGGCGGGGCGGTTTTCATGGCAACGGGCGCAGTGGCCGCAATTCGGTACGAAAATGCAGACGACTTTGTCGCCGGGTTTGAGATCGGCGACACCGGAGCCGGTTTCGACTACTTCACCAGCGGCTTCGTGGCCCAAGACCATGGGCATGATGCGAGGACGGCTGCCATCGACGACGCTCAGGTCTGAATGACAGAGACTGGCGGCGCGGATGCGGATAAGAACCTCGCCGGGACCGGGCGGATCGAGTTCGCATTGCTCGATGGTTAAAGGTTTGGATACAGCAAAAGGAGAAGGCCGCCCGGTCTCACGTAAGAGGGCGGCCTGGAATGGGGTCACGTTTGTAGTTTAAACGATGATGGCTGCGCCTGGGTACGCAAATGGGGACACTGCTGCACTCTTGAATCAACGCTTGAGGCGCGGTTTGACGCAAATCCGCACTGTCACCCTTTGCTTTTTGACATTTTGGGGAGATTAGTCGCCGCGGGCTGCGATGGAATCGGGGAAATGATCTTCTTCGAGACCGTAGCGGGAACGGCCACGGCTGCGGTCGCGGTTGGAACCGGGCCATTCGAGGCGGAGATCCTGGCAAACTTCGTCCAGCATTTCCAAGGTAGCGCTTTTGCGTTCCATGGCGAAAGCGGTGACGAGCAAGTTGTCGCAGATCAAGTTAATGACGCGTGGGATGCCGCGGGCGCGTTTGTAAATTTCTTCGAGCAGTTCGGGCGAGAAGACCGTTTGATCCGGCATGCCGGCGCGGGCCAAGCGAGTATCAATATAACCAATGGCTTCGTCGGGTTCAAGCGGGTTCAAGTTGCAACGCAGAACAATGCGCTGCTTCAACTGGCGCAGGTTGGGCGCG
Source organism: Bryobacterales bacterium (assembly GCA_963840845.1). GTDB lineage: Bacteria > Acidobacteriota > Terriglobia > Bryobacterales > Bryobacteraceae > Bog-105. The sequence continues at coordinate 43,485 of CAWJBS010000170.1, forward strand.
TCTAACTTGCGGTCGAGTTCGGGCTGACCAGCGAGGATAATCTGGAGCAATTTGCCGCCGCGATTTTCCAGGTTGCCGAGCAGACGAATTTCTTCGAGAACATCCCATTCCAGATTGTGAGCTTCGTCAACGAGCAGCACGCAGGTGCGGCCTTTTTCGGCCTGCTTGATGAGCAGGGTGTTGAGTGCAAACAACACGTCCGTTTTCGATTTGCGATCGCAATCTAAATCGAAATCGTAGGCGATCATTTCGAAAAACTGATCTGGGGTAAGGCGCGAGTTAAACACAAACGCAAACTCGGTGCGCATGGTGTCCAAATAGTCGCGCAAGCATTCGAGCATCGTTGTCTTGCCAGTACCGACTTCGCCTGTCAAAACAATGAAGCCCTTGCGGCTACGGACACCGTAGATCAGGTTCGCTAATGCCTCTTCGTGCTGAGGGCTGCGATATAAAAACTCCGGATCTGGACTGATGTTAAAGGGGTTCTCACTAAACCCAAAATAAGGGTTATAAATAGCCTGTTGCATGGTTTACCCTAAAAGGATTACCTGTCTCTAATGAGTGGGAAGCTCCCACGACCTATCATAACCTTAAATCGGCTGTTTCTGCACTGGTAAAAAGAACAATGTATCCGGCTTAATCTTAGGAAGTTGACAGTACTATTAAGACTCTAGAGATAGTACTGCCCAGCCAGGTATAGAACTAGGCTTGCCATTCATAAAGATAAGGCGACGGGTTTTGGGGAATAAGACCTTGTCGCGGACGGCCTTGCCGATGGACGGGATGGCGCGCAGGATTTTGCGGTAAGCGTCTGATTCGGTGTCGTGAAAGGCGACTTTGCTTAGGAAGCCGCCACCCCAGCCAAGACAAAGCAGGCAGGAGCGGGGATGGGCTTCGACTTCCTGGAGCCTGACCCGCAGTTGATCTACAGTCTGCTGCAAACCTGCCAATCCGGTTGCTTGGGCGTAATGAGCGTGTAACTCAAGCTGGGAAGCGGCGTATTTGTTGGCAGCGGCGAGAATGGTTTCGACGTCGGGGGCGCCGCGCCAGCCTAAAGCGCGGGCCAGATCGGGTTGACGCAAGAAGGAGTGCTCTTCGAAACGGCCGATGAACTCAGTGCCGGGTTGGGCCATTTCAGCGAAAACGGGGGTAGCGTCATTGACGCGCTGGGCGGCAACGCTGCCACGGCCGGCAACTTTCCAAACAAGTTGAGGCTGATTGGGCTGGCGAAGATCGAGCGAAGCGGTGCGTGAAAGATAAACCTTAAAGGATGTGACGGGCACTGGATCGCTATCGGCTGCGCCGAAAACGCGCATTTGGGAGGCTTGGGCGGCAGATTCAGAACTTTCGCCGATGCGGCGGGGAAGGCGGTCGCCTTCTATTTGGGCAGCGGCGCGTTCGATAACGCCGGCGGACCAGCGAGAAAAGACGAGACCACTGCGCAAGGCGCCTTTGAGAGCGGAGGCGGGCAGATAGGCACCGCGGTAGTTGGCGGCGAATGTGGGGATAAAGAGAGCTTCCGGCGGAGCGCTATTCCACATAGAGGCGGCTTCGGCAGTTTCAAACGGGATGCGGCGTTGGGAGAAGTTTTGCGCAAAGCCGCCCCAAGAGGCGAAATCGAGCTTGGTGGCCTTGCGCAGTTGGACCAGATAACTTTCCAAACGCGGGCCGCGCGCGAGCAGCTTGAAGATGCGGTTTTGATCGAGAACATTGACCTGATCTTTCCAGACCATGTAATCGATAGGCGAAAGTTCGTTGCCATCGCCGACGAGCATGGGCGTCATGGCGGTGAGCTTATATTTCATGAGGCGGCTCCTCGGGGTTGGTGGCGGGTTCGGCGGGAGGCGGTTCTTCGACAGGTGGAGCGGACGGTGACTCCTCGGGGGTATCCGAGGGACGCGCTTACTGAGGTGGGCGGCTCGCTAACGGGTTGCGCGTCGTGGGTTGGACGGTTGTGCGTCGTGGGTGACGGTCTGGCTCGTCGTAAGTGCACGGGTTCGGGGCGTCGTGAGTGACGGGTGGCGGCGTCGTTCGAGTGCTATCGGCTCCGCGTCGTGGGTTATGGGTGGTGCGGTGTCGGTATCGGCGGAAGGCTCAATGATGGCGTCGATAGTGGACGGCTCTTCGACAGGGATTTTTTCCTGCGGTTGGATTTCGACGACGGGCAAACGCAAGGATAGAGCCAAGCCAGAACGGTAAACAGGGTGAGCGAAACCATCGGGCGCGACATCGACAGCAGCGCCGATTGGTTCTTCGGGTGAAGCGAGAACGCAGCCTTCGGATACCATGCGCACGGTTTTCTTGGCAGCGCCGTGTCCGGCGTGGCTTTCGACACGGCCACCACGGGCGGAGAGAGAATAATTGCCGCCGGACCAATCCACTTTGTCGGCAGCGGCAGGCGAATAGAGCGAGAGAAGCCAGAACAGACCGGCAGTTTGATCGGACTCGGCAGGAGTGGTGCGCAAGTGGCGGCCTAATTTAGGAAGGACGAGCGCGGGCCAGGAACCAGGTTGAAATTCGGCGGTTTGAGTTTGACCCCAACCCTTGCTGCGACCGCCACCAAAACCGGAATCACTGAGAAGGCGTAGAGTTGCTTGTAAACGCGGGCTCCAGGTTTGTTCGGAAGCGGAATCGGCAAAGCGGGCGACGGTCCACAGGCCGGCGGTCGGTTCGAATTCGACGCAGGCGAGAGATTTACTTTCGTCGCCAGTGCGCGTGACTCGGTCAACGGCGGAAGTGCTGCGAACAACCACGCGGAACGGGCTGGCGCTGGGGCGATCACGACGGAGCAAGCAGCCGCTTTCGGGATCGGGCAACCATTGATCGGCCAGGATGGGCTGACCGGTGATGAGCGAATCGATAACGCTGAGCGGCACAAAGCGCGCGGTCTTCCAACGGATTTTGGTGAGGAACACCGGGCTGGGCGAATGGAGCAAGCCAGGCGGAGGAGGCCAGAGCGTGGCAGGCGGAATGGCGTAGAGCGTATCCGCTTGAAATGGATAGAGCGAACTGAAGACGACAGCCGGCTTGGCGGCGTGCGCGGTGGCATTGAGCCATTCGTCGAGATAGCCCAAGCGCTGCATGGAGAGCGTGACGGCGGAATACAAGCGGTCACTGCGATAGAGCGTATCTACGCTGTCGTCTCCGCCTTCCGCGGGTCCGTAGCGCCAAGCGCCCAACGGACGTAGCCGTATCAAAAGCCCTGGCTGCATGTTAGGCTAACTTCGCGCCGAAATCGCCGCCACTGGCGAGTTGTTGAAAGGCGGCTAAATCAGCCGCAGAGAGAAGGCTTTCTTCGGCCGAGCCTTTGGCGTAATAATCCTTGCCGCGCCAAACGAGGTTCAAGCCGGCGAAGGCGACGCGGCCGTTACCACGGCTACCGCCGCCGCCGAGAGCATCGTCTTCGAGCAGGCGCAGACCTTCGGCCAAGCGCATGACAAGCGGCTTATCTTCTTCGCAGAGGATATCCAGAACCATGCGGAACTTGAATTTGGCACCGGCGGGGACGCGTTCGAGAGTGCGCGGATTGGCTTGCGAGGTGATGCGATCAACGGCGTTTTCGCTTTTCACTTCGGTCAACTCGTCGTCGAGATTTTCGCGCATTTGAGGAGTAATGCTATCGATTACGAGAGGCGCATCATAAACGGTAAGACGCGCAGGCGTAGCGGAGGCTCCTTCGAGCGCTTCACCAGTGACCTTGTCCACACGGCCGGGGTTGCGGCCAAAGAGGACGCAAATCTCGTCATCGGCGCGATCACTTTGATGGATGCGCACTTCTTGGCCTTTGCGTTTGGACAGGTACACCAGTTCGCTGGGGATCGCGAGACCCATGGTTTGTTCGAGCAATGCGCGCAAGCGGCCGCGCAGAGAACTGCCGGGGATATAGGGGATGCCAAAAGCATCTTTGACGACGGGGTTATCAGCGCCGCCGATTTCGAGCGAGCCCTTGCCAGCGCCGATGTGGAGGCCTGTCTGGCACTGGATTTCGCCTTCCAGAATCAATTTTCCTAAGAACGTAAGTGCGGTATCCGCAGTATGGGAACTCATCAGTAAGACCTAGCCTTATTCGTTGTAAGCAATGATGGCTTCAAACAGATCGCGGAAACGTTCGTAACCGCGGGTATCGTTTTTGCGGGTGACCTGCAGCAGGAGACGCTCGAGAGCATCGAGGCTGCGCAGAGAATGGCGCGCAATGGTGTAGGCCAAGCGCGCACGGACCATAACAAATTCGTGTTGCCGTTCGGTTTCGGGGGCGCGGGTGGCGCGGCGAACGGCGTTATAAAGACGGCGTAACTGGCTCTTGGTGCCGGAATCCATGTCGCGCATGCGACTTACGACGACGTGAGCCTGGTTATCGAGATAGAGGGGATCGGCAATGAGCTTGTCGAGATCCATGTCGGCGGGGCTATCGCCACGACGATCGCCACCGGGACCACCGGGTCCACGGCCACCGCGATCACCACCGCCGCCGGGTCCACGACCGCGGTCTCCGCCACGATCGCCACCACCACCACCACGATTTTCGCCACGCGGGCCGCCTTGGCCTTGGCCGCGACCGCCACCACCGCCTTGACCGCCTTCGCGGGGCGGACGATTCTCGCCGCTGGGTTTGCGCTCTTCGGGTTTCTTCTCTTCTGTATCAGCCATTACTAAATCCTCTGAGAGTTACTTCTGGTCGCCGGCAGCAAGCCGGGCCCATTCCAAACCAACACGGCCCGAGGGCCGCAATTTCAAACCGGCAGTCTTCTTGCCGACTAAATTCGTGATGACGGCGTTGCGCACGTTATTCAATTCTTTGCCACGGCCTTGGGGGATGACGGTGGACAGGCGCATAAAGGTGCGCCAGGGCTTATCGATTTTGACGGCTTTAGTGCGGCGCTGGGCGCGGGCCGAAAACGATTCGCGGTAGACGGAGGCCAAGTCATGCACGTAATCGGGCGAGAAACGGAAATCTCGGACGAGGCGCATGAGGCTGCTCTTGAGCTCTTCGGCGTCGGAGAGACGCTTCCATTCGAGAGTGCGGCCGAAGAGACGGAAGCCACCGACTTCGCTGGCTTTGGCGGCTTGCAATTCAATACCGGCTTGCTGGAAGACAGCGGCGGGATGGCTGGCGGCATCGGGCGCGATGGCCAGAGCCATACTGATGCTGCGCGATTCCAGGTTGGGGAACATAGTGGTGTTTTGTTCCGCGAGCTTTTCGAAAAGGCGCTGCAGTTCACGGGCGAAGGGGACGAGGGCGTCCCAAGTGCCGATGACGGCGAAGTCTTCGCCACCGCGATAGAGGATGCTGACTTTGCGCCAGAAATCGGGAAGGGTGCAGAGGAGCGCGAGTTCGCCGGCGAAGAATTCTTTGAACATCACCGAGAGGTGGATGTGTTCTTCGATGGAGTTCACGCGGCGGAGCTGGAGATCGAAGTGATCGACGTCGCCGCGCAGGATGCCCCATTTGTGCGCACCGCTGGCGCGTTTGGCCAAGGCGGGCAGAGGCGTGAGGTGGCCGCTGGCATCGTCGGTAGCGAAACGGCGGGGGAAGAGAATGCTATCGTCTTCGGCGCCGGACTGCTCTTTCAGATTCCAGGAATATTCGCCGTTGTCCCAGATGAGATGAGCGGGTTGAGCGGTGGACCAACCGACTTTCTGCGCGGTGGGCAGGCCTTGGGCGAAGGTTTCGAAATATGAATCGCCTTGCAGAGGCGCGGCGGCGGCGAAGGGGGCGAAGACGGATGTCACGTCGGCCGAGGCAGCGAGAGGCGCGACGGTTTTGGCGAGTAAGAGGTCGTCGAGGCGCTTGCGGGCGATGGGCCAGGCGCCGAGATTTTCGGTGCTTGCCCAGACGAGGCGAAGCGTGTTCGCAGAGAGCTTACTAATTTCTTCGGCGGCGCGAGTTAGAAAATCGTTGGCACGTGGGACATCTTCTTCAGCCAGGACAAGAAGAAACTGTTCGGCGCTGCTGGAGCCCAGTAACATGGGCGAGAGTTTCAATTCGGCCAGCAATGCGCGCGGTAAGACTTCGCAGGCAAGGGTAAGCCATGCACAGCGGCCCAATAAATCGGCCATGGCGTCCTGGTGCTCAGCAGATTGAGCGGCCAGGAACTCTTCGGTTCCGGAAATTTGGGCTTGCAAAAAGACTTGCAGCGACATGACTTGGGTCGTCCGGTCCGCACAAACATAAGCGGACTTAGCGTGTTCGGAGGAACGTTTATCAGGCTAACACAGTGGGAGTTCAAGTTGCTGTGATGTGAGTCATTGGGGTTGCGCTTCGAACCCAAGAGGCGAAAGGGGTGTTCGCTGCAAGCCGTGGGCTCGCCCCTCAAAAAAACAGCGTTTTTAAGCGCAGCTTGGGTGTACTCCTTCCGAGCGCTTGAGATTTCGACCGCCTTTTCTTCGCTAATTAAGCGGCAGACGGAGCACTTTTGACCCGAGCGAGGACAGTTTGGAGGTCCAAAACCTCGCCGCTCAGGTTGAAGTGGGTCTGTTGGATCTTTCTGAACTCCTCAAATTCGGAAACGCTAAGATCGAACCCAAATTCGGAGGGAATGAACTCGACGTTTTGCTCTTTGGCCTTTTTGGCGATCGTGATGATGCGATCGACTTGGCGGAAATTTTCGTCTTTGGCCTCCTTGGCTTCGCGCGCTGGCCGTTCGATGCGTTCCTGCTGAATTTCTTTCAGTTTCTTGGTGTCATCCGCGATTTGTTTGCGGATGCGACGTTCGTGAAGGCGGATATTGCGCAAACGCTTTTCGCTGAGGAGCATGTAGGCGCCTTCGAGCATGGCGGCGCGGCGCACAGGATTCTTTTCGTGCGGGTAGAAATCGCTATGAGCGTAGCGGGCGTCTTCAATGGCGGCTTGTTCCTCGGCGGGAACTTTCAGGAGACGCCAAAAGTTGTTCGAGATGAGGTGTACGAGTTCGCGTTCTTCGTCGGTTTGCGGATTGTGACGCTCCACGTAGCTGGCGATTAACTGGTCGTAGGCTTCGCGAGAGTCATCGGGAAGAAGCGCTTTCAGGGAGCAAAAGCCGTGCGTGAGAGCGTTCATGGAAGAGGCGGCGTGGCCAGCCGCAGTTTTCGCCCCGGTCGATTTTTGGGCGTTGAGGCGGTTGGCGTTGAGTTGCGCTTCGCTGAGGGGCCGGCGCGGTTGTTCAGAGGGCTCCGCGGCGGGAGTTTGAACGGTATTCTCGAAATCGATGTTTGCCATAGAATTATTTCTCCTGACAAGGGAAAAGTAGCTTGGCGGGCGTTGCGGCGGATTCGGGATGGCGGGTTTGGGATCAGCGGGAAAGGGAATAAGGCTATTAGAATGAGTGGCGTACGGGTATTTTCAGAAATCGTGCAAGTGTTGTGACTCGAAAAATGGGGCTGGCGGCGGGTGTTGAGGGGCGGAATGAGAGATCGGGGGCAACGGTGGCTGGCACCGAATTGGAGAGCGTTTGTTTGCAACGCGGGAGGGTGGTAAATCGGGGGATACGGTGGCTGTCACGGTTGAAATCCACGGTTGAAACTCGGTGAAACTCCGGTTGAAACTCACGGTCGAACGGTTGAAACCTTCTGACGCGCGCGGCACAGAAACAGGGGCATGGAGGGGAACAGGGCGAGTGAGTCGAGATCGGGGGCAGTGGTGGCTGGCACCGAATTGAAAGGCGTTTGTTTGCAACGCGGGAGTGGGGTAAATCGGGAGATACGGTGGCTGTCACGGTTGAAACCACCCGGTTGAAACCTGCTGACGCGGGTGGCTCAGAAATAGGGCACGGAGGAGCCCAGGGCGAGTGAGTCGGGATCGGGGGCAGTGGCGGCTGGCTCGGTTGGGGGGGAGTTCGGCGGACGGGTGGGCCGGCGAGGCTTTGAGAGCGGTTCGCCGGCTTGGATTATGGGAGGGGTTAGTAAGCGAGGCCTTCGTGGCCGCCCTGGCATTTCGGGCATTTGTGATCGTGAATGTCGGAGCCGTTGCAGCCGTAGTTATGGCCGCACTTGCTGCAAGCGACTTGGTAAACTTTTTGACCGTGATCGGTGCCGGCGATGCCTGTCGGCCGGATGACCACTTGGCCGCGTCTGCTGACGAAGCCGATTTTGGTTGTGCCTTTGGGGCTGGTTTTCTTCTTGGGCGCGGCGGCTTTTTTCGGCGCGGCCTTCTTGGGCGCAGCTTTCTTCACTGCAACTTTCTTCTTGGTTGCCATTCGGTTGATTCTCCTTAGTAAGTAGGCTCAAAGCCTTTGGCTCATGATATCCGAAATACGCATAATCTCCTAGTTAAGATTTGGAACGGCCTCGACTATGCTGAAAGGCATGACTGTTTTTGTGACTGGTGCAACCGCGGGATTTGGCTTGGCGACGGTTCGAAAATTCGCCAAAGATGGCGCGAACGTGATTGGCACGGGAAGGCGCGCGGAGCGGTTGGCGGATTTAAAAAAAGAGATTGGTGCGAATTTTTTGGCGCTTACGTTTGATGTGGGTTCGCGGCCACAGGTAGAGAAAGCGATCGCTGGATTGCCGACCGAGTTTGCGGCGGTAGATGTGTTGGTGAACAATGCGGGTGGGGCTCTAGGGTTGGATCCGGCGCAGAGCGCGAACCTAGACGACTGGGATGCGATGGTGGACAGCAATGTAAAGGGCGTTATGTATTGCACGCGGCTCTTGTTGCCGGGGATGATGGAGCGCGGGCGGGGGCACATTATCAACATTGGGTCGGTAGCAGGTGAGTTTCCATATCCGGGCGGGAATGTTTACGGAGCGGCGAAGGCGTTTGTCCACCAGTTCAGCCAGAATTTACGGGCGGATTTAGTGGGGTCGCCGATACGGGTGACGAATATTGAGCCGGGGCTGTGTGGCGGGACGGAGTTTTCGGAAGTGCGGTTTAAGGGAGATAAAGCGAAGGCCGCGGCGGTGTATGACGGGACGCAGCCGTTGACAGCGGACGATATTGCGGAAGCGATTTACTGGGTGACGAGTTTGCCGCCGCATATGAATGTGAACGTGATGCAGTTGATGCCCGTGTGCCAGGCGTTTGGGCCGTTTAATGTGAAGAGGAACAAGTAACTCGATCTATCCGCCAAAGCTGATATAAGAGATTTTCAGCGCCAGCCCTGTGAATGTGAAGATGACACCTTCAGGCGAAGAGGAGGCGTCCCTTGGGCTCTGGTACAGGGCGTCCTAGTTCCCGGGCGGTCTCGATCCACTCAGAAATCACCAGTTCGGCATTCGCTAGCGCCTCTTGGCGGGTGGCGCCGTCTGCCGCGCATCCCGATAATTCCGGCACCTCTGCGATAAAGGCTCCGTCCTCGTCGCTCCAATAAAAAACGATCTCGTACTTCGTCATTCCGCCCCTTCCGCCAGCTTATAACGGATTATTACGGCACGCACCTGCTTTACCTAGTACGGTTTCGCCAGCGAGCCACGCGGCTGGAGATTGAGTATCTCGCTGACTCTACCGTTCACGCGATAGTGGAGCGCCGATTAGAAACCGCGTTGATTTGTATTTCGATTCGCGTAAGCTTGGAACCGCTTCTGCGCATTTGCCATTCATTCTGGTTGTCCCCACCACCAGACCGGATGTTTGCGTTGACGCATGTACGTCACGACCTCCGTCCATTGCTTACAGCCCATCGACTCAAGAGTCCTCGCCGAAATGTCAAACGGCTCTCCGATCTCGACATCGTCCCAAAGAAGAAGTTCGTGCGGGTCATCGGGCGCAAAGTCTTCGTCGGCCGGCGTTCCGAACAAGACGCTGTGCGCACGGTGCCGCATTAGGAAGGCGCGAACCTGCGGCAACAATACATGGATCCAGCCATCGGGTGATTGCTCTGCCGGATCAGGCACGTCCCAGTAGTCTTTCGCCGCTATGACTCGGTCAACATCAACGCGCTCACCAGCAAGAACAATACCGGTCTGTTCAAGGCAAGTAAGCGCGAGCCTGCCGTGATGTATTGCTTGCAGTCTGTACACGCGAATAGACGGGTTGTCACGTGTATTCATTTTAGAAATTCATAGCGCAGCGTGACGAAATTCCAGCGTCCGCGCCCCTCGCCATTCAGGCGGGCACCGACAGACTCGATATCTGACCACCGCTATTGCGAAAAAATGTTGTGCTCGATCCTCGTCTCAATCTCATCAACGCACTGGATGCCTTCATCTGAATTCAGCAAGCGGTTAACGCATCCTCGCGTTTTCCCCTTTTGCTCGTCGGCGATTGAATTAGAAACCGCGTTGGGGGCGGTAGCCGGGGCGGGCGCGGATTTTGTATTTGCGCATGGCTTCGTCGGTGAGTTCGACGCGGATTTTGCGGAAGCCTTCGTTGGGATTGGGCTGCGGGTAATAGCTGACGGTGTAGCTATTGCCGAGGTCTTCGCGGATGGATTCGAAGGCTTCGATTTGCTTTTGCCAGGTTTTGGCGAAATAGCTTTTGCCACCGGTGTTGGCGGAGATACGTTTAAAGATATTCGACGAGATGGGATCTTTGCTGACTTCGGACGTGGAGATCACGTAAATGGGAATGCCTTCATCTTCGGCGACGGCGCGGACGTCTTCGGGAGACACCATGCTGGCGTTATCGGGGCCGTTGGAGAAGACGATGACTACTTTGCGGCCGGGGACTTTGGCGGCATCGCGCAAAGTGAGAAGAAGACAGTTGTAAAGAGCCGAATCATCACCAGCGACGGCTTTGCGAAGGCCACTGATGGCGCCGCCGCGATCGCGGTTAAGAGGGACGGCGCGATTGAGATTGCGGCTATAGGTGTAGACGGCGATGGAATCGGAACGGTCGAGGCCACGGATGAAATCGGCGATAGAATCTGACGCATAGACGAAGCCGCGGTACATGTAATTGCTGGTGTCAAAGAGCACGAAAACGTTGGTGCCGGTGGCTTCGGTTTGGGAATCGACAGCGTCGGGGTTTGCGGGCGCATTGGTGGGAGAAGCTTCGGAGGCGACTGTCTGGCGCATGGGGCGGAGGTCGCCATTATCGAGCACTTGCATGGGAGAGCGGGAGCCTTCGGCGAAGGTAGCGGGCTTCTCTTGAATATCGTCTTCGTAGATTTTGAAATCTTTGGGCTTGAGGCCGTTGACGTACTTGTTCTTTTGATCGAGCACGGTGAAGCTGAGCACGACCATGTCTACCTTGACGCGGAAGGTAGGCTGTTCAGGCTCTTGCGCCCGCAACTGATGGAACCCCGCCCCAAGGGCGGCGACTAACAAAAGAGTGGAAAGAATACCGATAGTTTTCTTCACAAGATTCCTTAGTTCCCCGCTCCGTTCATGGCGACGCTTTGTGCGCCGTGGTGTCTGATGTTGGCACCCAGCGCGCCGAGAGAGCGCAGCAGAGCGGGCCAATCTTCCAAGTGAGTGGCAAAAATATTTTCAATGGCAGTGCGATTCCATTCGGGCACATAGGCATCGAGTTGGGAGGCGGGCACGCCGGCTTCATCAGCAAGAGCAGCGTAGTAGAGATTATTCGACTCCCAACTTTCGGCCAGGACGCGGCTGGAATAACCCATCAAGGCGGGGAAGGTGCGGAGGTATAGGAGGCCGGGACGGTACGAGTGAGTGAGGGTCGGCTTGGGAGTTCCGAAAGCCCGACTGATGGCGGCGGGTTGGAGATCTGGGAGGTGTTTGGCATCCATGGAGGAGATTTCAACGGAGGCCCAATCGGGCTGAACGTCGTTGAGGGTGGGATCGGAGGCGATGGCGTAGAGAACGGAGGAAGGCACGTGGGCGGCAGTGTTTTCGAAATCGCCGGGGATGAGTAGGTGGTCGTCGATCCACTCAACACTGGAGGGCTGCAAATAATTGCGGAGGCTGTCGAGGACACGGGTTTCCAATTGCGCGTTGAGGGCGGCCATGACGAGGAGGGCTCGGCCGCGTTGAAGATGGAGAGCGACCCAGCGAACTTGGGAGGGAGTGATGTTGCGCCAGCGATTGACAGTAACGCTAGTGATGATTTGGGGAACGAGGTCGGCCCAGATGAGAGCTTGCTCACGCTTGGGAGTTAGGAAGTTCTGCTCGGCTTCGGCGAGGGCATATGGGATGGCAACGAGAGACCCAGTGAGACGGCCGCCGGCGCTTTCGGGCCAGCCAGTGCCGGAGAGCTCGGTGTGACGCCATTCGGCGGGAGAGCCTTCGGGACCGGTGAAATCGTGGGAGCGAACGAGTAAGGGATTCGTGAGACAGAGCTGTGCGCCGGCGGGGGCGTAGTAGCTGTAGACGAGGCCGACGAGCGAATCGCGGAGGAAGGGAGCGAGGGTGCCTTTGGGATCTTTCCTGGCGGTGCCTTTCAGCAGGCTATCCATATCGAGCTTGCGTTCTTGATCAATGTGGCGGTCACTCCAGTAGCCGACGGCGAGGCTATTTTTTTCTTCGGAGGAGAGAGAGCCACGGGAGGGTTCAGTTTCTTGGAGGCGAGCCATCTGTTCGTTGAGAGCTTTGAGGGCGGTGGGGTCGGCTGAGCCTTTGTCGAGACGGTCGGCCGCGAGAAAGAGTCCGTCGAGGGAGACAAGTCGCTGGGCGTCGAAAACGCGGAAGAAGTTTTCGGCGGGAGACGTAGGTACGCCGGGACGAACGCGGCCTACGAGAAGTTCAGCCAAATGTTCCTGTTTGCCGGCGGAGGATTTGACATCGGCGGCGGCCAATAAGGCATTGACACCTGCGCGGCCGGCGTCAAAGATATCTGATACCTGTCTGATTTGCAGGAAAGGAGTGACGATTCTGTTGAAGGAATCATCACGCGCGGTGATCGGGATGGAATCCTGCCGGCAGAGGATGCGCCAAAGTTCGATGAGGGACTGGGAGGTGCCGAGCGCGTCGGAACGGAAAAGACCTTCGCGAATTTTCAGTGAGGAGGCACCCCAATCGAGGTACTTCGTCATGGAAGCTTCGCTAAGAGTGGGAGATTCGGCGAAGATAATGTACTGATCGCCGAAGGCACGATGGTCGGCAATAAGCCGGGCGGCCATCCCGGGAGAAATGGGTTTTACGCGGTCGCGATCAATGTCGTTGAGGGCAAGGAAGATTTTGAGAGGTTCATTTTCGACTGACTTGCGACTGAGACCGAAGAGGGCTTCGAGGAGGTCTTCACTGGATTTCCAGGTTTGGGCGGAGCGAGTGAGTTTGCCATCGTATTTACCGTGGGGGTGATGGATGAAGAGATTGCGCCAGACTTCGAGATTACCGGGGATGTGGGGCTGGCCGTTGGTATCGATGCGCAAAGAATTCGTGAGGAGCATCAGATCAGTGCTGGAGCGGAAGACCGGGCGGGCGGGGCCAGGGCTAGTTATTTTGCCGCGCAAGGCTTCGTAGTTACGCTTCAGGTGATCAGGCTGGGTGAGGTAGGCAAGCGTAGGGCCGTTGATCCGAGAGAGGCAATCGAAGTAGCTGGCCAACCAGCCATCATCGACCGCCATGAGCTTTTCAAAGAAAGCGCCGGGGTTGGATGGATTGACGCCAACGAGACCTGCCCAAGCTTTGGGAGATCCGGGAACGACGGCGGCACCATCGCGAATTTCGAACATGCCGCCGAAGAAATCAAGCACATGGGAGTAGACTTTCAAACGGACGGGGGTTGCTTGTTTACGGAGGGCTTCGGCCGTGACACGGTCGAGATGGGAGAGACCGAGATAGAGGCGGCAGAGGGAGGGATCTGAGAGGAAGGCATCGAGGAAGTCTGTTTGGCCCTGGCGATTGAGGGCGGCGAGCCAGTATTCGGCGTTATAGAGGACGGGTACTTTTGTGGCGGCGTAAGGGAATTCGAAGCGGTGATTGGCACGGAGGTCTTGCTCGAGTTGAGTGAGGGGGAAGGCGGAATCGACAGTGAGGAAAGCGCGCGTGGGGTTGACGGTTTCGAGGACGATATCGCCGCCGCATGAGCCGCGCATGCGATAACCGAGGATTTTCAGGAGAGCGCCGGTTTCTTCGCTGTCGCACGTGGAGATGACAATTTTCCCTTCTTTGGTGGCCATCTCTTGGAGTTCGCGTGCTTGGGAGATATAGCGAATGAGGAGGCGGAGATATTCCGTTTGCTGGAGAGCTTCGTTGCCGGAGGCCTCATAACCGTTAGTGACAATGTTGCGGGCGAGGGCGGGCAGGAGGTCTTCGGGAGCGAGATCCGGCGAGAGGGCGGCCATGCGAGCGAAAGATGGGAGGGGGCCAGGGATGGTGACCATGGAATAACCGGCGTGTTCGCGGGAGGTGGGCGACGAAAGTTCAGAGCCGCCCAAGGACTGATATTGCTGAAGGTCGGCGGCGGGATCTTTGCCGCTCATGTAATCGAGGAGGAGCAGCTGACGCTGAGCAAATTTTTTGCGAGCGGGGTCGGATTCCAGACTGACCCATTTGGCAGTGGCGTCGCGACAACCGGCATCCGTGTGGCGACAGAGGAATTCAGCGAGAGACTGCTGACCGGTGGGGTCGTTGGCGTTGGAATCGGCTTCACGCACGAGAAGGGCTTTGGCCGAGGATAAATCTCCGACAGCTTCGAATTGAGCGACTTGGTCCCTCGTCGCTTGAGCTGCGCTGGCCAGAGGCGAGGCGAACACGGCTATGAGCGTTGCGGACATTGCGATCCGAACGGAGACGGGTAAGGCTTGGCAAAAACGAGAAATCACTTTGCGCTTTCCCCCAGAGTTTAAGAGCTTCACTTTATCATTTATCGAATGAACGGATAGTTGGTTCACTCTAGAATTCATTAGACACTGAAAGCGGGGCTTTGGAATCAGAACTTTTGGAACATTTTGTATGATGAAGGCCGCATGAAGCGAATTGTTTACATTTTGTTGTTGAGCAGCATGGTTTTGCTGGGGCAAACGGAGGCACCGAGGACTTATAAAATTGCGGTGATTGGCCTGGTTCATTCGCACGCCTGGGGACATTTGCGGGCGATGACAAAGGGCACCACCGCGCAGTTGGTGGGCGTGGCTGAGCCGAACGAGGAGTTGCGGGCGGAGGCGACGAAGGCGGGGGTGGCAGACGATTTGCTGTTTGCGGATTACCGCAAGATGCTGGACGAAACGAAGCCGGATATCGTTTGGGCGTTTGTGGAAAACAACCGGCATTTGGAGATTGCGAAGGTGTGCGCGCCGCGTCATATCAACCTCATTTTCGAGAAGCCTTTGGCGAGCACGTACGCTGATGCGAAACAGATGCAGAGTTTAGCCGCCAAGTATGGGATACGGATTATGACCAACTATCAGATGGCGTGGTGGCCGACAAATTATGCGGCGAAGGCGGCGGTGGACCACGGGGATATTGGGACGGTGTACCGACTGAGGGGAATCGTCGGTCATGGAGGTCCTGGATCGAACGGGGTGCGGAACAAGATTTTCTTCGACTGGTTGACCGATCCGGAGAAGAACGGCGCGGGCGCATTGATGGATTTCGGTTGTTATAACGCGCTGTGGAGTATTTGGTATCTGGGAATGCCGACGAAGGTTTACGCCACAGCGCAACATTTGCGGCCGGAGAGGTTTCCGAAGGTGGAGGATGCGGCGACGCTGGTGTTTACTTATCCGAAGGCGTCGGCGGTGTTTGAGGCGAGCTGGGATTTGCCAAGAAGCTTTCAAGATTTGGAGGTGCTTGGGTTGTCTTCCGAGACTGATCCGCCGGGGAGTTTGTATATGACGCAGGCGGGGGTGGAGATGCGGAAGGGGAAGGAGACGAAGCAGCTGACGGTGACGCCACTAGATGCGGAAGAGAGTGATCCGATTGCATATATGGTTTCGCGGATTAAAGCGGACAAGCCGATTGAGGGGTTAACGGCAATTGGGATTAATGTGGACGTGATTCATTTGATTGATTTGGCGAAGGAATCGATTAAGAGCGGGAGGGCGGTGGAGGTGCGGTGAGGAAGGCCAAGACTCGGTTCCTGAATGTGGATCTTGATATCTATTCGAGGTCTGACCTACAGCCGATTTTGGATGCTTTCGGTCGAAAGGTGATTGTTTTGCATGCAGGGCGGGTTGAAGGAGAGCGAGGGTACGAAGCGCACATCGAACTTAGCTCGAGTTTGAAGGATGCGGATAAAACGATACGTGCGTTTTGTGTGCTGATCAAGTCTTTACGTGGCACGGCGCGTGACTTGTGGGATGGTGCGACCGATCGCGACTTTAATATTGGGGCGCAAGCCGAAATGCAGCCTGATCGCTATGAAATGGGAATTGAAGCCGAAACGGTGAAGGCAGCGGGCAACGTGAATGCGCGGGTTGTCCTCACCGTCTATGCGCCTGAGGCGGAAGCGGAAAGTTCTAATGGATGAGCGCTTGGAAGGAAGTGGATTGGACGATGTGGGTGGAAGTGGCGATGATGGCGGCGTCGCGAGGTAGGGTTTCAATATAGGCGAGACCGCGATCGGGGCCGAGAACGTTGAGGGCGGTGGCGAGGCCATCGGCGTCGATGCCGCGGGGGGCGATGACGGTGGTGGTGATGTTGGTGGTGAGGCCGAGGCCGGTTTGCGGATTTAGGATGTGGGAGTAGAGGACGCCGTTGACGGTGAAGTTTTGTTCGGCGGAGCCAGACGTGGAGACGGCGGCGTTGGCGAGGAGCATGGGTTGTGGGAGGGCGTCGATGGCGATCTTCCAACCTTTTTCGTTGGGAGGTGCGTCACTGAAGGCGAGGTCGCCGCTGGCGGCGACGAGAGCGCTTTTGATGCCGAGATGGGAGATGACGGTTAGGGCTTCATCGGCTGCGAAACCTTTGGCAATGCCACCGACATCGAGTTGCATGCCGGGCACGTCGAAGCTGACTGTGTGGGAGGTTGGGTCGAGGTGCATCTTGCGGTAGCCGCTGCGAGCGAGGGCGTCGGCGAGGACGGTGGGCTGTGGGAGCGCATGCGCGCGACGGCTTTGACGCCAGAGGTGAGTGAGCGGGCCGACAGTTACATCAAAGGCTCCGTTGGTTTGTCTCCGCGAGCGACTGACCTTTGGCGAGGACTTGGAAGAGATCGCTGCTGATCGGCTTGGGAGATTGGACGGCGAGAGTGGTAATGCGGCTCAGTTCACTATCGGGTTTGTAATCGGATAGAGTGGCGTCGAGTTGAGCGATGCGGGCGAAGGCAGCGTGGAAGGCTTCCTTGGCTTGCTGTTCGCTGGCGGCGTAGAGCTTGATGCTGAAGAGGGTGCCCATATGAGGCTCGACGGCTTCGTAGAGGTGGAGGGTGGGAGCAAAGAGGAACGCGGTGTTCAGGAGAGCGCAAAAGGGGACACCGCTGCTACATGTGATCCAGCGTTTGCGGCTTTGGTTGACGCAACCCCGCAATGTCCCCTTTTGCTTCGTTGTTTGTCGATATGGCTGGCGGCAGGCTGAGGCACTACTGCTCATTGTGTTCGACGCCGCTGTTCCAATAGTGATACATCTCTTCGGCGGTGGGCAGCTTGGTGGGGCGAACCAGACGGAAGCCGAGCCAGGGAGCGTCAGTCTCATACCAAATGCTTTTCGGAAGTTGGGGATCTTGCTCTTTCCAGGAGGCGTCTGAGCCGAGGCGAACTTCGCAGGTGAGAGCTTCGGGAGGATCGTTCCAATTGCCGCCACGGACAGCGATGGGATAGGGCTTGGTGGGCGCGACCCATGGATTGGTTTGGGGGGCGGCGGAGTAGGGAGCGAGTTGGTCAAGAGTCCATTCGGAGACGTTGCCGAGCATGTCAAAGAGGCCGAAGGCGTTGGGTTTCTTGGTGGCGACCTTTTGATATTTGCCGGTGCTGTTGGCGGCATCCCAGGCGACGTCGGCGAGAGGGGCTTTTTCGGTGTCGCCGGCTTTGCAGGCGTACTCCCATTCGGCTTCGGTTGGGAGGCGGTAGAATTCGCCGGTTTTGGCGCTGAGCCACTCGGCGTATTTATTGGCGGCGTGTTGAGTCATGCTGATGGCGGGGAAGCCTTCGATGCCCATACCGAAACTCATTTCGACGTAGGGGTGAGTGGGGCGGCTGATGGCGTCAACGGTCTTGTCCGCGCCGGCTTTTTCGTTGGCTTGGGCGGCGAACATAAAGAGGTGAAATTCGTCCCAGGTAATTTCGTGGGATTGCATCCAGAAGGAATCGACGTGGACTTTGTGTTGCGGAGATTCGGTAGGTTTGGATGAACCCATTTGGAAATCGCCGGCGGGGATGGGAGTCATCTCATAGGAGACGGTGGTGTTGGGGATAGTGACTTTGTAAGGGTGAGCTTCTGCAGATGCTTTCTTGGCAACGATGAGATCGCGAATGCGCTTGACGTTGTCCAGCTCGGCGGAGGCGGGGACAGCGGCCTGCTCTTTCTTTTCGGGCTTTTTGAGAACGATGCCTGCGGGCCAGGGAGCACCTTCGGCGATCCAATCGTGGACGAGAGCGATTTCGGAATCGACCATTTTGCCGGCGGGGGGCATCCAGCCATCGACCATGGAGTTGTAGAAGAAACTCTGTTCGGGTTTGCCAGGGACGACGCTGCCGCCTTGTATTAACTCTGCTCGGTCTTTGAGTTGGGTGCCGTTGCTGGGGGTGCCGGGGTAGTGGCATTCAAAGCAGCGTTGTTCAAGGATGGGCGCGATATCGCGCTTGAAATCAATCTTTTTTTGAGGGGCGGCTGCGGCCAGCAGACAGACGCTGGCCGCCCAAGAGATGGTTCTTCGCATCGTGGTGTTAGACGAATTTCGTGATGCCGGGCTTGGCGCGGGGCTTGACGGGTAAGCTGCCGTTCCAATCGAGATGCTCGGGGACAAGAACTTCTTGTGAGTTCATGGCTTGCTCCCAAGTGATTTGTTGTCCGGTGTAGGCGGCCATGCGGCCCATCATGCCGAGCAAGGTGCTGGTGGCCATGCGCTTGCCATTATTGATGGGTTGATTTTTGCGAATGGCGGCGAAGAGGCGGTCATGCTCACGCTGATACATGTCGTACTTCGGGCCGCTCCAGGTCCAATTTGTTTTGCCGTCGATGCGAGGCGGCAAGGAACCTTTCAAAGTGCAGTTGCCTTCGGCACCCATGATGTAATCGGCGTTTTCGTTGTAGCAGCCTTCGTCTTGGCGGTTGACGACGAAGGCGCGGAAGCCATTCGGGTAGAGGTAATTGACGGAGAAGTGATCGTAGATGTTGCCGCCTTCGGCGGGAATCTCACGACCGCCCACAGCGACGCAACTTACGGGCGGCTCGTCTTTCATGAGCCAGGCGACTTTGTCTACGCTGTGAATGGCTTGTTCGACAATGCTATCGCCGCAGAGCCAAACGAAGTTGTACCAGTTGCGGATCTGCCATTCGGTGTCGCTCATGCCGGCGGGACGGGAGCTTTCGGGAGGCATGGGTTTGACCGGGCTGGTGTAGTAGGTGGCGTAGTGAGCGACGGGGCGACCGATGGCGCCGGCGTGCATTTTTTCAAAGGCTGCGACGATGGAATCGTTGTAGCGCCAGCAGAAGCCGGAGACGAGGGACAGATTTTTGGCGGTGGCTTTCTCCGTGGTGGCAAGGACGGAGCGAACGCCGGGAGCATCGGTAGCGATGGGTTTTTCGCAGA
Source organism: Bryobacterales bacterium (assembly GCA_963840845.1). Classification (GTDB taxonomy): domain Bacteria; phylum Acidobacteriota; class Terriglobia; order Bryobacterales; family Bryobacteraceae; genus Bog-105. The sequence goes on from CAWJBS010000170.1 coordinate 62,935, forward strand.
AGACGTGCTTGTTGGCGTCGATGCACGCGGCTAGGTGCACAGGGCGGAAACCGGGAGGCGTGGTGAGGATGATGATGTCCGCGCCGGAATCGATTACTTTTTGGTAGGCGTCGAGGCCGAGGAATTGGCGGCTCTTATCGACCTTGAGACGAGCGGCGATGGGCTCCTTGCTCAACGTGTCGAGCGAAGCATCAATGCGCGATTGATCGATATCGGCGACAGACCAGAGTTCGGCATAATCATCGGCGTGCAGGGCTTGGGCCGCTGCGCCGGTACCGCGTCCGCCGGAACCGACTAATCCGACTTTGATGGAATTCGTTACAGTTTGACCGGAAATGATGGCCGGAAAACCGCTAACCACGGTGGCTGCAATGGCACCCGATGTTTTCAGGAAATCTCGACGGCCGGAAATAGGATCTTGTTCTTTCACGTTGACCTCGCTTTGATTATTATTACCAAGCGCGATTGCGTGGGCTGTAGAACAGGGGCGAGCAACGGTAAGAAACGCGAAAGGGCGGCGCTGCGCCTAAGCAAGAAAAGGGGGACAACGTTGCAACAAGTGATCTGCCGTTTGAGGCTTGAGTTGACAGGAGCCCACAATGTCCCCCTTTTCTTGTCGGCTAGGCGATGGACCGGGACTTGAACTGTTCGATGAGATGCTCGCTGGAGCGAAGTGAAAAGGCGAGGATGGAGAGCGTGGTGGTTTTGTCGGTGCAGTTGGGAAAGACGCTGGCGTCGCAAATGTAGAGGTTGGGGACGTCGTGAGTGCGGCCGAAGCGGTCTGTGACGAATTTCTTGGGGTCGTTGCCCATGCGGAGGGTACCGGTTTCGTGGAGGCTGGTGCCGGGCGTGTCAATTTCGCCGGCGCCTAAAATATTCGCCGCCACTGGCGCGGATGAGTTGCTCGGTGGTGTGTTTGGCGTGCTCCCACATGAGCAGGGTGTTTTTGTCCCAGGCGAAGTGCAGGCGGGCGGCGGGAATGCCGTAGATGTCTTTGACGGTAGGATCGATATCCAGGTAGTTATCGTCAGAGCGCTGGGTGGGCGCCTGGCAATAGAAGCCGACGCTGGTGGGGTAGCGGCGTTTGATTTCGCGCTTGAAGTTGCGGCCGAAGCCGGGGATGGTGTCGAAATAGCCGGGGAAGCCGGCGCAGCCACCATCGGGGTAGACGGAATAGCCGCGAATGAATTTTTCTTCGTGCGGGTTGGTGAGGTTTTGCCAGCGGGGGAGCCAGGCGATGGTGCTTTCGGAAACGTTATCGGGGAAGCTGGGTTGACCGAGCAACTGCGGGAGGTAACCGCGGGCGGTGGTGCCGTAGAGATGGTCGCAGAGATTGCGGCCCGCTTGGCCGCTGGAATTGGCGATGCCGGCGAATGGCGAGATTTAAGATGATGCGTGCGGATTCGAGGCAGGAGGCGGCGACGACGACGGCGCGGGCATAGACTTCCACTTCTTGTTTGGTATTGCGGTCAATATAGGCAACGCCCGAGGCGCGGCCTTCTTTATTGACGAGAATTTTTTTGGCGAGAGCGTTGGTGCGCAGATCGAGAAGGCCGGATTTTTCAGCGTCGGGCAAGAGGAACCACGGCGTGGAAAAGAAGGAGCCGGTATCGCAGCCGTTGGTGCAATTGCCGCAATAGTGACAGGCGGGATGGCCGTTCAGATTGCGGGTGAGTTGGGCGATGCGGTCGGGCAGATAGGGGACGTTGATCTTTTTCGCACCGGATTCAAGAATGCGATCGACGCAGCGGTAATTCATGGGAGGCAGATATTCGCCGTCGGGGTTGCTGGGGCGATTCTGCACGGTGCTGGCGACGCCGATCATGCGTTCGACGCGGCTGTAAAACGGAGCGATTTCTTGGGAGGTGATGGGCCAATCGACGTCGTAGCCATCGCGCGAGGCGGCGGTGAAATCGATATCGGAGAAGCGGGCGGAGGAACGGCCCCAGAAATTTGTTTTGCCGCCGACCGCGAAGCAGCGACGCCATGTCCAATCGGTGCCGGGAGCGGTGGTGAAGGCGATATCGTGCTCCCAGATGCCTTCGCCGAATTCGTTATCCATATAGCCGACGTAGTGCTTGGCTTTTTCTGGATTGCCAAAGCCGCGAAAGGGCATGTCGTACGTCTGCTTGTGGTTGCGGAAGTCTTTTTTTGGATCGAGGCGACGGCTGCCATTCAAAGCGCATACGCTGAGGCCCGCGTTGCAGAGGGTGTGCAGGGCCATGCCGCCGCCAGCGCCGGTACCAATTACTATGACGTCATAAATTTTTTCGGGCATGATTAATACCTCGGCGGCGGGAGATGAAGGTGTTCGGGATCGTCTTTATGGGGGCATTCGGGCGATGCGGAGTAGAGGCGGAGGCCGGGGTAATCAAGAGCTTCCAGGCCGATGCGCGATGTGTAGTAGCCCATGACCGTATAAGAGCGGAGGATTTTGAAGAAGGCTGGGCCTTCGCGTTCGGAGGTTTGCGGCGTGGCAATTTGTTGGAGAACGGATTCCTGTTCGCCGATTGAGAGGGTGAGAAAGTCTTGCGGCGCGAGTGCGTTAACGAGCGTGAGACCGCGGCGGAAGGTGTATTGGATATCGGGATCGTGCGCGACCATGTGGTCGATGAATTCGACAACTCCGGCATCGTGTGCGCCGGGGGTTTCATCGCGGGGAATGATGAGTTCCGTGAGTTGATCGAGGAGTTTGTATTCGGCGGGCGAGAAGAATTGTGGTTGATACGGAGACGTTGTTTTGGCGGGCGGTGGTTCGGCGTGATCGTGCTGCGGAGCGGCGGCGAAACTCCAGCGACTGAAGCCGGGGAATTGACTGACGACGGCCACTTTGGCGAGCATTTCTAGAACGGTGCGGCGGTCGGGACTTTGGTTAGCCATCTATTTACCTTTTCGAGTGAGCCATTCGTCGACGGGCCGGTTGGTTGTGGGCTTGTAAGGCATTTGTACTTTTTGACCCAGGCCAGCGGAAGCATACGCAGCATAAAGAGCTTGCATGACAACGCGGCCATCTTCGCCGGTGCTCTGCAATGTTTCTTTGCCTCGCACGCAGCGGGCGAAGTGGCGCATCTCTTGGGGAATGCCGTAGTTCCAATGTTCTTCGAAAACGGGATAGCTCCAACCTTGCGTGCTGGGCGCTTTTTCGACAGCGTAACCAAAGCCGTATTCGCTGTAAGTGGGAAGGGCATTGCCCATGTGGAGGTCGGCGTAAGTGACACCACCTTCGCCGAAGATTTCGCTGCGGTCGGACATGCCGCCACGGCGCGCCCAACTGTTTTCGATGAGGCCGGTGGCGCCATTTTCGAATTCGATGATGCAGAGGGCTTCGTCGTCACCCTTTGTTTTAGCGGCGTGGACATTGGTGGCGAGATGAGCGTAAACCGACTTAATGGCAGGGCGGCCGAGAAACCAATAAGCGAAGGCAATGCCGTGACAGCCGAGATCCATGAGCGCGCCACCGCCGGCTTTTTCCATATCCCAAAACCAGGGACTGTGCGGGCCGAAATGCTTCTCGCTTTGCTTGACAAGATAGACTTTGCCGAATGCGCCTTGATCGGCCATTTGCTTGGCTTTGACGTATTTGGGAGTGAAGAAGAGCTCTTCGGCATAGGCGAGAAGGACGCCTTGGCGCTTGCAAGTGTCGATCATCTCGTCGGCTTCGGCAAGAGTCATGCAGAGAGGTTTTTCGCAGACAACATGTTTGCCGGCGTTGGCGATATCGATGGTCATTTGCGCGTGGAGTGAGTTGGGCGCGGTGATGGTGACCATTTCGATATCGGGCTCTTTGAGCATGTCGCGGTAGTTGAGGAAGACGCGCGGGATCCCGTAGCGTTTGGCAAGGGCTTCCGCGTTACCGGGAGTGGGAGATGCGACCGCGACGACTTCGGCTTCTTCGGGCATGAGTTGGAAACCGGCGGCATGGATATCGGCTTCGAACTGGGAGCCGATGATACCGACTTTTACTTTTCCAGAGGGAGGCATCTGGGGCGATATTAACATTCGTGAGCGAAGAAGCGCACGGCAATGAGCGCGCGCTTAACGTTTAGTATTCGGGGTCACAGCGGAGTTACCCTTTCGGCGGTAAAATTGCATTTTACGAGTTTGTATGCGAATCCCTGAATCATTGCAATCCGAGATTAACTATTCCCGGAAGCTTGTTGAAGCTGGGTTGGATGCGGGCCGGTCGAATGCGATGCTTCGGCAGGAGTTTGGGCGCTCTGTTCGGAGCGCATGGTTACCGGTGTTGGCTGGAGCGTCCGTCGGTCTATTGGCGGCGCATTTTGGCGGGAAGAGGAAGTGGGGCGGCGGGGCGATGTCAGTGCGCTGGCGGGTGGCGCGCTGGGATTTGGCGGGGCGATTGCCTGGGGCTCGCGCGATCTGACTTCGGAAGTGCTCCGAAAAGCGGGCAAGAATCTGAGTGCGGTTCGAGATGAGCACTGGCTCGAAAAACATCCGATATCCTACGCCTAGTTGGCTGGCAAGGATAGCTCATGAACAAAGTCACACCGTTTCTATGGTTCAATGACAACGCTGAAGAGGCTGCGGCGTTCTATCTTTCCGTTTTTCCGGAAACAAAGAAACTGGGTGAGCTTCGTTCGAAAGGCGTGGGGCCATGGCCTGCTGGAAAGATTGCGACGATCAGCATCGAATTGATGGGGCAGCCGATGACGTTTCTGAATGGCGGCCCATCACATGCGCTGACGCCGGCTTTCTCATACTCTGTCATGTGCAAGGACCAGGCGGAGATTGACTTCTACTGGGACCGACTGCTTGCGGGCGGAGGCAAGACGATGGCGTGCGGCTGGCTGACGGACAAGTTTGGCCTCTGCTGGCAAATTGTGCCGGAGAACGTTGGGGAGATTCTGAAGCATCCGAATGCGATGGCCGCGATGATGAAAATGGTGAAGTTCGACATCGCCACGCTAGAAGCGGCGGCGAAAGAGTAGCGATACCGGATGCAAGGTTCTCTCTAGCGACATCTCTTCAATCGGCCAAAATGTCGCTGGCCCACTTTATGCTATTTAATGCGGCGGGAAAGCCCGCAAAAACGCTGACCTGGAGGAGGACTTCCACGAGTTCTGGTTTTGTCCAACCTAAACGTAATGCGCCCGCTAAGTGCATGCGGAATTCATCCGGGGCAGTACCGACAGCGGCCAGCATGGCGACGGTGGCCAACTGACGGGACTTGGGATCGAGACCGGGGCGAGAGAGGATATCGCCCGCTACAAATTCGACAATATAGCGGCGCATATCGGGTGCGATTTTGGTCCAATCGCCGAGAGGTTTATCCGCTTGGTCGCCAGCAATCTCGCGCAGTTTGCGAAGGCCGATTTGTTCGCGATCTTCGGCAGGTGTCATATAGCTCCTTTAAGATTTAAGGCGCCGCGGACGATTTGCAGAACTTGCGGCCCGACGCCTTTGGTGTAATCACGCTGAATTTCGCCGGCGAAGGAGGACCAAGTTGTCAAAACGACGCCCGCTTGATTGAGGCGCATGAGCGCGGTTTGCTCGACGCGTTCACTGATTGTGCCGCAGACGTCTGTGAGCACGGCCACTTGAAGCCGTCTCGTAAGGCGGAGAGCGCGGTGAGGGCGACTCCTACATCGGTGGCGATGCCGGCCAATACTATTTGACGACGGCCGCTGGCGCGAACGGCATTGACAAACGAGGGTTCCTCCCAAGAGTCGTTAGTAGTGTGATGCAACTGTGTGGCGCGAGGCAGTCTCCGTTCGACTTCAGGCAAAAGGTTTGCTGCGGCTCCTGGTAGGGGTGCGCGCGCGATGAGCACTGGCAAATCAAGCAAAGCGCATGCTTCAGCCAGGAAGCCGGCGTTGGCCCGCAACTCCGTTTGGGGCATGCTGGCGACGGTGGTGAGAGGGCCCGCAGCCAAGTCTATGAATGCCATCAGAACAGACTCAATGCGAAGCGAATCAGGCACCATGGCCGGCCTGCTTGACTGAGAGCAAAGTGCGGTCGAGATATGCCCTTGAGATCGGCGGCATTGGCGAGAGGGCCGCGGAAAGCGACGTACCAATCGGGGCGTATGAGATAGAGACAAGGTTCATCCACGCCGTAGACATCGTGCGCGTGATTCATGGGATCGAGGAGAATTGGGATTTTCGGCGAAGTTTGCGGGGTAAAGGGGAAACCACCAGCTATGAGATAGGGACTTCAAGACGTCCGGGTAACTTGCTCCGAGTGCAAGCCCATTTCCTGGAGGTGATCGACGTGGGTGAGATTCGGTTGGCGACCAGTAAAGAGGAGGAGATTCCAGTGCGTGCCGCGCAGGATATCGAGCAAGGATTTCGTCTCTTTTTGCGGGAGGGCGACGACACTGGCGTCGAGCACGCGGTCGCCAGCATGGGGGCCTTTGCTGCCGCCGTGATCGGCAGTGAGGGGACCAGTGCGGTAGTTGATTTCGATCTCTTCCAAAGTGTTACGCATTTTCTCGCGAACAGTTTGGGAGGAGAGGAGGAATGGACCTAACAAGCGTACAGCGGCGCGGCCGAGGTCGCCGGCTTTGAGGAGGTTCGTGTAGGCTTCATCGGTTCCGCGGAGCAGGCTTTCCGCGACAGGGTGGCGCTCCACTTGATAGGAATCGAGCAAGCTCGGGGCGGCTTTGCCTTGCAGCACATACGCCAGTTTCCAGGCGAGATTGAAGGCATCTTGAATGCTGGTGTTCATGCCCTGACCGCCGATGGGCACATGTTCATGGGCGGCATCTCCGGCAATGAAAACGCGATCTTTATGGAACTGGGCTGCAGCGCGATGGTTGACGCGAAATAAAGCGACCCAGACGGGATCATAGAGTTCGGCGTCCACGCCACCGAGTCGATTCAGTGCTTCGTTTACTTCTTGGAGAGTGGTGTTTTTTTGATCGGAGCCGGGATCGGGCACGGAAATGAAGGTGCGGACGAGGCCGTTGGGCATTTCGATGACCATCATGTAGCCCGTGTTAGTGAACCAGAGATAACTGACGCCGCCGGGAGGGACCAGCGAATTTTTGAATCGGACTGGATGAAGGCTTGGCCATCGTAATGGTTGCCAGTAAACTCAATGCCGGATTGCTGGCGAACTATGCTGCGCGTGCCGTCGGCGCCGAGGACGTATTGGGAGCGGACGGTTTCCTCTGACCCATCTGGCATGACGGAGAGTTACTGAGACACCAGCGGCATCTTGTTCAAGGTGAGTGGCTTCGGTTTGCCATTCGACGGAGACACCGAGCTTATTTAGATGCTCCTGAAGAATGTGTTCGGTGACATTTTGGCCGAGAATCAGGGGGTATGGGTGCGGGCTGTGGATGCCTTCCATGTCGCCATGGCCGATGTGCTTTCCATAACCTATGATTTCGACGCGGCGCATGGGATTAGCGACGGCGGCGAATTCGTGACGCATTCCCATAGCGTCGAGGACTTCCTGGGTGCGGACGTGCAGGATGAGTGCTTTGGAGATATCCTTTGTGCCAGCTGCTTTGTCGACGATGCGGCAGGGAATGCCATAGCGGGCCATTTCAGAAGCGAACGTTAGACCGACCGGGCCGGCGCCGACAACGAGAACGGGAATGGGTTGACTCATACGTTGGGGAGATGCGGACGTTCGTACGAAGGTCGCAATATATTTCAAGCTTGAAATAGTTTTCTTGAATACATGCCATGCTTTGGCACAATAAAGGCGAATGAAGAGAACGACGGCGGTTGGAGACGAAGAGCGTATTAACGCCGGGAAATTTGCCTTACCGGATGCGGCTTTTGGTGCAGGCGATGACCCGACATTTTCAAGATTTGTTACAGGAGTATGACATTACGCCGTTACACTGGGGGGTTTTGTCGTGTCTCTGGCGTGAGGATGGACAGGCGACGCAAGCGATTGCGCAAACGTTGGAGCAATTGGGTGGGACGTTGACGGTGGGGATTGATGCGATGGAGAGAAGGGGGTTAGTGAAGAGGAAGAGGGACAGGGTGGACGGACGGATTGTGAGGGTTTGGTTGACGAAGAAGGGGCGGGAGATGGAGGGTACGGTGGTGCCGAAAGTGGAGGAGTTTGTGGGGAAGTTGTTTGACTGTTTTTCGGAGAAGGAGTATGCGGAGTTGTCGGGATTGGTGGATCGGTTGAGAGAGCATTTGGGTTGAGGCAGATGCCACCGCCCATGCTTGCCACTGAATAGTGCTTTGACAAATGATTGGCAAAGGCCTACGATATTTTTAGTTCGTCCCGTTGCGGACTTTCGTGCCCTTTGAGTAAGCAGATTCACTTACAAATGGAGCACCGCCGGGGATTGAGGATGAACGCACCACGACCGCCTAGCGCGGATCACTACCTAAAACAAGAACTGTACCAGCGATTCCGAACGGACGCCGGGATCTTCGATTTTCTGCAGGCCGGAGCTCTTGATGGAATTTGGTATTGGGACATTGAAAATCCGCAGGAAGAGTGGCTGTCTCCACGGCTAAAGGAGTTGTTTGGTTACCGGGATGATGAGGTGCCAAACACGTCGGCGTGGTGGCAGGAAAATATTTTTCCGGAGGATTTGGGTCAGAGTTAAACGCGTTCCATAGACACTGCGCCGATCCGAATCATCCGTACGATCAGATCGTTCGCTACCGGCATAAGAATGGTTCCACGATCTGGGTGCGCTGTCGAGGAATCGCGATTCGTGATGAAGCGGGGAAGCCGATTCGCATGCTGGGGCGCATACCGATATGACAGCGATAAACGGGCGGAAGAGCGGTTACGAGCGCTTTATGAAGCTGCGTCCGATTTGTATTTCGCAGGGCGATCTGGAATCGGGCATCATTTTGGAGTGCAATCAAGCGTTTTTGGAAGCGACCGGCCTTACAACGCTTGTGGGAACAACGTTGGTGGATCTTTGCGACGGGCCGTTCCGAGCGAGGCGGCGAGCTGGTGTTGCGTGCCTTGCGCGCGGATTCGGAGATTCGCGAGTGTTGAATCGAGTCTGCGGAAGAAGAACCAAATGCCGCTGCGCATTTTGCTGACCGCCAACAGCGGAGCGGATGCCCAAACGCGGGCGGCAGATTTTCCGGGCGTGGGTGCCGTGAGATCCACCACCTGAAACGATTTGCCAACTTTGAAGTGTTGACGGACGCTTTGCCGGGTACGCTTCTGGTGCTTGATGAGACGGGTTGCATTTTATCGGCGAATCAAGCAGCAGAGCGGATGTTCGGCTCGCGAAAGGAAGAGCTGAAAGGGCAGGCATTGGAACAGTTTCTTATCGCCTCGGCCGAGGGAGGACCTTCCAGCGTCGGAGCGACCGCCAACTTTACGGCGAAACGCCAGGATGGTTCGGTGTTTCCGGCGCGGGTAGAGGTAAGCCAATTCGAATTAGACGACGGGCAATTCACGACGGTTGGGATTACAGACGCATCGAGGCAGATTTTTGTAGAGGACGCGCTACGTGATAGCGAGCACCGCTACCGGCAGTTGATTGAAGGCTTGCCGCAATTGATTTGGACGGCAGGCGCGGACGGCAAGTGCGACTACCTGAGTGCGCAGTGGCTGAGTTACACCGGGATTGCGGAAAACGTTCAGCTCAATTCGGGTTGGCTGCACCAAGTTCATCCGGCAGATCGAGATGGCTTGGTGAAAGCATGGTCGAATGCGACCTTGAAGGAAGAGCCGTTTCAATTTGACTTTCGGATTCGCAGGTTCGATGGAGAGTACCGCTGGTTCGATACCCGGGCGATTCCATTAAAGAACGTGGATGGCAAAATCGTTAAGTGGTTTGGGACAAATACCGATGTCCACACGAGCCGGGAAACGAGCGCAGCGCTGCAACAGGAACAGGAAAAGCTCGCCAATCTGGTGGCCGTGGCGCCAGCGGTATTTTGTTCCTTTTGTTTAAGACAAGATGGCAGCGCGTATTTTCCGTACGCCGATCCGAAGATTGTAGATCTTTATGGCGTCACACCGGAGCTATTGCAGCGCGACGCGGAACATCTCTTTTCGCTATTCCATCCGGATGACAGGCAAAGTGTGGCCGAATCAATCCGCCATTCGGCGGAGAGTATGCAGCCATGGCGGGATCAATTCAGAGTCCGGCATCCGCAAAAGGGCGAGCGCTGGATTGAGGGGCATTCATCGCCAGCGATCGCCGACGATGGCTCATTGATCTGGCACGGATTTCTTACAGACATCACCGAACGGAAGCAGATTGAAGCCGACCAAGACTTTCTGCTAAGACTCGGCGCTTGTTTGCAGACGGCGAGCGGACCCGAGGCGATTACGACAGTTGGCGCGCAGATGGTGGTGGAGCATTTGAAACTATCTCGCTGCAGTTTGAGCACGATTAACATGGCCCGGCGAGAAGCGACAGTGTTGCACATAAACGCGCGAGAGGTTTCGCAGCCGGCGGTGGGGGACACGCTTCCGCTAGCGCGTTGGATGGATAACACACTCATGAGCGATTTAGAAGCGGGACAAAGCCTGGCAATTGCCAATACGGAAACTGATCCGCGAATCGTCCTGTTTTATGAGGAAGTCTATCGACCCCTGGGCGTAGGCGCGTGTCTAGTGATTCCCTTGCGGCGCGAGGGCAAATTGGTGTCTTCGATCGCGCTTTCCTTGAATGAGCCGCATGAATGGACTGAACGCGAGTTGAATGTGTCCCGTTCGGCCGCAGACCAAATTTGGTCGGCCTTCGAGGCGGCGCGCGCGCTAACGGCTGAACGGGCTACAAATGAATCTTTAGCGGCCAGCGAAGAGCGGTTGCGATTGGCCCTGGAAGCCGGGGCTGTTGGCATCTGGGAGCAGAACTTCCTTACCGGGCAATCTTCATTGGGACCAGCGCGCGCGGGCCATATTCGAGTTTCCACCCGACTTTCCCATAACAGTCGAGGCGATGCTCTCGCGAATACATCCGGATGATCAAGAAGAACTGCGCAAGATAACCATGGATATTGCGGATCCTATGGGAACGGGGCATTTCCAAACGATTATAGAGTCATAGTGAGCCGCGGTAAGGGCATTCGCTACATCTTTGCCGAAGGGCAGGCTCACTTCGAAGGCGCGGGCAAAAAACGCCGTGCCGTGCGAGCTGTGGGAACGTTGCAGGATATTACGGAGCGCAAGTAGTGTGGAAGCGCAGATTAGAGCGGTCGATACTCGAAAAGCAGACTCTGCTGCAAGAAGTTCATCACCGGGTCAAGAACAACCTACAGATTATTTCGTCGTTGCTATCTATGCAGGCTAGTTTGATTGAAGACAAAGCGGCGCTGGCGAAACTGAGAGACAGTGAACGGCGGGTGAAGTCGATGGCGATGATTCACGAACATCTTTACCGCCAAAAGGATATGAGTTCAATCGACTTGGCGGAATACCTGGGCGACATGACGGCTGAGCTCTCTTCATCGGTAGGGAATACGGGAATCGGTTTTCGTTTGGATGCTTCGCCGGTAGCGATTCCGATTGATCAGGCGATACCGTGTGGACTCTTACTCAACGAACTGCTCACGAACGCGTTGAAGTATGCGTATCCGAGCGGAACGGGCGAAGTGCTCGTCAAGCTCTCGTCTGAAGATCATTCGATTGCGATCACAGTAGCGGATTCCGGAGTGGGGTTGCCAGCCGATTTTGACTGCAACTCAACCCAATCGCTGGGGATGACGATTATTCAGGCTCTTACGCAGCAGTTGGAGGGTGAGTTAGAGATCTCGAGTGTTTCGGGAGCATCTTTTACGATTCGTTTCCCGAAAGTGACCGGGGGACGCAAGCTCGATCAGGGATCGGCGGCGCGGGAAAAGCTTGACGATGCGCACGTTGTTACGAAATAAGCAGTGGTTGCCTCAGTTTGAGGGGTTTAATGGGCGGTGGAGGGGTTGAGGGTGAAGGGTTGTGAGAGATGTGGACCAGGATACCGGTGCCGAGAGCCAGCAGTGCTAAAGAGATCCATTGGGTTAGCGAGAAAGGGCCGACGAGGGACTGTTCGTGAATGCGGAAAATTTCAAACAGAAGCGGACGGTTGAATCGAGGACCAGATACCAGCCGATGACTTGGCCGAGGCGGTGCTCTTTGGTACACAGCGGTCGAAAATAAAGAAGGGGATGATGTCGACCGCGGATTCGTAGAGTTGCACTGGATGCAAGGATTTATCGAGCGGCACCCACGCGGTGAAATCGGAGCGGAAACGGACCCCCCCGTGAAGATCGCATTCCCTACCCCAGCAACAACCAACGCCGATGACTATGCCAGGAGCAAAGACGTCCATAGTTGGGAGCAGTTCCGTCGAACGATGGCTTTTTACCGGGAGGGCGCTGAGTATGATCGGTTTGTGCCTAGCGGCGTTCTCACCGTCATTATTCGATGCAAGCCGGCGCAGGTCTCCTCTTTCGTCGCTCGCAATGGTTCATGGCGTGGTGTTTTCAGCCTGGCTCATTCTCTTCTTCACGCAGAGCCTCTTCATCGCTAGCCGGCGTGTTGCCACGCACCGCGCGCTGGGAATCCTGGGTGGGTTTTTGTCGCGCTGATGATTCCTTTAGCGTACGCTAGGACGATTGAGATGATTCGGCGCGGGTTCGACCTTAGCGGCGATCTAATGATTGAGCATGATGCGAGGCCCGAGTCGATATTTGCGTTTAACGACATGCTCGTTTTTGGCGTGCTGGCAATTGCCGCGCTTGCGTCTAGGCGGAGAGCTGTTTTAAAGAGTACCTGCGTCGGATGAAATCTAATGTGCAGCGACAGTCTCTAGAGCCGACGGCTTTCTTGAGGCATGAATTAAGATGCCGCAACCTAAAGCGAGGAGGGCGAGGGAGATCCACTGGGTGAGCGAAAAGGGGCCGACTAACGATTGCTCGTGGACGCGGAAGAATTCCACGCAGAAACGAACGGTTGAATAGAGGACCAGATACCAGCCGATAACTTGTCCCGGAGCGGTGTTCTTTGGAGCACATTCGATACAGGATGACGAAGACGATCAGGTTGAGGGCGGATTCGTAGAGTTGCACCGGGTGCAAGGTTTTATCCAGGGGTACGGGCGCGGCGAAATCGGAGCGGAAACGCACACCCCAGGGAAGATCGCATTCCCTGCCCCAGCAGCAACCGGCGGCGAAACAGCCGAGACGGCCGATGGCTTGGCCGATGACGATGCCGGGCGCGAAGACGTCCATAGTTGGGAGGAGCGGCATCTTGTGGCGGCGCATGACGATGACTGCGGTGATGAGAGCGACGATGAAGCCGCCATGGAAGACGCCAGCGGCTTGCAGGGTTTCGAGAGTGAAGATTTGGCCGGGATCCTGGAGGTACTCTGGGAGGTCAAACAGAAACATGAACAGCTTGGCGCCCAAGACTCCAGCGATGGCGCAATAGAAGGCGAGATTGGTTACGTGATCGGCATTCATGCCCGCGCGCTTGGCGAGGCGCAACATGACGAAAAGCCCGTTAGGAAGCCTAGGGCGACGAGAGACGCCATAGGTGGGGATGTAGAACGAACCAATGCTAATGAGTTTGGGGAGCATACGCGCGGCTTATCTGTCGTTTTATGCGGGCTGTATTCTTGCACAATGCGGGCGCTATCGCCGTAAGTTTTTGGGTCTTGTTTCCAGAGGTCGAGCAGCAATAAAATGGCTCCCACGGTGATGGCGCTGTCGGCCACATTGAAGGCGGGGAACTCCCATGCGCCGTGATAGACCTCAATAAAATCGGTGACGGTTTGGTGGACGATGCGGTCATACAAATTGCCGGCCGCGCCACCGAGAACAAGCGAGAGGCCGAGACGCGAGAGCCAACTATTGAGAGTGCTGCGATCACTCCAAAGAGCCCAGGCGACGAAGAGAAGTACCGCGCCGGAGACACCGATGAGGACAAGGACTGCGCAGAACGGGATTGCCTTCGGCGAGCATGCCAAAAGCAGCGCCAGGATTTTCGGTATGAATGATGCGCAGCCAGCCGGAGATAACCGGAATGGAATCGTAGCTGGCCAAGGCGCGCTGGATTTCTAGCTTAGAGAGGCGATCAGCCAGAACGATAGCCGAAGCGATGATGAGCGGCGCGATGCGCGAAGAGAGATTGAGCTTTTGGAGCACTAGACCCAATACTTCCTAACCGTGGAGGCGCAGGAGGCGCAGATTGTGGGCAAATCTTTGTCGCTGCCCACGTCGTTCGTATACTTCCAGCACCGTTCGCACTTGGCGCCACTTGCGCGGGCCACCTGCACTTCCAGTGTATCGGCATTGGCGGCAACCGGTTGCAACTTAACCGAAGAAACGATGAAGAAGCCCGGCAATCGGCGGCTGAAGTTTTTCGAGGAGCGGGTGGAGATCGCTGCCGGCATTTAGAGTGACGGCGGCTTCGAGAGGAGCACCGATGATTTTTTCGTCGCGCGCGTTGTCGAGCAGCTTTGAGAACTTGGGTGCGCATGGGGATGAGGCTTTCCCAATCGAGCGGCTTGTTCGCGTTGGGCTGCGGTGATGCCGGCACTGAGGTCTTCCGGCTTGGGGAAGAGTTCCATATGGACGCTGGGCATGTCGGCAGAGCCATGCTTAGTGTGTTGCCAGACTTCTTCGCATGTGAAAGAGAGAACGGGCGAGAGCAAGCGGGTGAGAGCAAGATTCAAGCGATACAGAGCGGTTTGACGGCTGCGGCGCGTTTCGGAAGTTGGGCCGGAGGTGTAGAGCGGATCTTTCGAGACATCGAAATAGATGGAGCTTAGTTCGGTGATGGCGAATTCGTAGACGGCGCGATAGACCTTATGGAATGCGTATTCCTTGTACCAATCGAGACACTTGCGCACGAGATCTTCGGCCTTGACGAGGATCCAGGCATCGAAGCCGGCGAGTTTTTCGCCGGGCAAGCGCATCGGTGGCGGGATTAAAGCCTTCCATGTTGCCGAGCATGTAGCGGAAGGTGTTGCGCAGTTTGCGATAGGCTTCGGAGAGACGTTCGGTAATGGTGTCGGAGAGCCGAACGTCTTCGGTGAAATCGACGGAGGCGACCCAGAGGCGAAGAAGATCGGCGCCATATTTCTTGACGATTTTTTCGGGCTCGATGATGTTGCCGAGGGACTTGTGACATGGCGCGGCCATCGGCGTCGAGTGTCCAGCCGTGGGTGACACATTCGCTGTAAGGGGCCGAGCCTTGAGGCCGACTCCGGCAAGGAGTGAGCTTTGGAACCAGCCGCGGAATTGGTCGCCGCCTTCAACGTACATGTCGGCAGGCCAAGGTCAAGGCCGTTTGCTTGCAGTGAGCACAGCGAGGTGGCTGGAGCCGGAGTCAAACCAGACGTCGAGAATGTCGGACTCTTTGCGGAAAGAGGTGCCGCCGCACTTGGCGCACTTGTGGCCGGGGCCCATGAGTTCGGCGGCCGATTTGGAATACCAAATGTCGGAGGTGTGTTGGCGGAACTGCGCGACGACGCTATCGAGTACGGCTTTGTCGGTAAATGGCTCGGTGCAGCCTTCGCAATAGAAAACAGTGATGGGCACGCCCCAGACGCGCTGGCGTGAGATGCACCAATCGGGGCGAGGCGCGATCATGTTGGTCATGCGTTCTTCGCCCCAGGTGGGATACCACTGAACCTTCTTGATGGCTTCGAGAGTTTTTTCGCGCAGATCGTTCGCGGTCCATGCCGATGAACCATTGCTCGGTGGCGCGGAAGATGAGCGGGTTGTGGCAGCGCCAACAGTGCGGATAACTGTGATCGACTTTGGCTTGGCCGGCGAGAGCGCCGTGTTGTTTGCAGGATATCGATGACGATAGGATTGGCGTCCCAAACGGTTTTGCCGAGAAGTTCTTCGGGCAGTTTGCCGGAAGCGCCTTCGGCTTGGAAGATGCGGCCGGCGGCATCGACGGGGCAATAGACAGGGATGCCGTAACGCTGGCAGATGACGAAATCTTCCTGGCCATGGCCGGGTGCGGTGTGGACGGCGCCGGTGCCTTGTTCGAGAGTGACGTGATCGCCGTTGAGGCCGAGGGAATCGCGATCGAGAAATGGATGGCGGAAGACAACGCGATCGAGTTTGGTGCCGGGGAAGCGCGCGAGGATTTTCTTTTCCCAACCGAGAGCTTCGGAGACTTGCGGGAGAAGGCCTTCGGCGACGATGGTTGCGCCTTCAGGTGTATCGACGACTACGTACTCATACTTCGGGTGGAAGGAGATGGCGAGGTTGGCGGGGATGGTCCAGGGCGTGGTGGTCCAGATGAGAGCCGAGACGTTGTGGCCGGCGAGCGCGGGGTCGAGCGCAGCCGGATCGCCTGCTAGTTTGAAGCGCACATAGATGGAAGGGCTGGCATGATTTTCGTATTCGACTTCGGCTTCGGCGAGAGCGGTGCGGTCTTTGATGCACCAGTGGACGGGCTTCAGACCTTTATAGACATAGCCGTCGTGGAGGAAATCGACGAAGGCTTGGGCGATGACGGCCTCGTATTCGGCCGACATGGTGAGATACGGATCTTCCCAGCGGCCGAGGATGCCGAGACGTTTGAACTCGATGCGGTGGATGTCGACAAACTTGGCGGCATAGGCGCGGCATTCGGCGCGGATTTCGGCGATGGACATGGAGGCTTTGCGCTTGCCGAGTTCCTGATCGACTTTGACTTCGATGGGCAGGCCGTGGCAATCCCAACCGGGGACGTAGGGGGCGTCGAAACCGGCCATGGATTTCGACTTGACGATGAAATCTTTGAGGATCTTATTGAAGGCGGTGCCGAGGTGGATGTTGCCGTTGGCGTAGGGCGGGCCGTCGTGCAGAACATACTGCTGGCGGCCGGCGCGGGCTTGTACGAATGGCATGGTAGAGCTTATCTTCTTCCCATTTGGCAAGCACTTTGGGCTCGGCGGTGGGAAGGTTCGCCTTCATGGAAAAATCGGTTTTGGGAAGGTTGACCGTCTTTTTCAGGTCAACAGTTAGGGCACTCATGAGCTGATTTCATGGTAGCTTGTCGGGCGGAACCCATTCGCGGCGGGCGCGCCGGTCGGCCAGAACGTTGAAGGTATAAAACGTTTCGTGCAGTTTACGTTCTTGGCCGTAGCGGAGGACGGTGGCTTCGACGGCGGCGAAGGGTGTGGCAAATGGATGGGCTGAAATGAAATCTGCGACGATTTGAGCGCAGAGACAAGTGAGCGTTTCGTGGTAGCCGGCGTCTTCCGCGTTCTGACCACCGACGGCCACGTTGTAAGGCGGGATGCCGGCGCGCATGCGGCGCAGAGCTTCGGCGGGGCCGTGGTGTGCCGTGTAATAGGCACAGACTCCGAGGTGAGCGCCGTGGGTCCATTGCGCTTTGGGCAGGGTGTGAGATTCCCATTGAGCGACGAAATTATGAAGAGCGGATTCGGAGGAAAGGAAAGGGTAGGAGGGATCCACTTCTACTTATTGTAAAGATGGATCCCCGCTTGCCTTTACCGCGCTATTTGTCGCTGACGACTTTGGGAGCGCCTTGAATTGGAAACTCATTGATTACGACATTGTTATCGGTATAGGAGATCCTTGTGAGTTCGAGTTCGTATTTGTTTTTTCCCAACTCGGGGTCAAGGGCTTTGAAGTAAAGGTGAAAGGCGCCGCGGGGCATGGATGAGCGTTGTTTGATCGTCTTTTTTCGATTCCATACGGCACAGGTCAGGTGGCTTTCGGCATCAAAGATTCCGACGACTTGGTGATCGGCCTTGAAAACATCAAGATATTGGCCCTCGGCTCCTTCGGCAGACGCCAAGGATTTCGCAGCGGCTGCCCAAATAGCGAGTTCCATCTGCTTGGTGCCGTTCAACGCCGCAGCGGCGTTCAGAATGAGAGTGGAGGCGGTTGCTTGCGAGGTCAAATGACCGTTGCTGTAATCGCCCCAGTTGTTTGAAAACGAGATAGCCATAAATACCTGCGATTCTGAGAATGTTCTGTCCGCGAATTCGCGGCTGTTTAGTCTCGTTGTGGTTTATGCATTTCTCGCGCCATGGCGGAAAAGGCCTCCCGCTCCTGTCTTGTCGGATTGTTTGTGAAGGCTTCTAATGTCTTTGCGGCAGGCTGCACTGAATGATTCGGATAATGATTCTCACCAAAAGGGCTATTGGACTCGCAAATGCATCTGCATAAACACGTCGGCTCGCGCGTATGGAGACGGCTTGACCTCTTCAGGAGGCAAATGGCGGAAACCCACCGCCTCATACAAGTGAACGGCGTTTTGTAATTTACTATTAGTTTCCAAATAAAGGCGACCGATGGCTAGACGGCGCGCGAGGGCCACCACCTCTTCAAGCAATTGGCGACCCAGGCCACGGCCGCGCTCACTTTCGGCAACGGTCATTTTTGCGAGTTCGAAACTACCATCGCCCATAGCGAGGAGTGCGCAGCAGCCTACTGGCTCACCCGAGCGTTCGGCCATCAGGATATGGCCACCCTTAGCGAGGATGTAACGCTGAGGGTCATTAAGAGATTCGCGGTCTTTTTCTTCAAGACGAAAGTATTTTTCGATCCAGTGCTCATTGAGAATCCGGAACGCTTCCTTGTCTTTCGATTCAAAAGTGCGAAAAATCAACGTCGACACGTTCACCCCCTTCGACAATTCTGGCACTATAAGGTAACGCTATGCGCCGCGACTATCACAACTGGTACAGTCCCCGCTTGAACAGGAACATGGAATTACTGGCCTATGGGCATGCTGGCCATCCCGTATTAGTGTTTCCCACTTCGCAAGGCCGTTTCTTCGAGTTCGAAAACAATGGCATGATCCATGAGATGGCTGGCAAGATTGAGGCAGGCCAGTTACAGGTGTTTTGCGTGGATAGCGTGGATGCGGAAAGCTGGTACAACCGCGGGATCCATCCGCACGACCGGGTAATGCGGCACAACGCTTACGAGAATTACATTATTTTTGAAGTGGCGCCGCTCATGAAGAATTTGAGCGGTTGGGGGCAAATTGCGACGGCTGGTTGCAGCTTCGGCGCTTATCACGCCTTGAACTTCGGCTTGAAGCATCCCGACCTTACGAACAGTTGCATAGCGCTGAGCGGGTCGTTCGATATGCGGCAGTTCATGAGCGGCTACTACGACAGCGATTTCTATTTCAACAATCCGGTGGATTATGTTCCGAACACATCGGACCCTTGGTTTCTGGACAGGTATCACCAGATGAAGATTGTTTTAGGCGTGGGCGATCACGACATCTGCCTGGGAGAGAATTTCCGCATGGCGGAGATTTTGGGGACGAAAGGAATTCCGCACTGGTTGGATGTTTGGACCGGTGGCGAGAAGCACGATTGGCCGCTGTGGCGGCGCATGGCGGTAAAATTCTTTTGAGGTGATGGGGTGCGCAAAATCGGCATTATCTATGGGATGGAGAACAGTTTCCCCTCTGCCCTGGTCGATCGGATCAATCATAAAAATGTTCCGGGTGTGGTGGCGGAACACATTCATATTGGCGGCATCAAGATGGCGGAGCCCAGCGGGTACCACGTCATCATTGACCGAATCTCCCACGACATAGAGTTTTACCGCGCCTATTTGAAGAACGCAGTGTTGAGCGGCACGATTGTGATTAACAACCCGTTCTGGTGGAGCGCCGACGACAAGTTTTTCAATTACGCTTTGTCAAGCAAGCTGGGCGTCGCCACGCCGAAGACAGTGATTCTTCCACATAAAGCGCATCCACCGGGAACGACGGTGCAATCGATGCGCAACCTGATGTTTCCTTTGAACTGGGATGAGGTGTTTGATTACATCGGATTTCCGGCGTTCTTGAAACCCTTTAGCGGCGGCGGTTGGAAGAACGTTTTCAAAGTGACTTCGCGCGAAGAATTTTTCACTGCGTACGACCAAACCGGTTCGCTGTGCATGACGCTGCAGACGGCGGTGGATTTTGATGAATATTTTCGCTGCTACGTGGTGGGGCAGGAAAAAGTGCGCGTCATGAAATATGATCCGAAGCTGCCGCACCACTTGCGTTATGTGAAAGATGGCACGCCGAGTTCGCAAGCGCTGCATGACCGTGTCGTTAAAGATGCGCTGACATTGTGCCGCGCGCTGGGTTACGACTTGAACACGGTGGAGTTCGCGGTAGAAAAAGGTGTGCCGTATGCCATCGATTTTCTGAACCCGGCACCGGATGCCGATGTACATTCAGTTGGCGAAGAGAACTTCGAGTGGATTGTAGAAAACATGGCGCAACTCGCCATTGATAAGGCTTTGAGCGACGAAAAACCCGCCAGCGAGATGCATTGGGGCCGCTTTTTGGCGGCATCCGAGAAAAAGACAACCGCCGCAGGCACTTAGTTTCATAGGATCGGACGAAAGATGACGACACCCAGCTTCAACCTTGGCATCGAAGAGGAATATCAGACGATTGATCCGGAAACCAGGGATCTGCGTTCGCATATCGACACCGAAATCATCTCCGAAGGCAAGAAGCTGATGAAGGAAGCCGTGAAGCAGGAGATGCATCAATCGGTGGTGGAAATCGGCACCGGTATCTGCAAGACGATTCCCGAAGCGGCGACGGAGTTGAAGTCTCTGCGGCTGCAAATGTGTGAACTGGCGAAGAAGAACAATCTTCGTCTGGCGGCAGCGGGGACGCATCCGTTTGCGGATTGGCGTAAGCAGGATATTACGCCCGATGCGCGTTACGAAACCATTGTGGAAGATCTGAAGATGGTGGCGCGCGCGAATTTGATTTTCGGGCTGCACGTGCATGTGGGAGTGGAAGACCCGGAGACACGCATCCATTTGATGAATGCGGCGCGCTATTTTCTGCCTCACATTTTGGCGCTTTCCACGAACTCGCCGTTTTGGCTGGGAATGGATACCGGGTTGAAATCGTACCGCTGTAAAGTATTCGACAAGTTTCCGCGTACCAACATTCCTGATTACTTTCCCAGCTATGGCGAGTACGAAAATTTCATCAAATTACTGGTGAAGACAAATTGCATCGATAACGCCAAGAAGATTTGGTGGGATATCCGGCCGCACCCAAATTTTCCTACCTTGGAATTCCGCGTTTGCGACGTGCCGATGCGCGCAGATGAAACGTTGGCCATTGCGGCGTTGATTCAGGCAACCGTTGTGAAACTTTATAAACTGCACTCCGCGAATCAAGGCTTTCGGCTGTATCGGCGTGCGCTGATCATGGAAAACAAGTGGCGCGCGGCGCGGTACGGGCTGGAAGGGAAGATTATCGATTTCGGCAAACAAGTGGAAGTGCCGGTGCGCGATTTAATTTACGAATTTCTGCACTTAATTGACGATGTGGTGGACGAACTGGGTTCGCGCCCGCAGATCAATTACATTCATCGCATTCTGGAGAATGGCACCGGGGCGGACCGCCAGTTACGGGTTTTTAAGGAAACTGGAGATTTGAAGAAAGTGGTTGATTACATAGTGAGCGAAACGGAAGCCGGACTGGGCGAGGGGAATGCCGTTGCGGGAGCGGCCCAATGAGCATCGATGTAGATGCGCTGCCGTTCGACCCGGAGCTGTCGCAGGGCGCGCACAATGCGGTATTTGTTTGCTTACAAGTACAGCCGGAAGAGAAGGTCACGCTCATTACAGATTTGGCGTGTGAAGAAATCGCCGCAAGCTTGGTGGCGGAATTGAACGCCCGCGGCTGTCAGCACCGTAATTTTGTCTTGGAAGAATTGGCGCCGCGGCCGCTGGTGGATATGCCGCAAGTAATTCTTGACGATATGGCCACCAGCCAGGTGAGCATCTTCGCGGTACAAGCGCAGATGAATGAGCTGAAGACGCGCATGCAGATGTGCAACGTGGTGAATCAGAAAAAATTGCGGCACGCGCACATGGTGAATATTGAAAAGAAGATCATGCTGGAGGGGATGCGCGCGGATTATCGAAAAGTGGATGATTTGACGCTGCGCGTGATGAACATCGTCAACCAAGCGAAGAAAATTCGGGCGACGACGCCGGCGGGAACGGATGTGACCGCGGACTTAACGCCGAGCTATAAGTGGATTAAAACGAGCGGCATTATTAGCCGCGATAAATGGGGCAACTTGCCGGGTGGCGAAACATTTACCGCGCCGCTGGAAGTGAATGGCCGCTTCGTGGTGGATGGTGTGGTGGGCGATTATCTGTGCGCCAAATATGGAGACTTGGCGCCTTCGCCGCTGACGCTGACCGTGAAAGGGAACCGGCTCACGGAAGCGCGCTCCGACAACAAAGAGCTGGAACAGGAGTTCTGGCAGTATACACATCGCGACAGCAATAGCGACCGGGTGGGCGAGTTCGCCATTGGGACGAATCTGGCACTCTCGCGTGTGGTTGGAAATATTTTGCAGGATGAAAAAATTCCAGGTGTCCATATGGCGTTCGGCGATCCCTACGGTGCGCATACGGGTGCACAGTGGACTTCAACCACGCACATTGACGTGGTGGGACAGCACTTCGACATCTGGGCTGATGACTTTCAGATCATGAGCGCCGGCAAGTTTTTGGTATAGGCGCGTGATTCCGGAGCTGCGTGCGGATTTCAATCGGCGCTGGACGGCGGCAGGCTATGCGCAGTTTTTGCGCAAGCTCGACGCCGAAGCGGGGACGCACATTGAGTTTCGTTGTAGCGAGACGCCGGTGTTCTTGCCGAATGATTTACTGGCGCAGATGGTGCGTTATGGCCAGGAGCTTTACGGGCAACTGGCAAGCAATGCGGCTTATCGCACAGCGGCGGAAGCGACGATTCCGGCGGAATTCCGTGTGCCAGGTTCGGCGGAGCATCCGTTATTCGTGCAGGCGGATTTCGGATTGATTCGGCGAGGAGACGGCACGCTGGCGCCGCGTTTGGTTGAGATTCAAGGCTTCCCTTCTATTTACGCGCTGCAGGCGCTGATGGCGCACAAGTACCAAGAGGTGTTTGCGCTGCGCGGTGATTTGACGCCTTATTTAGGCGGGCTTAATGAAGCGACTTACTTCGCGCTGCTAAGCAAGGCAATCCTGAACGGGCATGCGCCGGAAGAAGTAATTCTGTTAGAGATTGATCCGTTTCATCAGAAGACGGCGGGCGATTTCTTAGTGACTCGTGAGCGGTTGGGGATTAAAATTGCCTGTATTCGCGACGTAAAAAAGCATGGATCAAAGCTGTTTTTCGAGGGTAAACCTCTCAAGCGGATTTATAACCGCGTGATTGTTGATGAACTGGTGCGTAAGGACGTGCAAGGCGGGTTTGATTTTAGAGACGATGTTGAGGTGGAGTGGGCTGGTCACCCGAATTGGTTTTTTTTGCTGAGTAAATTCTCGCTGCCTTGGTTTCGACATGAGTGCGTGCCGGAGACGAAGTTCTTGAGCGATGTTGAAAAGCCGCCTGACAATTTGAACGACTACGTTTTGAAGCCTTTGTATTCGTTCGCGGGACTTGGCGTCAACATTGGCCCAACCCGCGAAGATATTGCCGCCATTCCTCATGACAAACGCAGCGAATTCATCTTGCAGCGCAAAATGGATTTCGTGCCCACCATTGAAACGCCGAGTGGTATGACGAAGATTGAAGTGCGCGTCATGTACATCTGGGACGACGGCGAATTGAAGCCGGTAAACACGGTGATTCGTTCGGGCCGCGGCAAAATGATGGGCGTTGATTTCAACAAGAATTTGGATTGGGTGGGGGCCACCGCCGGCTTCCACATAAAATAGGAGTCTCATGGCAATAGACCCACGCGCAGGCAAATTGGCAGATGCGGCCGTACTGACGAACATTCCGCGTTTGATTGCGAATTACTACGCTCTGAAACCCGACCCCGGTATTCGGTCGCAACGGGTCTCTTTTGGCACATCGGGACATCGCGGGTCATCTTTCGACAGTAGCTTCAACGAGAACCACATTCTCGCTATCACGCAAGCCATCTGCGCATATCGCCATGAGCAGGGCACCAGTGGACCGCTGTTTCTAGGCATGGATACGCATGCCTTGTCGGAACCAGCGCAGATCAGCGCGCTGGAAGTGCTGGCCGCCAAGGAGATTGACGTGATGATTGACCAGGACAACGGCTATATGCCGACGCCTGGCATTTCGCACGCAATTTTGGCGCACAATCATGGCCGCAAAGATGGCTTAGCGGACGGCATTGTGATTACGCCCTCGCACAACCCACCCTTCGATGGCGGTTTTAAATATAATCCGCCTAGCGGCGGCCCCGCCGATACAAACGCGACGAAGTGGATCGAGAATTTCGCGAACGATTTACTGGGCAAGAATTTACAAGGCGTGAATCGGATTCCCTATGAGCGGGCATTGCGCGCGGCCTACGTGAAGAAGTTCGATTACGTATCCACTTATGTGAATGGCTTCGCGGGCGTGGTGGATATGGATGCCATTCGCGGCCTGAATCTCGGTGTGGATCCGTTGGGCGGCGCAGGCGTCGCCTACTGGCCGCGCATTGCCGACCAATACAAGCTGAAGCTCGACGTGGTGAATAAAAATGTTGATCCGACGTTCCGCTTCATGACTCTCGATTGGGACGGCAAGATCCGCATGGATTGCTCATCACCTTACGCGATGGCCAGTTTGATTGCGTTGAAAGACCGCTTCGATGTGGCCTTCGCGTGCGATACGGATCATGACCGCCACGGCATCGTGGCGCCGAGCGTGGGCTTGCTGAATCCCAATCACTATTTGGCGGTGGCGATTGATTATTTGTTCCGCAATCGGCCCGGTTGGAGTGCGAATGCGGGCGTGGGCAAGACGCTGGTGAGCAGCGGCATCATCGATCGCGTGGTGGCCGGTTTGCACGGCCGTCTGTTGGAAGTGCCGGTCGGGTTCAAGTGGTTTGTAGATGGACTGCTGGATGGTTCTCTCGGCTTTGGCGGCGAAGAAAGCGCCGGCGCATCGTTTTTAGCAAAAGACGGATCACCCTGGAGCACCGATAAAGATGGGCTCATTATGGGCTTGCTATCGGCTGAGATTACGGCGAAATCGGGCAAAGATCCGGGCGTGCGCTACAAGGAGTTGACGCAGCAGTTCGGCGACCCCGTCTACGAACGCATTGACGCTCCGGCGAACGCCCAAGAAAAAGAGATCTTGCAGAAGCTCTCGCCTGAACAAGTGCCCGCGAAGGAACTGGCCGGGGAAAAGATTGAGGCGATGTTGACGAAAGCTCCGGGCAATGGCGCGGCGCTGGGTGGGCTGAAAGTAGTTACCAAGAATGGCTGGTTTGCGGCGCGGCCTTCGGGGACTGAAGACGTTTATAAAATCTACGCAGAGAGCTTTCTCGGCAAAGACCACTTGCGCCGTATTCAAGACGAGGCGCGCGGGGTGATTTCTGAAAACATTCGCGTCCGCCGGGCAAAAGGAGTCCGCTTGACGGAGAATGTCATCTCTCGAAGGCTCTTGCTGAGTTTGCTCGGCAGCGGCCCCTTGCTGGCGCAGGGTGTTTCATCGCGTGCCGTAAAACCGCAGCCGCGCGGCAAGCCCACGGGCATCCCCTTTAATGCATGCTTTACCGACATTGCGGACAAGGCCGGGCTCACCGCGCCGTTGATTTATGGTCCGGAAGATCACCGCACTTACATTCTGGAAACAGTGGGCTGTGGCTGCGCGTTTATTGATTACGATAACGACGGCTGGCTGGATATTTTCACGCTATCGGGCACGCGGTTAGAAGGCGACCCGCCTGGCGCAACCAATCGGCTTTACAAGAACAATCGCGACGGCACATTTACCGATGTGACGGCGAAAGCAGGGCTGACGAAGGTGGGTTGGGCGTCGGCCGTAACCATTGGCGATTACAACAACGATGGCTTCGACGATCTGTTCATTACTTACTGGGGACAGAACGTTCTTTATCGCAATAACGGCGATGGCACGTTTACCGACGTCACTGAAAAATCGGGCTTGCTGCATGATGGCAAGCGTTGGGGTTCCGGTTGCGCGTTTGTCGATTACGATCGCGATGGCCATCTGGACTTGGTCGTGGCCAATTATCTTGAGCTTGATCTGGTTCACATTCCGAAGCCTGGCGAGAGCGGATTTTGCAATTGGAAAGGCATTCCGGTGAATTGCGGCCCGCGCGGCTTACCGCCTGGCTATGCGAACTCTGTATCACAACAATGGCGATGGCACGTTTTCAGACGTAACTGCGAAGTCCGGATTCCGCAAGGCCAAAGGCGCCTATTGCATGACCGTGGCTGCCGCCGATTTCGATAACGACGGCTGGCCCGATATTTACATTGCTTGCGATTCCACGCCGAGCTTTCTGCTGAAGAACAATCAAAGACGGCACATTTACGGATGTCGGCCTGGAGAGCGGCGTTGCGCTGAACGAAGATGGCATGGAGCAAGCCGGCATGGGCTTGGGCATTGGCGATTACGCGTTAAATGGCAACCTGGATATTTTGAAAACACACTTTGCCGATGACACCGCCGTGCTGTATCGCAACGACGGCAAGGGCGGATTCGAAGATGTGACGAACTCCTCGGGCCTAGGCGTGGAAACGCGTTACATCAGTTGGGGCGCGGGCATGTTTGATCTCGATAACGACGGATATCCGGACTTGTTCTGGGTCACCGGCAGTGTTTATCCGGAAGTGGAAAAAGTGCTGCCGAATTATCCATTCAAGAACTCCGCGCATCATGTTCCGCAATCTGGAGAACGGCAAGTTTGAAGAATTGCTGGAGCAGGCCGGCCCGGCGATTATGGAGCCGCATGCCAGCCGTGGCTGCGCGTTTGGCGATTTCGATAACGATGGCGATATGGACATGGTGATCATGAACCTCAACGAACCGCCGTCTCTACTGCGCAACGACGTTCAAGGGCAACAGCCACTGGCTGAAGGTGAAGCTGATCGGCGTTACGTCGAACCGCAGCGCGATTGGCGCGCGCGTGACGGCGCATTACGGCGGCAAGATTCAGGCGCAGGAAGTGATGAGCCAATCGAGCTTTTATTCCGCGAATGACTTGCGTCTGCATTTCGGTTTGGGCGAAGTGGCCAAGGTGGATTTGGATATTCGCTGGCCGAACGGGAAGGTGGAGAAAATTGCAAATCTGGACGCAAACCACTTATTCACCATTCGCGAAGGCAAAGGCGTCATTAAATCTGAAACGTTCCCGCCGCGTACCGCGTAGTAACAGAAGCGCATGCGGAGACTTTCATCACTTTTGCTGACAGTTACAGCGGCGGCCCACGGCTATGCGACGCAAGATTCCCCGGTGGATCAAGCCGTTGTGCAAAAGTACGAGGCGCGCGCGATGGCGGTAACGGGCAGCGTCACGCGCAGCCGCGATGCCCAGCCTTGGGCGGTGAGCGCCGGTGAACGCGTTCCGATTCAGCAGGTGATCTCCACAGGTCCGGACGGTTTTGCCCATTTCCAAGTGGCGGGCGGAGGCAGCTTTGATATCTTCGCGAATTCGCGCGTGGGTTTTCGGCAAAACGCGGCGAGCGCCGGGGATTTGCTGGATGTGCTGCAAGGCCGCGTGCGGATCCACTTGAAGCCCACGGCCGGCCAACCCGTGCAGCGTATTTTGACGCCGAGCGCCTGGATCAGTGCGTTTCAAGAAGCGACAGTGGCTATCGCAATTGACGAGGACGGCGCTATGCGGATTGATGTGCTGGAGGGCGAAATACGCGTGCAACACACACTGCGGCCGCGCAGCGAGCCGACGATCGTACGCGCGGTAGATGCCATTCTGGTGCGCAGCGATCAACAGATTTCGCGGCGCTTGGACCGCGGGTCACTCTACCGCTACACGGTGAAGCCGCTGCACGATCTATGGACCGCGGTGACGCCGAGCCATGGCACGCACTCGGGGGAACCGATTGAAGGCAACCATTTTGTGGCTCAATTTTTGCCTGGCGAAAGGCCGCTACAATAAGGGCAAATGAGGAGAATTGTGCGCCGGGGCTCCGTTGCCTGCTTTATGTTTAGCCTGACGCTCGCCGCTCAGACGCGCCAACGGCACAAGGCCAAATCATTCCGAAGCCCGCCGGGTTGGAAAGCGCTTGGACGTTGCACGCGATTCTGGATGAGCTAACGAAAGACAACGAAAAATTGGAGCCGCTCTTAGCGCAGATGAATCCGCAGGAATGGGTGACGCGGAAAGGCGCGTCTGACGTTTACGTCCAGCAGTGGCAGGTTGCCCATGCGCAATTAAACGAAGTGATGGCTGCTTCGAAACTGCTGTCGCAAAAGACAGAGAGCTTGCCGCTGGCGCTAGATGCTTATTTCCGACTGGAAGCGCTGGAGGTCACATCGCGTTCGCTGCTGGAAGCCGTCACGCGTTATGGCGATCGCTTCACAGCCGATCAATTGAGTGGCTTGATTGCCCGCAATTTTTCGCGGCGGGAACGGTTTCGTGATTACATTCGCGATCTGGCCGCGAGTTCGGAAGCGAATTTCAAAATAGCCGATGAAGAAGCGCAGCGTTGCCGCGGTATGATCAGCAAGGAACCTGTCAAACGCTCTAAAAAGCAGTAACCTTCATGGAATCAAGTGTTTTTGTTTGCTCGATTTGCGGCGGTACCTCGCAAAAAATCTGCGTGTACTGCACGAAAGACGCCTGTGACAACCACCTGTGTGAGCGGTGTGGCAAATGCAGCGATTGCTGCACCTGCGACGTCCGTCTAGGCGACGCCACCACCGCGACGCATCGCAATGGCAACGGCAACGGCCACCTATCCTGAAAAGTCGTCTTTGAATCAGACCCTGCGCTCCATCTTAGAAAAGAACTTCGGATTTCAGGTCATTCCGCCCGAATCAAGAATCTGTGTGCCAGGCGGCGACGGAAGGCAAAGACGTTTTGCTGGTGATGCCGACCGGCTCAGGCAAATCGCTCTGCTATCAGTTGCCTGGACTGGCGCGCCAGGGACCACATTGGTGATCAGCCCGTTGATCGCGTTGATGGAAGATCAGGTCGCGAAGTTAGAGACGCTGGGCCTGGCCGTGGCGCGCATTCATTCAGGGCGTGAAAGGTTGGCCTCGCGGCAGGCCTGATTGATTACCTGGAAGGCAAACTGCAGTTTCTGTTCATTGCGCCAGAGAGACTCAGCGTCACAGGGTTTCCCGAGATGCTGGCCAAACGAAAGCCGGTGCTGGTGGCCGTTGACGAAGCGCATTGCATTTCGCAATGGGGCCACGATTTCAGGCCGGATTACCGGATGCTCGGGCAGTATTTGCCACTATTGCGTCCGGCGGCAGTGATGGCATTAACGGCCACAGCCACGCCCAGCGTGCAAAACGATATTGAGAGCCAACTGGGCCTCATCAAACCCGCGCGCTTCATTCAAGGCTTTCGGCGCGACAACATTGCCATTGAAGTGGTGGAAGCGGCGCCTTCCGACCGGCTGGAATTGTTGCGTAATCTGATTAGCGATCCACGCCGGCGCCCGGCGATCATCTATGCGCCGAATCGAAAGCAGACCGAATCGCTGGCGCAGGATTTGGCCGATTTGGCGAAGCCGGCCGCCTATCATGCGGGGCTGAGCACGGCCTTACGCTCGCAGGTGCAAGACGATTTTCTTGCGGGCAAGCTGGATGTCATGGTGGCAACAATTGCGTTCGGCATGGGTATTGACAAGCCTGACGTGCGCACTGTGGTGCATGTGGCGTTGCCAGGCTCCGTTGAGCGCTACTACCAGGAGATTGGCCGCGCTGGGCGCGATGGCCAGCCGAGCCGCGCGGTTTTGATGCAATCGTATTCCGACCGCCGCACGCACGATTTTTTCTTTGAGCAAGACTATCCGGACGTGACCGTTCTGGATGAGATTTATAAGCGACTCAAGGACGAGCCCATCTCGCAGCAGGAATTATTTGACAAGCTTCGTTTAGACGCCGACGTGTTCGACAAATCGGTTGACCGTTTGTGGACCTACGGCGGCGCGGTGATTGAATACGATCAGATCAAACGCGGAACCGCGAAGTGGCGCAACAATTATCTGTTTCAGTGCGACCAGAAAGCGGCGCAGATTGAAGGCATGATTCAACTCGCGCAGAATCATCAGTGCCGCATGGCGATGCTGGTGCGGCATTTTGGAGATTTGTCCGATTCATTGAGCCCTTGCGGCATCTGCGATTTTTGTGCGCCGCTGGAGTGCGAAGTGCAGCGTTACCGCGAGCCTTCGGTGCGCGAACAGAATCAATTGAAGCGCATTGTGAAGGAATTACACAAAGGCGGGTCGCGTTCAACTGGGAAATTGTACGCGGAGATTTTTCCGAAACAGGAAGTACCGCGGCGAACGTTCGAAGATATTTTGGGCAGCCTCGCTCGCGCGGGCCTGGTGAAGCTAGAGGACACAAGCTTCGAAAAAGACGGCAAAGAGATTCCGTACCGCGTGGCGCGCCTGTTGAAGTCTTCGCCAAGCGACGCGGAACTCGCCGCTGTGCTGATGAAAGAGGAGATCGCCCTCAACGAGGTGAAGCGCACGAAGAATGCGAAGAAAGAGTTTCCAAAAGGGACGAGCTCTTTAGATACCAAGCTGGAAGATCCAGCCAGCCAGGCGCTTGAAGATCGGTTGAAAACGTGGCGCACTGCGAAGGCCAAAGAAAAAGGTGTGCCGCCTTATTGCGTATTGAGCAATCAAGCCCTACGCAATGTGGCTCGTGGCGCGGCCTGCAGCGGATCAGGATTTGCTCGGCATTCCAGGAATTGGGCCAACCATTGTGCGGACATACAGTGCAGAGATTCTGAAGATTGTCACCAGCGGCACAGAGTAATCGCCGGTCTTAGTTGTTACTCGGCGAAAACGGCCCAGGATGGCCGGTCAACCGGCTATGCCTTTCAGATCTTCGCCGCACTTCGCTAATTCCCGATTCAGTGAAGGCCTCTGCCAGCATCTTACGATCGCCATAGTTCATTTTGAACAACCGCGCCGCTATCGGCAGTAGAGCGTTTTTCTCTTGCTCCTCTGAAATCTTGTGCGCCGCCTTCATGGCGTCCGCCCAAGCCTTACGGATCTCTAAACATTCGCGACAAGTCTTGGAACCGGACATGTTACATCATAAACAAAACTACTGCCCGAGTTTCTTGATGATCGCCTCGGCATCGTAAACACAGCCACCCCAAATACCTCCACTGGCCTGTTGCAAAGCAGCCCATAAACGAGTATCCGTGGGCAGGTTCGGATCGGCATGCAAATCGTCGCGCACCGGTCGCGCTGCAAACGTCGCCGCATCCTCACCAACAAAATTCACACTACCTTCCAGCTTGTTCCGGTCAATCACAATCTCAATCAAATCGCCATCGCGCAGCTTGCCGATAGGTCCGTTCGCCAGCGCCTCAGGTGAAACGTGACCAATGCAAGCGCCGGTAGAAACGCCGCTGAAGCGCGCGTCGGTAATCACCGCCACATGCTTGCCAAAAGGCAGAAACTTCAACGCAGAGGTGATCTGGTATGTCTCTTCCATACCCGAGCCGAGCGGCCCCCGGCAGATCAACACCAGCACATCGCCTTCTTTGATCTTGTTGGCTTTGATGGCTGCGATCGCGTCGGTTTCCGCCAAGAATACCTTCGCCGGACCCCGCTTGCGATACACGCCGTCAGCATCAACCACAGACGGATCAATGGCCGTAGCCTTAACAACCGAACCTTCCGGCGCCAGGTTGCCGCTTGGGAAACAAACCGTCGAAGTTAGGCCGCGCTGACGCGCATTTGTGGGAGCCAGAATCACATCATCCGGATCAATGCCGTCCAGCGCCTTCAATTTCGCGCGCAGTTGCGTTCGGCGCTCCGACTGCTCCCACCAATCGAGAGATTGGTCCAGCGTCTCGCCGGAAACGGTAAGCGCCTTCGTCTGGAGTAGCCCAGCGCGGCGCAGATGTAGCATCACTTCCGGCACACCTCCAGCGAGAAAAACTTCCACCGTCGGATGATTGCGCGGCCCGTTCGGCAAAGCATCCACCAAGCGAGGAACCGAGCGATTGATCCGGCTCCAATCTTCCACAGTAGGCCGTCTCAGTCCGGCAGCGTGCGCAATGGCCGGTACGTGCAGCAAGAGATTTGTTGAACCGCCGAAAGCCGCGTGCAGTACCATGGCATTCTCAAGCGCGGCCGGAGTCAGAATGTCGCGTGTGCGCAAGTTCGCTTGCACCAACCGCAACGCAGCTCGCGCGGAACGCCGAGCCATATCGAGCCAAATCGGCTGGCCTGACGGCGCCAGCGCTGAATGCGGAAGGGTCAATCCTAGAGCTTCTCCCACAACCTGTGCGGTAGCCGCCGTACCTAAAAACTGGCAACCGCCCCCCGGCGACGCGCAAGCCCGGCATCCTTCCAGCGCCGCTTGTTCCAAAGTGATTTTGCCATGGGCGAAGCGTGCGCCAATGGTCTGAACCTTGCCCGCATCCTCGCCTTCTTCCGGCATCAACGTAACGCCACCCGGCACCAGCACGGTTGGCAGATCGTGCATACCGGCCAGAGCCATCATCATGGCAGGCAAACCTTTATCACATGTAGCCACGCCAATCACCGCGTGCCGCGTCGGCAACGAACGCATCAAGCGCCGCAAAACCACCGCCGCATCGTTACGAAACGGCAGCGAATCGAACATGCCCACCGTTCCTTGCGTGCGGCCATCGCAAGGATCGGTCACTGCACCGGCAAATGGAATGGCCCGCAACGCCTTCAATTCGCGCGCCGCTTCCGCCACCAGCAAACCCACTTCCCAATGGCCCGTGTGATAACCCAGCGCGACAGGCGTTCCATCCGGCGCGCGCACGCCGCCATGCGTACTCAGAATCAGCACTTGTTTGCCACCGAGCGCCGCCGCTTCCCAACCCATGCCCGCATTTTGCGTGAGACCGAAAAGATTGCCGGAAGGCTGCTCCAGCAGCATCGCTTCGCTCACCGGCAGCGCCCCCGCCGGACCCACCGCATGGGTCTTTACATCGAAAATCGTGCCATCGCCCGAATCAAAAACATCCTGTGGATTCACATCAACTCCGCTACACTCAAATATCCAACGGTCATGTCCAACAGCCTCGTCGCCATCTACCCTGGCTCATTCGATCCGCCCACCAACGGGCACCTGGATCTTATCGCGCGTGGCGCGCGCCTGGCCGACAAACTCATAGTAGCCGTCTTGCAGAACACGCAGAAGAACGCGTTATTCACCACAGCCGAACGTTGTGAAATGTTGAAAGAAAGCGTTGCCCATTTGGCGAATGTCGAAATCGGTTCGTTTGACGGCTTGCTGGTGGATTACGCCGCTAGCCGCAACGCCAATATCATCCTGCGCGGGCTCCGCACGGTATCCGATTATGAATCGGAATCGCAAATGGCACTCTTCAATCGCCGCATGCGTCCAGAGACCGAAACGCTCTTCCTGCCCGCCAGCGCCGAGCACTCATTTTTGAGCTCGCGCATGGTGAAAGAGATCATCACACTGGGTGGTGACGCCTCCGCTTTCGTGCCCGAACCCATCATGAGCCGTCTGAAAGCAAAATTCCCAACCCACAAATAGGTAAATTAGAAGTTAGCCTTTATGTTGCAAGCAACCGCAGAACTCGCAGAACGTATTTCCACGATTAGCGTCTCTTCCACGATGAAGGTCGCCGCCGATGCCGAGCGCCTCCGCAAGGAAGGGGCAGACGTAGTCGATTTCGGCGCGGGCGAGCCCGATTTCCCGACGCCGGTCAACATCAAGCAGGCCGCCATCAACGCCCTGGATGCGAACTTCACAAAGTACACCAACACCGGCGGCACGCAGGAACTGCGTGAAGCTATTTGCGAACGCCACAAAGCAGACTTCGGCACAAACTATACGGGCCTCACCGAATGTATGGTCACCGTTGGCGGCAAGCATGCCATCTTCAACCTGATCCAGGCGCTCATCAATCCGGGCGATGAAGTCATCATCCCGGTGCCGTACTGGGTGACCTACAAGGACGTTGTCAACTATGCGGGTGGCGTCTGCGTGTTCGTCGAAACGGAAGAGAGCAAAGGCTTCGAAGTGAGCGCGGCGCTCATTGAGAAGCACATCACGCCGAAGACGAAATTAGTAATCATCAATTCGCCCTGCAACCCGAGCGGTGGCGTTTTGTCCAAAGAAGAATTCAACGCCATTCACCAGCTCACGTCCAAGCGCGACATCTTCCTAATGACGGACGAGTGCTACTGCCAGTTCGTTTACGACGACGCGCCCTACTCCATTGCCAGTGCTCCGGGCGCCAAAGAGAATGTGGTTGTGGCAGGATCGCTTTCGAAGACGTACGCCATGACGGGTTGGCGCATCGGTTTCGCTCTGGCGCCGGCGCCGGTGATCGGCGCCATGATGAAGCTGCAGAGCCACAGCACCTCGAACCCCACGTCCATCGCTCAGAAAGCGGCCGTGGAAGCCATGCGCGGTCCGCAGGATTCTATTCCGGTGATGCTGGCCGAATATCGCAAACGTCGCGATTTCGTAATTGGCCGCTTGCGCCAGATTCCCGGCGTCTCGATCGTGATGCCCAAAGGCGCTTTCTACGCTTATCCGAACGTGAGCGTCGCTTACAAGGGTGGCAAGGTAAAGAACTCGCTCGATTTCGCGAATCAGCTCTTGAACGCTTCACACGTAGCAGTCGTTCCGGGCGAAGCCTTCGGCACCAACGATCACGTCCGCATCTCCTATGCCACTTCGATGAAGGAACTGGAGCGCGGGTTAGATCGGCTGCACAAGTTTATCGACAGCGTTCGTTAAATATCAACCCCCGGCCAAACAGCGCCGGGGGTGATTTACTTTCTTGTTGGCCAACGCCCCTTACGGAATAAAGAGCGTGCTCGGATCGGCAACAACGGTGATTAAGGTAAGTCCGCTCGGAGCGTTGGTTGAAGTACCCCGAACTGGCTCCATTACCTCCCGACGCTCCTCCACCGAAGGCATATTGAAGTCCGTTGCCGGCACTAAGTCCATGGCCTCCGTTCACATTTCTTGCCCCGGTGGTGCTGATTTGGCCCGACGGTCCTAACAGGTGTATGACGCCACCCCCGCCCCCACCACCAGGATCATTGCCGTTTGCGCCGCTAACACCAGCGGCACCGTTACCACCATTGGCATTGATGGTTCCAGGGCTGGTCAAGGCAATAGAAGTCTTCGACGCGATGATGACCACGCCGCCTCCGCCACCACCGAACGCGGCTCCGCCAGGATCTTCGCCACCCGTTCCGCCGTTTGCGTTTATCGTGCCGGTAATTGTTATTCCACCTGCCGCGACAATCACTAAACTGCCTCCGCCTGCACCCGCATAAGCGCCGCTCCCACCGTTACCTCCGCCAGAGGCACCTGGTTTCAGAATGTGTCGCCATGTAGCAGAAGGCCAAGCAACTCCGGCGTAGCCTGGCACGGAACTGCCCAAAGCCAGCATCGCCGGGACACTCGCCACCAAACCGGATCCCTCCCCCGTTGGCAAGTGTGCCGTCTCCACCGTAAGAGTCCCGCTGATTGTCACGGTTCCCGTTGCGTGGATGATCGTGCCACTCGGGACCGTAAGTGTTTGCCCGGAAGCGATACTGAAAGTTTGTGCACTGAATACCTGTTCCCGGATCACTCGTTATCCAGCTAATCGAACTGCTGATATTGCACACACCCGTCGTCGTGCCATTGGATCCGTCGCCGTAAATCGAGACAGTGCCGTTGGACCAGTGGCGCCTGGGGACCCGTTGGGCCTGCAGGGCCAGTCGCGCCAGTTGCGCCGCTAGCGCCGGTAGGCCCAGTGAGTCCCGTGGCCCCAACTGGTCCAGCAGGTCCAGTCGCACCGGTCGAACCGGTAGCGCCGGTTGCGCCTTGTCGCGCGAGTAAAGCCCAGTTCGTGCCAGAGCCAGCCACATCAACAGCGGGGTCAACACTCTGATTAGCTTGAAGGGCGATGTAACTTGAGCCATTCTCAGACACGGCGGCGCCAAGGGCATACAGGGTCGAACCGTTCCACGCACCTTGGAAATTGATGGGCGGTCCTTGGGGTCCGGTGGCGCCCGTGGCTCCAGTCGCACCCATTGGTCCAGTGGGACCAGCAGCACCGGCCGCTCCGGTCAGACCAGACAGGACCGTAGCGCCCGTGGGTCCCGTGCGGCACCCGTCGCGCCAGCGGCGCCCGTCGCTCCTTGCTGAGCCAGCAAAGACCAGGCGCTCGGCGAAACATCGGGCTGTTGCGCGGTATTCGCAGTCAGCGCAATGTAACTCGAACCGTTATAAAAAACCGCATCGCCAATCGCGTAAGAACTGGCGCCGCTCCAAGTTTGTCGAAAAGTCACTGGAGGACCTGTCGGCCCGGTGGCTCCAGTCGCACCTGTAGCTCCAGTCGGTCCAGTAAGTCCGATGGGTCCGGTAAGACCAATGGGGCCTGTCGCTCCGATGGCGCCTGTTAAACCCGTGGCCCCTGTTGCACCTGTCGGGCCCGCAGCACCCGTTGCTCCTTGTTGAGCCAGCAGAGACCAAGCGCTCGGCGAAACGTCGGGCTGGTTTGCCGTATTGGCAGTCAGCGCAATGTAACTCGAACCGTTATAAAAAACCGCATCGCCGATCGCGTAAGCGCTGGCGCTGCTCCAAGTTTGCCGAAAAGTGACCGGCGGACCTGTCGGCCCTGTGGGTCCAGTCGCGCCTGTAGCGCCAGTCAATCCCGTAAGTCCGATCGGTCCCGTTGGACCAGCCGCACCCGTCGCTCCCGTAGCGCCGGTTGGACCCGTAGCCCCCGCCGCTCCGGTGGCTCCTTGCTGGGCCAGAAGGGACCAAGCGCTCGGCGAAACGTTGGGCTGTTGCGCCGTGTTCGCAGTTAAGGAAACGTAACTCGAGCCGTTGTAGAACACCGCATCGCCGATTGCATAGGCAGTGCTGTTACTCCACGTTTGCCGGAAAGCCACCGGTGGACCAGCCGCGCCCGTCGCACCTGTCGCCCCTATCGGACCGGCCGGGCCTGTGGGTCCCGCGGGACCCGTCGCACCAGTTGCGCCCGTCGCACCCGTAGCACCAGTTGGACCCGTTGCACCAGTTGGACCCGTAGCACCAGTTGGACCCGTTGCGCCCGTGACTCCCGTCGCAACAACATAGTACCCAGTTACGTCTACGATCACGTCTGTCGCGTTCGTAACATACATCGATATCGCGCCGCCCGTTCCCGCCGGAACAACCGCCGCATTGGCAACCACGCCACCGAACGGAGCGTTCAGCGTAGAAACAACCGGCTGCGTCCCGCCCGCGTCCCACGTCGATAAATAAAAGAGCGGTCCCGGCGGGACAACCGTCACGTTTACTGAATAAGCTTGCACCGTCGATGGGATCGTTCCATTGCAATTGGGACTGTTCCAAAGCGTAAAATTGCGGGTCTCTGCCGCGGCCAGGGAAGGAGGGCCAAACTGGCCGCTAAACCCGGAAGAACTGCGCGTATCCACCGCGCGGCAAGGTTCAATGCGAATGAATGAGAGTTGACTGGGGTCGCTCTTCGCAACCGGTGTAAAAAAACTCAAGTGCGCTAGCACGCACGCTGCGGCCATGCCGCCACTGCTGAATGGGAGACTGCTTATTTTCATGCTTGATACGTTCGTTTGAATTAGCTCCGACGAGACTGAGAATGTCTAAACGCTAGTGGCCATTTTCCGCTAACCTTCTCGCTGAACAACCTCACTTCGGATGACATCGAAGCCCCAGGTTGTTTCCCCTACAGCAAACCCCCAACGAGAATTTCCGCTGCCCATACTGACAGCACGCTGTCAGGAGTCTGGCTTCACAATCACCACATGAATCCAAGACAAATCCAACGACAAAGCCGCGTACTGTGGTTTGAAATCCCTGCTGCCGATTTCGAACGAGCCGCGCGCTTTTACGAACAGATCTTCCAGATCACTCTCAAGAAGGAGCAGATGGGACCACAGATGCTAGGCGTCTTCGCCTATGAGCCGCCAGCGATTAGCGGATGCATTCTCGCCGGTCCAGACGTGACACCGGGCAACGCGGGCACCATCATCTATCTGAACGCTGACCCCACATTAGCTATCGTTGTCGATCGCGTCGCGGCGGCGGGCGGCACAGTACTCATCCCGCGGGTTGAACTGCCTCCCGGCATGGGAGTCTTC
This sequence comes from Bryobacterales bacterium, assembly GCA_963840845.1. Taxonomy (GTDB): domain Bacteria; phylum Acidobacteriota; class Terriglobia; order Bryobacterales; family Bryobacteraceae; genus Bog-105. Next base: position 100,836 of record CAWJBS010000170.1, read on the forward strand.
GCTCATATCCTAGACACGGAGGGCAACAAGGTCGGCTTGCACGCTACCGCATAGCCAACAATGGAAGAATGCGTCGCGCTGACCGGCTCTTTCAAATCGTCCAACATCTGCGCGGGCGGCGGCTCACCACAGCCGCTCAGCTCGCGCAGTGGCTGGAGGTTTCGGAACGTACCGTCTACCGCGATATCAGCGACCTCGGCCGCTCCGGCGTTCCCATCGAAGGCGAGGCGGGATTCGGTTACCGCATTCTACGCGGCTTTGAGGTACCACCCCTCATGTTCACTCGCGACGAAGTAGATGCGCTGGTCACAGGCCTGCGCATGGTGGAAAGCTGGGGCGGGCCTACCTTGGAGAGGGCAAGCCGCTCGGCCATGGAAAAGATTGCCATGGCGCTTCCTGCCGCGCGTATGGCCGAAGTGGAAGGCTCGCGATTGTTTGCGCCGCGCTTCCATCTGGACCCCAAAGTCGGCGCAACACTGGAACTAATCCGCGGCGCCATACTCAACCAACACAAACTGCTGCTTACCTATTCCGACGCAGGGCAAAAAATCTCCGAGCGGAAAGTACGGCCTTTGGCCTTGCACTTCTGGGGCACCGCCTGGACTCTGGCCGCTTGGTGCGAAGCGAAAGTTGATTTTCGAAACTTCCGCCTTGATCGCTGCCGCAGCGTAAATGTCAGCGACGAAAAGTTTCGCCCCGAAAGCGGCAAAACTCTGGCCGATTTCCTGCGTAAAATCGAACGTCAATCCGCTAAGGAATAGCTCATCGCGAAGCGGCCAATCTCAATCGTTCCTTTCTCTGAAGGTGGCGACACTTTAAAGGACTCAATCCTCCCGGTGCGGCTCAAGCGCTTCGCCTCCGCGTTCCCCAAAAACTTTCCGGAATGCGCATCGTACAGTTTGACTTCCAGCGAATCGTCATCTTTGCGCCGCCAGCCAAATACATATTCACCAGGCGCCAAGGCAATGCTGCCAATCTTCATCGCGCTTTGCACAATCAGGAAGTTTGAATACTTGCCCTCCGCCGCATAACCCGCCGTAATCAGCACCACTCCCGCGATAAACTTCCCTTTGCCATTCGTGATCCCCGACGCCGTGCGAAACTCCGTTTCAATGCGCTCTTTCTCTACCGGCGCACGGTCTGGAATCAGCGCTTTGAGTTCTGCCTCCGAAGCAGGCCGCCACGCGGCAAACAAAACATTGGACGACAAAAGCGTCGCTAACAAAATCGCGCCCATAGACATTTGTATAAATCCCTTACTTGAGGTGGACCAAACCGCGTTGAATGGCCGCCGTGGCCGCTTGCGTTCGATCTGTCACGTTCATCTTGCTCAACAAATTATTGATGTGAGTCTTCACCGTGGCTTCGGAAATCGAAAGATCACTGCCAATTTCTTTATTGCTCCTGCCCGCCACAATCAGCTCCAACACCGCCAATTCACGGCTCGTCAGCGCTGAACCGCCCATGCGAGTCGCCAAACGTTCCGCCACCACTGGTGGAATACGCGTCTTCCCCGCATGCACCGCGCGTATCGCCTCCAGCAGTTCGTCGCCCAACATCCCCTTCAGCAGATAGCCCCGTGCGCCGGCCTGCAAAGCGCGGTAAATATCTTCATCGCCGTCAAACGTTGTCAGCACAACAATGCGCGCATTGGGAAACTCCGTTCTGATTTTCGCCACGGCTTCCGCACCGCCCATCCCTGGCAACCGCAAATCCATCAGCGTCACATCGGGTTGATGTTTGCGAAAGAGTTCGACGCCGGAAGCCCCATCGGATGCATCGGCCACCACCGCCATATCGGAAACAGCGTTGAGCAGCGCCACCAAACCCTGGCGGACAATGTGGTGATCTTCCACCACTAAAAGCTTGATTTGCGGCTCGCTCATGGCACTATCTTCTCAAGCTCAATCTGCGTTCCTTCGCCCACTGCGCTCTTCACAGAAAGTTGCGCGCCAATCTGCGCCGCCCGCTCGCGCATCCCGCGCAAACCAAAATGCCCTTCTGGGCTGTTTGAGTCAACATCACCCGCAAAACCGCGCCCATCGTCGCTAATCACCATACGCACTTTCTTGCCTTCATAGGCCAAATCAATCTTCAATTGTTTGGCCTGCGCGTGGCGTACCACATTTGTCACCGCCTCCTGGCCAATCTTCAGGAATTCGCTTTCCGTTTTCTCCGGCAACGCGCGATAAGTGCCCAGCACACTGAATCGCACATTCAAACCGGCCCGCTTACCAATCTCCGCCGCCATCCGTGAAAGACGCGAGCGGAAATCGCTCGCATCGGAGCCCTGCGAACGGAGCTCCCAAATAGAGCGGCGCGCTTCTTCCAAACTGCTTTGCACCAGTTCGCGCGTCTGTGCAATCACAGTCTTCACTCCTTCCGGCGCATCGCCCAGTTTGCGCGCCAGCAATTCCAGCTGCAGCGAAACGGCCACAAAGCCTTGCGCCAGCGTGTCGTGAATCTCGCGCGCTATGCGATTGCGCTCCCCCAACACGGCGCTAAATTGCGCTTCCACTTGACGCACTCGCCAGCGCGCAAAGGCATAAATCGCCAACCCAAGCAAACCCGCCATTAGTAGATAAAACCAGTAAGTCTGGTAGAAGCGCGGCAACAAACGAAACGTCACTTCCGCTTCCTGCGCGCCCCAATCACCGTCGTTCGCCCGCGCCGTAACGCGGAAACGATACTCCCCCGGCGCAAGGCTCGTATAGTAAGCGATGCGCCGTCTACCCGCATCCACCCACTCCTTGTCAAAGCCCTCTAACCGGTAGCGAAAGTGTACGCGTTGCGGCGCAATAAAAGTAATGCCCGTGTATTCCAAAGCCAACCGGTCATGCCCCGGCGGAATCGCGCGCGCAGCTCTCAAATCAACCGCATGATCATCCACCGATAACGATTCAACCACCACCGACGGTGCGAAGCCATTAGCCAAAGCCGCCCGCCCGTCAATCGTAGCCACACCGCGCAACGTGCCAAACCACAACCCGCCGTCCTGCGCCCGCCACGCCGCTGGGTGGCCTCCTTCGCTGCACTCGTTCACCCGCATGCCGTCAGCGGTGCCGTACTGCGCCACAGACAGCGCCTGGGCCGTCCCTCGCGCTACCGCGTCCAGTTCAGCCTTCGCCACACGGTAGATGCCCGTCTTCGCCGCCAGCCAGAGAAACGGCCCATCTTCCACAATCGCGAAGATCGACGCCGGCAATCCCGAATACGCCGCATAATGAAAAATCTTGCCGTTCTCGAAACGGTGGAATCCTCCATCTTGCGTGCCAATCCACAAAGTGCCGGCCGTATCCTCTCGCAGCGCCGTCACCACATTACTGGCCAGCCCCGCATGCGCTGCGAAAGTTTGAAAATGGCCGTTTTGGAAACGGGTCAGCCCGTGCAGCGTGCCTACCCACAGCGCACCATCGCGGTCGCGCGTCACCGCGCCCACTAGATCACTCGCCAAACCATCGGCCTCGGTATAGGTGCGAAATTTCCCATCCTTCCACAACGTCAGCCCGCGCCGCGTTCCAATCCACACTGCGCCATCAACGTCCGTATGCAACGAACGCACTAAATCGTCCGCTAGCCCATCGGCCGTCGTTAGCACACTCACATGGCCGTCGTGAATCACGTTCAGTCCGTCTTGCGTGCCCACCAACAAATCACCCGCCCGCGTCTCGCCCAAAGCGAAAATCAGATCGCTCGACAAACCATCTTTCACAGTCAAGTGTGAAATGTGGCCCGCTGCCATTTTGGTTAGCCCACTATTGCCGCCAAACCACAACGCCCCTTGCTTGTCCTGATAAACGCAACGCGTCAGATCATCCAGATAAGTTGTAATTTTCTGCTCGCGCAGCACCGTCAAGCCATTCGATTCGCCCCCCACCCACAAATTGCCTTCGCGATCTTCAAACAGCGACAGAATCACATCGCTCGCCAGCGGGTCATTCGCGGGAAACGTCTCAGTCTTGCCGTCAAAAGTACGCTGCAAACTCCGACTCGCCGTCCACACTGCGCCATTTCGATCTCGTAACATGACCGCAACGCTTTCCGCCTTCGCCTTCACCTCGCGCGCTTCGAATCGGCCATTTCGATACTCCGCCCCACCGCTCGCTGTCTGCACCAGCAAGCGCCCCCCGGCATCTTGTTCTAAGGAAAAAATGCTGTTATTCGGTAATCCCTGCTCCCGCGTAAAAACCGCAGCTCCGTCAGGCCGCAGAGCGGTGAGCCCGTCCGCCGTACCAACCCAAAGCGTATGTCCTTGGTCTTCCAGCAGCGCTCGAATATTGTTGCTACGCAGAGCTGGCGTGTTCTGTGAATCGTAAACTGTGAACTTTACGCCATCAAAACGCACTAGCCCGCCTTCGGTACCCAGCCACAGGTAGCCATCGTGCGTTTGCATTATGGCGTGGACGGTATTTTGCGGCAATCCACTTTCCGTCTGCCAGTTCTGCCGTTGATAGCTCGTAAGCGGCCTGCTGGCATCGAGTGCGGCCAGCGGCAAACCTATCGCCCACCAAGCCAATATGACCGCCATCCACCGCATCAACACGCTTTCACAATACAAGACCCGCACCTTATTCCGCGCCCATACGTCATATGCTATGAGAGGAGGTAAAAAATCATATGAATGAATATCAGTACCAACAGCAACCTTCAGCCTTGCAGAAGCTAACTGGAACAATCGAACTCACGGCGGGGCAAGCTTCGGTCATTAAACACACCTATATCCTTTTTGGTGTCAGCATCTTTTGCGCACTCGCCGGTGGTTACGTAGGCGCAACAACGCCCGCTCTTGTTCACTTTTTCTCATCCGGCATGGGTTGGATCGTAGCCATGCTGCTCCTCAACGGGGTTCCTTACATCGCTCTCGCCGCACGCAATAATCCGGTTTTAGGCGTAACGGCCCTGGTCGCCGATGGCTTTATTGCCGGCATCGCACTCTCACCGCTGCTCTGGGTTGCCAGTACGGTTGACCCGCAATTAATCTACATGGCGCTAGCTGTGTCGGCCTGCGTTTTCTTAGGCGTTACCGGCTACATCATGATGTCCGGTAGAACGTTCTCGGCCCCGCGCGGCCTTATGGCCGGCTTGTTTATCTCAACGATCGCCATCGTTGCGCTAAATCACTTCATGAACATTGGCTGGCTAGGCATCGTCATAAGCCTCGGCATCGGAGCTCTGGGCGTTTGTGGCTTGGTTTACTCAACCAGCGGCGTACTTCGTTCTTCTGCCGGCGCCAGCCCGATTCCCGGCGCGCTCAGCCTCTTCGCCAGTATGTTCAACATCTTTGTGGCCACGCTGAACATCCTGCTCCGCGTTTTAGGCGGTGGCCGCCGCAACTAAAACTCCGCAGCCGCCGCGGCAGTATAGGAAAGAATCCATTCCGACCCCTCGCCGCTCATCTTAAATGCATCTGAAAAAGCCGGCACGAGGAAACAGGTGCCGGCTTTGTAGTTTTCACCGGCAATCTGCCCGCTTCCCTTTAGGCAAAGCAGCAGCATGTAATAAGGCGCACCGCCACGCAGTGTCAAAGGCTCCTGCATCGTCAGCTTCTCAATGCGGAAGTAATCGCAAACCACCAGTTCTTCGCGTCCTGGCCCCAGCGTGAGCGGTTCTACCTGGTAATGATGAGGCCCTAAATCCGAAACCTTCACGCCGTGCTCCAAATGCAGTTCGCGCGGACGACCGTAGTCATATAGCCGGTACGTGATATCCGAATTCTGTTGAATCTCGCAGATGGTTACACCCGCACCAATCGCATGCACCGTCCCGGCCGGCACAAAAATCACATCGCCCGCTTTCACCCGCCGCCAATCGAGCAACGTCTCAATCTCTCCCGAGCGTGCCGCTTCTTCCATCCGCTCAGCCTTGATCGTCTCCCGGAATCCTACCGCCACTTCACCTTCCGGCTCAGCCGCCACTACATACCACGCCTCAGTCTTTCCCAAGCTTTGATGATGCTTCTCGGCGTACTCATCGCGCGGGATGCACCTGCACCGACAGCCGCTCGGTGGTGAAGAGCAGCTTAGCCAGCAGCGGGCACTGGTCTGGATGAGCCTGATCAAAAGTATCGCCCAGGATCTCTGGATTCGCCCGTATGAGGTCTCCCAAGGCTACCCCAGATTTAGTTTGGTTATCCCTAAAAGTGAACCAAACTTCGCCGATACGCTGTATTACGGTCTGGTTAGTATAAAACGGCGTCAGGTTCTGACGACCCCATACTTTTTCCTGAAACAAAGGAACAAGCTCAATGGGCTGCTGCAAGGTGGAGGATATCGACATTGGAAAAATTTACTGAAACCCTTACAAAAGGGGGCAAACTATGATTATCGCGTTTGGCCTTTTAGTTTTCATCGCAATTTGCGCGCTGTCGCTGGTGGGTCTGGGCGAATCGCACAGCCGTGTTTCAAGAATCTTAAATGAATTGGACGATCACAGAGTGAAACAAGAGCCTCAAGAACAAGCGGCCCCGGCCATGATTGAGCCCCAAGCCCCAAAGATGGACGTTTTCGCGGAGGTGAGCTTTACTCGCTCTCTTCTCGCCCTAAGTAGAGTTCGCTCACTAGATCCTTATGAAGCTCCAGTACTCGAGCACGACGAATCTTCATCGTTGGTGTCAGTTCGCCGTGTTCAATCGAAAAATCACGCTCAAGTACTTTAAAGCGTCGGATCCTTTCGAAATCGGCTAGCTGCTTGTTCACGCGCGCCACGGCCTCTTTCACCGCTTTCTGCAGCGGCTCGTTTTGGGCCACGGCGGGATGCTCGTCTGTGTTCATGCCTTTAATGTTGGCTAGATTCAGCGTCAACAGCGCCGTCACATAAGGCTTTTTATCGCCCACCAGCACCACTTGGTTCACCAGCGGCTCCATCTTAAACAGCCCTTCAATGCGCGAAGGATAAATCTTCTTGCCGTTCGACGAAACAATCAATTCCTTCTTGCGCCCGGTGATGTACCAATAGTCGTCACTGTCTTTTTCGGCAATATCTCCGGTGGAGAACCAGCCTTTGTCGTCTAGCACCGAACGCGTGGCTGCTTCGTCGCAATAATAGCCGCCAAACATGCAAGGGGAACAAAGCTGCAATTCGCCATCGTCGGCCAAGCGCGCTTCCACACCGGTAAAAGCTTGCCAATGCTGCCGGGTTTCGGGTTCGCCAGCGGATTGAAACTCACAATACCCGCTTCCGTCAGCCCATAGCCCTCAATCAACGGCATCCCAATAGCCGTATAAAACTCGGCTAGATCTTTGGCCAGCGGCGCACCGCCGGAAGCTGCGATACGCAGACGTCCTCCCAGCCGCTCGCGTACTTTGCTGAAAACCACTTTGTTGGCGATCTTCAACGCGCGCTTCATCCATCCCGGAATCGCTTTGCCCTCGCGCTGCAACCGGGCCGCCTCGGCGCCCAAGCCCAACGCACCATGAAACAACTTGCGTGCCACCAGCGGACGCTTCTTCACTTCACTCAAAATCGTGGCGTACATGCGTTCCCACACCCGTGGCGGCGCGAGAAAGAATGTCGGCCGAATCGCTTTCAGTTCCGCTGGCAGCCGCGATAAGCTTTCCGAAAAATAAACAGGTGTCCCCATCCGCATGGGCAACAATTCCAAAGCAATGCGCTGCGTAATATGCGCAGAGGGCAGGAACACAATGGTGGAATCCACCAGGTTGATCGGCAGCACGGCCGGACCCATATCAATGTTCGCAATCACGGCGGCGTGGCTGGTCAGCCCCATCTTCGGCTCGCCCGTCGCGCCGGAGGTCAAATAGAGAATCGCGCTATCTTGTGGGGAAATCTCTTCTTGAATGCGCGCCATGGCATTCGGGTCGCGCTCCTGCAACGCCCGGCCCAGGGCCGACAGCGATTCAAGCGATTGATAACCCGGCACCGTCTCCGTCATCAGAATCACGTGCTCAGGCATTGCCACACTTTGCTCACTGGCCGCCTTTACTAGATTTGCCAGCGTTTTGGAATTTTCAACAAACAGAAAGCGCGGGGCGGACGCCTTGATATTGCGCACCAGATCGGCCATGGGATACGCCGTATAAAGCGCCGCAGCTATGCCGCCAGCCGCCATGATCCCCAAATCCACCAAGTAAAATTCTGCGCGGGTTTCAGAGAGAATGCAAACGATATCGCCCTTCACCAAACCCAGCGCCCGCAGCCCCAAGCCCAATTCCGACGAAATCTTGGCCCACTCCGTCCAGCTGTACTCGCGATAAGCGGGGCCGTCTTTCTTGCCCGTAGGCTGATAGAGAGCAATCGCATCTTTTGAGATGGCAGCTGTCTCTGTTAAAACCGTGTAAACGTTGCGACCGGGCATCCCCCGAATTTTATCAACCGCCCAAGTCTTTGTCGGTGGCGGTGACGTCCTCGGTGCGACAATCGAGTTTTGCCGCTGTTAGAGGAACCATTGCCCCCACCCACCGGAAACGAATCTTTGCGCCGTCCCCTTGCTTATCGGGAAGAGGCTTTTTTGCAGAGTCCGGAATCGCGCCCGCTGCGCTTCCTGTCTGAATACTTGTGGCCGCTGGCGCACTTCAACGATGAGCGGATTCATGACACGATTGTGTTCTTCGGCTCCGCGCGCGTTCATGAGGACGGGCCGATGCACCGCTATTATGCCGAGGCGCGCGAACTGGCGAAACAAGTCACGCTATGGTCGGAGTCGCTTCAAAAACCTATTGCGCCCGATGAAGCCAAAACCCACCGCTTCGTCATTTGCTCCGGCGGCGGCCCGGGCATTATGGAGGCTGCCAATCGTGGCGCCAGCGACGCCGGAGGCAAAACCATCGGCCTCAATATCGGTCTGCCGTTTGAGCAGCGGCCCAACCCTTACATCACGCCCGAACTTTCGTTTGAGTTTCACTACTTTTTCATGCGCAAGTTTTGGTTTGCCTATCTGGCCAAAGCGCTGGTGGTGTTTCCGGGCGGCTTCGGCACACTCGATGAACTGACCGAAATTCTCACACTCGCCCAAACCAAGAAGCTCGAAAACAAGATCTTAATTCTGCTTTACGGTTCCGAATACTGGCATGAGATTCTCAACTTCGACGCGCTCGTGAAATACGGCATGATCGCCAAGGAAGACATGAATCTCTTCAGCTTCGCCGATACGCCCGAAGACGCCCTGCGACTGTTGAAAGACGGACTGACCAAGTACTACTTGGAACCCGAAGCCCACCTGCCGCGCGTGTCGGAAGAAGGCCCGGAGATCGCTAAGTCTCGGACTTCTTAAGCCCGGCTAGTGCCGGCTCTTACATGCGGGCACGGGCGGCGGCATTAAAGACGCCCTATCATGACTCGGACCGGCAAGTTGCGCCATGTTGTCATTTACTCGGGCAGGCTTGGCAGCGAGCAGCGGGATAGCGCACTTATCGGTATTCCTGGGCTCTTCGATGACAAGGATTTGCGGCCCGTCACCGCCCAGCAACTGTCCGGTTACGGGAATCTTCGCCTTTGTTTTGGGGTCAACAAATGAGCGCACGCTAAAGATATCCGTGGCTCCCAACAAACTTGTGAACAACGTCGCGGTGGCAACAGCCTTTAGAAACATATCGGCACCTCAGTTTAGGACTTAGACGCCTGAAGCGAGAATTGGTCTCAAAAATCTGTTGATCCGACGAAAATAGTTTGCCCGTTGAACTTACTGTCAACGGTCGCGTTGGCAATGGCTTCGGCGAACTCATCCACCGTCGGCAGCGTGCGGGCCGCCGCCATTGGAGCTTCGGATTTACCGCGACTCTTTCGTTCGAGCAACCGCGGGGTAATCGTGCCTTCAATAGCGTCACCGCTCACCACCACCAGCGGAATCCCTGATTTCCGCGAGTAATCCCGCAAAGCATCTTCCCCGGCGCGCTTACTCTTCGCCACAGGTTCGTAAACGGGCATCACGGGCTTGGTGCCATAGAAATGCGCCCAATGGCTGGTCACAAAGACGATACGGCCACCCTTCTTCAGGAGCGGCTCGGCTGCGCGGGCCACGTTCATCTGCGCGGTCAGGTTGAGCGTCATGGCGTAGTCTTCGGGCTTATTCGCCTCCAGGCCGCCGCTCGCGTTCAGAACAAGCGCGTTAAGACTTCCAAATTCGCGTTCGATCAGCTTCATCATCGCGGCGACTTCAGCTTCGTTAGTGATATCCGCTTGAGCCGGCAGTGCACCGCTGCCAATCTGCGCCGCCACCTGTTCCGCGCGCGCTGCCTTGTCGCGAAAATTGAGTGCCACGTCCCACCCGCGCTGTGCCAGCTTGATCGCCGTAGCCGCGCCAATTCCGCGTGACGCCCCCGTCACCAGGGCTTTGAAGTTACTTGACAATTTTGTTCACCGCTTCATTTAATGACAACGTGCCGTCTAAGTGCTGCTTCCAATAAATCTCAATCTTGCCATGCCAGCGCGCCCATTCGTCTTGATACAAATGCTTCTTATCCGCATACGGAATATAGTTATCGGCCAGCGTGCGCCGCGTCAGTTCACCCGCTGTATAAAAAATGAAAATGTGCAGCAGATCCTTGGGTACTTTCACACCGCTGCTCTTCGCAGCCGCGGCAATCGCCTCGGCCAAACGGCCCGAATCGGCAGGCACGAAGCCGTGAGTCGCCTCGTGAAACAAAATTTCCAACGCCGCCTCGCCCTGATCGGCAGGGTCGCTGCTCGAAACAATTTCATGCACGCGGCTCCAGCCGTAGGTATAGGTGTAAGCGCCCGCCCAATTCGCGTATTCGGAAACGTCAACCCGAATCAAATCTTTCGGCCAAGCCGCTTCATAGACAGTAGTGAGTTGTTTCATCAGCGTTGGCGCATAGCGTTGCACTAACGGCACGGCTCCAGCAATAAAACTACGGTTCGCCTGATCATGTTTGTCCCACCAATGCGCCCGGTAAATTGCTGCCACCGAATTCAACGTGTCCCAAAGCGCGCCGTCCGCGCCATTCACTACCAGCTTCGGAAGAGTCTCGTCTTCAGCCAGTTCCGTATCAATCGACTGCATATGCGGATCAGTCAGCAAATCGTGCGGAATCATTTGCCGCCGGTAAAACGCCAGCGCGTTGTCCCAGGTGGCTTTGTCGGTGCCGGTCAGCGTTTCATGCGGATGTTGCGCCTGCTCATACAGGAAATGATGCAGGTTTAGCCAGAAATCGGAATGGAACTCAAATGGTCCGGCCTGTACCACCGAGCCGGCGCAAATTGGCAGCGCAACGAGCGTTGCGAGGCAAACGACCCGTTGCCCTAATCTCATGAGCCCAGTCTAACGTTCTACACTGCTTACATGCGCTTTGTGACATTTCAATCCGGCGGAAAGGTAGGCCCCGGCCTGCTGGCGCCCAATGATACAGTGATCGACCTCGCCGCCGCGGGTTTCTCCACTCTTCTTGATCTGATTGCGGGCGGTAATGAAAGCCGCGCCAAAGCAGAGGCTTTCGCCGAAGGGGCCAAGCCCGAGAACAAGCTCGCGTTAGGCTCGGTGAAATTGCTCGCGCCCATCCCGCGCCCGAATAAGTTGATTTGCATCGGCTTGAACTACCGCGCGCACGCCATGGAAACCGGCGCGACGATTCCCGATGTCCCCACTGTCTTCAATAAGTTCGCCACGGCCGTTGTCGGTCCCGGCGCGGACATTGTGCTGCCAAAGGTATCAAAGTCACCCGACTACGAAGCAGAACTCGCCTTTGTGATTGGCAAAGGGGGCCGACATATTGCCGCCGAAGACTGGCAAGACCACGTTTGGGGTTACACCATTGTCAACGACGTTTCGGCGCGCGATTACCAACGCGCCACCACGCAATGGCTGATGGGTAAGACATTCGATACGTTCGCGCCCATGGGTCCTTGGATTGTAACGGCGGATGAAATTGCCGACCCGCACAACCTCAATATTTCGCTTGATATCGACGGCGAAACGCTGCAGGATTCCAACACCAAAGACTTGATCTTTAAAATCCCCGAATTGATCGCCTTCCTTTCCAGCGTCTTCACGCTGGAACCGGGCGACATTGTTTCCACCGGAACACCGTCAGGCGTTGGCGCTGCGCGCAAACCGCCACGTTTCTTGCGGCCGGGCGAAGAAGTCACCGTTAAGATCCAAGGCATCGGCGAATTGACCAATCCGGTTGTTGCGGAAGGCTAGTATGGCATCTCTCAGCGTGGCGCAGTTAAGTCAATTGTTGGGCTGCCAACTCCAGGGCCCCGGCGATTTGGAGATTCGCGGCGTTAACACCATCGAAAAGGCCGGCCCGGGCGAGATCACTTTTCTAGCGAACATGAAGTATGCGCCGAAGGTGAAAGAGTGCCGCGCCTCGGCCATCATCGCCGCCGAACCGATCAAAGACTTTGCCGGCGCCACGCTGGTTTCAAGCAATCCGTATCACGATTTTGCGCGCGCGCTGGCACAGTTTTATCAAGCGCCTAAGCCAGCTCCGGGCATACATCCACTAGCTTCGATTGCCAAAACGGCCGCCATCGGCGCTAACCCATCCATCGGTCCATTTGCCGTGGTGGGCGAGCGTGTCACCATCGGCGCTAACGCCACGCTGCATCCGCATGCGGTCATCTACGAAGGCTGCCAAATCGGCGACGACTTTACCGCTCATTCACACGTTTCGGTTCGCGAGTTCTGCCAGATCGGCAACCGGGTCGTGCTACAGAACGGCGTGCAGATTGGCGGCGACGGCTACGGCTTTGCCCGCACCAACGAAGGCAGGCAGTATAAGATTCCGCAATCGGCCATTACAGTGATTGAAGATGACGTGGAGATACAAACGTTGACGTCGGTTGACCGTGGCGCGTTGAGCGAAACCCGTGTCAAGCGCGGCGCCAAGATCGACAGCCTCTGCCAGATCGGCCATGGTTGCATTGTGGGCGAAGACAATATCATTTGCGGTCAAACGGGATTGGCAGGCAGTACGGTACTCGAAGAAAACGTCATCATGGCGGGGCAAACAGGCTCGTCGGGCCATATTACAATTCACAAAAACGCTATCGTCTGGGCACAATCCGGTGTTGGGCATGATGTTCCGGAAGGTGCCGTGATCAGCGGTTCACCCGCATTCGATTCGCGTGTGTGGCTGCGTGCCTCGGCTGCCTATTCGCGCCTGCCCCAAATGTTAAGTACACTGCGAGCTTTGGAACGCCGTGTCGCAGAACTGGAAGGCAAAACTCCTCAAGCGTGATGCTTGAGAGTCTTGGCTGCCGTCGCTACGGGTGGTGGCGTATCAAGCGCAGCTAGCTTTTGATCCAGAAAAAGCAATGATTGCTGCAGCATGTCTTTGTAGCGGGGGTTCGCCGCCTTTTCCATATCCTGCAAAACGCGTGTGCGTGAAAGTTCCAAACTTTCGCGTTCGCGCTGGCGGCTGATTTCCGCCGCGTGCATCTGATTTACCCTCGACTGCTCAGTTCGGGCAGCCGCCGCTTCGATCTGAGATTCAACTGCTTTACTTTCCCAGCCTCTAGCCATGCTTCTAGCTTGACACACTCAGACGCGTTTAGCTACCGCCTAGCAGCCGTTCCAGTTTGTCTAAACCCGGTTTTTCCCCAATGGCGATCAAATAATCGCCTGCGGACGCCAGCGTGTCAGGCGGCGGATTAAACACCATTTGCCCGCCAGCGCGGCGAATCGCTAGCGGAATTACGCCATTGGAACACTGCTGTTGAATTTCGCCAAACGTTTTAGAGGCAAGCTGGCTTTTCTGGGCAAGGAGTATCTGCTCCATCATCACTTGCGGTCCTGCATCGGACGTGGCGATGTTTAGAAACTCGACCAGATGAGGCTTCACTAGGGCCTGAGCGAGGCGCTGGCCGACGATAGCGTAAGGCGCGAACACAATATCCGCTCCCGCGCGGCGTAGCTTGATTTCAGCTTCTTCCTCCGACGCTCGTGTAACAACCTTCAAGCCGGGGTTCAAGGTCTTCGCGGACAGGATGATAAAGAGATTTTCAGCGTCACTCGGCAGTGAAGCGACCAGTCCCTTAGCGCGCATGACACCCGCGGCGCGTAGCGTGTCGTCCAGGGTAGCGTCAGCGGCCAAAGCCAGCATACCGGAGTGCAAAGCCCGCTCTGCGCGTTCCTCCTTGCGGTCAATGACCACGATTTGCGCCTGCATGTGCTGCAGTGCGGCAGAAGCGCTGCGACCTACGCGCCCAAAGCCGCACACGATAAAGTGATCCTGCAAATTGTCGATCATTCTCTTTTTCCTTCGCTTGCCGTAACGGTCGCCGAGTTCCAATTCAACGATAGTTTGTGTCATGGCGCCGGAGGCGATGAAAATGACCGCGACGCCAAAAAAAATCACGAATGAATTGAAAATCCGGCCGGCATGGCTGAGCGGGTGAATTTCTTCATACCCTACCGTGGTGATGGTGACGAGCGTCATGTAAAACGCATCGAAGACGGGGTAACCTTCTAAGAGTACAAATCCGGTGGTGCCAATGCAGAGCATCAGCGCAAGCAGGGTAGCGACGAAAATGGCGCGCCGCAGTAGCCTGCGATCGTTTCGGATGAGTGAGGACACCGCCATTGAAGGAATTATCGTCTATTGGTTGGTATCCTGTGTAATTAGCACCCCCTCACATGCCGCAGTTGCGTTACCACACCCCGCACGGCATTGCCGTCACCCGTACTGAAACAAAGCTTGCGTACTCGCGCGGCTTGGCTCATATTCTGAAGCAGTTGGATACCAAGCGCGGCGCGTATTTTTCGTCCGGCTACGAATACCCGGAGCGCTATTCGCGCTGGGATGTGGCCACCATCAACCCGCCGATCGAGATTGTCGGACGCGAAAGAAAGCTCTCCCTTAACGCGCTGAACGAGCGTGGCCGGATGCTGCTGCGGATTCTAGATCCGCTCTTGGCCGGGCACGACCATTGGGATTATGACGCGCCTACGGCCGAATCGTTACACATACGCCTGAAGCCGCTGGCCGAACGTTTTACGGAAGAAGAACGCAGCAAGCAGCCCTCGCCTTTCTCCCTGGTGCGCTTGCTGGTGAAGGAGTTTGGAAATCCGGCCGACACGCGGCTGATGCTTACGGGTGCATTCGGCTATGATCTGCTGCTGCAATTTGACCCCATCAAGCAGCGGCTGCCGCGGCACGATCAGAAGACCCTGCACCTGTTTCTTTGCGACGACATTTACTTCATGGATCGCAAGAAAGAGGTGATCGAGCATTATCAATACGATTTCAGCAGCGAAGTAGGATCGACGCGAGGGCCTTGACCGCGCGGGCGCGAGCATTCCCAGGCCAAAGAAAGCGCCGGCGCCGGCGGAGATTGTTTCCGACCACAAAACCGAAGAGTACATGGAAAAGGTAGAAACCGTGCGCGAAGGTATGCGGCAAGGCAACTACTACGAAGTAATCTTGAGGCAAACATTCAGCGGACCTTTCGCGCAGAGCCCTTCGGAACTATTTCAACGCATTCAGAAATCGAGTCCCAGCCCCTACGAATTCATCCTGCAGATGGGCGATGAACAACTGGTAGGCGCTTCGCCCGAGATGTTTGTGCGGGTGGAGGACAACCAGGTTGAGACATGTCCGATCTCCGGCACGGCGCGGCGGACAGGCGACCCGATTCGCGATGCTGAGAGCATTCGCGCGCTACTGAATTCCGCCAAAGAAGAATCGGAACTGACGATGTGTACAGACGTGGACCGCAACGACAAGTCGCGGGTTTGCGTTCCCGGCAGCGTAAGGGTTGTGGGTCGACGGCTGATTGAGGCGTACGCGGGCTTGTTCCACACGGTGGATCATGTCAAAGGCATCCTGCAGCCTGGCTTTGATTCGCTCGATGCGTTCCTGACGCACATGTGGGCAGTGACGATCATTGGAGCGCCTAAGAAGGCGGCAGCACAGGCTGTTGAAGACTTGGAAAACGACGCGCGCGGCTGGTATGGCGGCGCGGTGGGCATGATCAGCATGAATGGTGACATCAACACGGGTATCACCATTCGTACCATTCATTTGAAGAACGGTATGGCTAAATATGCCGCAGGCGCGACCATACTTTACGACTCCGATCCGCGTGAAGAAGATGGCGAATGCAGGTTAAAGGCAACGGCTTTTTTTAGAGCGTTATATCCGAAAGCACCGGCTGGCGTGGAAGGGCATCACTCACGCAAAGTGGGCGAGGGAATTCGCTTGCTACTGGTGGACAACGACGATTGCTTTATCCACACGCTGGCGAACTATGCGCGGCAGACGGGCGCCAACGTTTCGACTTATCGATCGAACGTGGCGTTGGAAGCCATTGATGCGACCAAGCCGGATGTGGTTTTGATTTCGCCAGGCCCGGCGCGTCCGGCCGATTTCGGCGTGCCGAACTTGGTCAAGGAATTGGCTAAGCGCGGCATTCCGACATTTGGCGTGTGTTTGGGCCTGCAAGGCATTGTGGAGGCATTTGGCGGCGTACTGGAAGTGCTGCCCTATCCGATGCACGGCAAGGGCTCGCTGGTCACGCACGAAGGCAAGGGCGTGTTCCGCGATTTGCCGTCGCCATTTCGGGTGGGACGTTACCATTCGCTCTACGCCAATCGCGCCACCTTTCCGCCTTGTCTTGAGATCACGGCTGAATCGGAAGACGGCATCATCATGGGCGTTAAACACCGCGAGTTGCCCATTGAAGCCGTGCAATTCCATCCGGAATCGATTCTCACTTTGGAGAAAGATTGCGGGCTGCGGCTCATGGAGAACATGATCGAGACGTACGCGCACGCCGCTTCAGCAACAAGCCGTGGCTGAGAACCAAAACGTAGCGGTCATTGGCGGCGGATTAGCGGGGCTAGCCACGGCGCTCGCGCTAGGAACGGCCGGACATACGGTGACTGTTTACGAAGCACGACCGTTCTTAGGCGGCCGCGCCACCTCTTACGCGGTGAACGATGTCACCATTGATAACTGCCAGCACATCCTCTTGCGTTGCTGTACGAATCTGCAGGACTTCTATCGACGGCTGAATGTAGCCGACCAGATCCATTTCTACAAAGAGTTCTACTGGATTGAGCCCGGCGGACGAATGTCTGTGATGAAGCGTGGCTTTCTGCCTGCGCCGGCGCATTTCACTGGATCGTTTGCCAAACTGCACTTCCTTTCGCTGGCTGACAAGATGAGCGTCGCCAGCGGGTTGCTGGCGGTTAGGTATGAATACGGCAAGCGGGCGGATCTAGATCAGATCAGCATGGCCGATTGGCTGCGCGAGAAGAAGCAGACAGCGCGCGCGATTGACCGGTTCTGGCGCCAGGTCTTGGTGAGCGCGATCAACGAAGAACTGGATCAGATGGCGGCAGCTCACGGTTTGCAAGTCATGGCACTGGGGTTCTTGGCGAACGCCACCAACTATGAGATGGGGGTGCCGCGCGTGCCACTTGGGCAGTTGTATTCGGCGGACGCTTGGAAGCATTACGAGACGGTGAAGTTCGAATACCGGTCACCCGTAGAACACCTGGTGATCGAAGGCGGACAAGTGCGCGGGCCGATGAAGGCGGATGCGTATGTGCTGGCCGTGCCGTTTGAACGAGTCAACGCGATTGCGCCGGAATTGGGGTTGGACCTCTCCGCCTTCACGCATTCGCCCATTACGGGCATTCATCTTTGGTTCGACCGACCGATTACCGACCTGCCGCATGCGACGCTGCTGGACCGGACGATCCAGTGGATGTACAACAAGCAAGACGGCAAGCATCTGCAACTGGTGGTGAGCGCGTCGCGGAGTTTGAGCGAGATGCCGCGGGCGGACGTGATTGCGCTGGCGCTGAAAGAACTGGCGGAATTCTTTCCGACGGTGGCGCAGGCGAAGCTCGAAAAGGCTCACGTGGTGAAAGAAATCCGGGCCACCTATTCGGCGATACCCGGATTAGAGAAGCAAAGGCCGCTGCAGAAGACCAACATTCCGAACCTATTCCTGGCGGGCGATTGGACAAGAACGGGTTGGCCCGCAACGATGGAAGGCGCTGTCCGCAGCGGCTACCTCGCTGCGGAGGCAGTGAGCGGACAGCGGTTCCTAGTCGAAGACTAGTGTCGCTGGTTGGCCTTCAGGATCTTCTTGCGAAGGCGGATCGACTTCGGGGTGATCTCCACGAACTCGTCATCCTGAATGAACTCGATGGCTTGTTCGAGGTTGAGAAGCTTGGGCGGAATGAGGCGGATGGCTTCGTCGGAGCTGGACGCGCGCATGTTGGTGAGCTTCTTTTCCTTGACGATGTTGACGTCAAGATCAGCATTGCGGGCGTTTTCGCCGATGATCATGCCCTCGTAAACTTCGGTTTGGGCGGAGATGAAGATGACGCCGCGTTCCTGCACATTGTTGATGGCATAAGTGGTAGCGACGCCGGCGCGATCGGAAACCAGCGAGCCGGTGGGGCGCATTTCAATGTCGCCTTGCCATTCGATGTAACCGGCGAAGAGCGAGTTCATGATAGCCATGCCCTTGGTATCTGTCAGCATTTCGCTGCGCATACCGATGAGTCCGCGCGAAGGCACCATGAATTCCAGACGCACGCGACCGGAACCGTGGTTGACCATTTTCGACATCTTGCCCTTGCGGCGGCCCATCTTCTCAATGACGACGCCAATGAATTCTTCGGGGCAATCGATGATCAGATGCTCCAGAGGCTCATGCAACTTGCCGTCGATCTGTTTGGTTAGAATCTCAGGCTTGCCAACCTGCATTTCAAACCCTTCGCGGCGCATCATTTCGATAAGAATGGCTAATTGGAGTTCGCCACGGCCCATGACCTTGAAGGCATCGGGGCCACCGGCTTCTTCGACGCGGATGGAGACGTTGGTCAACAGTTCTTTATCGAGACGGTCGCGCAGGTTGCGCGAGGTGACATATTGGCCTTCTCTACCCGCGAAAGGCGAGGTGTTGATGGTGAAGGTCATCGCGATCGTCGGTTCATCAATCTGAATCTGCGGCAACGGCAGCGGGGTTTCGGCACTGGTTACCGTTTCACCGATGGTGATGCCTTCGACACCGGCGATGGCAAGGATGTCGCCAGGAATGCCTATGGTCTCATCGACGCGCTTCAAACCTTCGAACGAGTAGAGCTTGGTGATTTTGGTCTTGTGATGACTGCCGTCGAGCTTGACGATGGCGACTTCATCGCCATTACGGAGAGTGCCGTTGAAGACACGGCCAATGGCGAGGCGGCCGAGGTATTCACTGTAATCGAGATTGGCGACGAGCATCTGGAGAACGGCGTTCGGGTCGCCTTTGGGCGGGGGGATCTTGTTGACGATGGTCTCGAACAGGACTTCGAGGGTATCGCCCGGGCCTTCCGGATCGAGCTTGGCGATGCCGGCTTTGGCGTTGGTATAGACGACCGGGAAATCGAGCTGGTCTTCGGTGGCATCGAGATCGATGAAGAGGTCGTAGACTTCGTTCAAGACTTCCTGAATGCGGGCGTCGGGCCGGTCGATTTTATTGATGACGACGACCGGAGGCAGTTTAGCTTCGAGCGCCTTCATGAGCACGTAGCGGGTTTGGGGCAGCGGGCCTTCGCTCGAATCAACCAGAAGCATGACGCCATCGACAATCTTGAGGGCGCGTTCAACTTCGCCGCCAAAATCGCTGTGGCCAGGGGTATCGACGATGTTGATCTTGGTGCCGTGGTAGCGGACGCCGGTGGTCTTAGCGAGAATCGTGATGCCGCGTTCGCGCTCCAGATCGTTAGAATCCATCACACGATCGGTGACGGCTTCATTGGCTCGAAAGATGCCACTTTGTCTCAAAAGTGCGTCTACAAGAGTTGTTTTTCCGTGGTCAACGTGCGCAATAATAGCGATGTTGCGGGTGTTGCGTGATTCGTTATCAGATGCCATTCGTAAGCTTCATGGTCTCATGAGCGAGTATTTGGACGCGGAAACGAGGGACGGCCACTTGCTCGGGCGGTGCATTGTGCGAACCTTAAAGCACCATGGCGTCAGATGAGCAGATACCAGTAGTCGTTATTGTAGGACGCCCTAATGTAGGCAAATCCACACTTTTTAATGCAATTGTCGGGACGCGGCGGTCGATTGTCGGCGACGAACCGGGCATTACGCGCGACCGTATTTACGGGGACGTTGAGTATCGCGGGAAGCGGTTCGGGCTGATCGATACGGGCGGCATTATCCCGAACGACGATGCGCTGATTCCGACGGAGATCCTGAAGCAGGCCAAGATTGCGCTGGAGATGGCTTCGCACATTCTGTTCGTGATTGACGGGCGGACGGAGATCACGTCGGCTGACCGCGATTTGTCGAAACTGCTGCGGACGCTGGGCAAGCCGCTGACGCTGGTGGTGAACAAAATTGACGCGAAGGTGCGCGAGAACCTGGTGTACGACTTTTATTCGCTGGGCTTGGGCGATCCGGTGGCGGTTTCGG
Organism: Bryobacterales bacterium; assembly: GCA_963840845.1. Lineage (GTDB taxonomy): Bacteria > Acidobacteriota > Terriglobia > Bryobacterales > Bryobacteraceae > Bog-105. The sequence continues at coordinate 121,178 of CAWJBS010000170.1, forward strand.
CGGAACACAAGCTGGGTATTGACGAATTGCTGAGCGACGTGACTGCGCCATTTCCGAAATACGACGCCGAAGCGGAACAGGCCGAGGAAGACGGGCCGCAAGGGAAACGCATCAAGGTGGCGATTATTGGCCGGCCGAACGTGGGCAAATCGACACTGCTGAACGCACTGGTTGGTTCGGAGCGCGCGATTGTTTCGCCGGTAGCGGGGACGACGCGCGATGCGGTGGACGAGTCTGTAGTGGACGGCGATACGACTTACCGTTTTGTAGACACGGCGGGAATCCGGCGCAAGGGCAAGACCACCGAGATGACGGAGAAACTGGCCGTGGTGATGGCGCGGCGGAATATCCGCATGGCCAACGTGGCGCTGCTGGTGATTGATGCGAGCGAAGGCGTGGTGGGGGCGGACGCCACCATTGCCGGTTACGCGCATGAGGAAGGGCGCGCGGTAATTGTGGTGGTGAACAAATGGGACAAGATGACCGACGAAAAGGGCAAGCGCGCCTTTACCGAGACCATCAAGGATGAGCTCAAGTTTCTGGATTACGCGCCGGTGATTTACGCGTCGGCGAAAAATGGCGAGGGTATCCGCAAGATTTTCACGACGATCCGGCGCTGTTACGATAACGCGTCGAAGCGGGTGACGACCGGCGAACTGAACCGCTTCATGGAAACGGTGGAGTTTGACGGCGACACGAAGGTGTATTACATTACGCAAGCTTCGATGAGACCTCCAACTTTCCTGGTGTTTACGGACAAGGCCGGCCAATTGCACTTTTCGACGGAACGCTTTCTGATGAACCGTTTGCGCGAACGCTTCGGATTTGAAGGCACGCCGATTGTGATTAAGACGAAGAGGCGCTAGACGGCGCTGCGTTCTTCACCGGCACTGGCAACACGTTAGCAGCGGCGGGCGAACGGGCGGTACGGATTTGCGGGTTGGTTGAGGCAAGAATGGCTGTAAGGTGCTGATGGCACTGGGGTAAGAATTTTTGAGGTTTTTGGGCAAGTGCTGTGACCGCTTTTCCAGGGTTCTGGCGATAAGCTAAAAGCATGCCAGTTGCAATTGCCGATAACTCAGTTGCCGGGCCGCCTCTTCCGCGCAAACGTTTTACCAGAAGCGAGGTGGAGACAATGCTGGACGCGGGCATCTTCCAAGGGCAACGCTTTGAGTTGATTGATGGAGACTTGATCGACAAGATGGGACAGAAGCCAGCGCACGCATCCGCGATTCAGCGTATGATTGCACTGCTCACGCTACTGTTTGGCGCACCGCGATTGCGCGTGCAATTGCCGATGGAGGCAGGGTCGGCGGAGCGGGAAACCAGCATGCCGGAACCGGATCTGGCCGTGCTGAGCGAAGCGAAGGCCGATTTCGAAGAGCGACACCCTGGTGGGCCGGAGATGACGCTCGTGGTTGAAATAGCGGACACCACCATCAAGCCCGACTTGATTCGTAAGCGTGATCTTTATGCGGCTGCGGGCGTGCGCGAATACTGGGTACTGGATTTGCAACAGCGGCGTTTAGTGGTACATCGCGAATTGAATCGGGCCAGCGCTGCCTATGCCAGCATTCAGAGTTATGCCGAACATGAGACGGTGGATGCGGAGGGGCACTCGTTTCCGGTGGCGGATCTATTGAGTAAGAAGCGGCCGATACTGTAAGGAGCGGGCTCGTTGCTAAGCGCGGAGGCGGCGGAAGGGCTGGCGGAAGAGGCGGTCGATGACGAAGGCGCCGGCGGCTAAAGGGCCGAGCGGAGTTTTGACGACAGCGGGCTTGTTCCTTTCGACGCCGAAGTGGCCACAGAACATGGCGGTGTAGCCGGCGGCGATGAAGATGAGGCCGCGCCAGTTCAGGAAGAGAAGCAAGAAGAGGCCGATGGCGACGAGGGGCATGCCGATCCAGAAATGGATGGCGCGATTAACCGGGTGCTGGTGTTCGCTTTCGAAGAGTTGGACGAGGGCGTCGAATTTGGACATAGGCTTTTAGCAGGCGGGGATCCAGCCGACTTGACGATACCAATCGACGGCATCGCTCAGGGCATTATGAACGGGGCTGGGTTGAAAACCTAACTCGCGGGCGGCGCGGGAGCAGTTGAGATGAGCCATGCGGCGCGTGAGACGGACACCGTCGAGACAGGCCGCTGGATCGCGGCGGGTGATGTGCTCAGCGACAAATTCGGATACGCAGGCGACAGCCAGGCCAGCGCTATAGAGGGATACGGAAACGCGGGGATTGACGCCACAGAGGCCGCCAACCATTTAGGATCCCGCCGCCAAATTTAACCCCTACATCCAGGATAGTTCCCCACCGGCAGGCAAGGTTGAAATGAGCGCTGCACAAACCGCTACCGAACAAAAAAAGACAACTGGGCAAACCTCATCGCCGGTAACCGAACCGGTTAAAAATGACCTCGTAACTTCACCGGCACATAAACCTGAAATAACAATTTCAACAAGCACACCTGCTACTGATACTAAAACAGCACCGGTGGCCGAAACCACTGTTAAACCGGCTGAAAAAGCGGTAACGCCGGCAGTTGAAAATAAAGCTGCAGTAAGCCCCACCGCCGGTACAACCGTTAACACACCACCGGTAACCACTGCCCTGGCAACCACAACCATTGCACCGGTAACCCTGGCAACAGCAGGGCTAACCCCTGCACTGGGAACCGGCAATGCCGAAGTGAAAACGCCTGAGGTAAAAACCAATGCCCACCGGAACCGCCAAACTGATTTAACTGCCGCCCCGGCAATGGGAGTGAAGGGGTCGAACCGGTGCCGATAATAAGGACGGCGGCAAAGATGCAGTGGTGAAAGCGCCGGCAAAACCCGAGAGCGACCCGGCTTTCCAGGCCGTGCTGCAACAGGTTAAGGGCAGAAAGACGCTCAGAAGCTGCACCCCAAAGCGCTGGCCAAAGTGAGCGAAGCCAAAAAGGCCTCGCATATAGACCCAACCGTTGAAAAGAAAGGCCTTGCCAGCAAAAGCCAGGTGCGTGACATGAGCAAAACGGAGGCGAAACCGTTTAATGCCAACACTTTTGTGAATACCCTGCACGAGCGCATAAAGAGTTCCATACCCAAAAGTATGGATGCCGCTAAAAACTTTAAAAAGCAGAACGACCTGGGCCAGGTTAAAGGCGATGTAAAAAAGAATGTAGAACAGGGAAAAGCCACGGCAGGCGGCGATATTAAGGGGGCTAACAATGCCAAACTGGATACGGATAAACAAACGGTTACCCCGGCGGTGCCCATGAAGGACAATACCACCGGCGCCAAACCCCAGGTTGAAAATGCCAACCAGGCTGCCCCCAAACCCAAAACCGATGCCGAAATAAGCATGAACAAAGAGGCAGTGGCTACCGATAACACCATGGCCAAAAACCAGGTTACCGATCAGCAACTTGCCCAATCCAACGAACCTACTTTTACAACGGCGCTTGATGGTAAGAATAAAGCGAAGGAAAAAGCCCTGAACACCCCTGCCCATGTACCGCCTGGTTGAAGGGCCCATGCTGCAAAAATCGGGCGACGAGGCACAGGGCGATGTGGGCAAGGGCATGGCTGGTATTTTTGGTGCGCGCGGCAATGCCTTTGCCTCGGTAAATGCCCACAAAAACAAAGCCAAATCCGGCGATGAGGAAGTGCGCGCCAGGGTAGCCGCCCAGCTTAATACCATCTATGAAGGTACCAAGGGCCGCGTTACCGCCATACTTAAAAAACTGGACGATGATGTAGATAGCCAGTTCGACAGCGCCATTAACCAGGCCACCGAAACATTTAAAAACAATGCCGACCGCCGCGTTAGCGATTACGATAGTTTTTGGCACAAAGTTGGCCGCTGGATTGGGGCCTGCCCGATGAAGTTGACAAGATATTTGTTGAGGAGAAACAAACCTTTTTGAATACCGTTGATGCAGCCCTTTTAAAAATTGCCGTAACCGTGCAAAACGGCCTGAAGGCTCCACCGATGAAATTGCCCGCGGCAAAAAGGAACTGGATGATTACTGGAACAGCCAAACCCCTGAAACCAAAAAAATTGCCGATGGCGCTTATAACGATATAAACGGCAAGTACCAGGAACTTGAAACCCAGGTTGAAAATAAACAGGGCGAACTGATTGATAAACTGGCCAAAAAATATGTTGATGCAGTGGGCCAGTTGCAGGGCGCCTTTGATAAGATAAAAGAAGATAACAAGAGCTGGCTGGAAAAAGCCGCCGATGCCGTAGCCGGGGTTATAAAGGCCATTAACGACCTTAAAAACATGTTGCTGAACACCCTTAGCCGGGTGGCCCATGTTATTGGCGATATCGTTGCCCATCCTATCGACTTTTTGGGCAATATGGTATCGGCCGTGGGCAAGGGCTTTAAGAATTTTGCATCCAACATACTTACCCACCTTAAAAAAGGCTTTTTTGAATGGCTGCTGGCGTAATGCACCGGGCCTTGTGATGCCCGAAAAATGGGACCTTGCGGGTATCTTCCATTTTGTGATGCAGTTTTTTGAGCTTACCTGGGTAGCCATTAAGGCCAATGGTGGCCAAAGTGGTGGGCGAGCCGGTAGTCGATGTGCTCGAAACTGCTTTCGATATTTTCCAGGTAATTAAAAAGGACGGCATTATAGGCCTGTGGAATTATGTGAAGGAAAAAGTTGGCGACCTTAAAACCATGGTGATTGATGCCCTAATGGGCATGCTGCAAAACCAGGTGGTACAGGCCGGTATTACCTGGCTGCTGGGCCTGCTTACCCCGGACGGCGCCTTTATTAAAGCCTGCCAGGCCATTTACGGCATTGTAATGTGGTTTGTTAACAATGCCAAACGCATTATGGAATTAATTAATTCCATAATAGACAGCACCGCCCTTATTGTGGCCGGCAAACTGGATAGCGCCGCCAATATGGTCGAAAACGCCATGGCCCGAATTATACCCATTGCCATAGGCTTTTTAGCCGGGCTGCTTAACCTGGGCAACATAGGCAAACTGGTGCAGGATATAATTAACAAGGTGCGCGCCCCTATTGAAAAGGCAATTGACTGGGTAGTGCAAAAGGCCGTGGCCGTTGCCAACCAACTGGGCATACCACAAATGATAAAGAAGGGAGTGGCCTTTGTGAAGGGGAAGGTGGATGCAGTGAAAGGGAAGGTAAATAAGATGATGGGTAAAGGAGATGAAAAAGATAAAAAAATACACGTAGAAGAGCACTTTACCGCCAAAGATGGAAGCGACCATGAATTGCTATTTGGCGAAGGCAGTGAAAACAAAACGTTAATGGTGGCAAGTTGGCACCCGGTAGCGCTTGTCAAAAAGCTGGAAGAAAAACTTACCGGTCGAAAAGCCGACGACCCTATGAAACCCAGGCTGGAGCATATGCTAAGCGAAGTTAAGGGGATACAGGAGCGGGCAGCGCAATTGTTGACTGCAACCGACCAGATGAATCAAAACTCTAAGGACGATGTAGCAAAAAATAAGGCAATGGAAACCAACCAGGCGGCAATCAAGGCAGCCTTGGATCCTTTAATTCCTGAGCTGGTTGCATTGGAAATTATGGATAATAAGGAATTACCGCCTACAGTTGTAACTTACGAAATGAAAAATGGTGTGGCGCACAAGGTTGTGGCCGCACCCTTTACAAAACACTCCGGTAACACCCAGGGCAGCAGCCCCACACAGGATAAAACCATACCGCTTGGATGGGAATACATTATTGATGACCTCCAGGAAACGGACCTTTGGGTAAAGGCCCATATGCTGAGCGAGCGCCTGCATGGCCCTGGGAGATAAAGACGAACCTTGTGCTGGGAAGAAAATGGCTGAACTCGCAAATTACCATGATGCGGAGAAAGATGCTATAGACAAAATCGAAGGGGATAAAGGTAAAGGCGAAATATTGAGGTATGAAACTGGAATGTTACTAACTATACGAGCGATCCTAATGAACCAAAAATCGGCTCATTCTTCCCGCTTGAAATGCAGGTTACTTATGGCTCGGCAGATAAAGATGGCAAGTTTACAGGCAACCAAATAACCAAGTCATTTACACAGCCCGCACCTCGTTATAAGAAATACAAAAGATGACAAAGATTTGAGCAAAATGTCCAAGACTAAATTAGCCGCTGCCATTAAATCATCCAATCCTAAATTGACCGGCGATGAAGCCAACAGTATAGCGACTGTGATCAGTGAACTAAGAAAGACGCATTCTTTTGCTAGCTTTGAAGATTTCACTAATGAAGTTGCACCTAAAGTTGGAGATAAATTTTATGAAATAGCAAGTAACCTGGAGAAAGCTAAATATTACATAACCGAAACTGCCCAAACAAAATGAAGATTTTGCGTGAACATTTCGAAGCGATGATTAGTCAAGTGAAAGATAATCGTTTCCTAAATCTAAAAACTGCCCTTTTGGCCAAACCATCTCCTAAACCAGCGTTGGAATTTATAGAAAACGATTATAAGATAAAATACCCCAAAGAATTTAGAGACTTTATGTTGGAGATAAGCGTAGGAGTTAAGATTAAATGGGAGGTAAGTGAAGCTGCCATAACCGATTTAAAGTTGGAAGGTGAGGAACGTTTTATGAATGGCCAGGTTAGCATTTGTGGGGCAAGGGAGATGGTTTTTGGAGTAGGAAGAAGTTATTGGAAAGACATTTTCTGGTTCGATCAGGTGAATTCTGAGCTCAATGATCAGCTCAAGAGGTTTGCACCTTTTGACCTTGCTGATGGTTTTCGTTGTGTTACTGGTTTCCTTAAAGAAGGGGATGATGAAACCGGCTATGTTATTTCAGACCAGTTATATCTTAACAGGGAAAATAAAGAGCTAATACCCCACCCCTTCACCTTTGAAGAATACCTTGAATTTTTGCTTAAAGCCAAAGGATATTCCGGCCTTCTTGCCTGTTACAACGATCCTTTCGACGAGGAGCACAAAAGATTCATGAAAGTAATGCCCCTGCTTTTTGATGATTTTGATAAAGATTATTTCCTTAAATTAAGTGAGAGGAAATAAACGGTAGTTGCAATAAATATGAAAACACATCGCGAACAATTTGAAAAGATGATTAGTGAAATGAAAAATAATCCTCTTATAAAATTGAAAGTTGCTGTATTAGGTGATCCGGTACCTCAGGATTTAATTGATCATAGTGAAAAAAGATACCGGGTCAAATTTCCGGCAGCATACAAAGATTTGATCCGGACCGAAATATTAACCATTTCACTTGTATGGGAGATTAATGAGGCTGCAAGAGGAAATTTAAAATTGGTTGGTGAGGAACACTTCATGACAGGCAAGATCAATACATGCGATCTCAGAACTATGATAATGGACTACGACAACAATTACTGGAAGGATATTTTCTGGTTTGACCAAATAGATTCTGAGCTTAATGATCAGCTTAAAAGGTTTGTACCTTTTGACCTCGCTGATGGCTTTCGTTGCGTTACCGGATTTATGAAGGAGGGCGATGAAAAAAACGGTTATGTTATTTCAGACCAGTTATACCTTAACAGAGAAAACGAAGAGTTAATTCCCCACCCTTTCACCTTTGAAGAATACCTTGAATTTTTGCTTAAAGCCAAAGGATATTCCGGCCTTCTTGCCTGTTACAACGATCCTTTCGACGAGGAGCATAAAAGATTCATGAAAGTAATGCCTCTGCTTTTTGATGATTTTGATAAAGATTATTTCCTTAAATTAAGTGAGAGGAAATAAATCTGCTCCGGTTCTTTTACTGCAATTATTGCATTGAAGTTCTTTGGCATATTGTGAATTTAATTACGCCTGTTGTCTCCAACATCCTCACCCACCTCAAAAAAGGCTTTTTTGAATGGCTGCTGGGCGTAATGCCACCGGGCCTTGTGATGCCCGAAAAATGGGACCTTGCTGGTATCTTCCATTTTGTGATGCAGTTTTTTGAGCTTACCTGGGTAGCCATTAAGGCCAAGGTGGCCAAAGTGGTGGGCCAGCCGGTAGCCGATGTGCTCGAAACTGCTTTCGATATATTCCAGGTAATTAAAAAGGACGGCATTATAGGCCTGTGGAATTATGTGAAAGAAAAAGTTGGCGACCTTAAAACCATGGTGATTGATGCCCTGATGGGCATGCTGCAAAACCAGGTGGTACAGGCCGGTATTACCTGGCTGCTGGGCCTGCTTACCCCGGCAGGCGCCTTTATTAAAGCCTGCCAGGCCATTTACGGCATTGTAATGTGGTTTGTTAACAATGCCAAACGCATTATGGATTTAATTAATTCCATAATAGACAGCACCGCACTTATTGTGGCCGGCAAACTGGATAGCGCCGCCGATATGGTTGAAAATGCCATGGCTAAAATTATACCTATTGCCATAGGCTTTTTAGCCGGGCTGCTTAACCTGGGCAACATAGGCAAACTGGTGCAGGATATAATTAACAAGGTGCGCGCGCCTATTGTAAAAGCCATTGACTGGGTAGTGCAAAAGGCCGTGGACGTGGCCAACCAACTGGGCATACCGCAAATGATAAAGAAAGGTGTGGCCTTTGTGAAGGGGAAGGTGGATGCGGTGAAAAAGAAAGTAGGGGCTGCAAAAGATTGGGCTGGTGATAAGCTTGGGGGCGTGTTCAATTGGGAAAAGAGCGAAACGAAATTTGAGGCTGATGGTGAAACACATACCATCGCCGTGCGTGAAAAAGGTGGCAAACACATGCTGATGATTGAAAGCGACCCGAAGGACGCGGAGAGTTTCCTCGATTTTTATATAGCACGACAAAAAGCCAAGGGGAATGAGAAATTTGAAAATAGAAAAAGCAAGCCCATTGCGGACGCTAGAGCTCAGATTGCGGTGATCAGGGGACTACTAGCTGAGATTGATGTGCTGGAAAGTTCTAAGAAAGGAAGCGGACATGACCATCAGCAAAGCGAGGGCGAACTGAGGAAAATAGGAAACCAGATTGATGCCAGGAGCGCAGATTTACTTAAAGCAAACACTCTACTCGCGAAGTATATAGGCCAGGTAGTTTATAAAAAAGATAGGGAAATAGGACAATTAATGGAAAAATATAAAATTGAAGGAATGGTTGGATTATATAAGGAAATCATACAATTGAAAGGGGACCTGATAACTCCAGACCACCAACCGCAAGGCGCTATTTTTGGTGTTTTGAATGAAGATACTGATCTTTATGATAATAATACAAAATTGAAAGAGGTTGTTAAGGGTGAGCATTATGCAGGGGGATTAACAATTAATATTCACGATTATAGACATAAAGCTGGGAAAACTTACGGGAAGTCAGTCGAGCCTTTCCGGTCTTTTGTGGAAAGACTGAATGAAAACAAAAACATTACGGATGACGCCAAGCGTAAATTAATTACAACCAAAGTTAAAGTTTTGCTTAACGAGGACGTAACTGCGATGAATGAGGTAGTTGAGAATGAAAACATGAGCAGTAAACAATGGACCGATATACAGAATCTACCGGAAAACGAGGTAAGCCAAGATGATAAGATAGCCTTACAAAAAGAAATCAGACATAGGGTTTTAGAGGGTGAAAAACTTATTGCTAAACAAGACTTAAATTATTTAGAACATGAAAAATGAAATTGAAGAGGCAAAAATTAATTTCCCAAACGGAGTTATTCCGCCGAAGGTTCTGATGTTTTACGAATTCGCAGTTAAAAATGGCGAGTGCGATTTGTTTAATTACGAATCTATTTCAAATGGCAAATACTTTTTGTCTAACTTATTGACAGATGAGGTAATCAATAACTTCATACCATTCTATGTTGATGGCGCACATGGTATTTTTGCTATCTGGACAATTGAAAATAAAGATACGATTGAATCATCTCCCGTTGTATATATTGATACTGAAGGCACATATACTGTTTGTGCATCAAATTTTGATGAATTCGTTTTTCTTTTTTCTAAGAATCTAATCGTTCGGATCTCAAGGCTGACAGCAAAATATATCTTGAGCCTTAAAACTGGCTCGTTTTGCAAGAATCCACGTAAATTATATGATGTCGAACGGCTTAAAGAAATTGACTCTGAGAGCAAAAAAGAATATAAATGCTACTCTAAATTTAAAACATATGTCTCCGACACTATGGGAATTCAATTTGAAGATGATCCAGTTGGTCTGATTGAAAATGCCATAAAAAATAATCCAAATCTGCTTGATTATTTGAAAGAAAATAATGGTTTAAAAATACAGCCGTAATTTTTTGGACTCAACTCGGAGAGCCCATTAGGGAATCTATGAGTATGTAAAGGGTTTAAGCCTTTGCAATGCGTTAAGGTAAATAATGGACGCATTAAAAATGCGTGAGTCAATTCATCCTCGTTGCCTACCCACCGGCCTGGCTTCAGACGAGGACGAGTTGGGGTTGCTTTAGCCAAGAGCGAGGATGACGGCGATCCGAAAGATTATGACAAAAAGGTGAATAAGCTTAAACGGTTAGCCTCAGAACTTTGGAAGCAAAAAGTGGTAGTTAAATTATAAATATGGCATATGATTTTAGATCAGATAAAACAATTGCACAATACTTTCGGGCAAATTGATGCATCCCAGGCCTCTGTGTTGGGGTTTACACCTAGGATTGAAGGGCCAAATCGTCTCAAGCCGTGGTTGTATAGCGGCAAATGGAGCAGCCTTAGTTTTTCATGGCTTGAGGAATTAGAACTATCTACTGCGATTAAGATTGTGCCTTATATTGATTCTAAAAAATGGCCGGTGTATGATTTACTTGGGGATGGAGGTAAATTTTATGCCTCCGATATGCTGACGTATATTTTATTTGTGCATATTGAAAGATTAATAGAAAACCCTGATTTGTGCAAAAAATATTCGGAGAGGTGGCAAAATATTTACGAAACTGTTTTACCGGTTTACAAGTTATTCGGCGGCCAGGACGACTTAAAGAGCATCAAGGATATAGTATTTGACCCGGCGCTATGGCCCAAACCTGACCAAAGTTATGATATAAGAATTGCGAAATACCGTTCCTTTTGTTTGGAACACGACCATAGTTACGGGAACCAATATCTTTGGAATCTATTGGATAATTTAATAAGCTCAGAGTCGTTTTTGCCCGAGCTTCCCGATAATGATTTGGGCATATATACAGCCCGCATAATGAAGTTATCTGCTATGAGGGCGTACACATTGCTTGATGATTTTCCCTTTCAGAAATTAGAGGAGCCAATGCTTTTGGGTTTTGCTCAACCTCAGGGTTACGATACTGAGACTACCACACCCGATTATACTCCTTCAGGACCGGGATCAGAACTTAGCAATATCAAAGAAATCATGCGCACTTTGTTTCAACCGTGGAATTTAGAGGTGAGTTCACCTAAAATTCAATCATTTCCGGAATATAAAGTAGCGAAAGCTTTATCTGAACAAGGAGGTGGCAGCTTTACGGGTATGGAATTTTTAGAAGCAGCCGCCATTTTGGATGAGGAATTAAACCAACCGGTACGTGCATGGAATTGCCTGGTGAGTGCAGGATATTGGGCCGGGATGAATATGCCTAAAGGGCAGGAAACTATTGTTAAAGCGGCGATTTACTTATGTGAAAAACATAATTGGACAGATGCGGCTCAGGTTTTAAATAACAATTTGGATATTATGCAATCCGCCTAATGCTGCTTCCTGTTTTTTGCCCAACCCGTTCTTGTGTGAAGCGCTGCAACTGCACGGGGGGCGATGAGGATGCTAAGGCATTCGCTTTTACAATGCGTTGGTTGCGCCTTAAACGCATTACAAATGCTTAAACCACTTCCATCCTCGTCCCACAACGCAAGGGCTGGGCTTTAGACGAGGACGAGTTGGGGAAATGACCAAGCTTAATAATGAAGCAAAAAAGCGATGGGGGGCAAAAATTTTAATTAGTTTGTAGAAAAATTTCAAATGGTAATTGAAAAAATCAAACAATTGCATGCCGAATTTGGTAAAATTAATAATGACCAGGCGTCTAACCTCGGCTTTAGCCCCAGAATAGAAGATGAAGAGAGGTTGAAACGGTTTTTACGGAAAGGTAAGTGGTCGGCGCTGAATTTTTCAATCCTATCGGAGATTGAGTGGGCTGCCTGTGTAAAAATAGTGCCTGACATCCCGGGTAGCCAATGGCCCGTATATAATCTATTTTCAAGCGGAGCTAAGTTTTATGCGTCCGATATGTTATCCTATCTGCTATTAGTGCACATAGAACGGCTGAACAAAAATCTTGAATTATGTGAGAGATATTCAAAAGAATGGGATGGTGTTTATGAAATCGTTTCGCCCGTTTATAAATTATTTGGCGGAAGTGATGATTTGCAGGATATCAGGGATATTGTTTTCGATAAAAAAAAATGGCCCAAAGCGAAAGATAACAAAGAGGACATAGTGAAAAAATATCGCGCTTTTTGTTTAAAACGCGACCCTGGCCTTGGTAATAAGCGTTTATGGGAATTATTGGATAACTTGATTAATTCTGAAGATTTTTTGCCTGAGCTTTCTACCGAAGATTTAGGTATCTATACCTCGCGTATTAACAAGTTAACATCTGTTAGAGCAGTAAAACTGCTGGACGACGTTCCCTTCAAAAAATTGGAAAAGCTAATATTCGCTGGTTTCATGGAGCCTCACGGATATGATACGGCCGATATGTATCCGGATTATTATCCAAGCAAAGGTGCTGCTGAGAAAAGTAATATTATGTCAGTGGTTGAAAATATTTTTGACAACACCAGAGGTAAAAATTCTACGGATTTGAAAGTTTTGCCTGAATATCAGGTCGCAAAAGCATTATTTAAACAAGGGGCGGGTAACTTTAAGGCTACTGAATTTTTACAGGCGGCTCGCGGTTTTAGATGAGGAGTGACAAAGAGCCTAAAAGGGCATGGAATTGCCTGATGAGTGCGGGGTATTGGGCAGGAGAAAATGCACCTGCTGGACAAGAGACCATTGTTAAAGCAGCCATTTATTTATGCGAAAAGCATAAATGGAATGAAGCTGCTGAAGTTCTAAAGCATAATTTGGGTATTATGCAATCAACCTGATGCCGGTACATGTTTTTTGTCCCACCCTGTTCTTGTCTGAAGGGTTGCGACTGCGCGTAGGCGAGGAGCATGCCAAGGCATTCGTATTTGCAATGCCCGGTTGTAGCTTAAGCGCATTACAAATGCTTAAACCACTTCCATCCTCGTCCCACAACGCAAGGGCTGGGCTTTAGACGAGGACGAGTTGGGAAGTTAAGTTAAAAAGAGTATAGCTATTATGAGTATAAATTTAGAAGATTTTCAAGCTCAGATACCCGTCTGATGGCAACAAAGCCGCTTTAAGTAATACGGAACTTAGCGCGCTTAACGGAAAGGTACATCCGGATTTGCTGGAGTTTTTTAAAACAGTTGGTCGATGCACCTTTGGTCATGGCTTTTGGAGCACTTTCTATCCTCTGGACATTGATGCCCAAGCACTTTTCAAATCCTGGGGATTCCAAAATGGCGATTACTATATATTTATGAAAACATGCTTTGGTGCGATTTTATACTTCTATAAAGAAAAATATTATTATCTAAACCCTATTACCGGAGAATACAAGCGCATGATGAGCCGGCTAAGTATGGCTTTTGATGGATTTTTACTCTTAGACTCTATCAGGGCGGATTTTATGTATGATTATTATTTGAAGCAAAGAGATCGGCTACCGACTTTAAAATATGACGAAATTTATATGTTTGTGCCCGCGCTTCCTATTGGAGGTAGTAAAGAAACATCGAAATTGGAAGTGGGAAAAATGTTTGAACATCTATGTTTTCTGGCTGAATTGTACGATAACGAGGCACAGGAGGTATAATCCCAACTCCTCGTCTGCCGGGGAGCCATTAGGGAGGGGAGGAGGATGCAACGGGTTTAAGCATCTGCAATGCATAAAGGTAAATATCAGACGCATTAAAAATGCATGAGCCACTTCCGTCCTCGTCGCCTACCCACTGGCTTGGCTTCAGACGAGGACGAGTTGGGAGATAAAGGCTGGAACCTTGTGCCCGGGAGAAGATGGTTGAATTCGCAAATGTTCAAGGATGCCGAAAGCGATGCTATAGCAAAAATCAGCGCCGATAAACCCGAAATATTGAGATATGAAACCACTGTTACTAAATACACGGACGATGCTAATGAACCCCAAATCGGCTCATTCTTCCCGCTTGAAATGGAGGTTAGTTATGGCACTGCAGATAAAACCGGCAAATTTATAGGTGAGAAAATAACCAAGCAATTTTCGCAACCTGCTCCCCGGCAAAAAGCCGAAGATGAAAAAATGAATTTGAATACAATGTCAAAGAGTAGATTAGCCGCTGCCATTAAATTGACAAATAAAGGTTTAACTTCAGAGGCTGCGGATGACATTGCAACGAAATTGGATGGAATTAGAAAATCCTCCGGTTTTAAGAATTTCAGCGATTTTGAGACGAGGGGAGAAAAAGCAATAGGAGAAAAATTTCCCGATATTGCATTAAATCTAGCGGATAGTGGCTATAAAATACCTGACATAAATAAAAAGCAAATATGAAAGTTTCACGTGATCAGATTGAACTAATGATTGGACGTTTAAAAACTAATCATCTAATTAGCTTAAAAGTTGCTGAGATAGTAGATCCAGTGAGCAAAGAATCGATTGACCGCATTGAAAAAAGATACAAAGTAGAATTCCCGGATGTATATAAAAAATTTATTCAAAAGGAGGCAGTAAGTGTTGCAGTCCAATGGAATATTGCTGAGACCGCAAGAGATATGCTGAAATTAATTGGCGAAGAATGCTTTATGAATGGGAGAATTAGTTCTTATGATCCCAGAACCATGATTATGGATCATGATAATGGCCGCTGGAAGGATATTTTCTGGTTTGACCAAATAGATTCTGAGCTTAATGATCAGCTTAAAAGGTTTGTACCTTTTGACCTCGCTGATGGCTTTCGTTGCGTTACCGGATTTATGAAGGAGGGCGATGAAAAAAACGGTTATGTTATTTCAAACCAGTTATATCTTAACAGGGAAAACGAGGAATTAATTCCCCACCCATTCACCTTTGAAGAATATCTTGAATTTCTGCTTAAAGCCAAGGGATATTCCGGCCTTCTTGCCTGTTACAACGATCCTTTCGACGAGGAGCATAAAAGATTCATGAAAGTAATGCCTCTGCTTTTTGATGATTTTGATAAAGATTATTTCCTTAAATTAAGTGAGAGGAAATAAACGGTAGTTGCAATAAATATGAAAATACATCGCGAACAGTTTGAAAAGATGATTAGTGAAATGAAAAATAATCGTCTTATAAATTTGAAGGCTGCCTTATTAGGTGATGTTATACCTCAGGATTTAATTGATCATAATGAAAACAGGTACCGGGTCAAATTTCCGGCAGTGTACAAAGATATGCTCACGACCGAAATATTGAGCATTGCAGTTGCCTGGGAGATTAATGAGGCTGCAAGAGAAAATTTAAAATTGACCGGTGAGGAACGCTTCATGGCGGGCAAGATCAGGACATGCGATACCAAAGCAATGATTAGGGGCCACGACAACAATCACTGGAAAGATATTTTCTGGTTTGACCAAATAGATTCTGAGCTTAATGATCAGCTTAAAAGGTTTGTACCTTTTGACCTCGCTGATGGCTTTCGTTGCGTTACCGGATTTATGAAGGAGGGCGATGAAAAAAACGGTTATGTTATTTCAAACCAGTTATATCTTAACAGGGAAAACGAGGAATTAATTCCCCACCCATTCACCTTTGAAGAATATCTTGAATTTTTGCTTAAAGCCAAAGGATATTCCGGCCTTCTTGCCTGTTACAACGATCCTTTCGACGAGGAGCATAAAAGATTCATGAAAGTAATGCCTCTGCTTTTTGATGATTTTGATAAAGATTATTTCCTTAAATTAAGTGAGAGGAAATAAACGGTAGTTGCAATAAATATGAAAACACATCGCGAACAATTTGAAAAGATGATTAGTGAAATGAAAAATAATCCTCTTATAAAATTGAAAGTTGCTGTATTAGGTGATCCGGTATCTCAGGATTTAATTGATTTTAACGAAAATGAGTACCGGGTCAAATTTCCAACAACATACAAAGATTTGATCTTGAGTGAAATATTAAGCATTGCCCTTGTGTGGGAGATTAATGAGGCTGCAAGAGAAAATTTAAAATTGCTGGGTGAAGAACGCTTCATGAAGGGCAAGATCAATACATGCGATCCCATTACAATGATATCGGACAATGACAACAATTACTGGAAGGATATTTTCTGGTTTGACCAAATAAATTCTGAGCTTAATGATCAGCTTAAAAGATTTGTGCCTTTTGACCTGGCTGATGGCTTTCGGTGTGTTACCGGCTTTATGAAGGAGGGTAATGAAAAAGACGGCTATGTTATTTCAGACCAGTTATACCTTAACAGAGAAAACGAAGAGTTAATTCCCCACCCTTTCACCTTTGAAGAATACCTTGAATTTTTGCTTAAAGCCAAGGGATATTCCGGCCTTCTTGCCTGTTACAACGATCCTTTTGACGAGGAGCACAAAAGATTCATGAAAGTAATGCCCCTGCTTTTTGATGATTTTGATAAAGATTATTTCCTTAAATTAAGTGAGAGGAAATAAATCTGCTCCGGTTCTTTTACTGCAATTATTGCATTGAAGTTCTTTGGCATATTGTGAATTTAATTACGCCTGTTGCCTCCAACATCCTCACCCACCTCAAAAAAGGCTTTTTTGAATGGTTGCTGGGCGTACTGCCACCGGGCCTTGTGATGCCCGAAAAATGGGACCTTGCGGGTATCTTCCATTTTGTGATGCAGTTTTTTGACCTTACCTGGCAGGCTATCAAGGCCAAGGTGGCCAAGCTGGTAGGCCAGCCGGTAGCCGATGTGCTCGAAACCGCTTTCGATATATTCCAGACAATCAAAAAGGACGGCATTATAGGCCTGTGGAATTATGTGAAGGAAAAAGTTGGCGACCTTAAAACCATGGTGATTGATGCCCTGATGGGCATGCTGCAAAACCAGGTGGTACAGGCCGGTATTACCTGGCTGCTGGGCCTGCTTACCCCGGCAGGCGCCTTTATAAAAGCCTGCCAGGCCATTTACGGCATTGTAATGTGGTTTGTTAACAATGCCAAACGCATTATGGATTTGATTAATTCCATAATAGACAGCACCGCACTTATTGTAGCCGGCAAACTGGATAGCGCCGCCGATATGGTTGAAAACGCCATGGCTAAAATTATACCCATTGCCATTGGCTTTTTGGCCGGGGGGGAAAGATATTTTGATAGCAAATCATTCAAAAAGTAGTCAAAATAATTCTAATTGGTTGTATTATGCTTATATTTGCATGGCATTAGCAATAATGCCCGCCTGCTTGCAGGCAATCGTTCTTTGAAATATTGTAAACAAACCACTTTGGATAGTAAGGTGGATGGCATTTTTTTGCCTTTAACCGGGCAAAACCGGCAGAGGGCCTCCCCCCTGTCTGGCAAAAAAACCTGCTAAATATTGCTTTTTCGGCCCCTGAATCCCCAAAAGGGACTTTAATACAAACGTCGAAAAAATGCACATATTTAATTAGTAATCAAAGGTATATGCGCTAGGGTATTTGGAAAAATGGGTGGCTTTTAAGTTTTAAAACTATAGATGCCGATTTTGAATTTAACAAGCCGATTTTGAAAAAAGGGCCCCCGATTTTGAAGGATTTTGAAAGATTTCGAACTTTTTTTGAAAGATTTTGAACCGATTTTGAAAATACGAAGCAGCCTTACCTCTTCACAGTCCTGGCCAACACTCATATAGCCGACGGGTGAATATTTTTCATATTACCCTCACGCCGGGTACGCCGCCCAGGTTGGCGGCATCCCTGCTATCCACCAAAACAATGGCGTTGGTACTTAACAGGCGATACATCCTGCCGGTATAGCTGCCATAAAAAGTTACCGGCCCGCTGCCGGTAAGCTGAACCCGTACCTGGGCATTGCCCATGGTAGTGTTACGGGCGGCTATGGTGTTACGTTTGCGGCTGCAGTTGCACATATGGTTAATGGGGTGTTTTATCGGTTAATTTTTCAAGCAGTATGGCCGCCCCTGAATAATACAGCGTTAAAATAATGCCTTCTTTTATTCCTGCGGCCACAAAACAGGCGCATAATAAGCCTATCCAGATACTGAGGCAGTAAAAGCAATCCATCAGTTGGCCCCAAAACGATTCGCCCATCAGCTTCCTGAACCGGATGATGATATCAAAAGGGCCGTCTTCGCTGCTTATCAAATGTGTAAGCCGCCAAACCACTATGGTAATAACAAAGTAATGTTCAAATATGGGCATATAATTATTTCAGGTTTGGTATTTTAAAAACCGTATGGCGTTACCGGTGGCGTATGCCTGGGTTAAATCCGGGTTTTCCCAATGGGTACCTATCTGGTGGTAAACCATATAATCAACCGCGTTTCTGGCCATAAAATCTTCCTTTACTTTTTCGGGCAGTATGGTTGGATGGGTATTCCTGTTTTCATGGGCCTGGAAAGGCCTGCAGCCAAACATTTTACCAAGCCAGGTATCGGTATAGTTCAGGTGGGAAATGTTGCCTACAAACAAATACCTGCTGCGCATTATTTCCATGCATAACCGGTAAAGCTTTTCGTTGGAGTAGTGGTTGTTAAAAACTGCGCGGCCAAACATATGAATACACATGGTATTGTTATGCTCCTTCAGGTAGTCGGCCAGGCTCATATTTTTCATTTTCTCATACTCCGGACTTTCATTTTTAATTTTCAGGTTATAGAAATACTGGGATACAGCGCGTTGAAGAGGGTCTCTTACCACAGAGAAAAAGCAAATTTGCGGTTGCGCCTCAAATTGATCATACGATAAATGCCCGGTAATCAGTGTTGCTTTGGCTAATGTTTCGGAGGCGGGGCCGGGTTCAATCCTGGTAAACGGAATATTGTTGAACTTTAATTTGGCTTCAACCGAGTTTCCGCCGCATTTGGGTATGTGAATAAAAACCAGTGTTGGTAGCATGTTGCCGGGTTTAGTGGATACCTTTTATTACAAAGCCGGTTGTTTGCTGGTATCACCCACTGTTCCCAGCATATCATTAAGAAAATTGGGTGTTTGATGGTGATGGCCAAGCCCCGTGGTAACCACACCCATATGCTGAACCAGCGATAACGATGCCCAATATATTTGTATATTATTTTGCCGGCAAAAATCGCCAAGTAAAAAATCATGCGGTTTGGTGCCGATATGTTTCCGGAGATAATCGGCAAACATAATTCTGGTGTCGTTGGAATATACCATGCCCTGCAGCCCGTAAAATTGCGATGCAAGCCCGTTCCTGAGGCCGATTTCTTTATTTATTGGTTTATAAGGCGTGTAAAGGCTTAAAACTGTATTGTTGCCTCCCGATTTCCGGCGAACTAATTTCAGATAGACATTTAAGTGACCAAAGAAAATTGCGGCTGATGATGATATCGTCCTCAAACAATATGCGGTAATCTTCTCCTCCCGCTGGGTTGCCCGCCATTGTAAGGGCATTGATATAATTGGTCTGCACTTTATATCTAAGGCCTTGTGCGGCGTAGTCGGCATCAACCGATTCGGGCGCGAACACAATTTTATGTTTGGATTCATCAACTCCTGTAATATTATTGGTGCTCAGGCTTCCCTGCGAAATATCGTATTTGATATTTTGCGCATCTAATGACTCCATAGTTTCATGCAGGTAATTGGGATTCCTGTCAACCGAAATAATTACGGTATAAACTTTGAAGTCGCCTGTGTTATTTAATGAAAATTCTGGCATATAATTTTATTTATCCGTTTATACTAATAAATGCCACCGGTATTGCTTCACATGGTTGATAGCTCAACCGGCATCTTCTCATAATGCAGCCATCGGCCGCGCCAAACATTGTCTTTCTCCAGGTTCAGGGCGCATACCTTTAATTTATCGCTGTGTATTTCAAGGCAAATATTATCCTGGTCTTCATAAACATGCCAGAATTGCTCCAGGTTGGCTGCAGCCTTATCTATCCTGCCATTGGGCAGGAATGTGATGGGCCTTTCATCATATCCTACACGAACATACCGGTGTTGCCCGGAGGTAATTGCATTAACGACATTTTTTAACCGGTCGGAAACTTCGGAAAAGTCAGGCTCAACAACCCCTTCCCATTGGGCTTTAAGGTTATCAATAAAACCGATGCATTCATTGTGGAACCTGAAACCTGACAGGGCGCGATTATCCTGGTAATAGTGCCATTTCAATCCGTTGCGGTGTTGAAAAATAATATTTCCGCTAAGGTCATGCTGGTACATGACCCCATCCCGCAATATCACCCGGTTGGGAATCATTGTATAGCGCTGCCCCAATTTTCTGAATGCCATGTGGAAAGTCTCTTTATCACCGAGAATATATTGGTAGTAAAAATCCGAATGCTCATTGTACCACATGGCAAGGTTTAGGGCTCTCCAGCTAATCCTCTTATCAACCACTATTTGCCCCGATTCAAATTCGGGCTCATCTCTGAACGGAACCCCGCAATAATTCCAGATCTGGCGGTCGGGGGCAAGACGCAGCAGGTCGGGCCAGAAAATTGCCCCGGTTTCCTTATATGCCTGGGTTTCAAATAAAAATTCCGGATTAGCCACCGGCACATTATCAGCGTCAAGCAGAAGCACCTCTTCAAACCGGCTATACAATAAAGCATATGCCTTTAGTTCCCAGCCATTCAAAATCCTTGAAGGGAAACGCTTCCTCATTTCCAGCGCATCCACGCAGGTGACCCCGAGGGGAGCCACTACCTCTTTCATGCGCCCGTCAACTTCCCGTGGGCCCAGGTACCAGATTTCAATGGGCAGGGTGCAATTCAGTTTTCGCAGCATATTGATGCACACCCAGGCACTTGTAAAAAGGCGTACACCACCCCCGCAAATTACTATACCCCGGCCTTTGTAATATTCAGGATATGCCCTAATGGTTTTAATGTAACGTTCTGATTCGGTTCGCGAATTTGCCGTTGTTATTTTCATATATCGTCTTTTTATGACCTGTATATATCGTTGAATAGTCTCAAACGCTCATTGCAACCCGTTCCCTCAAATCTTCCGAATTTCCCGCGGTTTCCTCTTCATTTAACCACGCCAGGGCTGTTTCAATTACCTGCGTCGGACTAACCGATTGCAGCGCCCAACAACCCCAATCGCATTTTTCTTCATACCCTTTCTCAGGTAAAAACTGGCACGCGGTGCATTGTTGCTGTGGAACAACAAAGCGATTTTCTGTAAAGTCATAAAATTCTCCCGGCAAAAGCTGGCTCATGATCACCAGGGTTTTTACTCCAAGCCATCCTCCAAAATGGGCCAGGCCACTGTCGTTGCTAATAATCATTGCGGCGTTATTACAAACATTGGCGGTCCATTCCATTTTCTGCCCCCAATAATATTCCGCCCCTATCCCTCTGCAGCGGGTTCCTTCAAATGGGCTATCCAGTACTATCACCCGGTACCCCGCCTTAGCCATTTCCCTGGCCAGTATTTTCCAATTATGCAATTCCCATGTCCGGTTGAGCCGGGAAGCGAAAGGCGATAACACAATATAGTTGCCTTCAAAATTCGGGCCCGCATTAAGTAGATCAGGTTTAATCCGGGGCCTTTTAGGTTCAACACCTAATTTCGACGAAAATAACCGTTTGGGGGAATTGGTATGTTTAAGACGCATCGTACACTATCCTCCCGCCCATTGTACAGGTAAACAGCATTTTCAATACGCTGCTGGCTATCATATTTTTTCAGCTGCATATTTGAAATATCTGCCAGGTTAGCCCATTCATGATGTTGTGGAATAAAAAAATTGATTTCTTCTGAGGGAAATTCGGATGACAAAGACTCAACAGCGTATAATGAACATATAACATCGCCTATCCCCAACTCAGTTTGTATCAGATTGAACATATATACGCTTCAGATAAATTATATAACGGCGTTTGAAAATACTAAACAGTTATGCTAACCTGCAAGTTCTTGAGAAGCAAAAACATAAAATACCGTAATTCTACGTATGGATTTACCGTGTTTTTACTGATTGCATTTGCGTAGTTGCCCGCAATTTGAGTAAATGCCATTGAAATTATAATTCAATTGCATAATATTGAAATTGAAATAAAATTCATTCGGTATTAAGCAAATTCCCCCTAGTGACACGGCTTTTCATAAATTGGTACGAAGAGAATGACAAGGAACGCAGGGAAGAGTTAACCTATGCTCTTCGCAAGAATGTGTATCTGGAGTTGATTGATAATATAGTCAATATATCAAATGTGAATTTACCTGCCTGGGCCGGAGCCAAAATTCAAAACATTTCTCATCCGGCCCGCCCCGCCTTTAGAGACTTTTTTCAGGTGATAAACAGGTTTGCCCAGGCAAACGATGTTTCAATCATTTCTAATCTCGACATATATTTCGATGATTCGCTTCGGTTGCTTGATCGGATAGAAACAAATGAATGTTACGCTCTAACCCGGTACAATATGATAAATGACGTGCCGGTATTCTTTAACCGCGCCGATAGTCAGGATGTTTGGATATTCAAAGGCCCTGTTCGGGAAATCAAGGAAGCAGATTTTACATTGGGATTTATTGCCTGCGATAACCGGCTTGCATTCCTTTTATCCCAATACGGGTATAGAGTTACCAACCCGTCGCTATCAATATTGAGCTATCACGTACACAAGTCTGAAAAAAGGAGTTATATCAATCATAAAGGCGAATGGGTGGGCCCCCGCATACCCGGCCCATATGGTTACGTTAACCCGGTTACTATTTAAACATGAAGATATATACTGTACTATACTGACAGTCATGTGGAATTGTTTGAGCAATACTTCAAACCCAGTGTAACAGGGTTGGATATTTACGCCATTAAGGGCCCCCAGGATTGCAAGCACGGTTCTTATTATTCAGAGGGATGGAAATCAACCATGTGGAATAAAGTTGATGTTTGCTTAAAGGCAATTAGTGATAATTTGAACGATATTTTCATTTTTTCGGACCGGTTAAAGAGCAGCTATTGGCAGAGTTGGGCGACGCCGATTTAGCCGCCCAAAATGATTATGCCGGCGGGCTTTGCGCGGGTTTTTTTATTAGCAGGGGAAACGAACGAACATACAGGCTTTTTGAAAATATTAAAAATAGTCAAAACTTATATGCTGATGACCAGCAAGCGCTGAATATGAATCTGCATCACTGCCGTACCAAAACCTTGTCGAACAGATTTTGGACGGTAGGATCATTGGGGTGCCGGTGGGAAGGCCAGGATTTTGTTATTCCTAGCAACCTATTGATGCACCATGCGAATTGGACAGTGGGGGTTGGAAATAAAATTAGGTTGATGAATCTCGTTCGGGATAAATATTCCCGCCAAAAGCCTGTGAGCACTTTATAAAGTCAAAATTTCAGATGGAAGCAATGATTCATTTCGAAACCCGCAATAAAATGCTTTCGCTTATACCGGAGGGCGGTACAATAGCTGAGTTGGGAGTTTTTAGGGGTGATTTTGCCCATGAAATACTCTCGGCATGTAAGCCTAAGGAACTTTTCCTTATCGACTCATGGATGGATGGCAATGTAATGTCCGGAGATGAAAATGGCGACAACATTCAGGTTATTCACGGTAAAGTTTTGTACGATATAGTGATACAAAGATTTTCCGGAAATCCTGAAATAAAAATTATCAGGGATTTCACTTCAAGGTTGCTTCAATTTCCTGACAATTATTTTGATATGATTTATATCGATGCCAGCCATGAATACGCTCCTGTACTTCATGAGTTGAAAGCTGCGTTCATCAAAACAAAAAGTGGCGGTTGGATTATGGGCCATGACTATGAAATATATGATGGGGTATCCACCACCCCTTATTTTGGTGTGCGCCAGGCTGTACAGGAGTTCTGTGCTTCTTATAGCCAGACTATATCTGTTAAAGCATTAAACCGGCATGTGAGTTTCGGTATCAGGGTGAATAAATGATATTATCAGATCAGATAGCACAGAGTATTATCAGGCAAGCCGGGCCGTTTACGATGGTAGGTGCGCAGCGTTTGGCGAAAAATATAAACGCGGTAGAATATGTGGTTAAAAACAGGATAGTAGGCGATATTGTTGAGGTAGGTGTATGGAGAGGCGGCTCAGCCATGGCCATGATCCTTGCACTTAAGGAGTTAAACGAATTCAGGCTCGTTCACTTATACGATACTTTTGATGGAATGACCACCCCTACAGATCAGGATGTTGACCTGAACGGAATGTATGCCGGCGATCTTCTTTCAAAAAATAAATGGGTTAGATGCGAAGCGCAAATTGATGAGGTAAAACACAATATATCGCTGTGTAATTACCCTTCGCAATTGGTGAACTATCACAGGGGTGATATTTTGCAGAATAAATTTTATCCCGCATCCATAGCTGTTTTGAGATTGGACACTGATTGGTATGAATCCACCATGTTTGAATTGGAAAATTTTTACCCCTTTGTAAGCGCTGGTGGGGTTGTGATGATTGATGATTATGGACATTGGCGGGGATGCCAAAAGGCTGTTGATCACTTTATTTCGGGAAAACGAATTGAACTGAAAAGGATTGATTACTCAGGCGTGTTTTGGTTGAAAGATAACTTATAGGAATTTAGTGGCAATCGGTCAATATGCCTGTGGTGCCTCTGCCCGGTAAAATATGCTGTTGTTCTTGATATTTATTTTCTTCAAGGTAGTTACGTTTGCAAAATCCGGTATACCCTAAAAGCGATGAATTCCCATTTAGCGGAAAAGCAAAACAATATAGAAAAGCATAAAAAGCAATTGAGCTAAAATTGGAAAAAAACCGCTGAGCGGTTAATTATGGGCGAAATAGCAAAGGATGTTTACGACCATTTTAAGAAAAAATATTCTGAGGAATTGATGGCAATAGCCAAAGAAACGAAGACCAGTCTGGACAATGTATCGAACCTTGAAAAGCTTGTGGAAAAATCAATGATGATATCAGGAAACCTAAGCCAATTGTGGGTTTCAGTGGACTTATACGATAAAATTAAGTTGCAAAAGCTGGTCTTCCCGGACAAAATTTACTATACAAGGCAAAAAACGATTATCGAACCACAAAACTAAATTCCATCTTCTCTGAAAACGCCCGTCTGGCAAAAGTTTTAGGCTCATCACAAAAAGAAAGTCTCCCGAACAAATCGAGGGACTCTCGCCTATTGTATCCGAGGTTCAAGTTATCGAACTTTGTTCAAAACTTAAAAAAATGAGGATTTTCCAATATAAAATTAAGGTTCAGGAAAAGGGCGGTCGATGCAAAAAGGAGGATTGCTAACCGATGAGCTATTATAAATCATAGAGATGGTTACCTTTTCACTCTCTGCTCAGGCTACTCCACCACAATTTTGCTATGCACAAACCCCAAAGCAGTTTTCATCTCAAGCAGGTAACAGCCCTGGGCCGGTTGGTTGAGTGCTATCTTCAGGTCAGGACCTGTATCAGAGTCTGCGCTATAAAAAATGCGCCCGGCAACATCGGTTACTTTAATGGATGGAATGGTCATTGAGCCATTGGCCAGGCGTATTTCAAAAGTGCCGTGATTGGGGTTGGGAAATATATCCGCAATGTTCGAAATATCAGTGTTTCTAATACTTGTGCATGTGGATGAGTATAATATCACCGTATCAATGGCAAACAAGCTCTCTGCATCGGTAACGGTAAGTACATAAACCGAAGTATCGGCATAGGGAGTTGCCATGGGGTTAGGAATGGTATCGCTGCTAAGCCCGGTTGGGGGTTGCCATAAATAAGTATATGGCGGGGTACCTCCGCCTGCAGTAGGGTGGCCCCCAAGTATATCTTCCTGGTTAGGGCATAACGTAGTATCACCTCCGGCATTAACGCTCAGCTGCGTACAGGTTGAAACGGTAATTTGAATACTGGCCGAGGAAGTATCATCAAATGAATCGGTCACTTTTATTGTGTAAGTCATAGAGGCTGTTGGTATAACGGAAGGATTGGCAACAGTATCGTTGCTCAAACCGGTAGATGGCGACCATTGATAATGATAGGGCGGGTTTCCGCCGGTTACAGTTGGAGTGCCACCCAACAGCAAACTTTGCCCGGAGCAGAGAAGGGTGTCATTACCCGCTTTAACCACCAATGGCTGGCAACTTGATACATATAGGGAAATACTGGCAGTAGCTGTTTCGCCAATGGAATCGGTTACGGTCACACTATAGGTAGTGTACGAAGTTGGGCTTGCATAAGGATTAGCTATGGTGTCGTTACTTAAACCGTTGCTTGGCGACCACTGGTAACGATAGGGCGGTATGCCGTACTCTGCCGTAGGATTACCGCCAATGTTCACGCTATCGCCTGCACAAATGGCCCTGTTATAACCCAGTGCAGCTTCCACCGGAATAACAATGTTACAATTGGCCCATTCCGTATCGGCAGCAACAGTTGCTGAAAGGCTCACGGCGCTGCTGCTCATGTTGCCCGTAGCACTCGAAAAACCCACCGGGGCCGGGCCGTTAACCGAAAGGGCCGCTGTTTGTACGGTTGGATTGACTACACTGTCATTGCAGGTTGAAAGGCCATCCACTTCAACCATCCACCCTGTGTTATAATGCCCTGCACTAAACGAATTGGAATACCCGGCCATCAACAAGCCGTTGTTAGTTATTCGGGCATCGGTTATATAATCGCTGCCGGTCTCGCCAAAAACCATGGCCCCTTCTATATAGCCGTTGGTATCTGCAAGTATGGCAAAGCCCTGCATGGAATCGCCATAGCTGGATGAACTGCCGCATACAATTACCAGGTTGCCACCGCCCTGGGGCGTACCTTCCACCGTTACGGCCTGGTCAATACCCGAATCTCCGATGGTCCTTGCCCATAAAACACTGTCGTGCGCGCCTATCTTAAGCTGTATTAACAGAATATCCTCGTTGCTATCCACACCGGTATTGGTATTTCCTAACAGGTAAAGTACCGAATCGCTGTAAGGCCAAAGTTGTTCACCCTCGTCATTGCCCGGCGTTCCTATAAGATACTGAGATAGGGGATTTCCGTTTATATCGGTGTGCACCAAAAAAATATCATTGCGTGCCCCACCGCCGTTGGAGTACCAAGAATATAAAGCGTACTATCGGGGTAAAGAAAAATGTTGTTCCCGGTTTCATATCCTGTGCTGCCAAAGGCGCGCTGCCACTGCAAATTACCAGCAGTATCAACTTTCATTAGTAACAGGTCATCACCGCCGCTGCCAAAGCCGGTGGTGCGCCCGGTTATCAGGAAACCTGCGTAAGGCGCCGGCACCGCAAGCACGTAGGTGGGAACAAAGGTGCTGTCGCCGCCGTAATTTTTAGCCCAAAGCACGTTGCCGCTACGGTCAGTTTTGACAAGTACGATATTCGTATCGCCGCTGGCAGAATAAGCCGTACTTGCCGCAACGGTCAGATAACCCTGGTGATCCATGGTCGCTGCAGTAGCAGTGCCCGGGCCGTAATTCCGGGCCCAAAGTAAGTTACCTGTTGTATTGAATTTAGTAACCGATATATCGTAATTATTCCCTCCGGTACTAACTGCACCTACGCCAACGTAAGCGAAAGTATCGGCTATAGTGCGGTTGATATAACTATTGGAGTGCAGGTCGATCGTATAATTGAAGGGGATTTGCGCTGACGCCATGCTGCCGATAAAGAAAATTACCGAAGCAATAAGGTAAAACCTGTTTCTCATAATTAAGGGCCTTTTAACAAATTAATGCCGCGAAAAATATCATCGAAAATATGAACATTGTCATGTCACAACTTGCGGGAACAATTTAGCGAATTTCGGATTTTTGCATGCAAATGTTATAACTTTACCTCGAGATAGTGCGCTGACAGGTGAAAGAATAACTGATTGATAGAGGAAATGAGCGTTTAATTATGAAAAAATTTTATCCTCTGGCCCTAGTGCTTTTTGTATGGGTGGGTACTAACGCCCAGCATTGGGGAGTTAGCTACGTGCAGCATTACCGCAATATAAATTCGGTAAGCATATTATCACATACGCGGTTGATAGCTGTTGGGGGTAATGAGAGCAATGATTCGCTGCAAACCCTCTATGAATCCGGCAATTATGGTTTGTATTGGAATGAGACCGGACTTGACACAACTTTCACTTCCTGGGTTACCTCGGCGGCATTTTACGATACGCTGCATGGTTTTGGGGTAGGTTACCTGGGCAAAATGGTGAAGACATCGGATGGTGGCCTGAATTGGTCGTTTGCACACTCGCCTATAAACAGGAATTTCAATAAAATAATTTTCATTGATTCCCTGCATGCCTTTATTGTGGGTGGATGGCCCAATTCACCGTCAACCCGTACTATCCTGAAAAGTACCGATGGCGCCAGCACATGGAACGTGGTGCTCGATAACCAAAGCGGCCCGTGGCTTCGTTCAGTTTTCTTTTTTGATACTATCACTGGATTTGCGGTAGGCGACAGCGGAACAATTTTGAAGACGGTTGATGGGGGCAACACGTGGAACAGTATCGCGTCACCGGTTGACCGCAATTTTTATGCGATCGCATTTGCCAGTGCCGATACAGGCTATATAGGAGGGGGCTATTATGATGACACGGGGTACGATTCAAAACATACTTTGCTGCGAACAGTTAATGGCGGCTCTACATGGACCGTTGTTGAAGATGTTACCGGCCCGTGTTTGTCGGATATCTTTTTTCTTGACCCCGCACATGGTTACCTTGTAGGCGATACCGGTACCTATATGACCACCCTTGATGCCGGTTTTACTTGGACTACCCAAGCCGTGGCCGGCATTACGCCGACTACCTGGTATTTTAAATCCGTCCGGTTTTCGGACCCCCAGTTCGGTTTAATAGGAAGTGATAATGGGGCTGTTTATCTTTATTCAAACGCACAGGCCCCATCGGTGCAAACACTGGGAGTGGATATTATTGATTCAGCCGATGTTTCTATGCTGGCCAGGATACAGACCAACGGCGGTTATCCTGCCAACCTGTATTTTTATTATTCGCAGGACGACCCAACTCTTTCTAATCCCTTTCAGACTTTTCCTTATACCGCGTATGGAAATGATAGTGTTTCGGCGGGATTAAGCTATCTCATACCCGACACACCATATTTCATGGTAGCTCAGGGCATTAACACCGGTGGCATTGCGAATGGCGATACCATCGAATTTATCATCCCCTCCAAAATGCCTGTGCTAAGCGCATCTGCACCCACCAATGTAAATTTACTGACAGCTACCTTTCAGGGTTCAATTGACAGGGCGCTGGTTCCATCAAACGTTTATTTCGAATATTCATTGAACGGTGATACCCCTTTCACCCTTGTTGCTGCCAATCCGGTAACTATAAACGATACCGGATATCACGCCCTTTCGGCGATTGTTAACGGACTCATACCCAGTCAATCCAATTACCGGTGCCGGGTAAAGGCAGTGCACGGTGTGGAAACATTTTATAGCGCCTGGAAACAGTTTCAAAGTGCCAATGGGCAGGGCTATATATCCATGCTGCAGACTGCAAACCTGACGGATACCACAGTTACCCTGAATGGTGAGGTTGACAATCTTCCTGCGCCATCAACTATCTGGTTCCAATATCAAAAAATTGGTGATACCAGTTTTACCGCTGTTCGTGGTACGCCGGCCACTGTAGCCGATACCTTGTCACACTACGATTCAGTGCAGCTTACCGGCTTAGGACCGAATACTGTTTACCAGGCCTATGTAGAAGCGTTGCTGGATAGTTCCGTTCCCATCATTTCCAATGAAATTCTTTTTTTATACCAACCCCCAATTGCAGGTTACCGGCGATTCGCCTACTGATGTAAGATTTAATTCAGCCATTTTTAATGGAACCATCAGTAACTGCCCTGTGGGCTCCAAAATATTCTTTGATTATTGGTATCCCGGCAGCAGTTCCATACAGGTAGCTGCGATTCCATCCATTGTGCCCGATACAATGACCCATCAGGTATCGGTGCCAGTGGGTAACCTTTTACCCGATACCAATTACCTGTACAGTGTTGTAATCGTGGATTCGCCTATATCCATCACATCAGGCCCTGTGCAGTTCTATACTTCTAATCCGGTTGTTCTTCAAGCTTTTGCAGCTACCAGCGTTACGCCGGTTTCGGCAACCTTAAACGGGATAGTTGGTAAATTGCCGTTGAATTCAAATATATATTTCCGCTATTGGACAGGAACCAATACACCGGTAATGATTGCGGCTACTCCATCCCTTATAACCGATACGCTCACCCATTCAGTTAGTACCTTCCATCAGCGGATTGTTACCCTATAACACATACAATTACGAGGTAGTGGTCCAAAATCTGCCCTCGGTATCGCTAAGCTCGGCGACTATGCAGTTTTATTCTGGCGGTGGCGATGCGCTCTCGGTAATCACACTGGCCGCCTCAAACCTTACCACTGGCTCAGCCACACTGAATGGTTCTGCAGAATACCTGGTTCTCCCGTCCTCCATTTATTTCGATTATTGGGAGCCGGGACAAAGCCATACTTCAGTGGCAGCAGTTCCTGCAACTATCAGCGATACGGATTTCCACTCAATTTCAGCATCCGTGAACCTTCAATCCAATATTAATTATTGGTTTCAACTCAAAATTGTCGACTCGGTGGGCACCCATGCGGGCGACTCATTGAGCATCTACACGGGTAACAGCACTATCCCTAATTTTGATTTCGAGAACTGGTTTACAGCTACCGGGGAAAAGCCGTTGGGCTGGGGCAATTTTTTTGGACCTGCAACCAAGGTAAGCCCCGGCCACAGCGGTAACTATGCGGTCAAATTACAGTCAACCTCCCTGGGGCTTGATATTTTATCGAACGGTTTTTTAGGCGATGGTGGCCAAGGCAATGGCCCTGCATTTTTTGGGGGCATCCCCTATAACCTTCGGCCTGATACTTTTAGCGGGTGGTTCAATTATAGCATGATCACCGGAGATACCGGTGGAATAATTATTGTCTTCAAATCGCAGGGCCAGGTTATTTCAACCAGCCTGGTACCGGTAACCGGTAATTCAGGCGGTGTTTATCAGCAAATCAAAGTGCCGATAACTTACACCTCAGGCAATAACCCTGATACGCTGATTATTTTATTAAGCCCAAGCAATTTGAACGGATTCAGCCCTCCGGGCAGCTGGATGATAGTAGATGATCTTAGTTTTATTGGCGCATATCCTGCCATTGAAAACGGTGACTTTGAACAATGGCAGTCTTTTAGTTATGCCGCGCCTGAACAGTGGCAATATTTTGATATGGCGGATTTTGGATTTTACACCAATGCTGATTCGCAATGCGTAAACCAGAGCACCGAGGCCTGGCATGGGCAATATGCGGCGCAGGTTACCAACTTCAGTTTTCTTGGCCACCTGGTAGGTGGGCAGATTTCAACACTTCCTCCTCAATTCGGTACCAAGTCAGGCTTACCGTCCTTCCCGGTTAATCATAAGGTGCAAACCTTTAATGGGTACTACCAGTTCTCTCCTGTCAACAATGATACCCTTCTTATCCAATGCACGGTTTATAACCAGGGTATGCAAATCGGATCTGCTAATTTTACTGCTACGCAGCCGACATCTGCCTATACTCCTTTTACATCTTATATTAGCTATTCCGACAGCACGGTCACACCTGATAGTGCATCCATCTTGATACAACCATACAACCTGGTAGCGAAGGGAGTATCCTCAGTACTTATAGATTATCTGAATTTTGACGGAATTATTCCAAGCGGAGTGAATGAGCTTGGCTGGAAACAATTACCGGATATTAAAATATTTCCGAATCCGGCTCAGGGACATTTTATGGTTGAATATATAAACCCGGTTGAAGGGAAAGTTATTTTTAAAATAAGCGATTTGAATGGCTGTACCATTTCTGTGAATGAGGCGAACCACCCGGGCGGCTTTTTCAGGCAGGATTTTGATCTTTCGGCTGTTGCTTCCGGAATTTACCTTTTAGCCGCTGTTTCGGGAGATTGTATAATTACGCGCAAACTGGTAATACAGCATTGATGAAAAATTTGATGAACTGAAAACTGAATAGTACCGTGAAACCCTTTTTTATAAGCTTGACTTTTTTCATTGCGGTTATCTTTAAAGCCAATGCCCAGCATTGGGGTCAGAGTTTTGTGCTGCATTACCGGAATATCAATTCGGTGGCTATTTTAAACCAGCCCTACGGGCTTATTGCGGCAGGTGGCTATGTTTCCAACGATTCTATACAGGCGCTTTACCGTTCCGATAATTACGGCTTGTGGTGGAATGAGGCGATTATTGACAGTGCACTCACCACCTGGATTACCTCGGTTGCTTTTTCTGATACCTCGCATGGTTATGGAGTGGGTTACCTGGGTAAAATGGTTCATACATCCGATGGGGGACGCACATGGGCATTTGGCCATTCGCCGATTTATCGCAATTATAACAAGGTTATTTATGCCGATTCGTTGCACGTATTTATAGCAGGCGGCTGGCAAACTGCTGTGGATACGCAGACCATCCTAAAGAGTAGTGATGCTGGTAACACCTGGACTGTGGTTCTGGATACCCCCGGCAACTGGCTTAATTCCATGAGCTTTATTAGTACGGCCAAAGGTTTTGCAGTTGGCGACAGCGGCATGATACTGATGACCACCGATGGCGGAAATACCTGGGCCCGGGTGACTTCACCGGTTGAACGCAACTTTACATCCATCGCATTTGTGAATACCGATACCGGTTACATTGTGGGCGGATATTATGAGAACACAGGCACCTTAAGGACAATATTGCAAACAACCAATGGCGGGTTGAACTGGAACATCCTGGAGGACGACACCGGCGGATACCTGAAGGACGTTTATTTTTTGGATGCCGGGCATGGCTATATAGTTGGCGATAGTGCTACGCTGCTTTATAGCGGCGATGCGGGTTTTATGTGGGATCCCATACCTGTTATTGCTTTGAGCCAGCATCTCCCTTAACCCAATATTTTAACTCGGTAAGATTCTCAAGCCCCGATTTTGGTTTGATAGGGGCTAACGGCGGGGCAGTATATCTGTATTCCTGACAACAGCCGACTATTCAAACAGTGGGGGCTGTCATCCAGGACTCTGCCGATGTCGAAATGTGGCCAACCTTCAGTTAAACGGCGGGTACCCGCCAACCTGATATTCTACTATACAGAAGACAGCACATGGAACAGTTACCAGCAAACTTTCCCCGGTGCCCAATACAACAGTGGTCCCATACTATATGGCATCGGCGGCCTGCGAACTGATACCACCTATCTTTTTTATCCGCAGAGCTATAACACCGGTGGCACCTCAACTGGTGATACGCTGAAATTTTATATCCCATCTAAAATGCCTGTTTTGGCCGATTCATTACCGGTTAACACAGGCTTTTTAGCGCTGAAGTGGAAGGTTCTGTAGATGATTTGCCCGGACCCACTCAATTATATTTTGAATATTATAACGTTAACAGCGATACACCGGTATTCACCGTTCCGGCAACGCCGGCAACGGTTTCCGACACCGGCTTCCACATAGTTACTGGCAATATTTCGAACTTATTGCCTAACCAGCGGTATTTTGTAAAGGTAAAGGCCGTTTGGGGCGACGATATATTTTATAGTCCCGGTGTTACTATATACTCCACCAATACCCAAGCCTATGTTAATACCCTTAATTACATATTGCTCTCATCTGCCTCAGCCAGGTTTTTCGGCCAGGTCGACAATCTGCCCAGGCATGCCACGCTTAGCTTTGAATACTCAGTAATAGGTGATAGCAGCATTCACACAATTCCGGTTACGCCTGCATCGGTTAGCGACACCTTGCAGCATTTAGATTCGGCAACAGTTACCGGTCTTTTGCCCTACACGTTTTACCAATTCCATTTAAAAGCAGTTATGGATACGGGGATAGTGATGTATGGCAATTATACCAATTTTTACACCGGTGGAACTATCCTGGCCATCACGGATTCGGCGACCAATGTAACGGATACATCGGCCACTTTTAATGGCCAGGTAGGCAATGTCCCCCCGGGATCGCGGATATGTTTCTCGTACGGTTATAACAACTACCCGCCCGTTCTCGTACCTGCCAACCCATTTACTATTGGCGATACTCTTGTTCATGCTGTAACCGCCGTGGTTGATTCCTTAAGGCCCGATGAATTTTATAATTATTCGGTAATAGTGATGGATACCTACGTCAGCTGGAACGCTAACCCGGAGCAGTTTTACACTGGTGGTGTTTATACCCTTTTGGCTGATTCGGCCTCGAATATTGCCCTCACCTCGGCTACGCTTAATGGTACGGTTGGCAACCTGCCTACGGGATCGCAGATATTTTTCAGTTACGGGCTTCCGGGCAACAATCAAACACAAGTTGCTGCAACACCGGCAGTGATCAATGATACGTTAACACATGCTGTGTCGGCCCAGTTAAGCGGCCTGATACCTTTTTTAATATACAATTTTAATGTAATTTTTAAGGATTCGGGTACGCTGCTGCAGTCGGCACAACAGCAATTTTATACCGGCACCGGTTTGCCGCCGCTGGTCATCGTAACTGAACCTGCCGGAATGGTTACTGCAGTAAGCGCCACTCTGAACGGTGAAGTGGAAGACTTACCTTTAAGCAGTTCTGTTTATTTTAAGTATTGGCAAAATGGTCAGGCATCAGACAGCATTGAGGGCAACCCAGCCCAGATAACAGATAGTGCTTTGCACAACATATCAGCTTCAATAAGCGGGTTAAACCCAAACAGCACATACTACTTTCAGCTATTTGTGAAAGATTCGTTTGCAATGCGCCCCGGTGACACGCTGCAGTTTTACACCGGCTCGGTTAATATCCCGAATTTCGATTTTGAAAACTGGAATGTGGCCCATTCTACATGGCCTGCAACCTGGCACAATATTTACGGGCCGGTAACCCAGGTTAGCCCGGGTTATACCGGTAACTACGCAGTAAAACTTGAGCATACCCCAACTGCGATAAGTGCACTTACCAATGCCTACCTCGACTTTTACGCTAAGGGAAATGAGAACAATTTTGTCGGTGGAGTTCAGTACAATGCCCGGCCCGACACCCTTACCGGTATGTTTAAATATGATTTTGTTACCGGCGATACCGGTTACGTGTTTATAATCTTCAAAGCGCAGGGGCAGGTGATTGCGGAAAACCAGTTGATAATTACCGGAAGCTCACCCAATAGCTGGCAGCAGCTAAAATTCCCGGTTACATATACCTCGCAGGAAACTCCCGATACTTTAATGCTGGCCTTTATCCCAGCCAATGTTTACAGCAACAACGGACTGGATTTAACCGGTAGTTGGATGATAATGGACGACCTTGCGTTTATGGGGGCTTATCCACCAATTACCAATGGAGGATTTGAAAACTGGGACACTGCCTCCTTTACCCTGCTTGACCAGTGGGAATACACAGACTTTTACGATTTTACCATTTACAGTAATCCCGATTCGGAATGTATTGCACAAAGCACTGATGCGTGGCACGATCATTATGCCGCTAAACTGATAAATTTGCAGGTTGGCGGCCAATTGGTTGGCGGCAGCATTTCCAGTTACCTCAGTCAAAACGACAATAGCGGTCCCAGTTTCCCCGTTGACCACAGGGTGCATACCCTTAATGGATACTACCAGTTTTATCCGGTAAATAGTGATACGTTTTATGTAACCTGTTCAATATACAGCCATGGTAATCAAATAGGCACAGGTACTTTTTTAAATAACCAAACGGTCTCCTCCTATACTTACTTTACAGACACAATCACTTACAACGACAATGTGAGTATTCCTGACAGTGCGTTCATACAAATACAGTCGTTCAACAACTTGCCGCAGGGACAGTCATGGGCCTTGGTGGATTACCTGAGTTTTGACGGGGTGCCCCAGGACACCTCCATTTACTCCAGCAGTATTGCTGCTATACCGGGAACTATCTATGGCATTAAAATTTATCCAAATCCCACTGCGGGGCGATTTACATTGCAATACCTGAACCCGAACGGCGCCGGTACCTATTTGAGAGTGAGCGACCTGAGTGGGAGAATTGTTTACGAAACCGGGATAACTGAAGCAGCAGGTGAGGTGAAGAAGGAATTTGAGATGCCGGCTGCAAGCCCGGGTATTTATCTGGTCAGCTTGTCGGCGGGTGGAAGTGCCTCTACCCGGAAATTAGTAATAATGCAATAGGAGTCGCATACATTTAGTTGCTATTTAAAGAAACGCAATGAACTACACCGGTAAGGTAATAATTGGGGGGATGGCAATTTTAGTGGCATCCCTGGGCATATTAAACGGGCAGATGGTATACACCGCCAATGCGGTTAATGTAACTGCAACATCAGCCACGCTGTACGGGGGATTGAACAACTTTTCAGCACCAGCCTCCATCTGGTTTCAATATTCCCAAATCGGGAATAGCACGGTGAGTACAGTTGCGGGTACCCGGCAAGCATCAGCGATTCGCAGAATTATAGCGACTCAGCGCAAATTTCGGGTTTGACCCCCTATGCTTTGTATGAATACCAAATAGTAGTGTTGACGGGCGCCGATACACTTTATGGTAATTATAGCGGTTTTTATACCGGTGCGAACCCGGTTATTACTGCCGGTGCAGCGGGCAATATTACCACATCCTCGGCTACTTTAAACGGGAATGTAAGTGATGCGCCTCCCGGTTCGCAGGTTTATTTCCAGTTTTGGACAGGCAATAATTTCCCTACACTGCTGGCAGCCACCCACCGGTTGTGAGCGATACGCTAAGCCATGCAGTTTCAACCACGATAAACGGGCTTTTACCGTACACTTGGTATAATTATTCGGTAAATGTTATGGATTCAGTTGCCAACTGGCAATCAGGCACAGTGCAGTTTTACACCGGCACCGGTAGTCCGTATTATGTAAATACGCTGCCTGCTTCTAATGTCACCTCCATATCAGCAACGCTGAATGGTGTTGTGGGGAACCTGCCTTTTACTTCTTCCCTTTACTTCGATTACTGGACGCCGGGCAATAGCCATACCAGTATTGCAGCAAGTCCTTCAACAGTGAGTGATACTAACCAACATGTTGTTTCATCGGATATTGCGGGCTTGAGCCCTAACACCACTTATTGGTTCAGGCTGGAAGCTGTTGATTCGCTTAGCGTGCGTTATGGCGATTCGACTGCACTATATACCGGAACCAGTGGCATCCCTAATTTTGATTTTGAGAACTGGAGCACTGTGAGCGGCCAGAAACCGGTGGGCTGGATCAATATTTTCGGGCCGGTTATCCAGGTAAGTCCCGGTTATTCGGGTAACTATGCGGTAAAATTGCAACATACCGCCGCAGGGATAGGTGCCCTGGTTAACGGATACCCGAATCTTAACAGCGGCAATGGCGACAGTGTTCCTTACTTTTACGGCGGGGTGCCATATAACGTGCGGCCTGATACGCTTACCGGTATGTTT
>CAWJBS010000171.1:0-49418 GCA_963840845.1 Bryobacterales bacterium
TTGGGGAGGGAGGCGGACCGGAGGCCTGGCCCACTCAAAGAAGGAAGATCGGGAGTTGTTTGGGGGGTTGGTACTAACGCTCCCGACGATTACTTGTCTAAGGTGCCCGTCCGCTCATGGTTTTAAACCCAACACCGATATAGGAAATATGAGTGCTGTCCTTGCTCCCGTAGAACACTTGGTCGCCGCAGTCTATGTCAGTTCTGCCACCCGACATTTGTCAGAAGACGAGATTATAGAGATTTTACGTTCAGCTCGCAAGCATAACCAAAGAGCTCGGCGTAACCGGTATGTTGCTCTACCGCGATGGCAACTTTCTGCAAGTTTTGGAAGGGCCGGCGGGGGTTGTGGATTCGCTCATCCAGAAAATTAAGCGCGACCCGCGGCACAACGGCGTGATCCTGATGTCGCGTAAGGCGATTGAAGAACGCCAGTTCGGAGACTGGAGCATGGCTTTCCGCAACATGAGTAAGGATGCCTCCGGCGAACATGGGTACAGCCCTTTTCTAGAGCCAGACTTCGATGAAGACGATGACGACGAAGCGGGTGAGGAATCGCAATTGGTGTTCCGCTTGCTGCGACGCTTTAAAGAAGACATGCGTTAGCCACGCATTCTTCACTTACTAAGGCATGGGTGCGCCGCCCATACAAAGCGCAATGGCCAATCAATACACTGGCTGATGCCGATCGCGGTCCAGCCGCAATTTCGAATTTCGGTTTTGGCGCCACTGACGAATCGTGAGCGGCCCCTTGTCCAGGCGCTGCCCATAGAGACTGCGCGTAATATTGAGAGCCTGCGTGAGTTTACCTGGACCATTCGTTAACCCACAGGCCGCACCTTCCCAACGCCGTCGCTCCGCCATCAACTCTAAACCCGCAAGCGGTTGCAGCGCACGGATCAAAACGCAGTCTGCCTCGCCCTCCGCGCCGCCCACTACGTTCAGGCACTCATGCATGCCGTAAATCAAATAAATGTACGCTCGCCCGGCCGGTCCAAAAATTACTTTTGTGCGCTGCGTCACACCGCGGGCCGAATGTGCGGCCAGATCGTCGATGCCGAGATAGGCCTCTGTTTCGACAATCATTCCAGCCGAGTGCTGGTGGAACAGAACGGTGCCCAACAGGTTTTTGGCTAGTTCTGGCGCAGGAATGGCGAAAGAAGACAAAGAAAGGGGTGTGGTGGCTCTCTTAAGCGCACCCAGGGTCCAAAATGATTTGTCAGGGGGACTCACACAAAGATAAGCTAGAACATTAGCACGGCACAATCTATGCGACTTTTTACCGCGATTGATCTCCCCGCTGAGATGCTTTTACGGCTTGAGCGACTGTTGAGCACGCTCAGGCCAGAAGCGCTGATTAAGTGGAGCCCGCTGGACAACCTCCATATCACCACGAAGTTCATAGGCGAATGGCCGGAACAGACGATTGGATGAACTGCACGCCGTGCTGGCGGCGCTGACGCCGCGCGAGCCGTTTGAGCTCGACATTCGCGAATTGGGATGGTTCCCGAACGAACGTTCGCCGCGCGTGCTGTGGGCGGGCGTGCAGCCGTCGGCCGCGTTGAAGCAGTTAATGACGGAGACGGAAGAACGGCTGTTCGCTTTGGGCGTGGCAAGAGAAGAGAAGGCGAGCAATCCGCACTTGACCTTGGCGCGCATCAAGAACCCGGCGCCGCTGCGCAATTTACGCAAGAAAGTGGAAGAATTACAGCCGGCTGAGTTGGGCAGTTTCCCGGTGCGCCATTTCTGCCTGTTTCGCAGCGACCCCGGATTCGAATGCCAGTATCTATCGAAGGCTGAAGGATTACAGTTTCGAGAAGGCCCTGGCGGCCTCTTGAATCGACGGCCCAAAGCGGGCCGCCGAGTAACATAGTCGAAGTGCTTGCTCAACAACCTTTTTGGCTACTGGCCACCCTGGCGGCGATTGCGGCGTACCTCATTGGCGGACTTCCGTTCGGCTATTGGTTTGTGCGCGTTTCCATGGGCCAGGATATTCGCACCATGGGCAGCGGCAATATCGGCGCCACAAACGTACACCGTTCGGCAGGGAAGAAAGCCGGATTCATTGTCCTCGCGCTGGATATTCTGAAAGGGTTCCTGGCGCTGTTTGTAGCGGCGCTGATTACCGATAACGCCGCGCTGGGTTTAGCGCTGGCAACAGTGGCCGTGATGTTGGGGCATTGCTATCCGGTGTTCCTCGCTTCAAAGGCGGCAAAGCCGTGGCGTGTTATGTGGGCGCCATCCTTTACTTAGCGCCGTATGCGCTGCTGGTGACGCTGGTGATCTTTGTGGCGATCGTGATGTTGAGCAAATATATTTCTCTGGCTTCTATCCTGACCGCATTAATTTTGCCGGTGATCTATTGGGCGATTTACCATCCGGTGAATGAGTTGCTCATCGCCACAGTGGTGGCGGGTCTGCTCATTGTGTATCGTCACAAAGGCAATATTGAGCGGCTGCGCAAAGGCACCGAGAATGTGTTTTCTTTGCAGGGTAAAACAAAGTGACGCACATTTGTATTTTGGGCGCAGGAAGCTGGGGAACAGCTCTCGCCCTGGCCCTGGCTCCGCGCTTTACCGAAGTGCGTTTGTGGGCGCGCGATGCCGGGCAAGCGACGCAACTCGCGAAAGACCGCGTGAACGCGCGCTATCTGCCGGGCTTTCGACTGGCCGATTCTATTTGCGCGACTCACGATTTAGCGCAGGCGTTGAGCGGCGCGGAGGTAGTGCTTAGCGTGGTGCCATCGCGCTATCTGCGGGCGGTGCTCAAACAGGCGGCGGGGCTGATTCCAGCGGGCACGACTATCGTCAGCGCCACCAAAGGCATTGAAGAGAACAGCTTGTTGCGCATGTCGGAAGTGATTCGGGCGGTGCTGCCGGAAACGCATCCAGTGGCCGTTCTATCCGGACCCACATTCGCGGGTGAGATTGCGGCGGGCGAACCGGCGGCCATTGTAATTGCCTCTGAAAGCGTGGCGATTGCCGAGAACATTCAGCGGGCCTTCTCGACGCCTACACTGCGGTTTTACGCCAGCCAGGATGTGGTGGGGGTGGAGATGGGCGCGGCGTTGAAGAACGTCATCGCGCTAGGGGCAGGCGTGTGCGCGGGGCTGGGGCTGGGAAGTAATAGCGTAGCGGCGCTGGTCACACGCGGGCTGGCGGAGATTACGCGACTGGCGGTCGCGCTCGGTGGCAACGAACGTACGCTGAGCGGATTAGCGGGCTTGGGCGATCTGGTACTCACTTGCACGGGCAACCTTTCGCGCAATCGCGCCGTCGGTTTGCAGTTAGGGCAAGGGAAAAAGCTGGCGGAGATTCTGGCGCAGACCACGATGGTGGCGGAAGGCGTTTCCACTTGCGCGGCGGGTTTTCAACTGGGGCTGCGGCATGGGGTGGAGTTGCCGATCATCCGTCAAATGCACGAAGTTTTGTACCAGGCGAAAGACCCGCGCGCGGCCATACGAGACTTGATGGACCGGCCTCTTACCATTGAGTAAGGGCTACTTTTTCTTGCGCTGTTCAAGCCACATGAAATAGCCGACCAGGGTTTTGCCGTCTTCAATTTTGCCAGAGCTAATTAACTTCTTTAACTCTTTGCGACCGAACCAGCGGGTTTCAATGCGTTCGTCGTCCATCGGCTGCTGTTCGCCAGCTTTCAAATCTTGTGCCAGGAAGACGTTCATCTTTTCGGCAACGTAACCGGGGCTGGCCCAGTAGGAAATAAGCTTGACCCATTTCTTGGCTTGGTAACCGGTTTCTTCGCGCAACTCGCGCTTGGCGGCTTGCAGCGCGTTCTCACCTGGATCGATGCGGCCGGCTGGTAGTTCCCACAAATCTTTTTCGGCTGGCAGGCGGAATTGCTTGACCAGCAGGATGCGCTCCTTTTCGTCAACCGCCAGCATGACGGCCGAGCCAGGATGGCGGACAATGGAGCGCTTAATTTCGAAGCCGCTGTTATCGTGCGCGACTTCCTCGACGATGGTGAAGAGCTTGTTTTTGAGAACTTCTTTGGACGAAATGATTTTCATGCTTTCGCTTTAGGTTACCTTGACTCTTGGGGACCACGCTGGAAAAACCGGCCATGCGACAGGTATGGCGCAACCTTACGTTTCTGCACTGGCGTTACGACGCGGCGGCGATAGCGCGCAGTCTGCCCACTGGGTTGACTCTCGATACGTTCGATGGGTCGGCGTGGGTTGGCCTGGTGCCATTCGTGCTGGCCGGCGTGCAGCCTTACGGGTTCCCTGCCCTGCCGTGGATCTCGGAGTTTCCGGAGACGAATGTGCGCACTTATGTCAGAGGCGCCGATGGCCAGCCAGGCGTTTGGTTCTTTACGCTGGAAGCAGACCGTTTAGCGGCGGTGCTTTTGGCGCGAACTTGGTATCACTTGCCTTATCGATGGGCGGCGATGGAGGTGCGGCATGCAGGTTCGCTGGTGGAATATCGCAGCAGGCGAAGCCGAATTTTTGGAGAAGGGAGTACGGACATTGGCATCGAAATTGGCGACGCGGTTGAGACTCAGGAACTGGATCATTTTTTGACGGCGCGTTTTCGCCTATATGCGGCGTCGCGGGGCCGCATTGCTTATGCGCAGATTGAACATACCCCTTGGCCGTTGCAGCAGGGGAGGGTCACGCGATTGAACGAGACATTGATGGAGAACTCGGGAGTGACGCGGCCGGTGGGCGAACCGATCGTCCACTATTCGGCGGAATTGACCGTGAAGGCGGGTGCTTTGCAATGGCTGTAGTGGTAGTGGAGTGCCAGGCCATTCTGTTCGATATGGATGGCACGCTGGTGGATTCAACGCCAGTGGTGGAGCGACAGTGGAAGCGCTTTGCCGAGCGGCACGGTTTGGATTATGCGGAGATCATGCGCGT
Source organism: Bryobacterales bacterium (assembly GCA_963840845.1). Lineage (GTDB taxonomy): Bacteria > Acidobacteriota > Terriglobia > Bryobacterales > Bryobacteraceae > Bog-105. Next base: position 4,879 of record CAWJBS010000171.1, read on the forward strand.
GTCGCACGGACGCCGCAACCAGGAAACGATTCGCGAGATTGCGCCGCATCTGGCCACGCCTGAGATCTTCGCGCAATTCGATGCGGATGAGATTGAAGATCGAGGCGGAGTGACGGCGGTGGCGGGATCGACTGAGTTACTGGGCAAACTGGCGGCGCATGAATGGGCGGTGGTGACTTCTGCGTCGCGCGCGCTGGCGCGTGACCGTTTACGCGCGGTGGGTTTGCCCGTGCCACCGGTTCTGATTGGCGCCGATGATGTGGAATACGGCAAGCCAGATCCAGAAGGGTATTTAGCGGCCGCGCGGCGCTTAGGAGCCGCCCGGGAGAAGTGCGTTGTCTTCGAAGATACGCCCCCAGGGTTGGCCGCGGCCAAAGCGGCAGGCATGCGGGGCATCGGCATTTCTACGACATACGCTCGCGCGCAACTGGGCGAAGTAGACTGCGTGAAAGACTTTTGTAATGTGATTGTAGAGCGATTAGCTGACCGGACGTTGCGGATCAGCCTGCCCTCCGACTGAGCGAATAACTATGAAAATTAAATTTTGGGGAACCGCTGGGATTCTCACCGTGGCTTTGGCGAGTGCGCAGGTAGCGCCGCCGCTGAGCAGCAACAAGCCGGGGCCGACGTTCGTCGTGAAAGATAGCGAACTGCCGTCGCCCCTGACATTCATTCTGTATGGCGACCAGCGGTTCATGGATCCTAAGAATGATTCGCAGAGCAGCCCGAAGATGCGGCAACTGCTGGTAAAACAGATCGCCCTTGAAAAGCCTGGTGCGGTTATATTGAACGGCGACGTGCCGAACGATGGCCGGAACAAAGACGATTACGCGGTCTTCCAAAGCGAGACGCAAATTTGGCGAGATAACAAGCTGCCGGTTTACCCAACGATTGGCAATCACGAAATTATTGGCGATGAAGCGCCCTGCTTGGAGAACTGGTGGAACGCGTTTCCGCAACTACGCAACCGGCGCTGGTACTCGGTGCAACTGGGGTCGCGCGTCTATATTTTGGCGCTCGACAGCATGAGCCCGTTAACTCCCGGCAGCGAGCAGGCAAAGTGGGTGGCGCAACAGATAGACGGGATGAGCAGCAAAGTTGATTTTTTGATCATCAGCATGCATCACCCGCCGGTGGCCGATGTGCAGACGCATATTCTGACGAACCATAATCCGCGCCCCAACGAAATGGCTTTCCGCGACTATATGACGGCCAAAGCGCCCAAGATTCATGCGCGCATTTTGGTGAGCGCTGGGCACGTTCATAACTACGAGCGGCGTGAACAGGGCGGCGTCATGTATTTGGTTTCGGGCGGCGGCGGGGCGTTTCCTTATATTGTGGAGCGCACGCCGGAGGACCTTTATCAAGACACGGCATTCCCGAATTATCACTATGTGAAGTGCGTGTTGGACGGGCAGAGTTTGAAAAGCACGATGTATCGAGCGAGTGAACCCGATAACGCTGACTCGCCGTTCGAGGCCAAAGATACCTTCTCGCTGACGGCGAAAGTCCACAAGGCCGCGGCCGTTAGTTCGTCACGGCCTTGATGCGCATGCCGGCGTGGATTTCGGCGTCGGCCGGATCAACCACGCGGTCGGCGACTTTGTCACCCGCTTCGAGACCGGAAACGATCTGTACGCTATTGACGTCACTGATACCGGCGATGACTGGTGACCAGACGATCGTTTTGTCCGACAATTTATAAACACCGGTTGCGCCGTTGAGCGTGTGGAGGGCGGAACGCGGAACGCTGACCGCGTCGTTAACCACTTTGGAAATGATCGACACGTTAACCGACACGCCCGGGCAGCAGATCATGATCAGGGTTATCGACAATCGTTGTGACTTCACCTACCGTGCGCGTGCCAAGAGCGACGACTTCTGTAGGAAGTTTATTGACATGGCCGGTCCATTTCTGTCCAGGCCGCGCGTCCCAGGTGATATTCACTGGCATGTCTAGGGCAACGCGGCCGAGATCGGGTTCGTCCACATAAACGATCACCTTCATTTGATCGAGCTTGCCGACTAAGCCGGCCAAGTCGCCCGGTTGCAGATAGGCGCCTACTTTCAGATCGAACTGATAGAGAGTGCCGGCGAGAGGAGAAACAATTTGGGCAATACCCAAGCGGTGGCGTGCCAGCGCAACGGCGGATTGGGCATCGCGCAGTTTCGCTTCGGCGACGGTGCGGTCGCTGGCGGTGACCAGCGTTTGTTTCTGATCCTTGAGCGCGTTTAAATGCAGGGTGGCGCGGTCCACGGCGTCTTTGGCGTCGAGTGCTTGCACTTTAGTGGCGGCCTGTTTATCGGCGAGGCGTTGAATGGCTTCATAATTGCGTTGAGCCACGTTCACAGCGGCTTGTGCGCTGGCGATGGAATCGTTCAGGTCGGCCAGGGTTTGCGCCTTGCCACCTTGATCAAGCGTGGATGCTTCGGCGCGCGCTTCATGTTCTTTGGCGAGCGCGGCGTCTAGTTCCGAGCGGGCAGAGGTGGCATCGAGCGCAACCAAGTCTTGGCCGGCGGAGACCTGCTGGCCGCGCTGGACGTCCACGGTGCGGACTACGCCGGCTGTTTCGGCACGAGCGGCGGCCCATTCGACAGGTTCGACTTTGCCATTGGTCGAAACGGTGCTCACAATGGTGGAACGGTGGGCGGCTGTGAAGTGCAGGGTAACAGGAGACTCGCCGCGGCTGAACCCCCACCAGACTAATAAAAGTGCAATAACGACGACAACGGGCCAGTATTTTTTCATCGCGCGCGGGTGAAAAGGTTCTCCGACAACATTGTGACAGACGAAACCTGAACGCCTAACAGTTTGGCCCGTAAAACAAGTTCCACATTTTTTGTAGTTTTTTCCAAACAGCTATTTTCTTTAGCCGATAGGCGCGATAGACTGAGACCTTAATGGCGCGTTACCGCATCCATCGCATTCGAGAATCTGTAAAAGAGCAGTTCCGCTGGCAGGCGCATACCGGCGGGGCGGCTACCGTTAAGCCGAAGGATTACGAAGTAGAGGGCCTGGAGGAAGTGGAGGCGTTAACGCCTTACGCTTTGTGGACTACGATGAAAGCGGAGAGCAAGCCTCTCTGCCCAGGTGATGTTCTAGAAACAGTGAAGGAAGACGGGACACCAGGGGAATTGCAAATTTTCAAATATATCGGTTTTGAACCAGCCAAATGGTGGATTGCAGAACCGAAACCGGAGTTCAAAAATAAGATTGAGGGGCTTGCTGAGTCGGCGGCAGCCTCTATGGATTCTCAGTCCGGCTAGAAAGCCCAGTTTGCTTCAAGCCCGATGAAAGCCAATCCCTCTGATCAGACGGAGTGGGGTTCCTTTGCTTTAGTAACCTACATTCCTGAAAAACTCGGAACGTTTCTGCATTCGCTGCGGCACGAACTGCCCGGCGAGGAGAATCCGCAGGCTCATATCACGCTGCTCCCGCCGCGCACTCTTAGAGCGAGTGTCGATCTGGTTTCGCGCGAGGCGAAAGAAGTATTGACGCGCTTCCAAAGTTTTGCGGTGCAGTTAGCGGGCGTGAAGATGTTCCCCGAGACAAACATCCTTTACCTCGAGATTTCGACGGGCAACGAGATGTTGCACAAACTTCACGACGCGTTGAACAGCGGACTGCTGGCTCACGAGGAGAGCTTCGATTTCTTACCGCATCTCACGTTGAGCGGCCCGGTCCCTTTTCAAGACACGGCGAAAGTTCGTGAACAAGCGACGAAAGCCTGGGGGAAGCACATCGGCGAAAAATCGTTTGAAGTGACCGAAGTGGTGGCACTGTGGCAGCCGCTCTATACTTCGCCCGATGATTGGAATCGGGTTTGGAGCCAAAAGCTGGGTGACAGTGGAAGTTCGGCGAAAGCCGGATCGACCCGCTAATCAAACATGCTGAGTTGGCGGCCGGTATCCAGGTCTGGCTTGGCGGCAGGCTTGCTCTGTATGGGGTGGGCTTTACCCACCAAGCCCAAAAGCGCGGTTTCGCGTACCGCCTGGCGAGGCAAGAAAACGCGCTGCCGGTAGGCATTGGCCTTGGGTGGGGTCAAGAAATAGCCTTGCGCAGGCCATTCCAAAATGTTGTGGGGCAATACGCCTTCGATTACATCGTCATCGCGCAGACGAAAACTAGCCCAGATGCCGGGGGTTTTGGGGCGGCGCTCAAAGGAGTTTTGTGTGCTGAACAGATCGGCGGGAGCGCCCTCGGCCGCGAAACACAGAGCCTTAAGACTATTGTAATCAATTACTTGCAGGACACCATCCGGGAACATCAGCTGAATGCCGGCGTCTTGAAAATAGGCGTCGGCGTGCACAAAGGCCTCAACCGGCGGACGGTCAAAGCGGTACAGAATCAGGCGTTTAGAGGTGCTGGAGGACACAAAAAGGAGAGAAACTGCTTAGTTTGTTTCAAACAATTTCGAGAATATTGTATCATTGACAGAATGGCGGAAGTAGACACATTCGAACTGAAAGTGCGCTCCTATCTGCATTTTTGTAGGGCGGAAAAAGGTCTGTCTGTCAATACTTTAGCGGCGTACCGGCGCGATCTGGCGACACTCGGCCAGTGGCTGGGAAAAGGTGTGCCACCGCGCAGCTTTAACGCCATAACGCTGGAAGATTTACGGCAGTATCTGGATGATTTACGCAAGCGCAAATTATCGAATCGCTCCATTGCGAGGCAAGTGACGACGCTGCGCGGCTTTTTCGGTTTCCTGCTTGAAGAAAACGAAATTACGAACAATCCGTCTGAGTTATTGGTGGCGCCGAAGATTGGGGCTTCGTTGCCCAAGTATTTGGATCACGAACGCATTGAAGAACTGATTGACGCGCCGGATACCGCCACGCCCACGGGCTTGCGCGACCGGGCCATGTTGGATCTGCTGTACGCCACTGGTTTGCGGGTGAGCGAATTGATCAAGCTGCGAGTGGCCGACCTGGATGAATATGGCGGCGTGCTGCGCGTCACGGGCAAAGGCGACAAGCAGCGTTTGGTACCAGTAGGCAAAGCAGCTCTGGCAGCGATTGAAGACTACCGCAGTCAGCAACGGGGCCAACTTTTAGGCGGACGCGTGAGTCCGTATTTGTTTGTGACGGCACGAGGCACGTCGATGACGCGCCAAGGTTTTTGGAAATTGCTGCGCGGGCATGGGAAGCAAGCCGGCATTTTCCGTTCATTAAGTCCGCACGTACTGCGGCACACGTTTGCCACGCATCTGCTGGAAGGCGGCGCCGATTTGCGCAGCGTCCAGACGATGTTGGGGCATGCCGATATCGGCACCACGCAGATTTATACGCATGTTATGCGCTCACGTTTGCGGCAAACGGTAGATCAGCATCATCCGAGAGCCACTCGGCCGGGGGCGGCAGTTCGCAAACCGGCGGGAGGCTCGCGCTAGACGGAACCGGAAACGAAGCCGTAGAGGGGAAAGAGAAGCAATGAGCGACTACATGTTCATGCTGGACAGTCACCTGAATGGTGACCAAAGCAAGGTGTTGGCCGAAGTTCGCGACGCGGCTGAGCAGGCGAATCTGAATTTATTTCTCACCGGCGGCGCGATGCGCGACATGATGGGAGGTTTTCCCATTCGCGATCTGGATTTCACGGTTGAAGGCGGCTCCATCAAATTCGCTAAGGCGGTGGCCCATAAAGCCGGCGCCGAGGTGGTGGCGGTGGATGAGTTACGCAAATCGGTTGAGCTCATTTTTCCAGGACATGTACCGGCCAGCATTTCGATCGCGCGCGTGGAGAAATACGGCAAGCCGGGCGCGAAGCCGCAAGTGCAGCCCGCCACGATTCACGAAGACTTGCGGGGACGCGATTTTACAGTGAATGCCATTGCGCTTTCGCTTGGCAAGGCGTCGCGCGGCCTGTTGCTTGATCCGGCTAACGGCTTAGGCGATTTGGCGCGCAAAGAATTGCGGGCGATTCACAATTACGCTTTGTACGACGATCCGTCGCGCATGCTGCGCATGATCCGGCTGAAGACGCGTTTTAGCTTTGCGATTGATGAGCGGACGCAGTTGCAGTATCAAAACGTGCGCGAGGCTAAGCTCGAAACGATGATTAGCGGCGCGGCCATGGAACAGGAATTGCGCCAGATGGCGTTAGATCCGCTGGCCGGCGACATTTTGAAGGCGCTCGAAGATGAGAAGCTGCTGCAGCTTTTCTCGCCCGCTTTGAGCGGATTGAAACTCAATTTAGCGGGATTTCAGAAGTGGCAAAAGGCGCGCCAGTTGCTGCCGCAAGACGTGGAAGCAGCCTCACATTCGTATGCTTTATTCTTGTTCCTACTGCAAGAGAAATTGAACGCCAAGGAACGCGCGCAGATCATCAAAGCGCTTGGCATTCCGAAGAGCGAATTGGATGCGGCCAGCAAGTTGGAAGCGCGCGCCAAGAAGGTTGAGAAAGAATTGACAGCGGTGAAATCGCAGCGGCCGTCGGCGTTGTACGCCATTCTTTCCAAGGTCCCTGGCGAAATTCTTTCGTTCCTGTTGATGCGGTCGAGCCAGCGTTTGGTGATTGACCGCGTGAAGAATTACCTGCAGAAATATCTGCCGATGGCCCAAGAAGTGACCGAACAAGATGTGGTGGGCGCGGAACCCGGTTCACCCAAGTTTGCGAAGTTGTATCAGAAGCTGGTAGCGGAACGGCTGGATGCGCGGCCTAAGAAAGTGGTTGTGGAAGAAGTGCCGCCGCCTCCACCGCCAGGACCCAGCCGACGTTCGGCGAGTTTCGGCCGGTAGTCACACCTCAAATCAAAAATTTGTTGCGAGATGCTTCAGACGTTTGCGTCACTAGATGGGTGTGCGCGAATGGCTGAGAGGAATCGTAGCGACCTCTGGCGTTGCCCCCGAAAATTCGGGGACGAGCGACGAAGGGATCGGCCGGAGTAAACGGCTCCGGCCTTTCAATCTAACCTCGCGCAGGAGGTGATTCTTATGCACCTGATACTGAAGGTGGTTTACAAAACGTGGACCATCGTATTCGAGTGGCGTTGGCCCAAAAGCCGGCGCTAAACTCTAAACGAGAAGGGGCGGCGGTATCGAGCTGCCGTTCCCTTCTCCTTCAGTGTAAAACGAAGGGCGATGAAATGTCTATTTGGGGGGGTTGCCAGATTCTTCCTTTACTCCTAGGGAAAATCTGAGGACTATTCACATCGCAAGGCGGTGATAGGATCTACTCGGGTCGCACGGCGCACTGGCAAGTAGGCAGCGACGGCGGCAACCACGACGAGAATTACGGCCACTAGCCCGAGCGTAAGCGGATCATGCTCGGAAATATCGAAAAGCATGTGGCGAAAGAGGCGCGCCGCCGCGAGCGCACACGGTATTCCGATCAACAATCCGATTACGGCGAGAACGCCGGCGATCAATTCGTCAATATTTTCGGCAAGATGCTGCTGAGTCTCCTCCGAGAGATCGCTATCCAATTGGCGGCGCTTGAATATCTGTTTGAACATATTCATGATTTACTCGGCGCTAAAACACGGGTTATTCCTTCGAGCATTTGCTCGAAGCTCAAGACTTCCCGGTCGAGATGCTTTCGGCCCTTGGCGGTTAATTCATAAATACGGATGCGACGGTTAGTTTCGGAAATGCCCCATTGAGCTTTAACCAAATCCTCTTTGAGAAGACGTTGTAAGGCGGGATAGAGCGAACCTTCTTCGATCTGGAGTAAGTCGTTAGAAGCGCGCTTGATTCGTTGGACTAAAGCGTAGCCGTGCATGGGCTGCAGTTTGAGCGTACGGAGAACCATCATTTCCAATGCTCCGGGAAAGAGATCGCGCTTGGCTTGTTTCTTCATAATCGCTACACTATTTTACTCTAGGCCTAGAGCAAACCACTATATGAAGATCTGCTATGCTCGAAAACTCTATGCGATTTGCTCTTTTACTCGTCCTGGCGAACGGCTTGATCGGCCAGACAGTACCCAACGCGATTTTCACCGATCCGCCAGTGGACAAAGCACACCCGGCGAAGATGACGGTGCTGCACATCCCGAGCCACGCATTGCTGATCAACGGCGTGGTCTATCAGCCCAGCGGTGTTGGGCCGCATCCGACGCTAGTGATTATGCATGGTCTACCGGGGAATGAAAAGAACCTGGATCTGGCGCAAGCGGTGCGGCGTGCCGGATGGAATGCGGTGACTTTCAACTATCGCGGTTCTTGGGGCAGCCCTGGGCAATTTCCGGTTTGCGCAAAACCTGGAAGATGCCGATGCGGTGTTGGCGTATTTGCGAGAGCCCGCGAAGGCGTCGGAATTGGGTATCGATACCAAGCGAATCGCGATCGCCGGACACAGCATGGGCGGTTGGGTGGCGGTGCATACGGCTTCGCATGACAAAGGGCTGATAGGCACAGTTCTGATTTCGGCCGCTGATATGGGTCGCATGGGCAAGGCGCCGCAGAAGCGGCTGGAAGTGGCGATGGCCGACGATATGGAATCATTAGCGGGCGTGACCGCTGCATCTATGGCCGAAGAACTAAGCACGCATGGCAGAGAGTGGGGCTTCGAGAACGCGGCGGCGGGGCTGGTTGATATGCCGCTGCTGGTGCTGACAGCCGACGATGGTCTGGCGCGCGATGGCGACGCGCTCACGAAGGCGATTGAAGCGAAAGGCGGACATAGGTTCACGACACAGCATGTGGCGACAGATCACAGTTGGTCTGACCACCGCATTGCGTTAGAGAGCATAGTGATTGCCTGGCTGGCCGCGTTGCCTTAAGGCGCAAAGTAGCCGGAAAGATCGAAAATCAGTTGCGTGAAATCGCTGGCGTAGGCATCAATCTTGCCGTTCTGGGTGGGCACAATGGCGAGATTGGAGTTTACGCTGCCGTCGGAATTGAGAGTAGAGACAAGCGGTTGCCCCTGCCCGTCGGCCCAGAGCGTCAAATAACCCAAGCCATCTGTTGGCACAACCGTGGTGTTGAGAACATATGCTTGCGCGCTTGCGGGTACGCTACAGCCCCCAGTTAGCATATTGAACGCAAGGGCACCAATAAACGGCCCGCGATAAAGTGTGCTGGTGCGGGTATCGATCGCCCGACAGGCGCTTGTGGTGTAAAGCGAAAGGCCGTTTGATGCCGGCGCGGCGAAATAGCCATTCATATCCACAATGAGATGCGTGGCATCGGAGGCGTAAACAGAAATGGAACTATTGTTACCGGCTGGAATAATGGCTGCGTTGCTTGTCACAGCATGAGTTGCGTTTAGCGTGGAAACCAAAGGCTGTGATTCCCCGGACGGCCACGCAGACAAATAGCCAAGGCCCGCAGCGGGCACTACCGTGAAATTCAACGAATAGGCTTGGGCGTTAGCCGGCACAGTACAGGCGCTGCCCGCGCCGTTGAGATTAACGGTGCGTGCGACTCCGGACGCCAAGGCCGGCCCCTGACCAGAAATGCGCGTATCGAGCGCGCGGCATGGGGTCATCGGATAAAAAGCGAGCGCGCTGGCATCGGTGGCTGGGACGAAGTAGCCGTTGATATCGAGAACGACATGGGTATCGTTCGTGGCGTAAACACTTATGCTGCCATTGGTACCCGCGGCCGGAATCGCGGCCACGGCTTTCACGCGGCCATCAGAATTCAGCGTGGACACCGCCGGCAAAGGTTGTCCGGTTGGCCAAACGGTGAGGTAGCCGAGCCAGGACGAGGGCACTGCGGTGACATTCAGCGCGTACGCTTGCGCCGTGCTGGGAATGCCACAGGCGCTTTCCGGAACAACGAACTGGCGGGATGTGCCGGCTGACAAAATAGGGCCGCCGAAGGCACCGTTCGGGTTGCGCGTATCTGCCACTCGACAAGGAGTAACCGGTACAAAACGCAGCGCAGTGCTTGGTTGCTGGTCAGTCAATATCCACGTGTCGTTAAACAGCTGAATGGCTGTGGTGGAAAGCACTTCGCCGCCGAAGACAACCATGGCCTGCTGGGAGTCGTCGTACGCCATCGCCTGATCGGATCGTCCGGGGGGCAAACTGGCGGGAGCAAGCTGCGTCCAGGTGGCTCCATCCCACGCCCAAGTTTCCGACAAGTACTCCAGGGTGCCAAGCGCCGATGTATTGTAGCCACCAAAAAGTAGTAGCTTTTGTTGGTCTGAATCCCAAGCCATCGTTGAGTGCAGACGGACGGAGGGCACACCCACCGTCGCGACTTCATTCCAGTTCGCGCCGTCCCACAACCAGGTTGAGGCGGCATCATAAAGAACAACCTGCTGCCGCACAGAGTCATAAGCCATCTGCGGACTGAAGCTGAAATACGGGCTGGTGATAGGCGTTTTTTGCGTCCAGTTGGTTCCATCCCAAACCCAGGTATCCGTGAGACTCCCCGCTGTGATATCTGTCGAGGATTGTCCGCCGAATAAAACAACCTGTTGATGGGCGGCGTCGTATGCCATGGTGTGTCCCCAGCGCGCCGGTGGACTGTTGGCGGGCGTTTTCTGCGTCCAATTGTTTCCATCCCAAACCCACGTGTCGGCGAACGTCGAGGTCACGGTGGTGAGTCCATCGCCAACCTGTCCACCGAAAAGGACGGCCTGCTGGTGTGCAACATCGTAGGCCATCGCATGTCCGGAACGCGCGCTGGGGCTGTTGGCCGGTGTCTGCTGAGTCCAGCTTGTTCCTTGCCACAGCCACGTATCGCCCAGGTTGACGAGCGGAAATTCGTTAAACCCGCCAAACAGTACGACTTGTTGGTGGACTGAATCGTAAACCATCGTGGCGTCGGAGCGGGCCTCGGGACTCGCCGCCAGTGATTGCTGGCTCCAGTTCACTTGGCAAAACGCCGCCAATGGCAGCATGAAAAATGAGAGGGTGAGATGGAGCCTACATCCGACGCGGGATCGCATGGTTAGGATGCTATATCAAATGCGATTGAATGCGAATAGGGTTATGGTACTTTCCCAAGTGTCACAACGAAAAAACTTGGGGCAGATTACTGAGCAGGATCAAGAGTGTGAACCAGCTTACACTCCGCAGCCTTGAACCAAAGTTTCCGATAGCGGACCGCGCCGCTCATGCTATACTTTCGGTTTCCAGCATGTTGAGTCTCCTTCAAGGCGAAATCCTTATTAGCGTGGCCATTATTGGCCCTGCCTGAGACCTCGTGCACGTTCGTTCTTAATGAGGCCATCGGCAGGGAGATCCAGCCGGTGGCCTTTTCCATTTTGGTTTAGTTTTTTTGGTTCAAGGGAATTGACTTTCACATGAAAATCGCGACATTCGATACCACGCTTCGTGACGGGACCCAGGGTGAGTCCGTCTCCTTCTCTGCCGAAGACAAGCTGCTGATCGCCCAGAAGCTAAACGATCTCGGGATCGATTACATTGAGGGCGGTTGGCCTGGCTCGAATCCGAAGGACAAAGAGTTTTTCGAGCGCGCCCGCACTTTGAAACTCAATCACGCGAAGCTGGTGGCCTTTGGTTCCACACGGCTAGCGAAGAATCGCGTAGAAGATGACGCGAGTGTGGCGGAATTGATCGCGGCCGATACGCCGGTGGTTTCAATTTTCGGCAAGACTTGGGATTTTCACGTGAAGCGCGCGCTGGGCATCAGCCTGGAAGAGAACTTGGAACTGATTGCCGATACGGTGCGTTTTTTGAAATCGCACGGGCGCGAAGTGGTCTACGACGCCGAACATTTCTTTGACGGTTATCACGCGAATCCGGAGTATGCGTTGAAGACGCTGGAAGCAGCGAAGAAAGCGGGCGCTGACGTACTTTGCATGTGCGATACCAATGGCGGCACGATGCCCATGCGCCTAGCAGAGATCGTCACGGAAGTGCGCGCGCGCTTCGATGGCGTGTTGGGCATCCATACCCATAACGATGCCGAACTGGCGGTGGCGAATACGTTGGTCGCCGTAGAAGCCGGCGTCACGCATGTGCAGGGCTGCATCAATGGATACGGCGAGCGTTGCGGGAATGCCAACATTTGTTCGATCTTGGCGAATTTGGAATTGAAGCTGGGCCACACGACCATTGGCCAGGAAAATCTAAAGAAGTTGACCGGCGTAGCGCGGTTTGTGGCGGAGCTGGCGAATTTGCCGCTGCGGCGCGATCAAGCGTACGTGGGCCCCAGCGCCTTTGCGCATAAGGGCGGGGTGCATGTGAGCGCCGTGATGAAAGATTCGGCGACGTATGAGCATGTGCAGCCGGAAATGGTGGGCAATCAACAGCGTGTTTTGCTGAGCGATCTTTCTGGACGGGGCAACGTAGCGTACAAATTGAAAGAACTCGGCTTGAAAGACGAGAACTTGGCGGAAGCGGCACGGCGCGAAATTCTGCAACGCATCAAGCAGATGGAACACCAAGGGTATGATTTCGAAGCATCGGAAGGAACGTTTGAGTTGCTGGTGCGCGAAGCCGTGAATCCTGGATTTCATCCGTTCGACGTGGTGAATTACGAAGTAGGAACGAAGCTGCAGAACAGCGGCGACACCCTCACAACGGCTAGCGTAACGCTTAAGGTGGGTGAGGCGGTGCATTCGTCTACGGCCACGGGAAGCGGCCCGGTTCACGCCTTGGATGTCTGCCTACGGCAGTGTTTGGCTTCGATTTACCCGGCTATCACGCAGGTGCGGCTTACCGATTACAAAGTGCGCGTGCTGGGTGCGAAGGGCGGCACGGAATCAAAGGTGCGCGTGCTGGTGGAATGGACCGATCATACGCAGAGCTGGTCCACCGTAGGTATTTCAGATAACGTCATTGACGCCAGTTGGCGTGCCCTGGTGGACGCCTTGCGGCTTGAGTTGATGCGCTTAGTGGAGAAAGGCAAAACCACTAAACCAGCCGTCCGCGATTTTAGCTGGGCTGTTTAAAAGTCGTACTGGACTGGTACGCGCTGGCTTTGGTGTCTTTTTTTTGTTAGAAATGGCTTGTCATGGACTCCGAAGCCCGCGCTCCCTTCCGCTGGACTACTGAAGAGATTGATCGATTCTTAGCTCAGCCTGTGCGCCAGATTCGCACTAACTGGGGCTACCGCCTCGGCTTGGTGTTGGTCGCGCTTCTGCTGCTTTTTTTGCAGGCTGTTTATCTGGGCATGATTGCCGCGGCGGGCGGAGCCACGGTTTGGTATATAACTCGTCTGCCAGCCATTATTGCTTCGACAAACGTGAACTTTATCACGTTGATTCTCATAGCCGCCCCCTTAGTCGCGGGGGTGGTGGTTACTTTTTTTCTCTTCAAACCAATTTTGGCGCGCCCTGCCAAGCCGCCGGAACACCTGCAACTCGATCCGAAAACAGATCCCATGATCTTTGCGTTCGTACAGCGTCTCTGCAAAATTCTAGGAACGCCGAAGCCAACGCGAATCGATGTCAACCTGGAGGTGAATGCCTCGGCCCGTTTCCGGCGCGGTTGGTACAGCCTCCACACCACAGACCTAACTTTGAGCATTGGGTTGCCGCTGGCCGCGGGCTTGACGGTGAACCAATTCGCCGGCGTGCTGGCGCACGAGTTTGGCCACTTTTCGCAACATGCCGGCATGCGCCTGCATTTTCTGATTGCCAGCATCCGCCGTTGGTTTGCGCGCGTGACTTACGAACGAGACAAGTGGGATGTGAAGCTGGAGGGCTGGCGGCGCGGATCGGGTTGGCGGATTCGAATGATTTTGCATGTAGCCTACGGGACAGTGCAGGCGAGCCGCTGGGTTCTGCGCGGCTTGTTGTATGTGGCCAACATGGCCAGCGCTTGGTTTAGCCGCCAGATGGAGTTTGATGCCGACCGGCGCGAGGCGGCCCTGGTAGGGGCCGAAACGTTTGAGGAAACGCTATCGCGACTGCCTGTGTTGTCTTTTTCGGCGCAACAGTCGTGGCAAAAACTGGAAAAAACATGGGGCGCGAGAAGGCTGTGCGACGATTTCGCGCAACTGGTCAAGAACCGCGATTCAGGTCTGCCAGCGGAAGTGCGCCAGAACATCATAGCGAGCACGACCGACGAAAAACCGAACCGCTGGAACACGCATCCCACCGCGCCGGAGCGGGTCGCAAATGTAAGCGGGCAGGTGGGGATGCTGCCTGGAGCTGATTTCTTCGCAGGTCGGGGCGAGCCTCATGCTGAATCCCTGTTCGCGGATTTTGCCGGCTTGTGCCGGCAAGCCACGCTGCATCATTATCAAAATTCACTGGGTGGGGAACTGGCGACGGCCGCTGTTGTTCCAGCGGCTGAATTTTTGGCAAGCTACCAGCTTCAAGACCGCCGCTTGTCGGCCCTACGCTCGTTCTTTGGCCCCGCCGACCAGCCAGCACGCTGGTTCCGCTTGCCCGAGGAGACATTCGAAGGAGGCGAGTGGATGACCACTGTGGCGAAGGAACCGGCTGAAGAGTACTGGCGCCTCCTTACTGAATCTTTAAACCGCAATTCAGGCTTACAGTTCCTGCGTGCCGGCGGAAAAATAAAGCCGGAATCATTCCACCTTTCAAGTGGGGATTTGGAGACGGCGGAAAGAGAGGCACTGGCTTCGCGAACTGCGCTGAACAATGAGATCGCCGCATTAGGCGAACGTTTTCTGAGCCGCGGACAACTGCTCGCACAAACGGATTCTCCTTTTCGCTCTGCCTATCTGGCGATTTGCGCTGAACAGCAGTCTCTCTTAGAATTGCGGCACCGCTGGGTAACACTACGCGTCCTGCGTCAGAATCTGCGCTTTCTGCCATCAGCCGCAGCGGCCAACGCGTTCGAGGTGCGCCAGCAGCTATTGAGCGATTATTGCGATGCAATCCTGCGAAGGTTAGCCAAAGTGCCGTCACCCATCACAGAAGACGGCGACGCCCCGCAGACTTTCGCGGAACAGATTCTGTTGAGCGATGGAGCAAGTCTATCCGTTGAGGACCGTTGCGCACGGGTTCTGAACCGAACTGACGCGCTGGCAGAAGAGACGCTAGGAGAGCTTTGTGCGGAGTTTGCCGAGCGGACTCAGATGTTCACTGCCACACTGCAGAACTAACGCGCTGCCGGCGGCGCAACGACTGGCGCGCTGTGGCCATCTTTAGCCGGCTCAGACACGCGGCGCATCACCTTCAACGCACTGCGCCGCACGCGACGCTTACTTCTAATCTTGTTGGCGCGAGCGCGATCTCCATTAATTAAAGACATGCCAATCCCTCTTGAGCTTTCGTTGTTAAGTGAGATTGGAGAATTCGCGCAGCGGCCTTAAGTAGCGATGCGCGGACGGCTCAGAAAAATTTCTTGAGCCAACCTGAGTATAGCGCGCAACTAAGATCACCGCGTTCGTCGTAGAATCGGCTACATGAAAGCTGTTGTGGCCGACCCCACAGGCGGGCCTGAAAATCTCAAAATGATTGACATCCCCATACCTGAACCGGGCGATGGCGAAGTGCTGCTCAAGATCGAAGCTATTGGTGTCAATTTCATCGACACCTACTTTCGCGCCGGGTTTTATAAGGCGCCCGAGAGCCCGGTAAGACTTGGTAACGAAGCTGCCGGGACGGTGGTGAAAGGGGGCAAGGGCGTCACCGCCTGGCAACCCGGCCAGCGCGTCGCTTATGCCATGGCCCGCGGCTCCTATGCCGAATACGCGCTTGTGCCGCAACAGTTTCTGGTGGAGCTTCCGGCGGCGGTCAGCTTCGAAAACGGCGCGGCCGTGATGCTGCAGGGCATGACCGCGCATTATTTGACGCATTCCACGTTTCCGCTGAAAACGGGCAACACCTGCCTGGTTCATGCGGCAGCGGGCGGCGCGGGCTTGCTCATTGTGCAAATTGCCAAGCTCACCGGCGCCACCGTCATCGGCACCGTTTCTACTCCTGAAAAAGCGCAACTTGCCAAGGATGCCGGCGCCGACCATACCATCCTCTACAACGATCAAGACTTCGTCGTCGAAACCAAACGCATCACGAACAACAAAGGCGTTGATGTAGTTTACGATTCCGTCGGCAAAACCACTTTTCACAAAAGCCTGGATTGCCTCCGACCGCGCGGCATGATGGCGAGTTTCGGCCAATCGAGCGGTGGCGTGGGCGAGATTGATCCGCTGGTCCTCAGTCAGAAAGGATCGCTTTTTCTCACGCGCCCTAGTCTGGGAAACTATATTAGTGATCCGGCGGAACTTAAGTGGCGCTCGGCGGACTTGTTTCAATGGATCGCCGCCGGCAAACTCAAGCTGCGGATTCATAAGACCTATTCTTTGGCCGATGCGGAACAGGCGCATCGCGATTTGGAAGGTCGTAAAACCACCGGCAAGCTGTTACTGAAACCCTAAAAAGGCACCCATTGAAAGAAAAGACTGTTTTCGCGGCCCGGCGCGCGCGTATCATGCCTCTGCTTGACGAGTGGACGCCGCCAGACGAAACGAAGGCCGAAGCCTTTCTCACAACTGCGCTGCCGAATGTGCGCTACCTCACAGGCTTTACGGGCAGCAATGGCGCGCTATTACTGACTCGCGCGCGCGCCATCTTCTTTACCGATCCGCGTTACCTGACGCAATCGGCACAAGAAGTAGATTGCGACATTCGTGTAGCCAAGGGCCCGATCGCAAAAAATATCGCTTCGGTGGTCAAGCGCCTGAAGCTCAAATCTCTCGCTTTTGAGCGCAACCGCCTGAGTTTTGAAGATTACGGGCAACTGACAGAACTACTGAAGGGCTTGATGCTTAAGCCTGTAGCCGGTCTGGTGGAACAGTTGCGCATGATCAAATCGACAGACGAGATTGAGACGATCCGCACGTCGGTAAAGCTGAATTCGGCGGCGCTGGAACAGGCGATGGCGCACTTTCGGCCCGGCATGACGGAGCTCGATTTGGCGGCGGAAATCGACTATCGGATGCGCTTACTCGGTGCGGATAGTACCGCCTTCGACACGATTGTCGCGGCGGGCCGTCGTACTGCCCTACCCCATGCCCATCCAACGGCTCATCCCATTGAAGCGGGTGAACTATTATTAATAGACATGGGTGCGACGGTGGCTGGGTACGCCAGCGACATGACGCGCTGCTACGTAGTCGGTAGGGCCAATGCGAAGATACGGCGAATTTATAAAGCCGTACTAGATAGCCAGTTGGCTGCCTTGGCGCTATTGAAGCCGGGGATGACTTGCGCTAAGTTGGATCAAGCCGTACGTGAAGTCTTGCGTGGGTATGAACTAGATAAGCTCTTCGTCCATTCGACGGGACACGGTTTAGGCCTGGAGATTCATGAACGTCCGCGGATCGGCAAAAAAGAAGCGGTGAAATTCGAAGTAGGAATGACCGTAACAGTCGAACCGGGAGTCTATGAAGAAGGGACCGGCGGAGTACGAATTGAAGATACGGTAGTTGTAACAGAACGGGGCTGCGAAGTCCTGACGCCAACCAAGAAAGAATTAGTGGTTCTGTAAACGGGCCAAAGCCCATTCCACGAGTGAATGAATGACGATTGAAGAAATCAAAGAATTGATTCAAGTAGTGCGCGACACGGCGATAGCGGAGTTGGAAGTGCGGCGCGGTGAAAACAGCGTGCGCATCAAGGGCAGTTTCGGGCCGCAGGAAGTACCTGTCTATGCGGTACAACCCGCCGCACCGCCGCCGCCAGCCAGTTTTGCCACTACGGGAGTGCACGCCGCTCCCCACGCCGCTCACGCCACGCCGGAAGCGTTGCTGGCAGCCGCAGCGGCCAAACAGCAGGACGAACGTAACATTGTGGTGAAATCGCCCATTGTGGGCACCTACTATGACTCGCCAACACCGGGCGCCGCGCCATTTGTGAAGCCAGGCGACCAGGTGGAAGCAAAGACGGTTTTGTGCATCATCGAATCCATGAAACTCATGAATGAGATTGAGGCCGAAGTCCGCGGCGTTGTGGTTGCCAAGCATCTAGAAAACGGCCGGCCCGTAGAGTATGGTGAGTCGCTCTTCACCATTCAGCCGCTCTAAGATTCCGGTCCATCCATGTTTCGAAAAATTTTAATTGCCAACCGGGGCGAAATAGCCCTCCGCGTGATTTGTGCCGCCCGCGACCTCGGGATTAAAACCGTGGCCGTTTATTCGGAAGCCGACCGGCATAGTTTGCACGTGCGTTTTGCCGACGAAGCGGTTTGTATAGGACCGGCGAAAAGTTCGGTTAGCTATTTGAACATTCCGGCGGTGATCAGCGCGGCGGAAATTACCAATGTGGAAGCCATCCATCCAGGCTACGGCTTTCTGAGTGAGAATCCCAATTTCGCCGAAGTCTGCGAAGCGTCGCGTATCAAGTTTATCGGCCCTAAGCCAAACGTGATTAGAGAAATGGGTTTGAAGCAACGTGCGCGCGCCATTATGGAAGCGGCGGGCGTTCCTATTCTGCCTGGTTCGAAAGGCATCATTGGCAGCCCTGAAGAAGCGTTGAGCTTGGCAAAAGGCATTGGTTATCCGGTAATGCTGAAAGCTTCGGCCGGCGGCGGCGGGCGCGGTATGCGTATCGTGCGTTCGGAAGCCGAGATGCCCAGCATGCTGGCGCAAGCGCAGGGCGAAGCGGCGGCTGCTTTTTCAAACGGCGACGTGTACATGGAAAAGCTGGTGGAAGCGCCGCGCCATATCGAATTCCAGGTGCTCGGCGACGAACACGGCAACGTGGAAGTGTTGGGCGAGCGCGAATGTTCCATCCAACGCCGTCACCAAAAGCTATTGGAAGAAGCGCCTTCGCCCAGCGTGACGCCGGAATTGCGCAAACGGATTTCCGACAGTCTGCGCATTGCCATGAAGAGCATTGGTTATAGCAACGCGGGTACGGTTGAGTTTTTGATGGATGCGCAGAAGAATTTGTACTTCATTGAAGTCAACGCGCGCATTCAGGTAGAACATCCCGTCACGGAGTTAGTGACCGGTATCGATTTGGTGAAAGCCCAATTGCGCATTGCCGCCGGCGAGAAACTGAGTGACATCATAACTACCCCGATCACAATCCGGGGCACGGCGATGGAGTGCCGGATTAATGCAGAACATCCGAAAACGTTCGCACCCTCGCCAGGACGCATCACTGGCCTGAATTTGCCTGGCGGGATTGGGGTGAGGGTGGATACCGCCGCCTATACCGACAGCGTGATTCCGCCCTATTACGATTCGCTGGTGGCGAAGCTGATTACCTTCGGTAAGGATCGCGAAGAAACCATCCAGCGCATGCGGCGTGCTTTAAGTATGTTTGTGGTGGACGGGATTCACACTACGATTCCTTTACACGAACAGATTCTGCTGGATGAAAAGTTTCTAGCGGGCGAGTTCGACACTACGTTCTTGACGCACTTCCAACCTGAAGCGCCGGCGGTAAAAGCCAGTGGCGGCCACTAATCAGTAGCCGCTTCTTTGTTGTGGTGGTGAAAATAGCGGTGCTTGATATCAGGCCAAAATTCTTTGAGCACCTGCGAAATCGCGTCGGTCGCTAATTCCGTTCCCCAATTTTGCATAAAGTCGGGTACGTCCCGGTTATCCGAATAATAAGACAGTCCAACACCCGCAGCAATGCCGTTGCCCACGATCTCGGCGTAGTTGAAACTCTTGCCGCCGGCGTCCGTACGTGTGACTATAATTCGGCTGAGTGCATAGCCTGCACGATGCCACTTCTTTCCTTCTCCCAAACGGAAGTAGCGCGGATCTTCTTTGAACGCGATGGGCAGAAGGCCTTCCGTCAGCATGTTTCCGGTGAGCTGATCCGTATACGACGTGCCAAACCGTTTCAAATAGCCCTTAAAGCCCTGGCCGAACTGCGGGTGGCTATCGTCCAATTGGTAAAGAGCTGCATAAGCTGCGCCCAAGCCAACCAGCGGATAGTCAAACGAATCCTTCAACGCGATCGTCATCTTCTGCTTCGACGTGATCGGGTGATACTCCGCTGTCATATTGGCTGTCCGGTAGTTCGGTAATACGCCAAAGACGCGCTTATCAGGCGGCGCCTGCTGCAGGCTGCCGGGCTGAACCGGATTCGGTTGCGATGAGGAAGAAGAAGAGGCCGCATCGGCTGCCGGAGGAGGATCGGCAGCGGGCGCTGTTTGCTGCCCTTGCGCGCTGTGAAGCCAAAAGAAACAAAGCGCGGGAAAGAGCATTAAAGAAGGTTTACGCAAAAAGTTCATTCAGCCCCTGAGTGTAAAAGCGTTCAAGCATGTAGTAATGAGATGTGCGACAAGCCCCATTAGTTAACAATTCTCTGTCTTCTTTTTCCGTGCCGATACGTCAAGATAGATGGAACGTTCGATGATTACGGAGAATCCAACAATTTCTGGTATGGCGGAAGTTCTAAGCCCAATCCCCCAAATTAAATCACAAAAAGGCGTGGAGTCTGTTGCAAACCGCCCCGCTGGCCCCTCTCGTTCGCTTCCTTTTAAGTATTACATCCATGACAGCGTGCCCACTCTCCGTTTTCAGCTTATTGGGGATTTGCGAGCCGCCAGTGTCAGGGAATTGGACGGCTCGTGGGAAACGGCTCGCACTACGCTCAATAGCAGGCGCTTCCTCTTGGACGTAAGCCAGCTATTCAGCGCCGACGAAGAAGGGCGCGCTTGGCTGTTCAAAATGAAGGACGCCGGTGCGCAATTTGAACCCGCATCCTATCTGGATTCCCCCCGTAAACCTTCCGAGAGACGCAAGACGGAGCAGGCCGAAGCCGTGAAACTCAGCCTTGTCGGGCGCGTCTTAGGGCTGTTTCGCAGCGGCTCATAGGCTTGCGCCCTACACCAAAACAGTAAAGGCGGATTCCGTTCTTGTCACCGGCCGGTATGCGGTGTCGCGCTCCACGGGCGTCCGGCCCGCTTCCGTAATCAGACGGAGCAAATCCTTACGCCGGAAATGTTGTTGCGTGGTAGCGCCTGCTTCGTGATAAATCTTTTCTTCCACCACCGTGCCGTCAATATCGTTCGCTCCAAAGCGCTGGGCGATTTGCGCCACGCTGGGCGTCATCATGATCCAATACGCCTTGATGTGCGGAATGTTGTCCAGCATCAAACGCGAAATGGCAATTTGCTTCAGATCGTTAAAGCCGCTGGTCTTGGGCAAGTGGCTCAGCGCCGTATTATCGGGGTGAAACGCCAGCGGGATATACGTGACGAAGCCCCCGGTTTCGTCTTGCACGTTGCGCAATTTAACCAGATGGTCGCTCAGATCTTCGGGCGTCTCCAAATGGCCGTAGAGCATGGTGCAATTGCTTTTCAAGCCCACCTCGTGCGCTAGCTTGGCGGTTTCCAGCCACTCGTCGCCGTCAATTTTGTGATCGCAAATAATCCGCCGGACACGTTCTGAAAAGATCTCTGCGCCACCGCCCGGCAGCGAATCTACACCGGCCGCTTTCAGTTTTTCCAACGTTTCGCGAATCGAAATTTTGGCGCGGCGGGCCAGGAACGCCACTTCCACCATAGTGAACGCTTTCAAATGGACACCCGCGTAGCGTTCCTTTAGGCCTGCGATCATCTGGCAAAACCAATCGAGCGACAACTCCGGATGCAGACCGCCGACGATATGGAATTCAGTCACTGCCTCGGCGTAGCCCTTGCCCGCCACTTCCCAAACCTGTTCCAGCGACATCGTATAAGCCTTCGGATCTTTGGCTTTCTTGCCAAAGGCGCAGAGGCGGCAACTGGCGACGCAAACGTCTGTGGGATTGATGTGGCGGTTCACATTGAAATAGGTGGTGTCGCCATGCTTGCGCTCGCGCACCAGGTTCGCCATGTAGCCGAGCGCCAGAATATCGCCGCTGCGATACATCGTCACGCCATCGTCATACGAGAGCCGTTCGCCCGCTTCCACTTTGTCGTAGATCGTTTTCAATCGGCGATCTTCAATAACGGGTGTTTTAGAGATGGTGGTCATGTGAGTTTGGAAATACCCCGATGCAGCAAAATATCGGCTGCCCAAAATGCAAAAAACAAAATACTAACGTAGCCGTTCACAGTGAAAAAAGCCGCGTTCACCCGCGATAAATCATGCGGTTTCACCAAGCCGTGTTCGTACACCAGCAAGATCACCACGGCCAAAACTCCGGCCACGCTCAATGCGCCCAGGTGGAAAACGAAAACCAGCGTGATGAGGCAGCCAATCATGGCCAAATGGAGAAGGCGCGCTAAAATCAGGGCGCGGGCAATGCCGAAGCGCCGCGGAATGCTGAACAAACCTTCGGCCGTATCGAATTCAAAATCCTGGCAAGCGTAGATGACATCAAAGCCGGCCGTCCAAAACATCACGGCGGCCGTGAGCCAGCAGATGCGCCCATCGAGCGAACCGCGCACGGCGATCCATGCGGCCGCGGGCGCAATCCCCAAGCAGAAACCCAGCAGCAAATGCGCAAACATGGTGAAGCGCTTGGCAAACGAATAACCGAAAAGCACTGCTAAGGCCACGGGTGCCAGGATGAAACAAAGAAAGCCCAATTCGCGCGCGGCCCACAGAAACACGAGCGACGCCACGGCGGTAAAGCCCCAAGCAAAGCGCGCTGAAAGCAGACCAGCCGGCAGATGGCGCGTGGCCGTGCGGTGGTTGCGCGCGTCAATATCGGCGTCCAGTATGCGGTTAAACGCCATGGCTGCCGATCGAGCGGCCACCATCGCCACCAGAATCCAAAAAAACCGCCAGCGCAAACCCGCCACTTGAAAGCCGCAATCGCGCCACGCCAGCAGCGCACCCGTCAGCGCGAACGGCAGCGCAAACACGGAGTGTTCGAACTTGATCATGTCAAGCGTCAAAAGCAGGCGGGACCAGAAACGGTTCATAAAAGCGCTAACGTTACTATTTTAAGGGATGCGGCTCAAACCTCATTAGGCTCAACTTATGGATCTTCAGCAAATTCAACAACTTCTTGAACAAGTGCAAAGCGGAAAGACCACCGTTCCGGCCGCTTTGGACACCCTGAAGCACCTGCCGTTTGAAGATATTGGCTTCGCCAAAGTAGACCACCACCGCGCCGTTCGCCATGGCATGCCGGAAGTGATCCTAGGGCAAGGCAAGACGCCCGATCAGGTGGCCGGCATCGCTAAGGCGTTGCTCGCCAAATCGCCGAACTTGCTCCTCACACGCGCTACGAAAGAGATGGCCGAACGCGTCGCCGCTCTTGAGCAGATGGCGGAATACTTCCCCGCTTCAGGCGTGGTGCGCGTTTGGCGCGACCGTACCGTCTACGGCAAAGGCAAGATTGCCGCCATTTGTGCCGGCACAGCCGATTTGCCCGTTTTAGAAGAAGCGCATCTCACAGCCGAGGTGATGGGCAACGCCGTAGACATGATCACCGACGTGGGCGTCGCCGGCATTCACCGCCTCTTGACCCAGCGTGACCGTCTAGTGGAAGCACGCGTGGCCATCGTCTGTGCTGGCATGGAAGGCGCGTTGCCCAGCGTAGTGGGCGGTCTGGTTGGGTGTCCCGTCATTGCTGTGCCGACGAGCATTGGTTACGGTGCCAGTTTCAATGGATTAGCCGCGCTGCTGGGAATGCTCAATAGTTGTTCGAGCAACGTGACCGTAGTGAATATCGACAACGGCTTCGGCGCCGGTTATGTGGCGAGTTTGATTAATCGCTTGTGACGCATCTGCTAAGCCGGTCCGCAGAACCTCACCTGCACCCGATTCTTATCTAACCGGTTTACTTCCAGTTTTTCGTGAAAAGCTTTGCCTACGCCCTTAATGAGACCAATCCATAGCTCTTCTAAGTTCCGTTCGGAATCGTAGGTCATCACTAATTGGCCCGGCCCGGACTCTTCAATCGCAAAGTGCGGCGCCTTGGCGTCCCGCATGAATTGGGTCGCGCGCGTATGGACCGCATCCATCTGTAAAAAAAATCCGCGCGCGTCGGCCACGCGTTTGAAATAGGGATCGTAAAGACGCGGTGCGAACTTAGTACACCAATGCTCGCCAAACGCTTGCGCTGTTTGTTCGTGCGTCCACTTCAAAGCATGCGCCGTGGCAGCCAGCAGATTGACAAAGTCGTGATCCGGCGTGGTTTCAATCAGCAGAAATTGGCGCGCCGGTCGTAAGCCAGCCGCAGCCATAATCGTCTGCCATTTTTCCTTGCCAAACTGTGATTCCACAAGGTCGGCCAGGCACATCGTTACTACGCCTTTCACCTAAGGGAAGTGCTGAAAATCTCCTTAATTCTCAAAACTTCATGGTCCTATGAGTAAATTCCGGGCGCTTCATGCCCCAGCGCCTGCACGTATTCAACGTACGACCCCGGATATACTCGCGGTTCCCTCTCCGTCCCGCTTTCGCCACCCAGTTCCAATACCCGCGAACCCAATCCGCGCAAAAACATGCGGTCGTGCGAAACGAAAATCATCGTGCCTTCAAACTGCTTCAGCGCATCCACCAGCATTTCTTTCGTGGCTAAGTCCAAGTGATTCGTCGGCTCATCCAAGACCAGAAAATTCGGCGGATTGAACAGCATGCGCGCAATCACCAGACGTGATTTTTCGCCGCCCGATAGCGACCGGATCTTCTTATCCACATCGTCGCCCGAAAACTGAAACGCCCCGGCGAGCGAACGCAACGAACCAATCCCGTCTTTCGGGAAATCCTGCTGCAACTGTTCAATCACTGTCAAATCCGGGTTCAACACATCTAGCGACTGCTGCGAAAAATACCCCATTTGCAAGCTGGCGCCTAACCGCACCGTCCCAGAATCCGGCGCGCTCGCTCCCGAAATCATTTTCAACAGCGTACTTTTTCCCGCGCCATTGCGCCCCATCACCGCCCAGCGTTCGCCGCGCCGGATATGCATGCTGAAGCCGTCGTAAATCACACGCTTGCCGTAAGCCTTGCTGATGTTTTCCACCACCGCCACTTGATCGCCCGACCGCGCCGGCTCGCGAAAATCGAACTTCACCACTTGCCGCTTTTTCGGCAACTCGATCTTTTCGATTTTGTCCAACGCCTTGATGCGGCTCTGCACCTGCGCGGCTTTGGCGGCATGAGTCTTGAATCTCTCAATGAAACGCTGTTCTTTCGCCAGCATCGATTGCTGCCGCGCAAACGCCGCCGCTTGGTTCGCTTCTCGGATCGTGCGCTCGCGTTCGTAAAAATCGTAATTGCCCGAATAGACAACAATTTCGCCGCCGTCGATTTCAGCAATTTTCGTCACCAGCCGGTTCATAAACTCCCGGTCGTGCGAAGTCATCAGCAGCGTTCCTTCAAACGCCCGCAAAAACTGCTCCAGCCAGATGATCGATTCCAAATCCAAATGGTTCGTCGGCTCATCCATCAGCAGCACGTCCGGCCGCCCTAACAAAACTCGCGCCAGCGCCACACGCATTTTCCAACCGCCCGACAATGCGCCTACATCGCCGTCAATTTGGTCGTCCTTGAACCCAAGCCCATGCAGCACTTCGCGCGCCTGCGCCTCCAGCGTATAGCCGCCCAAATGCTCGTATTCTTCCTGCACCTCGCCAAAGCGTTCCAGAACCTTATCCAGCTTGTCCGCCTGTTCCGGATCTTCCATCGACTTTTGCAGAGCTTCCAACTCGTGATGCAGATCGCCAATCCGGCCGCTGCCCGCAATCGCTTCATCCAGCACCGACCGTCCCTGCATTTCCTCCACATCCTGACGGAAATAGCCAATGGTCAACTTCTTCGGCACAGAACGTCACCGTCGTCGGGAAGTTCCTCGCCGATGGCCATCCGAAACAGCGTCGTCTTCCCCGCCCCGTTCGGGCCTACCAGCCCGACCTTCTCGCCCGGATTCAACTGAAAGTTCGCATCCACGAAAATCAACTGCTTGCCGTACTGCTTTTGAATATTGGAAAAGGAAATCATTCGAAAATTCAACGCTAGCAGACGCGCCGGGTGAAGTTATCTTAAACAGGGTTACTAAAGTAGCCCTTCCGAACGTCTACTATTCATGCTTGCTCTCCTGCCAGCGCCGGCCCACGCCGCCAAAACCGCTTCGCGCGTCCGCCATCCTCTCATCCCGCGCTGGCTCACCCACCTCGGCCCACTCGGTCTTTTCGCCGTCGCCGTCCTCGATTCCTCCGTAATTCCTCTCCCGCTTCCCGGCAGTACAGATCTTCTACTGCTCTGGCTCGTTTCCCATCACGGCGATCCATACCTTCTCGTCGCCTCTGCCACCGCTGGCAGCATTCTGGGCGGCTACACTAATTGGACCAGCGGAAAGCGCGGAGGCGAGGCCGCTCTCAAGCGCTATGGCCACTCGCCACTCTTTCAGCGCATGGAGGCTTGGGCCAAAGATCATTCCGTTCTCTCGGTTTTCATCCCGCCGCTGCTTCCGCCACCCGTCCCTTTGTCTATGTTCCTGATTGCAGCCGGCGCCTTGGGCGTCTCGCGCAAACGCTTTCTGCTCGCTTATAGTGCGTCTCGAACTTTGCGTTATACCTTAGTGGCTTGGCTCGCTGTCTCTTATGGCCGCCGCATCGTTCGCCTCTGGTCCGGCACTCTTGATAAATACTCCGACCTACTTATTTGGCTTTTTGTTATTGCACTTACTGCCGCCGCAGGCTACGGATTCTGGCAATTTCGCAAAACTGCGGCGAGCAACTCCACCGTAGAATTCCAAGGTTCGGCCAAGTAAGTATACTGTGCTAGGACAAATATACTCGTAACGCTGCTAGTTCCCCTTGTGTACGCCTTGTTACACAGTAGGGTTGGTACATGAAACGCATTCTCCTGATCGACGACCACGAAGTTGTGCGGATTGGACTGAAACAAGTGATTGCAGATGCGTTTGAAGCGGCCACTTGGGGCGAAACGGGCAACTTACAAGAAGCTTTACCACTGGCCACCGAACAAGACTGGGATCTTATCGTTCTTGAACTCTCTTTGGAAGGAAACCGCGGATTGGAGTTACTGAAGGCTATCAAAAGTACCCATACCAAAGTACCAGTTTTAGTAATCACCAGTCTTCCCGAGCGCCAATATGCTTTGCGCGCGATCAAAGCGGGCGCCTCCGGCTTTATTAGCAAAGCCAGTAGCTCCGAAGAACTCGTCAAGGCAGTGAAAAAGGTCGCTACGGGCGGACGTTATGTGAGTCCGACCCTTGCCGAAACGCTGACCGCCGATCTCCAGGGCAAAGGCCCCGAGTCTCTGCACGAATTGCTGTCCGACCGCGAGTTTCAAGTCCTGCGCTTGATCGGTTCCGGCAAAACCGTTGGCGAGATCGCCGTCATG
Source organism: Bryobacterales bacterium (assembly GCA_963840845.1). GTDB lineage: Bacteria > Acidobacteriota > Terriglobia > Bryobacterales > Bryobacteraceae > Bog-105. The sequence continues at coordinate 31,932 of CAWJBS010000171.1, forward strand.
CTTGCCATCAGCGACAAGACCGTCAGCACTTACCGAGCCCGCATTCTGGATAAAACGGGGCTAAAAAACAATGCCGAGGTGGTCCGCCATGTGGTGGAACACGGTTTGCTTGATTGACGGCAGTTTACGAAACTTTACGGGCTGTAGTAGCTTTCCGCGCTATGATTTGATCTGTGTGGCAGCGTTGTATCTCCTCACGGTCCAACCAGCCGCCATCGATTTCAATACCCCGAGAGAGGCTTCTACTTGAAAAGTATTTTTGGATTGTTCGCAACTGGCATGCTGCTCGTTTCGTCCAGCGCCCTCGCAGAGACCTGGAAGATTGACCCCAATCACACCGCAGCGCAGTTTTCCGTTAAACACATGGGCATTTCCACCGTGCGCGGCGCCTTCACGAAGGTTAGCGGCACGGTAGACTACGACGCCGCCAACGTAGCTAAGTCAATGATTGACGTCACCATTGACGCTAACTCGGTAGACACCCGCGTTGACATGCGCGACAACGATCTGCGCAGCGACAAATTCTTCGATGTTGCTAAGTACCCCACCATCACCTTCAAATCCACCAAGATTGAATCCGCCGGCCCGGGCAAGCTCAAAGCGACCGGCGACCTCACCATGCACGGCGTCACCAAGCAAGTGGTCTTGAATATCGAAGGCGTCACCGATCCCATGAAAGATCAGCGCGGCACTCTTCACCTCGGCGCTTCCGCCAGCACCACGATCGACCGCACTCAGTTTGGCATGGCTAACATGACGGCCATGATTGGCAGCGACATCACCATCACCATCGACGTCGAAGTCACCAAGCCAGCCCCGAAGTAAGCAAAAAGGACGTTGCTCGACTGCATCGCCAGCAACGTCCTTTTCTGTTTATCCAACCAACCAGCGGTACTGTTCGTCTGTCAAAGGCACCACCGATAATCTCCCAATCTTCACCAACGCCGAATCTGCAAAAATCTTCTCCGCCTTAATCTCCGCCAGAGTTTTTGGCGCCTTCACAGCCTTCCCCAGTTTGATCTTCACCAGCGGAACTTTCGGGTCTTTCGCATCCACGCTCACCACCGTCGCCGCACCCACGGCGCTCTTCTCATCGCCTGTGTGGTAGATCACCAGCTTTTCGCCCGGCTTCATCTCACGCAGGTGCTTCACCGCTGTGGGGTTCGTCACACCGTCCCAAATCGTCTCTTTGTCGCGCTCTAAATCAGCGAATGAATACACAGTCGGTTCGGTTTTCAGTAGGTAGTTCATGGCTTCCCGCTTATCATAGCCCGAATCATCGCAGGCCGCCCGGCATCTAATGAATGGTGCCCATTCAAATAGATCCTGTGTGCGGAATGAAAGTTGATTCCGACAAGAGTCCCGCGCCACCCGAGAGCACGTTTGAAAGCAAGACTTATTACTTCTGCTGCCCTAAATGTAAAACCAAGTTCGATGCGCAACCGGCCGAGTATCTCAAGCCCAAACTGGTGACCATCGGGCTCACTCCGACTCCACAGCCCAAGCCGGTCGCCTCATCCCAACAACAAATCGAATACACCTGCCCTATGGATCCAGAGGTTCGTCAAGTGGGCCCCGGAAGTTGCCCTAAATGCGGCATGGCTCTGGAGCCCATTGACGCGAGCGCCGAGACGGACGACTCCGAATATCAGGACATGCGCCGCCGCTTCATTGTTTGCGCTTCATTGAGCGTGCCGCTTCTCGTGATGATGCTGTTTGATTTTCCGGGCGCTCGCTGGCTGGCTTTCGCTCTCGCCTCGCCTGTTGTCTTGTGGGGTGGCGCACCTTTCTTCGCTCGTGCCTGGGCATCCATCAAGAATCGCCACGGCAACATGTTCACCTTGATCGCGCTGGGAACCGGCGCGGCGTATCTGTTCAGCATCGTGGGATTGTTCACTCACCAGCCGCTTTACTTCGAACCTGCCGCCGTTATCGTCACGCTCGTTCTACTCGGTCAGGTGCTCGAACTACGCGCCCGCGGCAAAACCACCAGCGCACTCAAGTCGCTACTTAATCTCGCGCCGAAAGCCACTCGCTTGGCCGACGGCCGCGAAATTCCTCTCGATCATGTAAGAGTCGGTGATGTCCTCCGCGTTCTGCCTGGCGAAACGGTCCCCGTTGACGGCGTCGTGACGGATGGTCACTCCTCTGTTGATGAGTCCATGGTCACTGGCGAATCGCTTCCCGTCGAAAAGCGCCCGCAAAGCCGCGTCACTGGCGGCACGCTCAACGGTACCGGCAGCTTTCTGCTGCGCGCCGACCGCTTGGGGGCCGATAGCCTCCTGAGTCAAATCGTTCGCTTAGTCAGTGAGGCGCAACGCACTCGGCCTCCCATTCAAAAACTAGCCGATCAAGTCGCCGCCTACTTCGTCCCAGCTGTCGTTCTCGTGTCGATCATCACTTTCGTTATTTGGTTAAGCGTCGGGCCCGTCAGTCATGCGTTGGTCAACGCCGTCGCTGTGCTCATCATTGCGTGCCCTTGCGCACTCGGACTGGCAACGCCCATGTCCATCATGGTGGGAACGGGCAGAGGAGCCACGGCCGGCGTCTTAGTTCGCAACGCTGAGGCGCTTGAGCTATTGCAAAAGGTGGACACTCTCGTTGTGGACAAGACCGGCACGCTTACTGTCGGCAAACCGCGACTCATCTCCATCGAAACCACCAGCACACCAACGGAAAACGAACTGCTCGCCCTGGCGGCGAGCGTCGAACAAAACAGTGAGCATCCTTTGGCTGGCGCGATCCTTACCGCCGCTAGAGAACGAGGTCTGACGCTATCTAAGCCCGAACGCTTTCAATCCATACCAGGAAAGGGCGCAAAGGCTATGGTCAACGGGCACGCCGTTCTGATCGGAAATCGCGCCGCTCTTTCCGATCTCGCCATCGCCGCTTCTGGCTCATCCATCTTCGTCGCGGTCGACCAGCAACTGGCGGGCACGCTCACCATCACCGACACCTTGAAGCCCACAACCAAAGCCGCCGTGGATGCAATCCGCAAGGAAGGCATCCGCTTGATCATACTAAGCGGCGATTCGGAGGTAACCGTTCGCACCATCGCGGACCAGTTAGGCATTCATGAAATTCAAGCCGAGGCCTTGCCCGCCGACAAAGCCGCCTACATCAAAAAGCTGCGTGACACCGGACGTATTGTTGCTATGGCGGGCGACGGCGTCAATGACGCTCCGGCATTAGCTGCGGCTCAAGTTGGCATCGCGATGAGCACTGGCACCGACATCGCCATGCAAAACGCCGGTATTACGTTGCTCCACGGTGATCTCGCCGCACTGGTTCGAGCCATTCACCTGAGCCGCGCCACTGTCGGCAATATCAAACAGAATCTGTTCTTCGCGTTTTTCTACAACTTGATTGGCGTCCCAGTGGCGGCCGGCATTCTTTACCCGTTTTTTGGAATTCTGCTCAGCCCGATGATCGCCAGCGCAGCCATGACGTTCAGTTCGGTTTCGGTGATCACGAACGCGCTGCGCCTGCGCCACGTCAAGCTATAGCAGCGCCTTTTCAGCATCTGCCAGCGTGGGGAAAATCACCAGTGTGTCGCGCACGCCGGAAATTGTGAACATTGTGTCAATCCGCGGCGGCACATTAATCACCGCGTATTTCGTTCCTTTGTTCCCTGTCGAAACGTGTATACCCAGAATGGCGCCCAGCGCCGCCGAATCCATATATGGCACTTCCGCAAGATCAATGATTAAAAGCGGCGCACGGTTTTCACGCGCCATCGTCTGAAAATCAAAGAAATTCGAAATCATCAATGGACCGCGCAATTTCAGAATTTGCTCGCCTGGATGCGCCCCTGGAACGTTATCAATTTGTAACAAAGGTTGTGCTTCGCTGCTCATCGTTCAGCCATCATATACCCCTCAGGCGGCTTGATCCCGAACTGCCGCAGAACGGCCGCCGTCACATCTTGTAGCCGCCACGTTTTCGGTTGCATCTTTTCACTGCTAAAAAATACGCCCGGCACCACATCCGGATCGACGCAATGATCTCCTATCCAAGCGTCGTTGTTATCGTCAATCAGTGTTTCCGGTGTCTCTCCCAAACCGGTTTGCCAAGACGCTCGATATCCCGCTGCATAGCCAATTAAGAAATCCGGAGCGACACCTTTGTTAGCGGCTGTGGGATGCGTCTCCGTTACGGAGGTGATCACCAGGCGTCCGTTATCCGGATCGCGCCACGCCAGCAGTTTCTCGCGCAGCGGCTCTCTAAGCTTTGTATACAGCGCATTCAGTCCCACAGCGTAAGCTTGCTCTCCGTATCCGTTCTGCTTCAACCACGTGTTCAAATTGACCGCTCGATCAAACGTCGTAAAGCCGTGATCGGAAATAATCAGCAGCTTTGCGTTTGGCTGCGCACGTCTCACTTTGCCCACACACTGGTCAATCTCCCGGTAAATCTTCAGTAACTCGTCATCATGCTTGCCCCACAACACATGCGAGTTTTGATCAACCGATGAGAAGTAGAAAAACAGGAAACCGCCCGTGAAGCGCTTTAGCGAATAGTCGAGCAGCTTCGTCTCTTCATGCAAAACCATCTCGGCCTGTTCACGAAATTCCGGCAGTGTCAACACTTCTTGCCGCAATGCGGATGTGTCTTCGGGAATGCCCAGCGTTGAATAGGGACCAATCTCGTTCTCCGCTTCAGCCGCAAAATGCGCCGGGTAAGAAATCGGTAGTGCTGGCTTCAGCGGGTCTAAGTTAATGGGCGAAACGTAGATTTCTAAACCAGGATGAAGCTGCTTCGCATAAACCCGCACCATCCCGCGCACTTTTGAAACGTGCGGAATCAAGACGAAGTCAGCACTGAGCCAATCAGACCATTCGCCCTGTCTGAGCGATACTGTTTGGTCTCCGAATCGAACAGTCGCTGGATCCTTGGCAACGTTGACCATCATCGTCGCCACCGTCGGCGCATGATTTTTGCGCAATGGATTCGCCGGCCCTTCGAGAGTGAGTACCGCACGCTCGTTTAACACCTGTGCTTTCACAATCCGCCCGCCAGAAACCTCGCGAGCGGTCTCAATCGGGTCATCGGTGAAGAACGTGAATGTCCCTAACGTGCCCAATAGATCCGGCGTTCCCATGCCCGCAAGCGCCAAACCCGCCTTCTCTGGCGGATAATTCACCGGCATACGCTGCACCATCGCCGGCACGCCATGCTCTGTCAATGTTCGCCAAAACGGAACCCCCTGCCGCGGGATAGAAATGTGCGCGCTAGAAAGCGGGAGCATGTAAGGCCCCAGTGGCAGAACATATTTCGGCTCCTCCGTCTTAGACATAGACGAAAACAGCGCGTGCGTCCGCCCGTCGCGCTCCACAAAATCGTAGATGCCATGCTGATCCGGATCGAGCCCCGTAATAAATGTTGACCAAGCCACCGGGCTCTGCGGCGGGTTCGTCGTTCGCAAGCGGCCAAAATAGCCACCGTCACGCAAGGATTTCAGGTTCGGCAGCGCATCCCAATGTCGCTCGACAAAAGCCGGGTCCATGCCGTCCACACCCAGCACAATCACCGTTTCGCCTCGCCATTTCGGCGCTGGCCAAAAATAGAATACGGCAAACGGCAAAGATAGGATGAGCGCGGGCAGCGCCAATTGCTTGAGCAGCCGTCCGTTCTCAACAATCAAGTCCCACTGCGCCCGCAGCACCAAACTTGGCTCGTCCCAAAATAGGCGGATCTCCAGCAGGTGCGCGATAATCCGGTTCACACTTTGCCGCAGTCGAACCCGGTCCGGCCAGATCACTTCAGATAGCCCAAGCCCTTCAGCTTGCGCATCAACTCTTCTTTTGATTCCGACGTTTCAAGTCGCGCTAAGTCGCGCTCCATTGCGTGCTCTATAAACTCTTCCAGCGAACTATAGCCGGCTTTCTCCACCAGTGCTTTAGCCCGCTCACACAGTGACGAATTCAGTTTCACCGCGGTCTTTGCTTTCATGCCAGCACCCGGCCTTCCATCCAGGCCGGTGGATCAACGCCAAACAATCGCAGAATCGTCGGCGCCATATCTTCAATGCCAGGGTTTTGCGGATTCCATTTCTGATTCGTAAATAGCACGCCCGGTACTTCGCTCGGGTCCACGCAGTGATCGCCGCTCCAACATTTATTGTTGTCTTCGAAAACCTTCTCGCTCACCTTGCCCACAGTCGCATCCCAAGAGACACGATATCCAGGTGCATACCCAACAATCAAATCCGGCGCGGCATCTAGATAAGGGCCGCTATAGATCTCGCTCGAATCGTAAACTTCCTTGATGGCATCTTGCCCGTTATCCTGCAAGTGCGCCAATCGCGCTTTAATTTCCGTTCTCAGCGCGGCCGCTTGCTCTGGCGAAACAATTCCTTGCGCCTCACGCCCCTGCAGGTTCAGGTACAAACCGCTCAGCCCAACCGCATAGGCGCGCGTCTTACTCCAATCAATGTCGGTGGCGTCCCAGACAAGATAACCATTCTGCTGCAGCCAGGTATTGAGATTGATACCGCGCCGAAACGAACAAAAACCATGATCCGAAAGAACAAACAATACGGTATCTTTTTCCACGTAGCGTAGCGTCTGGCCTACCACTCGGTCCATGTCGCAGTACAGGTCTTCAATCACCTGACCGTGCTCAGACGCATCTCCCATGCGCCTGTAAAACATATGCTGCACGCGGTCTGTCGTATCAAATACGCAAGCCGCTACGCCAGTCTTGGTCTTATCTAGCGCGCTGAAGAACATAGTTTCGCGCTCTGCCTGAATCGATTTTGCTTGTTTTAGAAAAGCCGTTTCGTCAATCGCGCCTTCATTCAGCGCCCAGGTATCCTCAGCCATACCCAGCGTGGCGAAGGTACCCAGCAGCTTCGAAAGATAAATCGCATAATGCGCCGGATGGCTAATCGGTAAATCTGGCCGTTCCGGATCAATTTCGATAGGCGTTACATAGAGCGTAAGCTCGGGCTCCGCTTGCGTCAATAAGAACCGCACGATCCCATGCGCCGCCTTGAATTTGAGCCTGATCCAAGGTGTGTATTCGCCGCGCATCAGCTCATAAGTCTTGCCGGCTATCTGCAGTTCGCCCCGCTGAATTCGAAACGCAACCGTCTCCGTTCCCGGCCCTGGCAAACTCCCATTCCAACTGTCTCCCACTCTCGTGAGTGGGAGTTTCAAACCACCCTCCACTTCCGATTGCTTTGCGTCGGTCGAGAACCAGGAAAAACTCCCTTGCGTCCCCCGCAAATCCGGTGTCGCCATCGCGGAAAGCAATCGCCCATGAAAAGGCGTCGCCGGAAACGTCACAGGAATGCGCAGAATCGTGCTGCTGACTCCATGCTTACCCAGGATCTCCCAAAACGGCCTACTCTTGCGGCGCAACTCAGCACCTCTTTTCGTCACTTTCGCCGATGAAAGCTCCGGCGCATACGTCCGCAAATCGCGATTCAAGAAATCGAAAATATTGTGTTTCGCCGGATTCACACCCGTCGCAAAAGTAGACCACGCCACCGGCGAAAGCGGTGGGCAAGTCGTACGCAACTGCCCGTAATAACCACTCTCGGCCAGTCTTTTCAGATTGGGCAGTTTACCTTCGGCCATCCAGCGCTCGGTCAGCTTCGGATCAAGCCCATCTAAGCCGAGAATGATCATCTTCCGGCGCGTGCCCTTGCCGCGCAGGAGTAACCACAACACACGAAATGGCCACATCACCAGCGAAGCAAGACTCGCCAGCAGCGACAGCAGGATGGTCAGGAACGAACCAAGAAAAGCAAACCCCGCGCCTGGCCCGATGTACATGCGCTACCGCAGCTTCCCTTCCAAAAACGGAACCTCCAGCACCTTTTCATGCTGAATGGGTCCATGCCCGAAATAACCATCTTCGCCGAAAAGCTCGCCATGGTCGGCGGTTATCGTCACGTAAGTATTCTTGGGCAAACGGTCGAACAACTCTTCCACCACGCCGTCTAAATACCGAACCGCTTCAATCTGGCGGCTCTGTAGTTCCGCTAGCTTCGCCTTGTTGAAGGCTCTCACTTTGCCACCCACAACATGATCGTCCAAATGCTTGAACACACCGTGTACGCCGCTGATCTTGGGCCACTCATTCGCGGGCTCAGACGGCAGCGCATACGGGTAATGCGTCTCGCCCACATTTAGCAGATAGAAAAACGGCTGCTCGTTTTCAAAATCCATTTCCGCAACCATGGCCCGCATGTCGTTATGGCGTTCCATCAACTTATAGCTATCAAAGCCACTGTTCAGGATGGTCATCGGGTTCAGCACCGGCAACGAAACCAGCGCGTGCGTACGATAACCCAAACTCTGCAAAAACACCGGCAGATAAAGCCGCGGCACAAAGCGCTTGAATTCGATGCCTTTCGCACCCAGCCGTTCGTTGTATTTCAGAAAATCGCGCTGGTAATAATCGGAAGCGAAAACGCCCTTCGGACTGCTATGCGGCATCAAGCCAGTCAGTAGGTTGAAGTGCGAAGGCCCCGTCCACGATGCATAAGCCCAGCGCTTTTCCACCTTGCCGAGCTTGCGAATTGCTTTCGGCCGCGCCCGTTGCAACGCATCATAGCGGCAGCTATCGAAAACGATCAAAACGTAGTTATTGCGCGCCATGGTTGTCCGAAAAAGAGAATGGTGAGTCGGGCGGGACTCGGAACGGGGTCTGGTACTGAAAACAAAGTCATTCTTTATTTTTCAATACTTTGCGAGGAGCCAAAAGAGCAAGAAAAGCCACAAAACCATGGTCCATGGCACACTCCAAGGCACACAGGGCACACCGATTGGTACCACCCGCCCGCGTCATTAAGTCCTTCCGTCCGTTTCATCGAACCGTCCAGGAATCCTTTACTTTGTTGAATAGAGCCACAGGGATCGACCAATTGTAGTACGGCCTTTTGCCTTTCTTGCGAACGTCGGCGATCTTTATGACGCCGGGCATTTTCATAAAGCGTCTTCGCACCAGCTTCACATCTCTACCCAATCGACGCGCCGCCTCCGCGAAAGAGATCGGCTGTGGAGTATCCGGCTGAACAATTGGATCGAGAGATTCCGGCTCGGCCTGCTTCTGTTCTTCCTCTTCAAGCCTAAGTTTGAGCGCGGCACATCGGCCAGCAAGTTTCTCCTTCTTCGATAAGGGAGCTTTGACCACCTTCGCCGGTTCCCGTTCCACAACTATCGGTCCCGCCATCTCCGCTTCAGCCGCGTGGTACCCACGTGCATAAGAATCCAACCGGTCCAGCATTCCGGTAATGCAAGCTAGGCGATCTTGCTCAGTGGCAAGAGGGATTTGTGTAGCCATGCCAACTGTGTGCCCGCCGCTCAAAACTTCTCTGGCACAAAATGACAAGTAAATGCGTGGGCGGCCCAGCCGGGGTGGCGAAGCTTTTACACCTAGGTGTAAAAGCTTCCCCGTCTGCAAATCTACCAGCTATCGAGCGGTCCACCCCAGCCGGGGAGCCGGTGTTGGGCACAGTTTTTACACCTGAGGTGAAAAAACTGTGCCGTCTGCAAATCTACCGGGCGTCCCGGCTGGGGCCGGTGCGGGGGTGGAATAGTTTTTACACCCGAGGTGTAAAAACTATTCCGTCTGCAAATCTACCAGCTACCCAGCCGGGAGCCGGTGCGAGCTAGTGACGTGGTACGTCAATAGCTAGTCGCTTACTAAGCGACTAGCTCAGTCGCGGGGCGACGGTTTTGGGCTTGGTTTACTCTTCGTCGTCTTGAGGATTCGGCTTGGGCTTCGGCGACCTTGGCGAAGGCCGTGGATTTTCGAAGGGGGGAATTGGATCTAGTGCCTCTCCTCCGGCGTCAACCCATCCCACCAAAGTCGAAACTCCGGCCCCGCGTCGGCTTCGTAGTAGCTGTCGAACCGCACCAGCAGTTCTTCTTTGGTCATTGGCTCACCAAATTTAGTCTGGCGAATTCCTTATGATATTTTTTTGCGGCTAGATTATAGGCAATGGCCGCATCCCGCGCCGTTGCAAAGTTACTCCCCAGGTTGATGCGCCGGGAATCTACGCCGATCATGCTGCGATACATGCCTGTGTCCTTCCTATAAAAACAGCCCTTCATCCCAGTGCTGCTGTTTGAGTTTGCGCCACGGTTGTGGCCATTTTGCCCGCTCGTCGCCGCTCTCATATTGCTCCGCGTACAGTTGAGTCCATTTCCATCTTTGTGGTCTGTCTGCGCCCAGCCGGTGATGAGCGAATGCAGCTTAACCTCGATACGCTTACCATCGACCCAGATCATCGCCGCCGCGTACTGAGTCCGGCGTTTGCGTTTGTTGACCTTGACCGCCCACCGGTATGCGCCGAGCATGCACCCGTGGTAATCGCGGGCATCAACGACGGCAATGTACTTGCTCCCGTCGATGGGTCTTTGGATGAGGATGCCGATTCTGTCGTCCGGCATCGTGATCGTCTTGTTTGGTCCGATTGGAATAAAGCGGCCCGTTACCGGGTCGTGTTTGCATGTTTGTGTTGTCATGCAAAAGGCAATGAAAGTCCGGCTATCCGTTTACACCGGAATTTTGTACCGCGATTATGTGCTTCTGTAGAAGCCTTCGCAGAAGATCTGGTTCGTGCCCAAGCCCCAGTTCGTCTGGCCGTTTAAGAATAGGTTGAGGTTGGAGCTATTGCTCGCCACATAAGCTACACCTACGCTGAAGTTCGCGGTGGCGTTCGCTGTGAAAAAGGTGCATGGGCTACTCATACCCACCGACGCTAGTGGCAACGTAACGACTACTGTCGTCGATGCAGTGCCGCCAGTCGTAAATGGATTCACCCACAGCTTGAAATAAGTGATTGGACCAATCGTCAAGTACTGCGCATCCACCACTGTCACACTGCTGATCGTCATCGAGCCGCTACCGCTCAATGTCGGTGTCCATGTTGTCCATCCACCCAATGCGCCAGAGACCTTACCTGAGACGGCCACCGTACCGGCCACTTGGAGCGTTTGCCCACCGTCCGTCGTCGTGCCAATGAGTAAGTTGCCTGTGCCCGGAGCGAATCGAGCACGCTCGACGCCAGCCGTATAGAAGCGCATCTGAGCGTTATCTGTTATTCCATAGCCTTGAAGATCGATGGCCGTCTTGACCAGGGGATTCGTTTCGCCACCAGCCGAGAGTCGGAGGAATCCACGATCAGCGCCTATTGATTGCCGCCCATGTATCTCACCATTGAGGACTGTAGATGCGAGAGCCGGTATTGTGTCTGCGCCCGCCCAAGGGTAGATCGCACCACCGGTGACAGACAGGGTTCCGCTAACCGATAAATTGCTTCCACATGTCACGCCCGCGAGCGTCGTATAGCCGGTGACGGCCAGCGTCCCGTTAAACGACGCAGCGCCCGCGTTGGACACTGAGGCAACTACAGTGCCAGCAGACCCACTACAGAAGTTGACGCCACCGGTTCCTGTGTCGCCATTGAGAATGAGTGCGCCACTGCCGAAAGCATTGATGCCTAAGTGACCGCCTGAAGAGAGAGCGCGAATCGAAGCGACCGTGGGAGTGTTGGCGTTGCCGCTGTAAATGTCCAGGCCAGCGCCCACACTCAGTTGCTGACGAGCGGTGGTGCCCGCAACGGCGACATTGCCCGCGAATACGTTAATGTCACTCGCGCCCGCTTGGTAGATTCCATAAGCGCTAGTGATTCCCGTTTGAGCTTGAATGGCGACATAGACGCCATAACAATTCGCTACGGTCGCTGAAGTGCCCAAGGCTGGGGTGCTGACTTGTAAGCCATAGACGTATGATGCCGAGGTTGAGGCGGCAATGTTGGCGTAAGTGTAGAGACAGTTTGCCGTTGCCCCACTGCCACCCGTCACTTTCGCATACGCAAAGATGCCGTAGAAATATCCCCCTGTGCCGGAGTAACTCGCGACCGACTCCAAGCCAGCGGTTGCCGTGCCGACAGTGGCCTGGACCAGTGCGGTGTTGGCGATTGTCGTTGCGCCACCGAAGTAGTTAGTGTCACTCGCGCCCGCTTGATAAACACCATAACTGTTGGTCACTCCCGTTTGCGCCTGAGCACTCAGGTACAGACCGTACGCATTCGTCAACGTTGCGCCACTACCCAGGCCAACTGCCGTGGCCAAGAAATGGTAAACGTTTGTGATCGCAGCAGAAGCTGCGATAACGGGGTTGGAGTCGTACACATAAGCACTGCCGGTGCCCGCCGTGATCGTTGGGTGATTGTAGTTCGCCGTTTGGTTGCCGCTAGCAAGTGAAGCGTAAAAACCCACTCCGCCGTAGATGGCGACACCGCTGTTGAGGACAGTCGCTCCCGTAACTGTAAGCGTGCTGGATGCGACCAAGGGCAGACCAACGGTCACTTGGCCAGTGTTGAGAGTGAGCGCCGTGGTATCGGTCGTCGTTGTCGTGGAGAGACGGAATTGAGTTGAGCCGCCGATACCGAGTTGGTCTATGTACGAGTAACTGCCCGCCCGGTGGAATGCCACTTGATTTGACGACAATGTGGAGTAATACGCGTCAGTGACAAGACCGAGCTGGATGGCCGTGCCAGTCGTGTAGTTTTGAGCCGTTCCGGTGAAGGTGTTGTTGGCGGTTAAGCTGGCACCTCCCAACGCTGTGAGTCCCGCTCCTGCTGTGCTGCTACCGGTACCACCGGACGCGATTGCAAGCGGTGTGGTTAGCGACACAGCACCTGTAACTGCGAGCGTGCCCGCGACTTGTAAGAGTTGGCCTCCATCTGTGGAAGTTCCAATAAGAACATTCCCGTTGCTCTTAAAGTCCACCACCGGGGTTGTGCCAAGGCCCGTGCCAATGCGCAACTCTGTTGGGTAATACAGAAATGCTGCGGAGTTCGCCACCCAGCCAAGCACTCCGGTTGCAGTGCTACGTAGTCCCTGCTTGACCTAGTACAAAGTTGTCACTCGCTGTAGCATTCTGTATCGACAACCCCCAATTGATCCCGTTGGTTGCGTAGTTGCTTGGCCGGATGAAGGAAATCGGATAGCCCGAAGCGGTGAAAAGATTATTGCCGCTTAGTGAAGCTCCACCAAGCGCAGTCAATGCCGCTGCCGCTGTTGTTTGCCGGTGCCACCTCCCGCGATGGCGATAGGAGTCGTGGGACTGATAGCGCCATTGACATTTAAAACGCCATATACGGTGAGCCCTGTTGAGCTGAGAGACATCGCGGTGGTGTCGCCGCTGGTTACTGCCGACGTTTTGAAGATTAATGTCTGACCGACACCATTCATGTTGATGTAGCTTGCGCCCGTGCTTCGGTTGAATGAGAGTTGGTTCCCGTTAATCCAAAGATTGGAGGCATCAGTTGACAGACCGACCTGAAGCAAGGCACCAGTGGAAAATGTTTGTGTGACACCGGCAAATGTGTTGGCCGCTGTAAGTGAAGCCCCCCCAGCGCCGTTAGTCCTGCGGCAGCCGTTCCAGCGCCTGTGCCTCCACGCGCGATGGATAACTGACCCGTCCATCCGAGGGTCATGCCTTGCGAGGCTATAACTCCGGTGACATTAGTATCGTTGACGACGGCCTGAACAACATTCGTGTTGAGGCGGCTGGCACCGAGTGTGCCCGCCCAAACCATGGTTAATGCGCCACCGGCGAGAGTGGCCGTGAGGTTGGTGTCGTTGGTGATCGTGAGCGCGGTTTGCTTGGCGTTGAAAGTGCTCCAGTTGGCCGAACTCAAGAGACCGGTGGCCGTGGCTGAAGCCGTTGGTATGGCCGCCACAGCGCTTGCAGCGGCTCCAGCGGCATCATAGGCGCTGGCTGCTGTGGTAGCTGCTGATCCCAAGCCAAGGTTGGTGCGGGCTGCGGAAGCGCTGGGTAAGTCAGAGAGATTGCTTGCTGCGATTAGCGTTGGAGACTATTGGTGACATTCCCCAACCCGACTTGTGCCGGTGTGTAATCGCCGGTGTTGGCAACGACTGCGCCCGAACGACCGAAGACAGAGAAGACTTCCACAGCAGCGCCATCAATCTTGTCCCATGTCGTATCGAAGATGATCGAATCACCAACAGACCATGTACTGATTCCATCAATCGTTTGCGTGCCTGCGACTGAGCACTTGTAGTAGAAGCCTTTGGTGCCGACACCAGAAGCTAGGGCAGGCGTATTTGTGGAAGCGTTCCACGTTCCTTGATAAACGACGGCCCCTATCAAACTTGCGGGGATCTGGGCCGCCGTCAAGGTGCCGCTACTATTCAATGTTGCTGTGCCATTCGCTACACCAGCCGCGAGTACGGCGGAACTGCCTAAGCCAAGGTTGGTTCTTGACGATGATGCCGATGCTACATCACTCAAGTTATTTGCTGCGTTCAATGGCGTGAAGCCTAACGCCCCTTGCTTGGCGTTGAATGTAGTCCAATCAGCCGCGCTGAGATACCCGCCAGTTGATGCGGTTGCTTTTGTCACTGCGATGGTTACCGCGAACAAGACGGCGGCAGAAGCGCCGGTGATCGTTAAGACAGATGAGGTGGCTTCTGTCAGTGAGGCAGGTGATAGTGCGCCCTGCTTGTTGTTGAAGGTACTCCAATCCGCGCTTTCAATGCCGGTAACGTGGCACTCGCGTTCGGAATCGCGGCGACGGCACTTGTGGCAGCTCCAGCCGCGTCAAAAGCTGAGCTTGACTGAGTAGCAGCAGTGCCCAGGCCAGAGATCTGAGTCGTCGGAATCGTCGGCAATCTCAACAGCGCGACCGTTCCACTGGTGAGGTTGGTGGCATTAGCAGAGAATGTCTCTGCCGCCGTGATGGCCGCCGTCTGAGCGGTAGCAGCGGAGCCCGACGCGTCGAAAGCTGAAGATGCTTGTGTGGCTGCCGACCCAGACCTAAGTTGGTTCGCGCTGTGGAAGCACTGACGATGTCTGAGAGATTGTTCGCCGGTAAGAGCGGTGTCGAGATGCTCGCGGATATATTGCCGAGGCCGTCCGTGGAAAAGCTGACGTTGGTTTGGCCGCTAGCCGCTGCCGGTGTGGTGCTGGATAGATTGGGTGTACTTGCCATCACCTAAGGAATGGGAAGTTGCACCGCTGACCTAGATGGGGACCCCGTTGATGGCCCAAACGCTACCGGGGATTCCGACACCGTTGACGGTGACGAGATCGGATGAATTGCTGCCATTCACTGTGACGACACTGGCTATGACATGGCCAGATATCGCCTGAAGAGTCGATTTGCAGTGCACATTCACCGCACCCGCTGGGGGTGCCGGTGTTGTCGAGCTGAAATTGAGATTGTTGGTCTCAACTATCTATGAGTTGAGTATTTGCCAACTGAGCCACGGCACACCCTGAACGCTCACCCCACTGAGCGAACTCCCGTATAGGTTGGTGACGATACCCGCCCACACCGCCGAAAGCAAAGCGGTGTGCGCTTCAGTGGCGAGCAAGCTCCAACCGACGTTAGTTGGATCAACGGAAAGGGAGTAGCTGCGGATGCTGCCGTCATCGTGAATCTTCAGCCACGCTATGGGCAGAGCAGGAAGATTGTGGAGACTCAAGTTGTAGCTGGAGTTGAAGCTTGTGACATTGTCGTAGCTGCACGTAGAGATAAGTTGAGTCACTAGTGGAAGAGCTGCCGCCTGGATACGAGACCCAGAAGTGCGGTACTTCGTGCCGTCACTTAGAGCGATCCCTTCTGAGTAGTTACCCTGCCCGCCGTCCCATTGGCCGTGGCCGGGAATGAATGCGGCGATCACGGTCCATGGAGTTGTGATTGGTAGGCTCCGCGCGTAGTAACGAAGCTGATCACTGCCGGTGCCCGTGGCGGCCATCGACATTACGCCGTTGGAGATCGCGACAGTTGAGGAACCTTGATTGGTCCATGTCCATCCTGAAGAGGTTGGAGCTGTGAGATTCACGAACGGGTAAGTATGAACGGCGCCACCGCCGCCCCCAAACCGGTTAAGCCCGTTGCCACGCCGTCGACAGAGACCGTAAAGCCGGTGCCTACACCTCCCCCGGTACCAGTCCCAGGAGCCGCGCCACTATCGATGATGTTGCCGTTGACATCGAATACCGGCACATGGCCGCTTACCGGAGCTGTTCCAACGAAGATTTGTAACAGCGTGCCGTTGCCCTGTTTGGATGCCGCCGCTATTTGGTCTCGATTATTGTTCCGCTCATAATCTCCTAAGTCAGGTAGCTCACATCTGACGCCGACAAAGACCGCACCGTAAAGGTGGCGTTCTCGACAAACCTCCAACGGTCCAACTGATCTTCACGGGGCCGGGTTTAAGCGCCACCACAGCGTGGAATAATTAGTGGGGATCAACGATTCAATCTGCGGTTGAAGCTGGAACACCGCTTGCTGTTTACACGTGTGGTCAGCCACGCTACCCATTCCGCCTGCTCAGTTGGATCTTGGATGTCAGGCAGAAATATGGTGACTTCTGTGAACGTTGTTTCGAATGCGCCAGTCAACACTTCGCCGGTGAAGGATGAGTCGGTAATGGAGGTCTGGGCACTAAGCGACTTGGATACTCGCCGCGCCTGGAGCCGATGGCATCACCGTCGTTGCAAACACATTGCACGGGACGGGTGGAGGTATCGCAACTAGGATCTCCATTCCAAGTTGGCCAATGTGACATGGGATGTTCCGCCGGTAGCCAGGATATCCGCGCCGAGCTGGCCGACCAACACGTTAGACGTGCCGCCGGTGGCGAGGATCTCTTGACCGAGTTGATTGACGTAAGATCATGATTTACGAACGATCTCGATTCCAAACTCACACCGGTAATGTCACTTTGAGTGAAGGGTGCACTGGTCGCCGGATTCAGCAGGAAAGACGAATTGGTTCCAATGTAGGTCCCATTCGTCGGCGATGTTTGGGCCGACACACGGTTTGTGCCCCCGGAGGCGAATACACCGGCCACGGTGTGTGACGCGGTGTCATCCTGTTTCACGGCGGCCTTCAGCCGTACGCGCACCGATGATGCCCCAGTGAAACGTTGGCAGCGTCGGGAACTGAAACGTTGATGTCGCGCCGATCGTGGAAGCCGAAACGTACGAAGTATTCGTGGATGGACTGTTGCCGTTCAGCAGAGTGAAGCCACTGGTGCCGGTGGAAGGAGTGAAGCCACTGTTGCCGACAGCCGAGTCCGCAGCCGGTGGAACATAGACGATTCTTGTTTCACCGAGGAACGATGTTGGAGCGCCACCACTTGGATTGACTACGTAAAGGTCATCAACGCGAAGGTCACCGGGATAAAGTCCACCAAGGCTTAGAATATTTGCCGTTGCGTTGGTGGAGCTTTGTAAGTTGACGCTGGTCAAGGTTAAGATAATCGCGCCGCCTGACTTCACCTGGATGCTGGAAGCGTCCCCCGCAATCGTGAAAGTCATCTCAACGTAATACCAGTAGCCGGGAGGGTAAACGCCAGCGCAAACACCTCCAGGCATCGGGCCGGTGGGATCTGCCGACCCTACTTGAACGTATAGGTTGGCCGTTGCCGCCGCGTATGAAAGAGAGAATTGGGCCGTGCCGCCATCCAGCAACGAAATGAGAGCGCC
>CAWJBS010000172.1:0-3332 GCA_963840845.1 Bryobacterales bacterium
CTAAATCGCTAATGGTGAGACTTAGTGTTTGCGCCAGGCCACAATTCGGGCTGAACGCAATATTGCTCCCGAAGTCGTGACGTCGAGAAGCAATTCGAAAGACGGTATCGGTTCGCTTGAGTGCAGCCCTAGGGTTCGACGGATCAAGGAGAAAGAAAAATCGCTCAGAGCGAAGTCGCCAGCACCTTCGGTGCCGGTTTGATTGATGCCCGCAATGAGCAGCACAGGCTCCAGAACCACTAAAACTCATACGAACGCAATGCGTGCGGCGTCGGTCTGTTCTTTTGGCGCAGCTTGCCGTGGATTCGGTTCCGCCGGAATGGGGAGAAACATATGAATTCCCGGCTTACCAGCTCGAACTGAAAGCTGAGGCTCCTGTTCAAAGAGGGCCGCCCAAGGATTGCTACGTAACTGCCAGTAAATGGAATTTGCCAGACGCAGAACTCACGCGATCATCTGTCAGGCGTAGTACCAGCTCAATGGGCTACCCAGCCGCAGGGGCTCCTTGCAGAGTTTGGTCAGAATCAGCACGTCGGCCAGTGACGTGATTTGGCGGTGATCGAGCATGTGCCAAAACTGCTTAGCTTAGGCCGTCGCTAGTTGCCTCTCTTCGTCCTGGGCAAACTTGCCCGGGATTTACGTATTGATCGACGCTCGCGGGTTCGCCCGCCATGGTGTTCTTCAATACCTGCGCGGAGTCGGTTAGCACAAAGCGAAAGGGGCCGCTCGACTGGCGCATGATGGCGGTAACTAAGTTGTCGGCATCCGGGCGAAGTGGAGGTTGACGATAACTGCGGATCAGCAGCAGGAGGCAGGCCGCTAACAACACAGCGAGCGCCATGGCAAAACGACTCACGAGCGGCCTGTTCTCCTTCATTTTCGGACAACTATCTCGGCTGACCTCGGGCTGAAGGTAGCGTTGTAGCTGCCTTTGGGAATCTCGAGAATAGTCGGCTCCGCGAGACCTTCGGTTTGGTAGTACTCGGCAAGTTTGGCGCGCAACTGGCGAACGGAGGAGCGGACGATGTTATCTTCCGACGGGTTGTAACTCTCTTCCCGGCCGAAAACCCGAACGCCGATGGCCTGTTCGCGCAAATCATCGGTTTGGCCGGACAAAGTATGTTCGCCAATGTCGAGCAGGAGGTCGCGAAGACGCGGCGAGCGCGAGAATGTTTGACTGGCGACGATGCGAGCCAGCACGTCTCGGGAAGATGCCGTCGAATCAACGCTTTCTTGTAATTGCCGCGACATTGAGGGGAGGTGAATCACAGGGAAGACCCAGTGAAATCACTTGTAGTCCATCTTAACGTTCCGCACAATCAGTTCTGCCGGCCGGCAAAATTCTTGTCTATTGGAGAAACACAAGTGAAGATTTATTCATTCCCAGTTTTGTTTATGTGTATCGGATATTGCCTTGGACCAGCGCGGGCCGGGGCACAGACCGGCACGATGCCCGCTCACGCGTACCTTGGCGCCAGGGTTACACCAATAAATGGTATGGAGGAGCCTGCCATTGAGGGGCTCGAAAAGGCCATCGGGCGCACCTTAGCGACGGAACTGTTGTACGAAGATTGGAACACTCTCGCTAATGAATTTGTGAGCGGCAATTTCCCGGATACAGACTTGCAGGGTGCTATTGAGCACGGCAGAATCCCAATCATTTCGTGGAAGTGCGACTCTAACACCCAGAACTCGGACGACATCATCGCTACCAGTACGGCGGAAGACATCGTCATTATCAACACGGCGAAGGCTTTGGCGAAGTATCCAGGTCCCGTTTTCCTGCGCTGGAATTGGGAGTTCAATAATCAGCCGGATGGGAAGACGCAGACTTGCTTGGGTGACGGCGACACCAGCGGACGACCAACGGCGGCCACATATGCCGCGTTCCGGGCGGCGTGGCAACGCATTTGGTTTCTATTTCAAAGCAACGGAGCTACCAATGTAAGATTTCTGTGGAATCCCTCTTCCTACAACGCCACCCTCAACAACGATCCAGGGAATTTCTATCCGGGAAATGCCTTTGTCGATTGGCTCGGGATCGACACCTATCAAGACAAAACGGACGAGACGTTTGCGGATAACATCACGCAGTTTTATACCGATTATTCGAACCCAAAATATGACGGCAAGCCGCTGATGGTGGGAGAAAACGGCTCGCGAAATGATGGCACGGCGAATCCGGATTTTCAGGTCCCGTATTTGAAAAGCCTGCTCGCGGCCTTAGACAAAGGCGCGTATCCATTAATAAAGGGCTACAACTACTTCGACGCAGTAGGACCTAATGGAAGCTGGACGTTTGATCCGCTTGGTCTGACGGAGTTTATTCAAGTCGGCCAAAATCCGTACTTCAACCCCAAGCCGTAACTGGGCAAAATAGCGGCGGCGATCAATCGTCGCCGCTATTTATGGACACCCGCTTTCATCAGCGCATCGGCCCAGAGTTGATACCCGGCATCGCTCGGATGAGTAGCATCGGGCATGAGCGCTTCGGGCAGCGTGCCATCAGCCGTCAGAAATTGCTTGCCAATATCAATCAAAGTAACGGCCACTCGCCCGGCAAAACGGTGCGCCAACAATTCGTTGATCTTTTGAATCGGCGCGCGAAACGGATTGTCCGGCTTTCGGCCGCGCGGAAAAACTGCCATCAGCATGATATGGCTTTCCGGAGACCGCGCTTCTATCTCCCGCACAATCTCCTCAATGCCTTCCACGATTTCCTCCGGTGTGTTTGCACGCGCATGGTTCGTGCTGCTCAAATTGTTCGTGCCGATATTCAGCACCACCCACTGCGGGTGATAACCATCAACTCCCCTTGCCGCAGCCTCCACAACACATTCTGCGTGCGGTCCCAACCGAAGCCAAGATTCGCTACGGGCATGCCGTCAAATACCTGTTGCCACGCATTGGGTCCATTTAACAAGCTACCCGCCGGAGAGCCGCCCCAGAAATGCGTAATGGAATCGCCCACAGCACTACCTTCGGTTGAAGCTGTTTAGTCAACGCCAGTTCCGCATGATGCCGCGCATACCAGTCGTACAAATCTTGTTCCAGCCGCTCCACTGGAATCAGCGCCGTGTTGACATCGCTCATTGCCGTGAGCGGCACGCGCGGCGTATCGCCGATCCAACGAGCCAGCGTCGGCTCAATGGCTTCCGCCATCATGTTTTGGCCCGTCGTATCCGGGTGCAATGGCTTACCGTGTTGCGGAAGGCGCGGGTCGTAAAAAATGGCGGTATTCAGCGCGCTGCCGCGATAAAAAATGGAGCCGATATCCAAATATGTTGGGATGCGCGGATTTTCGCCATAGCCATTGGCGAGGTAGCGATTCA
>CAWJBS010000173.1:0-10796 GCA_963840845.1 Bryobacterales bacterium
GTCGGCCCTTTCGTTTGTCGGGAAGTACACATCGCGAAAATGCTGGTTTGCCAGTGTTCCCAATACGAGTCCCATATGCAATCCGGATCTGACCCGCGAGAACAGTACCTGGTCAGGGCCAATTTGGCTAGGTCAGCGGCATTATCGAGAACAAGACGAGGCGCACCTCCTAGGACCGGTACGGCGTAAGTCACGAAACGGGTTTTTTCTAGGGCAGTGTAGAAGATTTGTGCTCCGTCTAAAGAAAACGTTGGTCCATACTTCCATCGAATGTCATCTGTAAGCCGCCTCGCCTCGCCGTTGGGAAGCATCTTCAACCAAAGCTGACCGGTCGTCAAAAACGACTGGTCGGAACGAAAGAATGCCAGCATGCGACCGTCCGGCGACAGCATCGGAGACGCGGCTGAATCGTCAAAGTAGGTGAGTTGCGTATATTGAACGCCCATGCATGCGGACGACCGGAGAAGTATAGGGCAACTCCCACGAAAGCCAACACAATGCAAATCGCGGGCGCAATCAACTGCCACATCCTCCTCTTCCCCGGAAGCGCTTCAGCTAAGGCAGGTTCCGGGGCCATTGGCTCAGGGATTTTCAGTTCGGACGAATGGCCTGTAGCGCCATCGGCGGGTTGGGTGGCCGTAGCGATTAAGCGATAGCCTTGCTTCGGTAGCGTTTCGATGTATGTTGGATTCAGGGCATCATCGCCCAGCGTTCGCCGAATTTGACGAATGCAATAGTTCGGCCCCTGATCAAACTCAAAAAGGCGGCGCCGTTCCAGATGTGGCGGTGCAACTCTTCGCGTGACACAATCTGGCCGTGCTCGACCAGCAACTGAAAAACCCGCAGAGGCTGCGGCTGAATCTTTACCGGTTGGCCGTCGCGGAGCAGTTTGGCGGTTCGGCAATCGAAATCGAAGTCTCCAATTCTGGAAGCCGGGAGTTTCCGTTTTCGCTCATGCAGCTCTCCCACTCGCCTCTTAGCAGCTTACCTTAGCATCGTCAGCCTGTATTGCCTCACCCCGCTCGCCATAGCCATCTATTTGATTCAAGAAGAGATAGTCTGCTCCTCATCTCGGCTGAGGATCTCCTCAGCGGGGTTTCACTTGCTGTCAACGCAATTGACGGCAAGTTTGTATTGTTCCTAGCCGCGCTGGAGCAGGCATCAGCGATGCATTGCCGCCAATCTGGCTTCGACGATCCGATAGAGAGGAAACTTACATGAAATTATCGTTCAAGACCCTGGCGACTGTGGTACTGGTAAGAGCCCTAGGGCTTGCAGTATTGGGACAGCAAAAGAAGCTGCCGCTCAGTGTGGACTGGCGGCGCGATCAAGTTGGGCGCTAGCTGGCAGTTTCGGCCGAATCTAGACTCCGTCTGGCTTTTGCCCGCTGCTTTTCAAAAAGGGGACCAGTTGGACGCTCACGTCCAATGGGAGCCTACAATTGTCGGCTTTTGGCACGTAACATTCACCGCGAACACCGTGGTGGCGTTGCGATTCCGGATACTGTCATAGACAACGCACTCGTGGTTTGGCACAGCGATGGAACAGAAATGATGAATTCCGGACGCCCAGCGCAGGACGGCAACTTTTGCATGGGCGTGTGGAAGCAGACCGGCCCTTCCACATACAAGCTGAATCATTTCGCCTTGGGTAATCAATACATGCGTGCCTGGCACGCCCAACGGCATCGTCGGCGAGCCTATGGGCCCCACCCGCATAGTCGAATCCGTGAAGTTAGCCCACGACGGCGATCACTTCTCGGGATGATCAGCCTTACGGCAACTAATACGTCAGGCAACGCAACTACAGTATTCACCGGCATAGTGACCGCGACCCGCATCACTTTAGATGCGACTGTCGCCGACATATTGTGAGCACCTAGGGAGAATTCTATGCAAGACAAATGTAAGTATCTGCTTATTGACATGGCTAATCTGATGAATGCGATCACAACCCTCGAACGCAGGCGAACATCTACTGCACAAGAAGAACTTATCGCCAAGGTAAGTGAAGAACTCAGAATGGTCGAACAGGAGTTAGCCCAGTGCGAAGGGCGCTAATATCCCGGGGCACAAGCACCCCCTGTTTTCAAAGGAGAAAATATGACCTGCAAAGAATTGATGGCGGATGTGTTTGCGAACGCAGAGAAGCGTCCTGGGAGTTACTGCGATGTCGCTCTTAGTGTTCAAGTAATGGACTATTCATTAATTGAAAAGGGCAGGCACTCAGCAACTGTGGGCGGTTCGGGACACAATCGCAATACAAACCGCCTCGCGTAGCCGAATTGGCATCCTTCAGTGGAGTAATCACTTGCAGCGTGATTTGGCAAAATGCGGGAGGCAACCCACAAGGAGCAGAGGAGGACGTTGTCGTGCAGTTCGAATCTCCGCTTGGCGGCTCGATCTCCTCAATCCATTTCACTACCAAAGACAGCGGTCCTTTGCCCTTAAACGGGTTATTCGCGCCATCCACGTGCAATCTGATAGGCGCGAATAGCGTACTCCTGGCTGGCTTTATCGACGGCCACGTCTGTTCGTTGCTTGCTTACATTCGTAGGCAGTTAAGTCTCACGTAACACTGACGGTAAGATATCGCTAACGCTTTTCAGCGCAAACGGGCCGGAGATTACGCAATAGACAGCGGAGGAGTCTATGCGCCTTATCGAAAGACTACACCGTTGGTCTCGCCCCACTAGCCTCCTATTGATTCTCGCGAACTGCCGATTGATGTGTAGCGGTGCCGGTAGCATTCCTGCAGCCAAACACCGTCCTACGCTTTTTGTTCTATTTTGTATCTTCTAACATCGAAGGCAGTGGCGGTCTCCGTCTTCTTACCAACTCCCCGTCAAAACCTCAAAATAAATCCGTAACCCCGTCTTAAACTCCCCCACCGGCACATGCTCCGAATCACTATGCATCGTCGCCAGCGTCGCCGCATTCACAATCATCGGCATCAACCCATACCCAATCGCCCCGCGCTTCCGAAACTTCTGATTATCCGTCCCATACGGAATAATCACCGGCACCACCACCGCCTCCGGATGCTCCTTATGAATCGCCGCCTCTAACGCGTCGGAACAACGGCGTATCCGTCCGGCTCGGCCCCGGATCATCCGGATGCGACAACAACTCAAACGTCACCCGCGGATCATTCACCCGCGCCTTCATATCCGACAAAAATTCTTCCGCATTCTGCCCCGGCAACAACCGGCAATCGAGCGTCGCCTCCGCCACTGACGGAATCACATTCACCTTCGGCGGATCGCCCACTCCACTCCGCAGCGTCGTCAGCGAAATCGTATTCTGCTGCACCGCGTTCATAAACTTATTCGCCGCAAACTCACCCAACTTCGCCTTCATCTGCGCCACCACCGTGTTCGGCTTATCGCTAGGGGGAAACTCCTTCGCCTTCTCAATCGCCCGGAACAAAATGTCGTTCGCGTTATCCGCAATCGGTTGCGACGCATGCCCCGACGTCCCCGTCGCCCGCAGTTTCACCCACAACACCTGCTTATCGCCCACCGAAACGCCAAACACCGTCTTGCCAATGGCAAACAAATCCCGCGAACCAATCCCGCCTTCATCCAAAACAAACTCCGGATTCAACTCGTCCCAATGATGCGCAATCATCCACCCCGCACCGTTCGAACCATCCGTCTCTTCATCACAATCCGCCAGAAACACAATGTCGCGCGGCGGCACAATCCCCAGTTGCTTCATCAACATCAGCGCCGTCAGTTGCTGCACCGCCGTGCTCTTCATATCCAGCGACCCGCGTCCCCACAACTCGCCGCCTTCAATCTGCGCCCCAAACGGATCCATCTTCCAACGCGACGCATCCACCGGCACCACGTCCATGTGATTTAGCAACAACAATGGCCGCAGCGTCCGGTCTTTCCCCGGCAGCCGCGCCAGCAAATTCACATGCCCCGCATTGTTGTCTCTCATATAACTTCGCTTCTATTCCCACCGAAGCAAACTCGCGCGCCAGTAACTTCGCCGTTTCTTCGAGTATCTGCAGGCGGGTTCACACTCCGCACCCGCACATACTCCTGCAGAAACTCCACCGCATGCTGCTCCACCTTCGGCCAATCCGGCGAAGCCGCCGCCCAGCACGGCCACACCATCAACACCGCCGCAATCAACCGGCGCAAACTACGCCTCCACCGCAATAATCTCGCCCAAATTCAGCGCCTTCAACGCCGGCTCCAATTCCTTGCGGTCACCCACCACCATCCAAATCGTCTTCGCCGGATCCAGCACCTTCTTCGCCGCCGCCGTAATATCATCCGTCGTCAACGCCTGCACCCGCCCAACATAGGTACTATAAAAATCCAACGGCAACCCTTGCTGCATCAGATCCACCATCATGCCGCCCACCGAGTTCATCGTTTCGTGGCTCCCCGGCAATTCCAAAATCTGCTGCTGCTTCGTCGCTTCCAATTCGTCTTCCGTCACCGGCTCCGCGCCCATCATGCCCTTCAACTCCTTGAGCATTTCCGCAATCGAATCCGCCGTCTTATCTCCCTGCACAGACGAATACGCCAAAAACGGCCGCTGCGCCGTCGCTCCATACAGAACGGATCCCGCCCCGTAAGACCAATGCTTCTCCTCGCGCAAATTCATATTCAACCGCGCGCTAAACGTACCGCCAAACACGTTGTTCATCGTCTCCAGCGCCACTTCGTCTTCCATTTTCGGAGGCGGCGCAATCGTGCCCGAAAGCACTACCGAATGCACTGCGCCCGGCTTGTCCACCAAATAAATCGCCGGCTTTGTCGGCGGCTCCACCATCGCCATATGCTTCATCGGCACATCGCCCGGCTTCCATCCCGCAAACAGCGCTTCCAACTTCGGCTTAATCTCCGCCACCGTCGTATCGCCCACCACAATCAGCGTCGCGTTATTCGGCTTGAACCACGTGTCGTGATAACGCTGCATGTCTTCGCGCTTCATCTGCTGCACAGTTTCTTCCGTGCCCGATCCCGTCAGCGGCGAACCATAAGCATGCCCCTTCCCATACAGAATCGGTGGCAGCGCGCCGCAGCGCCATCTGAATCGGCGTCACCTTCTCATTCGAAATCGCCGCCAATTGCAACTGCCGTTGCCGCTCAAAATCCGCTTCCGGAAAATCCGGATTCAAGATCACATCCGCAAAAATATCCAGCGAATCGTCCAGCGTCGCCTTCAACGCCGTCAAATACACCGTCGCCATGTCAAGGTTGCAACCGCTCGAAAGCTGCGCCCCTAACATCTGCAACTCTTCACTAATCTCCAACGCCGTCCGCCGCTTCGTGCCGCCCGTCAGCAACCCAGAAGCCAGCTGCGCCGTCCCCGGTAACACTGTCTCATCCGACGCGAATCCCGAATTCACTTCCAACCAGAAATTCACTACCGGAATTTCATGCCGCTCCGCCAGCACCACCCGCAAGCCGTTCGACAAAGTCGCTCTTCCTGCAAAACCGGCAACTTCAATTCATGCGGCGCACCCAACTGCGGCGGGGCACTGCGGTCCAACGTCACCGGCGCAGCCTTCGCATTGCCAAACGGTTCCACTTCCAACGTGTAAACACCGTCCGCCAACCACTCACGCGCCGTATCGCGCAAATCCAAACTAGTCAATTTCTCCAGCCGCCCCAGCCGCTCTTTATACGCATCCGCGCGCCCGTCATAGGTAACCGCCGTCGCCAAAATGTCGACTCTTGCCGCCAAATCCGCCAATCCGTTCGGCGCCGCGCACAAACCCCGCGTACGATTGCGCCTTCACCCGCTGCAACTCCCGCTCCGTCGGCCCCTTATCCAAAAACAGCGCCATCTCTTCATCCAGCGCTTTCTCTACTTTTGCAAATCCACGCCCTGCTTCGCCGTCGCCACCAACACAAACTGCCCGCCAATTTCGCGCTCATCCATATGCGCGCCCATTTGCGTCGCAATCTGGTCGTCGTAAACCAGTCGCTTATACAGCCGCGAACTTTTCCCGCTCGAAAGCACCGAACTCGCAAACCGCAAATAATCCGCCGCCGCCGTGCCATGCCCCGGCACATTCCAAGCTTTATAAACACGCGCTTGCGGCACCCGGTCTTGCACCGTCTCTCTGTGTTCTCCGCGCATCTTCGCCACCCACGCCCGCTGGTGCGCCACCGGCGGCCCCGGCTCAATCCCGCCAAAATACCGCGTCACTTTCTCCCGCGCCTGCGCCGTCGTAATATCCCCCGCCAGCACCAGCACCGCATTCGACGGCGTGTAGTAGGTCTTAAACCACTCACGCACATCGTCAATCGTCGCCGAATCCAAATCCTTCATCGACCCGATCACCGTATGCGCATACGGATGCTCCGCCGGATAAGTCGAGGCCACCATCAAATCTTCCACAATCGAATACGGCTGGTTATCGCCCTGCTGCTTCTCGTTCTTCACCACGCCGCGCTGCAGATCCAAAACCTCCTGGCTAATCGTGTTGTAGAAATGCCCCATGCGGTCGCTTTCCGCAAATAGCGCATAATCCAGCGCCGACACCGGCACGTTCTCAAAGTAGTTTGTGCGGTCTTCGTTCGTCGTGCCGTTCAAGTCGGTCGCGCCTATCCGCTCCATCGCCTCAATGTAGCTGCCCGGCATATGTTCGCTGCCGCCGAACATCAGGTGCTCAAACAGGTGCGCAAACCCCGTCTTGCCGGGTTTCTCGTTCTTTGACCCGACGTGATACCAAATATTCAACGCCACAATCGGCGCTTTGTGATCTTCATGTACAACCACAGTCAATCCGTTATCAAGGACAAACTGCTCACAGGGGATTTCAAGCTTGGAAAAGTGCATCTTGGGGGTAAAACCGCAGTATGGCAAATGCCAAAACAGCTAACATTGCATCCATTCCAGAAACTCACCTATAACGACCAACTCTCCCACCTCACTCAAATCGCAGCCGCTCTTCAACGTCACTACCCAATCGTTCCCAGCGAACCAGCCCTCCTTCAATTCGAAAACAATGCCGTCTTCCAAATCAATCCCACCGGCTCCGATCCGCTCATCATCCGAATCGCCATGCCCTGGGGTCGCACAGCGCCGGAGCAACTCTCGGAAATACAGTGGCTGCAATCCCTCCGCCGCGAAACATCCTTAACCATTCCCAATCCACTCGCCAACAACAACGGCGACTTCATCACCACCATCGGTTCCCACGTCTGCGTCATCCTCCGCCGCATCGAAGGCGAACCACCCAACCCCGGTCTCACCATTCCAACCATCGAGCGCATCGGCGCATTCACTGCCCAACTCCACCGCCATTCCACACAGTTCACCTTGCCAGCAGATTTCACCCGCCCTCGCTGGGATTGGCAGAGACTCTTCGGCATTCATTCGGTCATGCATGACCCGCGCCTCTCTGCCGAACAGCGCCTCACCCTGCAAAACGCCAGCCTACAAATCCAGACCGCCACCAGTGACCCCGCCGTCGAAACCGGACTCATTCATGCCGACCTCCACCGCGACAACATCCTCATCCGCAACTCGTCCGTCGCCGCCATCGACTTTGACGACTGCGGCTTCGGCTACCTCCTCTACGACATTGCTTCGATTCTCGAATCCTTCAACCGCCGCATCTTCAACAATCCCGCCGAAGTCCGAGCGGGCAAAGACGCCCTCCTCTGCGGCTACAACGAAATCCGCCCCTTGCCCCCCGGCTCCACAGACCACCTCAACCTATTCATGTCCCTTCGTGCGACGGTCACCCTTGACTTCATTCTCCGCTCGCAAAACGCCAGCACACAGGAATGGGGTCTGCCCCGCATTCCCGAACTCGTGCAGCAAATCACTCTCCACATCCCCACTAAACTAAATTCCCCTTGACTTCCCTCCTCCTTCCCCTATAAACTAACTCTAGAGACTTAGTCCAATGAACGTCCATCAAGCCAAAACCAATTTCTCTAAACTATTAGCCCGGGTTGAACTGGGAGAGGAAATTATCATCTCCAACCGTGGCCTCCCCGTCGCCAAGCTCGTCCCCTACCACGAGCCCGGTACTCGCAGCGCCAGCCTAGGCCTAGACCTTGGCCGCTTCACCCTACCTGCTGATTTCAACGATCCTCTCCCCGCAGACCTTTTGGAAGCGTTCGAAGGCGGCCCACAGATAGCGAAAAATGAAGCTTCTGCTTGATACCCAATGCTGGCTTTGGTGGTTCGCCGAGCCGGACCGCCTGAACGAGCAAGCAGTCGCCGCCATTTCCGACGAGACGAATGAGCTTTGGCTCTCTGTCGGTAGCATTTGGGAAATGGGCATCAAATTTGCCTTGGGCAAGCTCCCTCTACCAGAACCCCCTGAGTCCTACGTTGCCAAACGCCTTTCCCGTATCGGCACAAAACCTCTAAATATCGTCGCCGCCCATGTTTTACGTGCCGCTGGCCTTCCGCCTCACCACAAAGACCCCTTCGACCGCCTCTTTATCGCCCAAGCTCAACTTGAAGACACAACAATCGTCACGGCAGACAAAATCTTTGCCGATTATCCGAATACCCCCGTCCTTTGGGCTTATAAATAAGCGCAACCGTGGGTTCGAAGCGTAATTTAGCCCCTCAACTCCAATTCCGCTTCGCAAAATGCGCCATTCCTTCGCCTTTTTGCCCCAAAACGCCATCTCGCACCAAACTAGTCCCCATTCGCATCCAAATTCTTGTTACACTATCAAATGCAAGCGCTCCAACCGGCATCCCATTCGGTGCGCACACTATTTAAGGAGATTCCATGATTCAACTCACTGAAAATGCCGTTGGCAAAGTCACAGAGATCCTCAGCATGCAAGAACCCAAACCCGCCGGCCTCCGCATCGCCGTCGTCGGCGGCGGCTGCTCGGGTTTCAGCTATTCCATGGCTTTCGAAACTGCCCCCAGCATGCTCGACAAAACCTACAATTTCGGCGACCTGAAAGTGTTCATCGATCAGGCCAGCATGATCTACCTCGATGGCGCCGAAGTCGATTACGTCGAAACGCTCGAAGGCTCGGGCTTCAAGTTCAACAATCCCCAAGTGAAGTCAACTTGTGGTTGCGGCAGTTCCTTCAGCGCCTAATTAGAATTTTTCCGAAATTCGGACGTCAAGGGCGGGCTCACTCTTTGCGGCTTTTTGTTTTTCCCAACCGAATCTTATGCTGCGTGAACTCCTAACCGAAGCCCAGAATCCCGCCTCCTCCGCCATCGAGAACTGTCCACCATCGACATGCTCCGCGTCATCAACAACGCCGATCAAGAAGTTGCCCTCGCCGTCCAACGTGAACTCCCGAACATCGGCCGCGCCGTCGACGCCATCGTCGCTCTCTCTTGAATCCGGCACGGCCATCTGTTCTATACCGGCGCTGGCACCTCCGGCCGCCTCGGTGTTCTCGACGCCTCCGAATGTCCGCCCACCTTCAACACTCCTCACGAACTCGTCCAAGGCATCATCGCCGGCGGTGACCGCGCGCTCCGCCATTCCATCGAACGCGCCGAAGACGACCCCGAACTAGGCAAGCAAGACCTCATCGCTCGGCACTTCGCGCAAAGACGACGTCCTCGTCGGCATTGCCGCCAGCGGCCGCACTCCTTATGTACTCGGCGGCATCGCCTACGCCCGCATCCCTCGGCGCCGTCACCATCGGCCTCAGTTGTACCCCGGCTCCGAACTCGCCCTCGCCTCCGACATCGCCATCACTCCGGCCCCTGGCCCTGAAGATAGTAACTGGCTCCACCCGCCTCCGCGCCGGCACCGCCACTAAGTTAGTGCTCAACATGTTAACCACTGGCGCCATGATCCGCCTGGGTTACGTGTACGGTAACTTAATGGTCAACGTCCAACCCACCAACGAGAAGTTAGTCGACCGCGCCCGCCGCATCATCTCCTCCATCGCCGAAGTCAACTACGAACGAAGCCACTCACCTCCTAAACAACGGCGGCTCCGTCCGCACGGCAATCGTCATGCACAAACTCCACCTCACCCGCGCCGAAGCCGAAGCCAAACTCGCCGCCGCCAACGGCCGCCTCCGCGCCGCGCTCTCCCAATCGATCTAGTCTCCGCGCTCCTTCATAGATGGAATCAGAGAGCCATCCATCAGCGGCGTAAATCGCCAGATAGACCAGGTCTGGTCTGGTCTGCTAAAATACTCTAATGATCCGCAACATCTCCGAAGCAAAGGCTGAACTCTCAGCCCTCATTGAACAAGTCCTCAAAGGTGATGAAGTGATCATCGCCAAAGCCGGTAAACCTGTGGCGAAGCTCGTTCC
This sequence comes from Bryobacterales bacterium, assembly GCA_963840845.1. Taxonomy (GTDB): domain Bacteria; phylum Acidobacteriota; class Terriglobia; order Bryobacterales; family Bryobacteraceae; genus Bog-105. The sequence goes on from CAWJBS010000173.1 coordinate 10,246, forward strand.
CATTCAGGGGATCGCACAGCCACGCATGCCCGGCGTCCTGGCAGGCAAAATTTGGATTGATCCCGATTTCGATCAATTGCCGGACGACATCGCAGAGGCATTTGGCTCACGGGTAGCCACTCCTTGAAGATCCTGCTCGATACTCATATTCTGCTGTGGTGGATGGGCAACGATCCCCTTCTTTCACAGAAGGCCCGATCCCTGATCGCAGAACCCACGCATGCCATCTTCGTGAGTGCTGTCACCGTCTGGGAAATTTATCTGAAACAGAGTATCGGAAAGTTGCGGATTCCCGATACCTTCTCGAAGGCTCTCCTCAACGAGTCTTTCGAAACGCTCCCTCTCACGGCTAGGCAGGCGTCAGTCGTCGCCGAATTGGAGTGGCATCACCGCGATCCTTTCGACCGGATGCTCATCGCACAAGCGAAGATCGAGCGCTTGACTTTTTTGACCGCGGACGCGCCATTGAAGGCTTACGGCGAGTTCGTTGAGTTGGTTTGACATTTGACCGCTATCTCCCTAGACTTATTCCAGGAGGCGTGTGCTTCCAG
>CAWJBS010000174.1:0-8693 GCA_963840845.1 Bryobacterales bacterium
CCCTGCCCTGCCACTCAGCAACAAAAGAACGGAGTACAAAAAGTGCTTCTGGAAGGTCGGCGTACTGGTACCACTCGTTGCTGATGCAATTCACGAAGACTGCATCCAGTTGATATTTTTCGCAGAACTCTTCGGCGAAGCCGACCCGATCGAGGTGTTGATCCGGCTGCTTGTATTGGAAACAAATCAAGACGGTTTGGCTTTTCGTGCTCCAAGGACCGTTGCGGAATACTTTCAGATTTTCGGATGAATAGAGGATGCCGCTATTCATTTTTTTGCCTTTCCCTTTGGAAAGCACGGATGCGCGGCGTTAGCTGTTTGAGAAGCCAGCTCCAGTGTCGTGCGCTGCAAAAGCCCCGCGAAGTGGCAATCATCCAACGGTGCACGCTGATAGTCATGCCGCGTAAAGCTTCGAAAAAGCACTCCATTTTCTGTTCGGCCATACTGCGCAATTCGGGATCAGCGGCGACGCCATTTGCGGTGGGATCCGTTGAAATCGTTGATGAAGTAATCGAGATCGATGTGTACGAAGGCGTGTCCGGCAGGGGCATCCGCAAGCACAGTTCGCGCATCGCTGCTGCCACGGTAGGTGCCCACATCCTTAGGGCCGGATTTTAGAGACAGATCGATGGCAGCGAAACGTTTTCGCGGAATCAGGTCATAACACCGATCAGCGAGCAAGACGTATCGCAGGCTCTCATCCGCCAAGTTTTGTTGTGAATCTGGCGAATGTGCAGTGGAAAGCCAGCGTAGAACATCGGTGTGATGAAATTGCCGATGCTCACCACACCTGAAGCTATGGCAGTTTTCCAATCACTTGCCCTGGCTGGATTAAACGCGAGGCCGGTCGTAGGATTCACTAGAGATGTGCGCTGCCTTTGCAACAGGGTCGGCATCATGTCCATGTGGTCGTCGAGATGAATGAACACAATGTCTCGCGTTTTCTTTAATGGCTTTAGCTGTTGCGCCATGAAATAGCCGCTCCATGAATCTTCAAGGCAGACGTCGTACAGTTCGCGGCTGGATTGAAAAGCTGGAATATTTTCGAGAGTCAGCCGCGGGTCAAATTTTCGGAGGGCAGCCGCGAGCCACGGGTCGGCTGCGTGGTAGCTCACGTCAGGTCCGGCGAGGCGTAATTCGGACGTGGCGTACGAGCACTCAAACTTGACGCTTTTCACGATTGACTGAATTAGCTGTTGGATCTGTTGCGGGGTGTGCGCCGAGAGCATAGCCCGCTTTAAGCGAAACGGAAGGTGGCGACAAGTATTATTCACTCAGTTGCCGATTCGCAATAGCATCCGGTAATAGCGACTACTTGCTCGCCCGCTTGCAGTCTGGGCCGTTCATGCCAAACCTTTGAGCCACGGCCTAAAACCAAGCCACCGGTTCGTGTGGGGATCTCTAGGCGCACTTGTGGTGGGTCTTTCATCTCGGGTCCAAAGACGCGAAGGACCAATCCCGTCTCCGGCAGTTGGCACAGGCGGTTGCGTTGCCTCGACGTAAATAATATGGTCACGGCGCATTCTTCGGCAGGTTTGTCCAACTGGGGGCCGAGGTGATCTCTTTCGCTATAAATGGTGAGACAACTGCGTTTATCGGTTAAGTCGAAGCGCGAACCGAACAGTGAAGTCAGCAAGCGCGCCATTTGGTCGTCACGCAAGAAGCTCTGCGCAAATGGGCCAATGGATGTCATCTGCGCACGATATTGGAGGCCGCTCATGCTCTCGGCGCGCTTGGCCTCGGCACGTTTTTCCGCGGCTTCCTGCTGGATGTTGGCCAGCACGGTGGGGCAAATCGAGTGGGGAAGGCAACCAAAGCCAGAACTCTTCAAGGCTATGGCGCAATGACCGAATGTCCTCTTCTTGCAGGCTAAGCACAGGCACTGTCCGCTCTGATTTCATTGGCATCCTTCGTCTCGAGGTGGCCCTCAATATCGTCGAGAAGAGCATCGGTAAAGGTTTTGACGTGGATCAGGCACTCGACAGTCTCAGCGGCCTCAAAAGTTCGAAAGGCGCGTTTTTTTGAAATTTCAAAACCGCCTGGACATACGCCGAAATACTCGCAGCGGCCATGGCAGGTGCGCGCGCTGAGTGCGAAGGCGTCTTGAATGCGGCGAAATTTTTCGGAGAGCACCATATCCTCGAAAGGCGTTTCCCAAAGATTGCCTAAAGCGAAGCCCTGGCCGTCGCCGAATTCATTGGGCAGCGTTTCGGCCGAAAGTCCGGCGTAAAAAGTGGTTAAGTTGCCCTTGGTATCAATGCTTACCGAGCGCAAAGGCGCGGTCGTTTGGCGATACGGGCCATCCCATTCGCCGCCCGGTGAAGCGGTGACGCGAGCGAAACCTTGAGAGAAATTGAGGATTTCCAACTCCTCGCCGCACGCTGCGGCAACCCGGCCCAATTCCAGAAGACGCCGATAAAACCGATAATACGCTTGACGATCTTGCGGCGTATAGGCAAGCGCAGGATCTGAAGAACCCCCTTCTGCAAGGATGTTGAAGTGAAAACCGGACAATTGTTTTCGCCGTTCCAAGAAGAAGCGGTAGAACGCGTCCGCGTGCCGCAGAGTTTCCTTTGTTACAACGGCAATCGCCTTAAAACGGATACCGCGAGCGGCCAGCAGATCCATACCCCGGAGAGTGCGCTGGTGAGTGGCATGACCGGCCCAATTCACGCGGTGGCGGTCATGCAAGAAATCCGGACCATCGCAGCTAATGCCGAGATCTAGAATGTCGCGATGCCGCGCGAAGAAATCACACCAAGCTTCGTCAATCAGAACACCATTTGTTTGGATGCTGAATCTGACGCGCACCGTATCGCCGGCGAACTGGCTCCGCAATTCGAGGATCAGATCAATGGCTTCGTCATAGTAGGCGGGCGGCAAAGTGAGCGGCTCGCCCGAATGCCAAACCACGGTTATCTCCGGCGACGCGTAAGCGGACTGAAACAAATCCGAAAAGGCCTTCTCAATCAATTCCCGGCTCATCGACGCTTTGGTGCGACGGCTCTCCACCGTGAGATCGCAATAACCACAATTTAAATTGCAATAAGACGTTCCCTGGAGGATCACCAATTCAATGGGAGCGAGGGTCGAGTCTACTGTTTCGTTTGATTTCACCGAGACCATCCCCGGAGCTAGTTCAGCTTTTTGCGGCGTCCGAGGTTTTGGCATACTGTTTTGCCGTTCCTTGGACGCCTCTATCACTTTCGATTACGTTTCGCAGTTCTCAAATTCGCATTGCGGGTCCCCAGCTACAGGGCGGCGTTTTGGGATCCTCTTGCGTTTTTGCGCCAGCATAACTCGCCAATTTCCCCGACTTTGAGGCGGCTTCCACACGTTTCAATCTTTCCATCACTGAGTTTGCTTTTACCGTCATCACTAAAGTCCTTTCGGTTCAAAAGTTTGAATTTCTAAGCGGCTCACGAAGCCGTCGCGGCCCTAGTTTCACTACAGAAATCGGTAATGCGACTGAGAACGACGCGCCTCCATCAGAACGTTAGGAGATGATCTTAACATAGAATCCAACCCCGCAAGCGCTCCGCAGACCATTAAATCCGCAATTAAAAAGTCCCCTGTCTGTGACGTCACAGGGAGACTCCGAAACGCCCCTGTTGCGCCGCTGAATCGGTCCCGGAGAATGCCCGTGTTCATCGCTCCCCCAACCTTTTTTCACTCGTTTGAGTTAGTACGATTCTCGCTTTTCTCGTTGTCCCCTTTCCGTGGGTCTTCCCGCTTTGCTAAGTGAGGCCGAACAATTCGGCTTCTACAAAAAGGGGGAAACAATATGACACTGATTTGTAATCGAAGTCTTTGCCGAATCGAGAGTGCCGCATGCTGACGCGCACACTCGATCACTGTCACGAACGGCTGCTCAGCGGCAACGTGACCGAGGGCATGCAAGAGCTCGTAGGCTCTCTCCATAAGCTCCGTTCCGCTTTGGCGATGCCCGAATGGAAGGAGCAGGTGAACGCCTGCCGCCGCCATCCGATCTGCGAAGATCTTCACCTCGATCCCTTGACGTATCGAAGTTTTCAAAAGCCGCGTGGCTACGCCGGCGATGCCGTTATGCTCGACATGATCTACGGCATAAAAGGCGATGATGTCCCGACGCCATCCACCGAACTTGGCAAGGCGATCTTCAATTACACGGCCGGGCTGGGCCGCTCGCCGATGGCTGTCCGTTATCGCCGCTCGCTCATCGCCACGAACGTGGATGAGTTGAGCCGCAGCAATCGCAGCCACAAACCGCGGGTTCTCTCCATCGCATCCGGGCACCTGCGCGAAGCCGAGTTGACCAGCGCCATTCAAAACTCCAATCTGCAAGATTGGGTTGCTATCGATTCCGATGAGCAAAGCATCCGGGAATGCAGCCGCTCCTACGGTGGATCGTGCATCCAACCGCTCAAAGGCTCGGTCCGCCAAATCCTCGCCGGCAAATTTGACCTCGGCCAGTTCGATTTCATCTACGCTGCCGGTTTGTTCGATTATTTGGGCGACGCTGTGTCGCAAGCCCTGGTTGCCCGCATCTACGACATGCTGACGCCCGGCGGCCGCCTGCTTGTGGCTAACTTTGCAGCCGACTTCCCCGACGCCGGCTATATGGAAGCATTCATGGATTGGTTCCTGATCTACCGCAGCGAACAAGACATGGAGCGCATGTTCAAAGTGCTAGACGGCAAAGATGTGCGTGGCGTGCGCGTGTTTACCGACCCGTTGAACGCCATTGTTTACGCTACGGCACAGAAGGAGCCCAAGCACCAGTTACTCACGCAATAAAAGCAAAGCAGAACGCCCCGTCCGCGTTCTTCACACGCATCTCATAATTTGCCGTTCGGGGGCCGTGGGCATGACGCTTTTTCATTCGAGGTCGGCCAAGTCTTGCCACTCCCAGAACTCGAGGAGTTTGGTGACGATGGTGGATTTGCCCCATTTGACGGCATCGGGTGTGATTAAGTCCTCATACTCACGGGGAACGCCGCCAATAAAGTGGTAAATGCGAGTCACGTGGTCGGACTCACTCAACCGGCCGCGGAGTTGGTCATTGGAGGGAGTGACTTCGTAAACAACGGTCTTGCCGCCTTCGAGACCGATGTAGAGTTCCTGGGTAACGCTGCCCGGAGAGGGCGGGGGCGAATCCGGGACCGGCACTTCACCGGCTTCGATGTCATCGTCGAAACTGTCGTGCCGATTGACGGGTGGAGGCTCTGGTTCTTGCTTCGTTTTCGAGAGGTTGAAGCGCTCAATTTGGAGCGCGAATTTCTGTTTTTGCAATTCAAGATTTTGTTGCCAGCGCTGCTCATCGTGCTTCATTTTCTTGCAGTTAGAGAGATCTCGGAGTGAGCGGGAAAACGCTCGCGCAGCGCTCGTGCGGTAGCGATCCAAGAGTTCCATTTGATGGAGGTCGGCGGGGGTCCACTGGCAAGAGTCGGGGACCCGCGAATGGAGATTGATTTCGAAATTATCGGCTGCGCGCTCGCGACGGCGGAGGATCCATTGATCGTGAACAGTTTGCGTGACGATTCCGGAAGCCTGCTTGCTGCCAGGCTGGTGCTCCGCGAAAGCGTCGTCTAATAAAGTTAAGAAATCGGCTGGATCCTCGTCTGGGAGGAACAAAGTGGTGGAGGAGCCACCGTGTTTGAGATGGTTCAAAGCGGTGGGGGACGACGCCGCCGGATTCGCCGCTTTTGCGTTGTTGGTTTGTGTGGCCAAGATTGATCCTTTCGGCTTCAGTCTGGCTTGTGAACCTTGAGCGGACGGGGAAAATTGCTGGTAAGTGTATGAAACGGTTGCGCAAATAATTATGGATGTGCGGTTACCGCTTTTTGTTCGCCTACTGGGCTACCGTGTCTTGAGAGTCTACGGAGTTTGGATTTTTCAGAGCAGAAAGCCGTCGTCCTGGTGAATGAGTCTTACGTAGCCGCCGGTTCTTTTAGCGGAAGCGGCAGCACGGGTTGCCGCGTCGGGTGATGTGAAATGGGATGCCCCCAAAATAGAGATGCGAGGGATTCGTGTCGAGCGTCAGCTCTTCTTCGCTTTTTGCGCGGCAAAACATAGGCCGCTCCAAACTTGGTTAATTGAGCAGACTTTGTAATCGACCAAGCCTAACGAGAGGCCTGTTTCTCTGATGAGCGTCTCGCCCACGGCATTAGCGGCGCGTTTTCCCTTCTGCCAACAAACCCAAAATTTGGTCTGGCCCGCCACGGAGCGCAGTTCGGACAACTGGCGGCGCATTTCTTGCGGATCGGTAACAAAGAGCAGCGTCACAGCGGCGCCGACCGGCGATTCAACAAACGAAACATTGCCCAACAGATCGGCCACATCGCCCGGAGCTTCGAGCAAACAAACTTGGTCGCCCGGTTTCATGCCCAGTTTCTGCGCGACAGTTCGGCCTGCGTAGCGATCCATCATAGCGACGGGCACTACCGGTTCCGGCGTTGAAGCTTTCCGCAAGCGTCGAAGCGCGGCCTTCAATCCGGAGAACGAACAAAACACCGCATCCGGCAACACGGCCTTCACCTTCGCTACTTTCTCCGCTTCGCCTTCACAAAAAACCAACGGCACAGTACGGGTGGTTTTGGATTGCCGTAAAGCAATGGCGATTTCGCGTCCATGCGAGGGCAGCCGCGACAAATCGATCACGAACGCATCCGGCGGCGACGCTCGCCATTCGCGCAGCATCTTTGGGCTAAACTCGTTGTAGTATTCTACACGGTGGCCCGCGTCTCTCAGTAGTGCCAAATAGCGATCAGCTTCGGCGGCCTTCCAATGGATTAACCTCAGCCGCAACATTTTGGCATCTTACATAAACCACTATGAAAATTTCAAGCGCTGTTTCCGCGCTTCCCCCCCACTACTACCCTCAACACGTTCTCATTGAAGCCTTTCGCAAGCATTGGGGCAAGCGGCTCGAACGCTTTACGGTGCTTGAAAAACTACATGCCGCGGCGCAGGTGGATGGCCGTTATCTGGCCTTGCCGATGGAAGAGTACCCCCCGAAAACCTGGGGCGAAGCGAATAACCACTGGATCAACACCACACTGGCGCTTGGTGAAGAGGCGGTTGGAAAAGCGATCGCCGCCGCCGGAGTGAAACACGAAGATATCGGCGCTTTTTTCTTTGTGTCGGTCACCGGCATTTGCAGTCCTTCCATCGAAGGGAGGCTGATCAATAAAATGAAATTGAATCCGAACATCAAGCGGATTCCTATCTTCGGCTTGGGCTGCGTGGCTGGCGCAGCGGGCATTGCGCGCGCGGCCGATTACGTGAAGGCGTTTCCGAAACAAGCCGCCCTTTTATTGTCGGTTGAGCTTTGCTCACTGACTGCTCAACAAGACGATCTCTCCGCCGCCAATTTAATTAGCACGGGTTTATTCGGCGACGGCGGAGCGGCCGTGGTGATTAGCGGCAGCGAATGTCCCGGCGCGACTCCTGGACCGGAAATCCTGGCCACGCGTTCCACGTTCTACCCGAACACCGAAGACGTCATGGGTTGGGACATCACCGAAAAAGGTTTCCGCATTATTCTTTCGCGCGAGGTTCCTAATGTGGTGATGGAAAATCTCGGGCGCGACGCGGACGCCTTCTTGAGCTGATAACGGCTTGAAGCGGGCCGACATTCAGAATTGGGTGATCCATACAGGTGGACCAAAGGTATTGGACGCCACCGAGGCCGCTCTTGGATTGAAGAAAGGGGCGCTGGATCTTTCCTGGAAATGCCTTCGCAAAACCGGCAACCTTTCGTCCGCTTCAGTGCTCTTTGTGCTGGAAGAAACCATGCAAAATCACCGGCCGGCTCCCGGCACATATGGAATTCTGGCCGCCATGGGGCCTGGATTCTGCTCTGAACTCGTTTTGATGAAGTGGTAGTTCTACGAAACCGCGCGTTGGATCTAAGCCATCTAACATAGGAGATGGATGGCGATATGCGACTAGTTTTCGGAACGTGTTTACTGGCAATGTTTACCCTGCTGCCGGCCAGCGCACAAATTTATCCCGGACAATACCCGCCGGGCGGCGGCCAGTATCCTCCTGGTCAATATCCGCCCGGTCAAGATCCCACCAACCCGAATGCGCCGCCCAATAGCGGAGGCGGTCTTTCCATTCCGCGCAGGCATAAAAAGAGCGATAAGAACGCCGACGTTAATTTGAACACGATTGCCGCCGATGGCTTCGTCTTAAAAAGTGACGACAAGAAACTGGTTGTGGTGGTGGACGATGAATGAACACTCGACAGCGGGCATGGTGGATGTGTAAAATCGGCCTACGCAGGTAAAGACGACACGCTAGATCTTTGAAGCAAAATAGAAGGAAGGCACTCTTGGCTCATGTGGTGTGCGAATAAAGACGATGAAGAGGATCTGACGGCGTTAACGAATGATGCTTGAGAGGAGTTGGTCGACGTGCTCCCGGAGAGGCGCTGATCTGAGCAGTCGGAGCGCGCTACTCGTCGACTGAAAGAAGCAGCGATAATTGGCAAAACTGGAAGCGTACTGATGCACCAGATCGCCTGATTCGCGACGCCGGTCGACCAGCCGAGGCCTGCGACCGGTAACCACTCAAGCGAAACGTTGCCCTCAACTGCAACGAATTGCTGAAGTCTGCCGCGGAGCGCTTCGGCGGCGTGGAAGAAAGACAGCGGCGATTCCACCATTACTAGTAATACGGTAATGAAGCGAAGGAGCTGCGACAGAACA
>CAWJBS010000175.1:0-47473 GCA_963840845.1 Bryobacterales bacterium
GCGCGGCGCAAAGCACAAGGTGGAGCTGACGGCGGCGAATGTCAGCGAGTTTTTGGGCGTGGCCAAGTTCCGCGACTCCGAGGTGCACGAGAAGAGCGAAGTTGGCCTGGTGACCGGGCTGGCGTGGACCGAGGTGGGCGGCAGCATTTTGACCACCGAGGTGCAGGTGCTGGACGGCAAGGGCAAGCTGACCATCACCGGCCAGTTGGGCGACGTGATGCAGGAGTCGGCGCAAGCCGCGCTGAGCTACATTCGCGGCCGCGCGCAGGCGCTGGGCCTCAGCCGCGAGTTCTATCGCAACGTGGACCTGCATCTGCACGTGCCGGAAGGCGCGATTCCCAAGGACGGCCCCTCGGCGGGCATCACCATGGCCACGGCGCTGGCCAGCGCGCTGGCCAAGATTCCCGTGCGGCGCGACATCGCCATGACCGGCGAAATCACGCTGCGCGGCAAGGTGCTGGCCATCGGCGGATTGAAGGAAAAGCTGCTGGCCGCGTTGCGCGCCGGCATCTTCGAAGTGATTTTGCCCCGCGCCAACGAGAAGGATATTGCCGAGCTGCCGGACAACATCAAGAAGTCCATGAAGCTGCACTTTGTGGACAGATGGACGAGGTGCTGGCGCTGGCGCTGGAAGGCCCGCTGCCCACGGCGCTGCCCGCCGAGACCGAAGTGCTGGCGCCGTGCCTGCTCCAGAGATGGGCGGCAACTTGCCCGCACGGCAATAGGACTGCGCGTCCAGCGGGACTGCGCGTCCGGCGAATATTCCCCGGTCCCCAAGTGCGAGGGACCGGGGGCACCCGGCGTGAAATGTGTTGAATAGTGGCTGCTCACCGAGGGGCTCGGCCTCGCCCGCGATTATCGTCTCTGTCCCCGCACCGGCTGCGGTTTCCTGATGGTGACCCACAGCGCCCGGCTGGCCGCGACGCTCGATCGGCAGGTTCGCCTTCACGCCGGATTGATCGCATGACGCGCCCGTTCTGGTTCTCGCCGTGCTGCTCAGCCACTGGCGCCGGCATCCGATGCAGCTGGCCACGCTGCTGATTGGTCTCATATCCGCTACCGCGCTGTGGAGCGGGGTCCAGGCGCTGAACCAGCAGGGTTGCACTTGTACGGGTAAATCATAGCGGAGAAATATGCGGAAAAAAATACGTAATGACACGTACGTAATAACACGCACATAATTGTTTTGTCAGGTTTATCTTGCCGGAGCCGGCGCCAAAGGGGTCAGTTCGCAGGGCAAATGCCGACAGGCGATCCACCAAGCCTGGGACAGCAAAATTCCCAATAGTTTATCCAACTGACCATAACAGCCAGACACCGGAAAAGCTTACCGGCTTCGAATGGCGGAACCTTATCAGGTTCCGCCCTCCGGCCCTTATAAAAGCCCTTCATCGGCAATGCGAACCAAATCCATCGTTTTATCTACGCCAATTTTCTTCATGGCGCGATGACGATAGAGCTTTACGGTTCGGAGCGCAATGCCAATCTCTTCGGCTATAGCTGGATTGGTCCGGCCTGCGGCAACCCGTCGGGCAATATCGAGTTCCCGTTCCGTTAAGGTGGCGATCCGCGTAGCCAGGGCGATTTTCCGCCGGCATAGCGCTTGCCGTTCCGTGCTGACAAGCAGCGCCTTTTCCACGGCAGCCAGAAGGGTATCCGCATCGATGGGTTTAATGAAAAAATCCAGCGCCCCGGCATGGAAGGCGTCCACAGCCTCTTGTGCTCCGCTGGCGCCACTCATGAACAGCACAGGCGTGTCGTCCGACTTTGCCAAGCGGCTTTGTAGCTCCAGGCCGTCGAGCTCCGGCATTTTACGCGAAAAAACGGGACAGGGGCCGGGAAAGCTGGTGGATTGCAATTCAACGCATCCATATAGGCCAATGCAGAAGGATAGGTCTCGCAGGCATAGCCTACTAACAAGATGAGGGCGGTTAGCGCGGATAGGATTTCAATATCGTCGTCGATAATCACCACACGGCCACGGGCACAACGTGCAGCGTGCTCCTGGTCGGAGGCCGTAACCGGTTGGCGGTAATTTTTGGGTATTGTCATGGGCTCTCCTCCGGCAGGGCCGGGAGATCGAGTTCAATAATGGCTCCGCCGCCGTCCTTTTCGTCGGCATTGGCGAAGGTCAGTTTACCACCATGTTGCGCGGCAATGGATAAGGAAATAGAGATACCCATGCCCAGCCCGTCCGGCTGGGTGGTAAAGAACGGCATACCGATCTTGCCGAGTGCCTCCGGGGTGAATCCCGGGCCGGTATCGCGAACCCGCAAAATGGCGTGCCCACCGGAACTGTGGCAAGACACCTGAATCTCGCGCCGCGCCACCTGCATTAGCGCTTCGATGGCGTTACGAAACACATTGAGGACGACCTGCGACACCAGGATAGGATCGCCCTTCACTAGAATCCGGCGAGCATCGGCTGGAAACGCGAATCTGACGTTCATCTACAGGCTTCGTCGGCGATCAGATCCGAGACTTCACGGACGACCTGATTCAGATCGACCGGCTCGCTGGTAAAGGCGAAAGGCGAATGAAACTGCAATGCGCTCGATGGTCTGGCTGGCGCGTTGGGTATTGTTGACGATCTTGTCGAAAAACTCGGTGAGTTGGAGCGCATCGAACCGTCCGTATTCAAGTCCGCGTTTGGCCGCTTGTGCATTGGTCAGGATGGCGGTGAGCGGCTCATTCAGTTCGTGTCCCAGCGAGGCCGACAGTTCGCCGAGGCTGCGTTGCCTATCCAGTTGAGCGATCTGCTCGCCCAACCGGCGGCGTTCTTCGTCGCGCGCCAGAGCGGCGGCGGCCTTAAGTTCGCGGCGCCTCGATCTATCCATCACCAAACCGACATAGCCGAAATGGCCTATCACGCTGGACAACAGCGCCGCCAGTGAGATCAGTTGCGAGCTGAGTCCTTGGTCAGCATGTTGTTAACGCTTGCACTGCCCGGCAACGAAAATACTCGAAAAAGCATCGTGGCCGCCAGTAGCCCATAAACTTGGGCAATCCATTTGGCGCTAGGGCTTTGCTCTTCATTGCCGATGCGCCAGGCTAGCGAAGCAAGGTAAAGGAGTAAACCGGCCCCAACACTAGAGTTGAATTGCGCGCGTAGGACATAATTCTGCAAACCATAATGAATGCCTTCAAAGATCAGGAAGATGCTGATTGCGGCGAACGCCATCCAGCGTCTGCGCCAGGGTTTGCCCAAATCCAGGCGCAAGGACTGGATGCGTACAAAGTGGGAAACCAGGAGCATCAGAGCGGACAGGGATATGGACGCCCATTCCGGGACGATACCGATCATGCCTGCCAATATCACGCTGCCGCAAACAAAAAGCCCGCCAACGCACCACAAAACGACTTGGAGCGAGCGTTGCCCCTTCAGAGTATCCAGACAGCCGTCGGCAACGCTTCTGTATGTGCTCAGATTCAAGCAACTGGAAGAAGCGATTCATCTCAACAACGATGTACCACAGGGGTTGGCGTCTGCCATTTTCACGAACGACCTGCGCGAGGCGGAACGTTTTGTCGCAGCGGATGGTTCAGACTGCGGCATTGCCAATGTGAATATAGGCCCTTCGGGCGCGGAGATTGGCGGCGCGTTTGGCGGTGAGAAAGAGACGGGTGGCGGGCGCGAGAGCGGTTCCGATGTTTGGAAACTCTACATGCGCCGCGCCACCAATACTATTAACTACGGGCACGAACTGCCGCTTGCCCAAGGCGTGAAGTTCGATGTTGGCTAAGCTGCCGAACGAAGGCTCAGTGGACTAGGAATGGATGAGCAGGCCGAGCAAACCTCCGGAAAGCACGAGCCACACACAATTGAGTCGATAATGCAAGAGAAGCGCGACACTGAGGATAGCAATGGCGACCGTGGCGATGTCTGTGAGCGCGGCTTTAGCGAGAAGAACGAGAACCCAAGCAATCAGCCCGATCGATGCGGCCGTTACGCCATCGAGAAAGGCAGCGGCCACGGGCGAACGACGCAAACGGGGTATGAGAGGCCCGCTGAGAGCGACGAGAAGCCAGCCGGGGAGAAAGATGGCGAGCGTCGCCACAGCCGCGCCGGGCAAGCCAGCGACTAGATAACCGACGAAAGTAGCGGTGGTAAAAACAGGGCCGGGAGTTACTTGACCGACCGCGACAGCATCGAGCAACTGATTGGCGTTGAGCCAGTGAAGGTGATTCACAAGATCGGCCTGCAAGAAAGCCAGCAAAACATAACCACTGCCGAACACGATGGCGCCGATTTTGAGGAACACCCAGAAGAGGCGGCTAAGAGTCGCGGGTTGCGTTGTGGTGACGAGGCCGCCGCTGAGCATTGCGACTGGAGCAATGGCTCGGAGCGAACGAGGCACACGTACGGCTAGGATGGCTACACCAGAACCAAGCAGCGTAATAATTTGTTGGACGCCGAGCGCGGAAACTAGGACAGCGGCTGCCGCGGCGATGCGTAGCGGCCAAGTTTTGAGCGAGGCGCGGCATAAGTTCCAGAGCGCTTGAAGAACGATGGCCACTACCACTGGCTTAATGCCGTACATGATTGAGGCGACCTGCGGGAGGGACTGGTAGCGAACGTAAGCCCACGCAATGATAGTGACCATGCACGCGGCCGGGAGGATGAAACAGGCACCCGCCACCATGAGTCCCGGCCAACCCGCCTGACGAAAGCCCACGTGAATGGCAAGTTCAGTGGAACTGGGGCCAGGGATGAGATTGGCAGCGCCGAGAAGGTCGGAAACTCCGCATCACTCAGCCAACGACGGCGCTCTACCACTTCCTGGCGCATCATGGCAATGTGGGCGGCTGGACCGCCGAAACCTAGCGTTCCTAACTTCAGGAACAGCAACGCCACTTCCCGCAGCATAGAGAGGTTACTTGGGTTCTTGCAAGGAGCCGGCCACCGTGGCCATTAACTGGCGTGGGGCGAAGCGAGTCATAAACGCCAAGGTTGCGTTCAAACCGCCAGCCACCACGAGCGACTTCCCTGCCCGCATGGCGTTCCAACCGATTTGCGCGACTTCCACCGCCATCATCACCTTGCCGCCCTCGAAGAGTTTTGCGTTGGCCATGCCGGCTCGATGGATGAACTCTGTGCGAGTGGGGCCTGGGCAAAGGCAACAGATTTTCACCCAGGTGCCTTTCAATTCGTTGTGAACCGCTTCTGAAAACGACACCACGTAGGCTTTGGAGGCGTAATAAACGGCCATCAGCGGACCAGGCTGAAAAGCAGCGGTGGAGGCAACGTTCAGGATGTAACCTGAGCGCCGTTGCACCATGGCCGGAAGGCAGAGTCGTGTCAGTTGCGTCAGCGCGCTCATGTTGAGCTCAATCATCTGCGTCTGTTGATCTTCAGGCAACTCCCAAAAGTTACCAACCAAACCAAAGCCGGCATTATTCGCGAGAAGGTCGATGGTGAGCCCTGCGCTGGTAACCGCATCCATGAGAGTGTGGGCGGCGTTGGGAACGGACAGGTCTACCGCAAAAATATCTACCTTGCGCGAGGTTTTGCTTTTGATTTCGGCGGCGACAGCCTCGAGCGGGGCAGAGCTACGGGCTACCAGAGCAAGATCGTAACCGTTGGCGGCCGCGATGAACGCCAGTTCGCGGCCGATACCAGTAGAGGCACCTGTGACAAGGGCAGTGGGCATAGGTCTATTCTAGGGCTCACGCGATGCAAGGTAGGCTGAGATGTTCAACATATCTTCCGAGCTCAAACCAGCCATCGCCGTTTTCATCAGCTCGGTCCAATTGCCTTTGCGAGTGCCTTGCTGGATGTCATACATTTGGCGGACGAGGTAACTGGGAGAACGTCCCGCCAAGCCGGGAACGGGGCCCAGGCCTTTCAGATCGGCACCATGGCAGGCGCCGCAAGCGACACTCTTGCCACGATTGCCATTCACGAGCACTTCGCCTTTCTTCACACTGCCGATGGGCGCGTAGGCATAGAAGCCTGAGTGAGGATTGCGCAGGCCCTCAGTGGCTTCAGGATCGATTGGAGTTTCAATGATGCGGTTACCGATCGCTTCTTTCTCGTTGCCTTCGAGCGGGAGGTACATGCCGACATTGGTGTAAGTCTTGGGAACCATCTTTGTCTCGACCACCTTGATCCAAGGAGTCCACTTCATGGACCCGTAGTATTCGGCAGCCGCTTTGATCTCGTCATCGGTCATGGCCTTGGCGATGGCAATCATCACGTTGGTATTGTTCTTGCGTGAATCGGCGCTGTGGCGCTCGCCTTCCCTGAACTTGCGCATCTGTTCGATGAAATAAGAAACAGGATAACCGGCCACACCGGCGTTTTCGGGCCGGCCTTTGCCGTTTGGATAATGGCACAGACCACAGGCCCAGATTTGCGGTTTACGGCCGTGGGAGATGATCTCGGGCATGGCTGGATGATCGCCCGGATACCAATCGGCTGGATCAAACCGGTCGCCAATTTGCGCTTTGGTGAAAGCGCCCTGGCTGCCGTCAAGATGTTTGATGGAGGTGTCGGGTGCGGGCTTTGGGAGGTGCAGCGGCTGCGGCCTCTGGAGAAGTGCCATAAGCCCAAACGGGTGGCCCATCGGCAGCGCTAGAAAGATGTCCGGCTATTAGCAAGCCGAACAAGAAGGAAACGCAATAGCGAGTGGTCATTGTGCGTAGACCATCATATGCCCGAGCGAATTTATTCGTGGCGAAGAGCGTCCAAAGGAGCAGCGCTCGCAGCTCTCCGGGCAGGAATCCAACAGGCGATGAGGGCTACGCAAGCGAGGAACAGTGGCGCCATGACAAAGGTGAGCGTGTCGTGCGGTTGAATGCCGTAGAGTGCGGCGGTAAACAGTTTGGCGATGGCCCAGCAAAGAGCTAGCCCCGGAAAGATGGCCAGCAGAGTGAGTTGCATGCCGAGGCGAACAACGACCCACTGGATTTCGGCAACCCGCGCACCCAAGGCGAGGCGTATGCCAATTTCGCGAGTGCGGCGACTCACCCAAGAATTCATGACGCCATAGAGACCCACCGCCGCCAGAACGAGGCCTAAAACACCGAAAGTTCCGAAGACGCTGCCGGCTAAACGCGGTAGGAAAAGCGCGTCGCGAAGATGTTCCTGCATGGTTTGCGCATCGAAAATAGCGAGCGCCGGATCGAGGGAGTGAATCTCTGCCCGCACCGCCTGCGCGACGCCTGCGGGGTCGTGGTCGAATCGAACAATAATTCGGTAGCCCGCGAAGGATGGGTCGCGCGCAATGTCTTGTACGAGCGATCGGTAGAGAACAGGCCGATAATTCTCCCCGATAAGACGGGATTTAATGTTTTTCACCACACCCGTGATTTGGTAGGTTACTCCGTTATTGCTTAGTTGCTGGCCGATGGGATCTTGATTCTTGAGAAGCTTTCGCTACCAGTGCCTGATTAACGATGGCCACTTTCGGTCCATTCGGATTTTCATTGGCGAACGGGTGACCGGCGACAAAGCTGGTACCGATGGTTTGGAAGTAATCGGGACCAATCATGTAAAGCTCGGCGCTATCCAATGTTAGGTTTGGCTGACCCACGACACCAAGTCCCTCGCTCCGGTTGCCGCCGGAAATTGGAATGGCATCGGTATAGGTGGCGGAGCGAACGCCTGGGAGGCTAGAGACACGATCGCGGAGTTGGTTCAGAAATTGAGTGGTGCGTTCAGGTGAGTAGCCGTGCAGCCGGGGATCGACGGCCATCATTAAGATGCCAGAGGAATGGAAACCTATATCTATTTGGGAGGCGCTCTGGAGACTGCGGAGAAATAAACCCGTGGAGCAGAGCAAAACGACCGACATGGCGATTTGGGAGACGACGAGAACATTGCCAAGACTGAACAAGCGGCCGGGACGAGCTAACTGGTCTTCGCCTTTGAGCCCAGTGGCGATCATAGGGCGCACGACTGTCCAGGCAGGCATAAGTCCGAATAGTAAACCCGTGGCAAGACTCAGAAGGAAGCTGTAGAGGAGCACTCGCGCGTCGACATTGACCGTAAGATCAAGCGGGACTGGCGCGGGAACTCGAAAAGAGGCTAGGCCGCGCGTGGCCCCTAGGGAGAGCGCCACCCCACAGAGACCTCCACATAACGCAAGAATGACGCTTTCTATCAACATCTGGTAGAGAAGATGCAGTCGCGTGGCTCCCAAAGCGATTCGGACGGCAAACTCGCGCTGTCTGCCGCGCGCTTGCACAAGAAACAGGTTGCCGACATTTGCGCCGGCGATGCCGAGCACCATGAGCGCCACCAAAGACAAGGCAGTGAGAAATAAAAGAATGGCGGATTCGTCACGCGGCGGGAGCGAGCCGGCGCGCTCGAAGTGAAAGCCATCATCGAAATTGTCTTCGGGATGAGCTTTGACAATACGTTGGGCTAATAAGTTCATTTCGGCAGCGGCCTGGGAATGGGCGAGGCCAGGAGTTAGACGGCCGATCACGGCAAGCCAATGATAATTGCGGTCTTCCAGCTTGCTGGTATTGGGAAGCAGCGCGTCTAAATTAGCGAGGGGAACCCAAAACTGAGCATTCAAAATCTGATCAATGCCGTGAAAGCCGGGAGGGGCAACGCCAATGACAGTGAAGGGCTTACCGGAAAGGCTAACGGATTTGCCAGCGATCAAGGGGTCGGCACCGAAGCGCTGCTGCCAGAGTGAGTGACCAAGCACGACGACGGGGACGCGCTCTTCGTCAGCGCGAAAACCGCGACCGAGTGTCATTGGGAGTTGACTGACGTCGAAGAAATTGGCAGTGGCGGCTTGGCCCCAGATGCGCACTGGATCGCCATTTCCGCCGAAGGACGCGGGAACTAAGTCGTAGTAAGCGGCAAGACCGGAGAACGATTTGGCTTGATCGCGAACGTCTTTAAACAGGGGCCAGGAGAAATTGCTGCAACACTCGGCATGATGAGTGGTGTGCAGGGCCATCAAGGTCGATGGATCGCCCACGGGAGGCGGCCGGAGAACAAACCTACTAACAATGGAAAAGATAGTGGCGTTGGCGCCGATGCCGAAAGAGAGAGTAACGATGGTGATCAAGGCAAAAACAGGCGCCTTTCGAAGCCTACGAAGGGAGTAGTTCACGTCGCGCGACAGAGACGACAGAGCCGCGCCAGGGCGAGCATCGCGAACTTGCTCCTTGACATTTTCGGGTGAATCAAACTGCAGGCGAGCGAGGCGGCGAGCTTCAGCCTTCCGGTAGGCCCTTCTCTATGTGGCGCTGCGCGACCACTTCGTAAAAGGCTTGCACCTCCGCATCAAGCTCCTTTTCTACGGCGGTGCGATGGAGCAGCCAATTCCAAAATGAGCGGATGCGACCCAAAACAGGCATCACTAAACCTCTTCCGCCAGCACACGGTTCATGGCCGTGAAGACCTTTTTCCAATTCCGTTTTTCTTCGGCAAGTTGGCCGCGGCCCGCTGTGGTGATGGTGTAGGTCTTAACGCGGCGTTTACTCTCGGTCTCAGTCCATTCGCCAGTAATCCAGCCGTTATCCGCCAAGCGGTGGAGCGCCGGGAACAGTGAACCTGGTCCTACGACGAAGACGCCGCGCGAGAGATGTTCGACACGGTCGGCAATGCCCACACCGTGGAGTGGGCCAAATTCGAGAGTCCGCAGAATGAGTAGATCGAGCGTGCCTTGTAGCAGGTCGGCAGATTTGCCCATGCGGCTATAGTATTGGCAATCGATATCGATTGTCAATATCGAATCACATTATTCGTACCGAAGGGCCAGCATCGGGTCCACTCTAGCGGCGCGACGAGCCGGGATATAACTGGCAAGCAAAGCAACTGTGGTCAGCAAAAGCGATGTCGTGACGAAAGTGAGCGGGTCGGCAGAAGAGATCCCGTAGACATACTGGGTCATGACGTGGCTCAACGCCCAAGAGCCGCCGAGCCCCAGCAGAACTCCGAAACCAGCAAGACCAAGCCCTTCACGCAAAACCAAGCCAAGCATTTCGCCACCGCTGGCCCCGAGCGCGCGACGGATGGCCATTTCCTTGGCACGGCGACTTACGGTATAAGACATGACACCAAAGATACCGACTGCGGAAAGG
This sequence comes from Bryobacterales bacterium, assembly GCA_963840845.1. GTDB lineage: Bacteria > Acidobacteriota > Terriglobia > Bryobacterales > Bryobacteraceae > Bog-105. The sequence continues at coordinate 10,048 of CAWJBS010000175.1, forward strand.
ATTAACGCCAAGCCTGAAAATATCCACAAGAGCACCATGGGGAAGCGAATAGCGCCGTAGGTTTGCGCAATCATCGCGTCCATGGTCTGGATTCGATTGATGGGTTGCTGTTTATCAAGCGAGAGTACGGCCTGGCGAATCGCCGGCACGGCGCTGAGTGGAGACACGCTAGTGCGCACGATAAGGGAGCCCCCCGGCGCCGGTTTCTGTTCAAACGGCACGTAGATGGCCGCTTCAGGACGCCATAGGTCTTCATTTCTCGTATCTTTGACGACGCCGACAATTTGCAGTGGCTGTTCCGCCGGCGAGTGTTGGCCTGAATAGACGCGCGCCAACACCGTAAGATGGCTGCCAATGGGATTCGAGTTCGGCCAATAGCGCCGTGCGGCAGTTTCACTAACAAGAACGACCGGCGCCGCGGCGGCGTTGTCTGCTTCGTTAAACTCACGGCCGGAGATCAAAGGAGTTCCCACCGCCTTCAAAAAGTTGGGAGTAACTATCCGGTAGCTGGCCGTCGGTTCGTGTCCGGGCGTGGGCGTAGCCTGACCTTCCGGCTGGAAGAAAACGTTCGCGCCCCCGCTTTCCGTGCCTACTGCCTTGACGCCCGGAATGCTTGCTACTTTTTGCAGGAGATCTCGAAAAAACGCCGCTTGCTGCGGCGCGGTGGCGTACTTGTATTTGGGTAAGTAAATGCCCATCGTCAAAACGTTCTTGGGATCGACACCGAGATCAACGTTGGCGAGTTCGACAAAGCTGCGCACGAGCAGACCGGCACCGGTTAGTAAAACCAAAGCTAACGCCATCTCACAAACAACCAGTGCGTTGCGCAAGTGGCGGCGTCCGCTGTCGGCAGTAGTGCTCACGCCACTCTCTTTAAGCGTGGTGCTTAGTTCGTTTCTAGCCGCCGTCCAGGCGGGAGCGAGACCAAAGATGATGCCGGTCAGCAGAGTGATGGCAACACTGAACGCGGCTACGCGCCAATCAATGTTGATGATCCGGGCATTGGGGAAACTAATATGATACCGATCCAATGACAAAGTGAGGAGACGATCGGCTCCGAAGCCAAGCAACAACCCCAAGAAGCCGCCACTCAGCGCGAACAACAGACTTTCGGTCAATAGTTGTGACACCAACCGTATCTTTGACGCGCCAACGGCCACACGGATAGCGATTTCGCGTTGTCTACCCGTAGCGCTTACCAGGAGCAGATTGGCCACGTTCACGCAGGCAATGAGAAGCACCATCATGACAGCGCCTGTCATAATAGCGAGCGGCGTCTGCATACCGCGATGATAAGCGGCGTGCAACGGCTCAACCTTGAATCCCCAGCCCTTATTCGAAACGGGGTATTTTGCGGCCAGCGCATCGGCCAAAACGTTCATGCGCGCTTGCGCCTGCTCAATGGAAACGCCTGGGCTGAGCCGCGCTTGGGTTTGCAAATCGCGCGACGTGCCCCGCCCCACTTCGCTGCGTTCTTCCGGGGTGAGAACCAAGGGAAGGAAGACGTCCATTTCCTGATCCCAGGTGAAGCGGAAAGAGGCGGGCATCACACCGACAATCGTGTAGGGGCGTTGATCAAGCTCTATGCTTTTGCCGAGTATTCCAGGATCGGCTCCATAGCGCTTCTGCCAGAGGCGATAACCGATGACTGCCACCTGATCATGTCCCGCTTCCATTTCATCGGCCCGCAAAGAGCGGCCTATCGACGGCTGCACGCCGAACATGGAAAACAAATCGGCCGAGGTTTTGATGGCGTCAATGCTTTCCGGGCGGTCTCCTTCGGTGATGTTCAGTTCTGCCCAACGATAGTAAGCAACCTGCTGAAAGACGCCGGTCTTGGCGATATCAGCGGCATTGGGCGCCGAAACGCCAGTCTGAAGATAGCCTTCACCTTGCTGATTCCGCCATTGTCCCAGCCCGACTAATTGCTCGGGATTTGGATAAGGCAAGGGCCGGAGTAAAATTGCATCGACCAGACTGAATATCGCGATATTGGCTCCGATACCGAGAGCCAAGGTGAGCACAGCCACCAAGGCGAAACCCGGATTCTTGGCCATCGTGCGGACGCCGTAACGAACATCTTGTAAGAGCATGTTCACCACCTAAGTACAGAAGTTAGTCTATATGTTGATACGCGACAGTCGTCAGAAATTCAGGAAATTCAGAGGCGCGCGTCATGTCGGCGAACATCTGGGCGGCTAAGGTAAAGTTGCCGGCATCGAATCGCGGGGCTCCGAGTTGGGTTCTGAGTTTGTCAAGTACCGCAGGGATAGCCGCGACAACGGCGTCAACCGTGATGACATTGCCAGAAGCCGTGCGAGCGTTGTGATGGGCCCATTGCCAAAGTTGGGCGCGCGAAATTTCGGCCGTAGCGGCATCCTCCATCAAGTTGTAAATTGGAACGCAGCCGTTACCGTTCAACCACGATTCCAAATACTGCAAGCCGATATCGATATTCATCTCCAGCCCCTTCTCTGTGATGTCGCCAGTGGGGACGGCGAGCAGATCGGACGGGGAAATGGAGACACGGTTCAAGCGCGAGATCTGGTTGGCTTGGGGCATGTTCTCGTCAAAGATGCCCTTTGCCACGGCCACTAAGCCAGGGTGCGCCACCCAAGTGCCGTCATGGCCGGCAGTCACTTCGCGGAGTTTGTCTTGGCGCACTTTGGCAAAAGCGGCATCGTTGGCAGCGGGATCGTTCTTGATCGGTATTTGCGCGGCCATACCGCCCATTGCGTGGATGCCGCGGCGGTGGCAGGTATAAATGAGCAGTTCCACGTAAGACTTCAGAAAGTGCTTGTCCATGGTGACCAAAGAACGGTCGGGCAGCAGGCAATCGGCGCGGTGGCTGAACTTTTTGATGAAACTAAAAATGTAATCCCAGCGGCCGCAATTCAAACCGGCGGAGTGGTTGCGCAGCTCATGCAGAATTTCGTCCATCTCAAAGGCGGCGGGCAGGGTTTCGATGAGCACCGTGGCGCGGATGGTGCCTTTAGGTATATCCAACTGACTTTCGGCGAATTCGAAAACGTTATCCCAAAGGCGCGCTTCGAGGTGGCTCTCCATTTTCGGGAGATAAAAGCAGGGGCGCTTTTGCTGGGAGACAAGCGCTTCCACATTGTGGAAGAAGAAGAGCCCGAAATCGAAGAGCGAGGCAGACATCGGCTGGCCATCCACTAACACGTGCTTTTCGGTGAGATGCCAGCCGCGCGGCCGAACAAACAGAATGGCTGGGTTCGGATTCAGACGGTATTGTTTGCCCTCGGGTGAAGAGAAACTGATGTTGCCGCGAACCGCATCGCGCAAGTTGAGTTGCCCTTCCACACAGTTTTGCCAAGTGGGAGAATTGGAATCCTCAAAATCGGCCATGAACGCGCTAGCGCCGGAATTGAGCGCGTTAATCACCATCTTGCGGTCGACAGGACCGGTAATTTCCACACGCCGATCTGCCAGTTCCGGAGGGATGGGGGCCACTTGCCAATCGTGAGCACGCACGCTGGCGGTACTTTCCAAAAAGTTGAACGTTTTTCCGGCGCGCAAATCAGCTAAACGGCGCGCGCGACTTTCGAGCATTTGCTGCCGCACGGGCTCGAAACGAGTGGCCAGGCTCTGCAAAAATTGCAGGGCGGCAGTGCTGAGAATTTCTTGTTCGGCCGCACTGCGAACGGGCTTAACAAGTTGGAGGCCGGTGGGGGACGCTGCTTCCGCTGGGAGACTCATTGTTTGATTATGCTCTAAGCGCATCATGCATGGCGCAGCGCATTCACCGAATCAATGTGTGTGGCGCGCAGAGCCGGCAGGTAGGCCGCTAAAAAGGCCGCCGTCAAAAGACCAACCGTCAAAGCGACCCACAGAGCGGGATCAAACTGAACCACGTCAAACAATGCGTGCGCCATAAGCCGTGTCAGCGCCACTGCCAGTAAAACGCCGCCGGCAATGCCTAACAGAATCAACTGTCCCGTTTGGCGAGTCGTCAGTTTCAAGACATCCGCGCGGGTGGCGCCTAAAGCCATGTGAATACCGATGTCGCGAGTGCGCATGGAAACTAAGAACGCGACAACGGCATAGATTCCCGTGATGGCCAGCAGCAACGCGATGACCGCGTAGGTAGTCATGGTTCGAGCGGCGGCACGCACTCCCGGAACGCTCTTCCGCTAATGTTTGTTCCAGGGAAGTTACTCCAGCATAGGCGTCGCTGCATCAAGCATTTGCAACTGTGTCCTAACAGACCCAGCCAAGGCCAACGGGCTGCCCGCCGTACGAAACGAGAACTCCGCATGAGTGGGCACGGGACGGCACTGTGCGAAACGGGTGAGATAGCCCAACCCAACCAACTGGTCCGCCACGGACGATCAGAGTTGTCATTTAGTGTAAATTAGTTTGTACTTTAATAATGACGTGTATTATTCTGCTTGGTTCACCGGGAAGTGGACGGAGCACATTGGGCCGGATTCTCGCCAAGCGTTGGGATCTTCCGCTCATTTCAGCCGGTGACCTGTTGAGGTCGTCCGCTGAACGGATCGGTCCTGTAGCGCGGGCGATTCGGCAAACCATGGATAGCGGCAATTTGGTGAGCGATGAAATGGTGAACCATTTGATGATGGCTGAACTGGCGAGCCCGGATAGCGTAGATGGATTCGTGTTGGACGGTTTCCCGCGCACGGTCGCGCAAGCGAGCTTTCTGGAAGCTTACTTACGGCGCAGAAACGCACCGCCGCCCTTGGCGCTGCAGTTGCACATCTCAGCGGAGGTGGCCTCTGAGCGATTACAATCGCGCATGCAGTGCGTAGGATGCGGCCGGGTGTACAACAGTAAACTCTGGCCCTCCGGACACCCCGGTTATTGCGACGACGACGGCATGCCGCTCGTACAGCGAAGCGACGATCAGCAACACTCGATCACCACTAGCTTGCAACGCTACGCCGAAACCGCCGCGCCCGTAATAGAGCATTACCGCAGCGGTAATTATCACGAACTGGATGCAAGCCAGCCACCCGGCACCTTGCTCGAAATTGTGGAGGGCTTGGTAGCGCAAACGGAATCGGCGCGCGCAGCCGTCGCATAATGTAGGAGAATGTGTGCCCGATTACTCCTTTTTTGTTTAATGCCGTTGCTTGTTCCCTGTTGCAGTTTGGGCCAGAGCATGCCTGTGGCCATGCAACAAGATCTGCAGCGCGAATTCAAGTTCTCAACGGATGACATCGCAAAAATAGAGTCCGGCAAAGCCATCGCGCATATGGTGCCTACCGGCCGGCCTGATGACGTATTGATGGTGGGCGTCGTTCTCATCAAAACGCCCGGGGAGCAATATTTGAAAGCCTTTCGCGATATCGAACATTTTGCAATCAGCCCCGACGTAGTGCGAACACGGCGCTTCAGTTCGCCGCCTGTTGAAGCCGACTTGGCGGATTTTCGTACGGTTGACGCCAAAAAGGATCTGCTCGCTTGCCGGCCCGGACACTGCGCCTACAAACTATCCGCCGAGCAGATGAAAGCGCTCCAGACTGAGATCGACTGGACTGCGCCCGACGCCGATGCTAAAGCACAGGCCTTCATCCACCAGCGCGTTTTAACTTATCTCGAAAATTACCGGCAAAAAGGCGATAGCGCTTTGGCTGTTTACGACGATACCGATTCTCCCTATTCGATTGCCGATGGCCTGCATTCGTTGATCGGCAGCGAGAATCAAATCGCCAAGGTTGTCCCTCAACTCGTTCGTTACGCTTCCGAGTATCCTGCGAACCGGCCTCCCCAGACGGAAGATTTCTTTTACTGGCAAGAAGCGGCATTCGGCTTGAAGCATGTGGTCCGCACCGAGCACGTGATGATTCAGAAACTGCCGGAGGCCGGCGGCGACCCGCATTACGCCATCATCTCGAAGATGCTTTTCGCGACACACTACTTCCGGGCTGCCGTGGAATTTCAATATCTGTATCCCGTGCGGACACCCAGCGGCGAACCAGCCATCTACCTTTTGTCTGCGCAACGCTCCTATGTTGACGGCATGACCGGAGCCAAAGGCGCCATCATTCGGAAAGTCGCCGAAGGACGAAGCCCTGCCCGGCTTGCCGAAAATCTGCAGCAAGCCAAGCAGCGGCTGGAAACGCACTAATTCACTATGGCTGCATAGCCAACACAAGAGGCGCTGCCGCTTTCCGAACTTGCGCCAAATCGAATTCCCTGGCGAGCCACTCAGCCGAATAGCTCAATACCGGACAAGGCGCCAAGCGGATCAAGTCGGGCGTGTGCGAGCGTAGCGTCCCAAAAACACCGCGCGCTTTGCCACGGCCAATCAGCATCAAATTCGCATTATGATTGAGCGCCAATTCAGCGGCGTCCTGCGCAATGTGGCCTCTCGTCATACTGACTTCGAAGTCTGTGCCAGCCGCTTTCTGCAGAGCCGCAATTTCGTTTTCAGCCATCTCGCTTAAACGTTTTTGGAAGTCACCGTCGAAATAACGATATTCACGCACATCTTGCTCCGGGATCACATGTAACAGATGCACCTGCGCGCCGAAGCTTTCGGCTAATCCCTTGGCAAACATGAGCAGCGGCTGCGCTTCATCAGTCAGTTCAATCGGGCAGATGATTTTGGAGACGCTCTCAAAATCCGGCGTCGTCTCCGGCTTGCCCGCCGCATGCGTCCAAACGGGACAATCCACATCGTGCAAAACCTTCATCGCCACCGAACCCAGCAGCATCCGGCGCAACGCTCCAAAACCGTGAGTTCCCATTACCACCAGATCCGTACCATGCTCTTTCGTCCAATTACCGATGTGCCACGCCGCGCCCCCCTCGAGCGATACCCGCTCAACCCGAGATTCTGGTATGTGGATCGAATAGGACTGCAATCGCTGCTTCTCGTCGTTGGCAAAAGCGACGATATCTTCGCCGCTCAACATGGGCGCGTCGGCACCGCCATACCAACTGGAAGGGATCTCAAAGACATGTAACAACGTCACCTTGGAATTGAACCTTTGCGCCAGCCATTCTACTTCGGAATTCAATCTGCGGCTGTATTCGGAAAAGTCAACGGGGAACAGGATGCGGTCGAACTTCATAAGACCTCCTTGGGCTCCGGCATCTCGCTGATACCTCGACGCCAATCAGGTTACTGCAAGTTGAATGCCAGAAAGCGGATCGGTTCATCAGCCAATATTCGCAGTCCAATCTGTGCTACGCACTCAGGCCGTGTGTCAAACCGCGCACCCTGCTTTGGGAAAGCGGGAATTCGCGCAATCCCCGCCGGATTGCTACTCAGCTTATTGTTCTTCGCCGCCGCTGAAGCTACCGGCCGGCGGATCGGGGGCTAACGTTTCCCCTTTGCCATCGAGCGGCGTATCCACAAAGCCGCTTTGCAAGGCAATCAGCACCGCTTGCGTCCGGTTCGACGCCCCTAGCTTCGCGAAGATATTCGACAAATGAATACGCACTGTCTTTTCGGCAATGCCCAAATGATCGCCGATCTGCTTGTTGCTCCAACCCAGCACCAGCAGTTGCAACACGCCCTGTTCGCGCAACGTGAGATCGTTTCCCGCCACCCGATTTTCCAGCAAATGCAATAACGACGGAGGAATGAACGATTGCCCCACGCGCACTGCACGAATGGCCATCGATAGTTCATCCGCGCTCGCATCCTTGGTCAGATAAGCCATCGCACCCGCATCCGTTGCACGATATAGATATTCGCTCCCTTCGAAATTCGAAAGCACTACGATTCTCGCCAGCGGATCCATCTTGCGAATCGCCTTAATCACTTCAATCCCAGATTGGTCGGGCAATTTTAAATCGACGATAACCACGTCAGGGGCGTGCGTTTGAAAAAGGGTTAAACCGGCTTGTGCTGTGTCGGCTTCGCCCACAATATGCATGTCCGAGTGGCGGTCGATGACCGTATGTAACGCCAACCTGGAAAAATACTGGTCTTCGATCACAAGAATTCGAGTGGGGGTCATATTAAAGTCCGTGGAGTAAGGAACGGCAATCTGTATCGTCGTGCCTCTACCCAAAACGCTATCGACGTTGATTTCTCCGCCGAGGCGTCGTGTTCGCTGCTTCATGATATGGAGTCCAAAGTGTCCGGGCGCTACCTGCAACGGGTTGAAGCCACGACCGTCGTCGCACACCCGGACACGAAGTTTTTTTGCATCAAAATTCAAACGTAAATCAATCTGCTCTGGATTTGCATGTCGTACCGCGTTGCTAATCGCTTCTTGACAAATTCTCGAAATTTGGCGTACTACATCACACGCAAGAGGTACTGCGTTACCCTCAGTACCAATCGTGAATCGGATACCGCTGCGCCCCATCAAACCACCGGCGCTCTTCTTGAGAACCTCGGCCAAATCGAGCGATTCTGTCTCTTCCGCGAGCAAGTCTCCAATCACCAGACGCGCTTCCGCCCGGTAATGCTGAAGCATGTTGCCCGCCAATTCAAGCGCTTCGGCCGCACTTTTCGGTTCTTCCCGCTGACGCCGTTTCGCTTCGTCTAGTTGCCACGAAATGGCGGAAAAGCCAGCCAATAAGGTGTCATGCCATTCATAGGCGATACGATTCCGTTCGGCGACAATCGCCGAATGCCGGGCGGCATTGGTCAACAGCGCATCGCCAATGCGGGCGCCTTGCTGCGTCGCCTTACGGCGCGACAACATCAATTCACGCGCCTGTCGAATCGCCCGCCAATATTCGTTATTTTCTTTTCTTCCATACGACCAAAGGAAAAAAATGTCCGACAGAAGCAGACCGGCCGTGCCATACCCCGCGCGCCCGCCTAGCCATGCACACACCGCGATCGCAGGTACCAGGCAACACAACAGCGTAATCCGGCTGATCATCACGCTGGGGCGCAAGCTGACAATGGTGCCCACCGCAAAGGCGATCAGTGACATTGTGGCCAGACTGGTCACCGGATTGATTCCGTATTCCAGGAACAACCAGCCCGTTACGCTGGCGACACCAACGTTTTGAAGAATCTTGAAAAAGGTGAACCATTGCGCCGCACGCGCCGGTTCGGTGGCTACCCGGCTAGGCCACTTCCGCAAATAAAGCGCCATTGCTAGGTTGCACACTACGTTCGCCAGCGTGTAAAAAGCAAAAAACCAATGCTTGAGCACCCTGGGTTCGAACAGCGGTATGCCTACATTCATTAGTAGGAAGTAGACACCGTCCACAGGGACGCGGGGCGCCAAGTCTAACAACACCTGCTGCGCAAACGAAGACGAGTTCGTGCCAGTCAGGTGCCACAGAATGTTGGTGCTCTCCGCCACTCGACTGCGCATATCGGCCGCCACTTTCAGACCACTCTGCGGTATGGTAAAGTCGCTCATCTAGTCGTGGTATACGTAGGCAGCATCGCTATCTCTATTGTCTGAAACAGTGGGCTCAGATGCACGCGGTGTGGCACTGGATATTTTAGTTTTGTGAGTCGCCCTGCTGAAATAGTCCTACCAGTACCGGGACTCAGCACTGAACCGCGCTCGCAATCTTAGGACATTTATCCCATGACAACCTTGGGAGTTTCTCCCTAAGCTCTAAGCATAGGATAAGTTTTGATCGCACATTCCTCCATGTATTTTGATGGATGCGATGCCCCTATTCGACTTGCTTTGGGACAGCGGTAAATTGTAAGCGGGAGTAACTTCCCATCAAGCATTCAGAGAGTGGTGTCGATATGACTGGAGAGGGGCCGCTTAAGCACCTTTCTATTCAAAACCTAACGGGGACCATCCTTAGTTGTTGACAAGCGCTTCTTGAGTGCCTATGAGCTATTCGCAAAAACGAGATGACCAAAACCCTCAACCGAATTGTTTTTGGCAGTGCTCAACCGTATTGGCCCATCCATCTTCCGGGGTATTCGGAAATCAGACGTTATTGACCCTCAGCTCTGGGCCATTCCACGTTGAACGGCGGGCATGGTGATACGTTACCTCGACGCTGTCTTACCGACTGAAGTTCCCCTCGATACGTTAGTGGCCGATTGGTTGCTTCAATACCCGCATTGTACTCCGCTTCAGCACTTTGGGTCGCACAACGGCGGAGCCGTCTCGAATGTAGCGATGGCTGAGGAGATAGAAGCGATCCTCGCGACACTTCCCACCGCAGGAACGGCAATTGAAAACCCCGAAGGCCAGCCCGACGATCTGGCGCATGACGCCTTTTTTCATGTTCGCCGGGTAAGGAACGATGAGCCTGCCGTCTTTGTGCGTTCCATTTTGAGCGCCCGGCTTATTTTTTTGCAAGATGTGCGAGCACAAGCCGTCAGCATTGATCACGCCGATTTAGAACTCATTGACCTTGGTTTTAGCGATTTGCTCAGTTGCCTTTCCGGCAGAAAAGTGAATGAGTCAACCCACGTAACGCAATGGCATGTGCCTGCGGAAACTTGCCAGGCAATGAATCGCTGGGTGCACGGACACTTGGTATTCGCGCTCCTGAGCCAGGGGCTGATCCTCTCATTTCGTGCCATGGGGCAAGCCTTGCGCGCCGGCAAGACCGAAAAAATACAAAAATGGGCTGACCTGTCCATTAGCCTATTGAAGGCTTCAGGAGCAGCGTTCGTGTTTACCGGTGATTTCCCTGCCGGTGAATACGAAAACGTCATTCGTCCCAGCATGACCCCGCCGATCTCCCCTATCGGGCTCAGTGGCCTAATGTCGGCAGACCATCGACAAATGGCACAGACGATCCGCGACATGCGCCCTGCGCTGAAATCGCTGGCTGAGCATGAACCGGAGCGGCATGATCGTCTGGCCGAGGCCGTGGCCGATGTTTATGACCGGCATATATTCGTCTGTGAGCGATTTGTGGGCCCGCGCCCTAGCATTCTTACAGCCGGTCGCACCGAAAGATCCGGCCCTAGCCTCATTGAGCAGTTTAAAACTCTGCGGCTGAAGCCTTTTGAGCATTCTCAGCGCGCAACTAGACTCAGTGCTCAACGTGCTCCTGCCACGCTCGGTGAGTGTCCTTTTAAAAAGTAGATTGATAAAATCCGGCCTTTTGTTGAGGTTTTAACGTGCAACCGCCGAAAAGTGAATAGAGATCATGACGCAACCCGTAGCTCCCCCCACCCCAAACAACACTAAGACTTCAATTGTTTCCGGAGGTATCGCGATCATGGGAGTCAGCGGTCGCTATCCGGGAGGAGCCAACACGCCGGATCTGTTTTGGAAAAACCTGCGCGCGGGCGTAGACTCGGTTGGCGAAGTGAAGGGGGATCGTTGGGATCTTGGCTGGCATCATCCAGATCCGCAAAGGCGCGGACGTGTGTACACCAAGGCCGGCGGATTCCTTGATCGGATCGATGGCTTCGATGCCGAGTTTTTCGGCATGTCTCCCCGCGAAGTCAAGCAGGTGGATCCGCAGCACCGCTTATTACTCGAATTGGCGTGGGAGGCTCTGGAGGATGCCGGCATGGCGCCGCGCAGCCAGGCAGGGTCAGAAACAGGCGTTTTTGTCGGCATTTCGGCTGCGGATTACGCCAATTTGGAGGGCGGCTGGCCCGACGCATACTCGAACACGGGCGGCGCTTTCAGCATAGCCGCTAACCGCATCTCCTACGTCTTCGATTTTCATGGACCCAGCGTGGCAATGGACACCGCTTGTTCCTCCAGTCTCGTTTGCGTTCATCATGCTTGCCGCAGTCTGCTGAATGGTGAATGCTCCATGGCGCTCGCCGGCGGCGTGCATCTTATGTCGCACATCCGCCTATGGCAGGGGTTTGCCAAGGCTTCGATGCTTTCGCCTACCGGGCGCTGCAAGAGCTTCGATGCCAGTGGCGATGGTTATGTTCGTTCCGAAGGCGGCGGCCTCATTTTACTCAAGCCGCTAGAAGCCGCTGTGCGAGACGGCGATCAAATTTTGGGTGTAATCGTGGCTAGCGGCGTCAACTCCGACGGCCGCACTATGGGTCTCTCTTTGCCCAACGGCGAGGCGCAGGAACAACTTTTACGCACTGTCTATTCGCAATGCCAAGTCAAGCCCGAAGACGTTTTTTACGTTGAGGCGCACGGTACCGGCACCGCGGTGGGCGATCCGATTGAATGTGGCGCGCTAGGCCGCGTACTTCGGCACTCCGCGCACCGACGGCAGCCGCTGCCTGATTGGCTCAGTTAAGTCGAATATCGGCCACTTGGAAGCGGCTTCCGGCATTGCCGGCTTAACGAAAGCGCTGCTTGCCTTGCGCCACCGGGAAGTTCCGGCGAACCTTCACTTCGTAACGCCTAATCCGAAAATCGATTTCGAAAACTGGAAGCTGGAAGTCGTCACTCAACCAACGCGATTGCCCGAGCGCGAGGCGCCAGTCGTGGTCGGCGTTAATTCGTTCGGCTTCGGCGGGACCAACGCGCATGTGGCGATCCAGGAATATAAGCCTCAGCCCATTCGCTCTGTAGCAGCCGTTCGAAAGCCTTCCGCGGACACGGAAAGCTTACTGATTTTGTCCGGCAACAACGAAGCCGCGCTCAAAGTGATAGCCGCCGATTACGTAACCCTGTTGCGCGGCGATTCATCCGATACGTGGCAGGCCATCTGCGCCGCCGCCGCCACTTCGCGCTCACTGCTGCGTCACCGGCTGGCGCTCACCGCCAAGAATCGTGAAGAAGCCGCCGGCAAATTAGAAGCGTATCTGGCCGGCAAGCCCACAGCCCGCCTGGCCACCGGCAGCTGTGCCGGCACGTCGGCGCCGCTCGCTTTTGTATATTCGGGCAATGGCCCGCAATGGTGGGGCATGGGCCGCGAATTGTTAGCCGAAAACGCCGTCTTCCGCGCTGAACTCGATGCCGTTGATGCTATCTTTGCGCCGCTGGCTGGCTGGTCGCTGGTCGCCGAAATGCGCAAACCAGAGAGCGAAAGTCGCATGGCGCTCACGGAAGTTGCCCAGCCCATGCTTTTCGCGCTCCAACTCGGCTTAACTCAAGTCCTGCGCGCTTCCGGCATTGACGCCACCGCGGTGATTGGCCACAGCGTGGGTGAAGCTGCGGCCGCTTGGGCTTCGGGAGCCCTCACGCGCGAGCAAGCGACCCGCGTTATCTTCCATCGCAGTGTGGCCCAAGGCAAGACCGCCGGCTCCGGCAAGATGGCCGCTCTCGGTGTCGGCCCAACAGAAGCGCGCAAAGCCATCGCAGCCATTCCAGGCTGGCTCGAACTGGCCGCTATTAACTCTCCACAGTCGGTCACCGTGGCCGGAGATCCGGACTCTCTCGAAAAATTAGTGCAAGTGATGACCGCCGCAGGTAAGTTCGCGCGCGTCTTACAACTCAACTATCCGTTCCATACCAAAGCTATGGAGCCCATTCGCGACGAATTGCTGACATCGCTAAAGGATGTGAATCCGCAGGCTGCCACCCTTCCGTTTGTATCCACGGTTGATGGTGGGGCTAAAGCGGGGCAAGACCTAAACGCTGAATACTGGTATCGCAACGTCCGCGAACCGGTTCGCTTCGATGATGCCGTAAATTATCTTTTGAAAGAAACCGGCGTTGCCGTCTTCCTCGAAATCGGTCCACATCCGGTATTGAAAGACTACGTTGCTCAGTCTGTGAAGGCGCTCGATTCTTCAGCCACCGTTTTGCCCACTTTGAAGCGTCCCGGTTCGCGGGGTCCCGAACCAGAATCGGACAATCTATCGAACGCCATCTGCGCCTGTCATGCCTACGGCGCTAGCGATCTCACCACGGTCTTCACACGCCCGTCGCCCATGCCTAAGCTGCCGCTCTATCCGTGGCAACATTCGCGTCACTGGCGCGGCGCAGTGCCGCTACCCGATTTATTCAGCGCTACCGTACGCGACCACCAACTTTTAGGACATCGCGTACCCGCCGCCGACGGCTTATGGGAAAACGTTCTCGATCTCAACCTGCTGCCCTATTTGAAAGATCACGTAGTGCAAAATTCGGTTTTGTTTCCGGCGGCGGGTTATGTAGAACTCGCTTTTTCAGCGGCCCAACGCACCTTAGGTAAAGGCGTCATCGATATCGAAGATTTCGAGGTCACGCGGCCGCTTACAATTCTGTCCCATGCCGATCCGCTGATTCAAACATCGGTCAATCCCAAAGATGGCGAAGTGGAAATCAGTTCGCGCGCCGACCGTGATTCAGCTGATTGGACTCGTCATGCGCGCGGACGCGTCAGCAAGCGCGACGCCCAATCGCCAGCGGAACCGGCCAATTTAGCTGAGATTTCAGCGCGCATGCCGTACGCCGTGAGCGCTGCTGAACATTATGCCGGCGCCAGTGCGCGTGGTTTGGATTACGGCCCCGGTTTCCAAGGCGTCTCAAACGTGCTGCTCACCGCACCCAGCGCCGCACAGCGTGAAGCCTTGGCCGAGATCAGTCTGCCGTTTCTTGAAGCCGGCGGTTTGGATGGCTATTCCTCACATCCATCCCTGCTGGATTCGTGCGTGCAAGTGCTTATCACGCTCATCGGTCAAAACGACAAAGGCAATTCGAGCACCATCCCTGTCCACCTAAGCAAGATCCGCAGTATTGCTCCGCTCACCAGCCGCATATTCTGTCACGTTCAGATGCGTAGCGAAAGCGCGCGCTCCGCGGTGGCCGATTTCCGCGTGATGGATCCGGCCGGCAATCTGCTTTTAAGCATCGATGAAGCACGCTGTCAAAAGGTAGATTTTCTCCGCACCGCGCCTTCGCCGTTCATTACGGAATGGTGGAGACCGGACACAGCAGTTGTACTTGCGGAGCAGCCGGCCCTGCCTGCGCCGTCGGAAATCAAGAACAGCTTAAAGGAAGAACTGGCGCACATCGCTGCTACTAATGACCGCGCGGCTTTCTACCAGAGTGTTCGGCCTGGCTTCGAGCGCTTGGCCGCCAGCTATGCCGCCAAAACGCTGGCTGAACTGGCGCCGACCGACGCCGCTTTTGATTTAAGCCGCCTCGCTCGCAAAGCTGGTGTAAAGCGCGATCAAATGCCGCTGCTCGAAACCATCATCCAAACGGCGGAACGCGATGGCCGCATCGAGAAAACCGGTAACAGTTGGCGTTGGAAGCCAGAGCGCGCCGCAGATTGTCCCGCGACCCTGTGGCGTGACCTTTTTGAGAAGTATCCACGCTACTATGTTGAGCTACTGCTGGCCGCCGCCAAGGGCGATCATCTGACCGCACAACTGCGTGGCGAAGCCGGCGACACCACAACGGGCGCACTGCTCGAACAGGCCGGCGATATCTCACCTCTTGAGGTTCCCTACAACCAAATTGTGCGCGCCATTATCGAAAGATTGGCTGCCAGTTGGCCGGCGGAACGGCCGTTGCGCATTCTCGAACTCGGCGCGGGTGGCGCGGGATTAACCGCTTGGGTTGTGCCGGTCCTGCCCGCTCAACGCACCGATTACGTCTTGACAGATCCATCGGAGGCCGCCATCGGCCGCGCGGAACATCGCTTCGCCCACCAGCGTTGCTTACGTTTCGCTGCCCTGGATCTGAGTCGCGATTTTCTCGAGCAAGGTCAACCCGCCGGTTACTTCGATATTGTTATTGCCGCGCATGTTCTGAGTTCGTCCCGCAATCAGACCGACCTGTTGGACACAATCAAGAAAGTCACAGCGCCGGGTGGCTTGCTCCTTGCCATTGAGGCGAATGAAGATCGCTTCCAAACTCTGGTTTTTGATCGCAAGGCCGCAGAGTGGGTCGATGATTTGGCTTCACTCGGCTTCGAAGAAGCCGTTGTACTGGACGATTCTGTTGCTTGCCCGAGCGGCGAAAAACCCCAGCAATCGGTGTTCCTCACGCGCCTGCAGACGGTCTCCGCCCAAAGCCCGGAAGCACCGGCCGGCCTCGAAACGCGCCAATGGCTCCTTGTGGTCGAAAATGCAGAAGCGCAAAGCTCCTTCGCTGACGCCGTTCAAAAAGACCTGGCAACGCGTGGTCAGCAGATCACGATCCGTTCTTTCACGGGCGCAGAACTCGATGTAAAGCAAGCGGTCACGGCAACGCTTTCCGAACAGCATTTTGACGAAGTGGTTTACCTCTCCGCTCCGCTCGCAACGGGCGCTGATCTGCTCGCTACTCAGAAAACCCGCTGCCTCACAGCGCTGCAGCTTGTACAAGCCATCGAAACAGTCAAGCAAGACACCAAACCGTGCCACTTCACGTTCGTCACGCGCGGCGCATTTCCGACCGCAACGGGTCAGCCAGTTCTCGATCCTGGACAGGCCGCGTTGTGGGGTCTGGGGCGAGTCATCGGCAACGAGCATTCCACGCTCGACGTCCACCTCATCGATTTGCACTCCTCAGGCAACGGATTGCCGCAAGCCGCCTGGCTCGCCGAAGAGTTGTTGCGGCGCGATCCCGAAACAGAAGTACAATTGCACTCCGGTTACCGCTATGTCAACCGCGAACGCCTGAACACGCCGTCGAACCTCGCCCATGAATCTAAGAACTCGACTGAGGCCTTTGCTTTAGATTTCCAACCGCACGGCGGCCTCGATTCGCTCTATCTGCGGGAAGCCGAACGCAGCGCGCCAGGCGTGAATCAAGTAGAAATAGCGGTGGAAGCGGCAGGTTTAAATTTCCGCGACGTGTTGTGGGTCATGGGGATGCTGCCCGAAGAGGCAGTGGAACATGGTTTCTCCGGCCCCACCATCGGCATGGAGTGCGCGGGTCGAATCGCCCGAGTTGGCAGCGCCGTAACGGATTTAAAAGTTGGCGATCGCGTGGTCGCCTTTGCTTCTAATTGCTTTGGCAGCCATGTCACCACCGATGCCGGCGCGGTCGCCGTTATTCCTGACGACGTAGATCTGGCCGCGGCAGCCACCATTCCCACCGTATTTCTCACTGCTTACTACGCCTTCGATTATCTGGCCCGTCTCGAACCCGGCGAAACCGTACTCATTCATGGTGCGGCAGGCGGCGTTGGTATGGCGGCCATTCAAATCGCCAAACTCAAAGGCGCGAAAGTCATTGGCACAGCGGGCTCGGCACGAAAACGCCGCATGCTCGAAATGCTGGGTGTCGATCACGTCCTCAATTCTCGCTCGCTGGAATTCGCCGATGAAGTCATGAAGATAACGGGCGGCATTGGTGTTGACGTAGTGCTCAATTCTCTCGCTGGCGAAGCCATTACCAAGAGCTTGCAATGCCTGCGGCCGTTTGGGCGTTTCCTCGAAATCGGCAAACGCGACCTATACGGCAACAGCCAAATCGGCTTGCGTCCATTCCGCAACAATCTCAGCTACTTTGGCATCGATGCCGACACGCTGATCGTCGAGCGCGCCCCGCTGGCGCGCACCATTTTCAAGAAAGTGATTGCTCACTTTGCTGCCGGCGAACTGCGTCCCATTCCGTTCCAGGCGATACCGGTGTCACGCGCAGCCGAAGCTTTCCGCGCTATGCAGCAATCGCGCCACGTCGGCAAACTTGTGGTCACCATGCAAGCGGATCAGCCGGCTTCTCTTGCCGTTGTCCGCCATGCCAATCCGATTCAAGCGAACGCTACCTATTTGGTCACGGGCGGTTTAGGCGGCTTTGGCTTAGCAACCGCCGAATGGCTCGTCGAACAGGGCGCAACTTCGCTGGCACTCCTCAGCCGGCGCGGTGCGGTTACCGAAGAAGCCATCGCGGGCGTAGCGAAACTTGAAAAGATGGGCGCTCACGTCCGAACCTTCGCGGTGGATATCGCCGATGCGGACTCATTAAACAAAACGTTGGCAAGCGTGCGTGCCGAGATGGCGCCACTGACTGGCATTATCCATTCAGCCGCCGTTATCGAGGACGCGCCCATCCTTAACTTGAGCGGCGACCAGTTGGAACGCGTCTTCCAGCCAAAGATGGTGGGTGCCTGGAACCTTCATCAAGCAACCCTAAAAGATCCGCTTGACCTGTTCGTTCTCTATTCATCGTCGAGCGCCGTGGTGGGTAACCCCGGACAAGGTGCTTACGTCGCGGCGAACCTCTATTTAGATACCCTGGCGCAATATCGCCGTTCGCTTGGATTACCAGCCCTCTCTATCGGCTGGGGCGCCATCAAAGACGCCGGTTTCTTGACCAGGCATCAGGCAGTCGCCGGGATGCTTAAAACTAGAACCGGACTCGACGCCACCCCGGCGCATGAAGCGCTCGCCGATCTGGCGCGCTTAAGCGCCCTGGGAGCCACGCGTGTCAGCGTCGGACGTTTCGACCTGCAACGTCTCAGCCAGCTGTTAGCGGGAGCACGCACGCCGCGCTTCCTGCCTATTATTCCCAAGGGAACTGCCTCGTCCTTGCAAGCGGAGGAAACGCTTGCCGAGTTGCTCAAGAAAACTCCGGAAGGCGAACGTCGTGCCTTAATTCTGGGGCGCATCCGCGAACATGGCGCGCGCGTGCTTGGCACCACTGCCTCGCAAATCAACGTTGAACAACCGCTAGCCGAACTAGGTCTCGATTCGCTCATGGCTGTCGAACTTGCCAGTGGTTTAGAGAGAGATCTCGGCCAGCCCGTCTCTGTCATGCAAATGCTGAGCGCCGGTTCATTAGCGGCTATTTCCGAACTCGTCATCAAAATGCTGGGCTTGGCGTCGGGTGACGAAACGACGCCGGCGGCACCGCCTGCCAAATCCGACAAAGATAAGACCATTCTCCAAGAGTTGAAGGCGTAAGGTGCCCAAAGGCCCGACACTTCCCCGCGGCTTCGACCGAAAGTCTTATCTGCGTCTGGCGTTGCCGATGATCATTTCGCGCGCTGGCTTGGCGGCGATGGGCATCGCCGACGGCATCATGGTCTCGCGTTTTCATCCGCAGCAATTCGCTTGGTTAAGCATGGCAGAAGGCACGCTTGGTCGTGTGCTCGATGTCTTCATATCGTTTCTGATTGGTGGCTTGGCGCTGGTGCCTCGCCACTTCTCCCGTGGCGACAACGCTGGTGCCCGCTGGATATGGCTGCGTACATTTCCCGTTTCGATTGGCTTGGGTCTGCTCGCTCTGATCGTCGCTTTTTTTGGAAATCCGCTACTCACTTTACTCGGGCAAAGCCACGAACTGGCAGCGGGCGCAGCGCCTTGCATGGTCATTTTGGCGGCAGGCTACCCGGCGGCTCTGATGGCCATCGCCGCCGCCATTTATCTCGAGGGGCTCAACCGGCCGCAATTTGTCGCGGTCGCTGTCGTCTCCGCTAACGTAATTAACATCGCTCTCAACTGGCTCTTTATCGGCGGGCATCTGGGATTTCCAGCCATGGGCGCGCGCGGTTCGGCACTGTCCACAACCATCGTTCGTTGTTTCTTGGGTCTAGCCTTGGCTGGTTTTGCCTGGCGTTGGCATAGGAAAGAGCCTTTCGAAGACAACGAAACTCACCGTGCGGAACGGACCGCGTCACGGCGCGCCCAATGGAAACTCGGTACGGGAGCAGCGGTAACTGTCGCCGCGATGGCTGCGCTCACGGCACCACTTACCCTCATCGCCGGACGTCTCGGCATCCTACCCCTCGCTACCTTTTCCGCCGCTTGGAATATAGCTGGACCCGCCGCTCTCATCGCGCTCGGCATGGCTGATGCCGCCGGCATCTACGTCGCATCCGAAGCTGCGCATGGTGATCTGCGGGCCACGGCCAAAGTCGCTTGGTCGGCGCTATGGCTTACTCTGTTACCGATTGCCGTAGCCGGGGTGGCGCTGTCGCTTTGGGCTTTTCCCTGCGCCTGGCTCTATACGCGCGATGCTTCCATGCGGCTCGCCCTGGCTGCCGTCCTTCCTTTTGTGGGAATCACTGTTTTGATCGACAGCATCGGCTTCGTGATGGTTTCTTCGTTGCGCTCGCTACGGGAAACAGCCTGGCCTACGGGAATTCAAATCGGCGCTATGCTGCTGCTTCTTCCAATTGCGTTCACCTTGGCCTGGCAGCGAGGCTACGGAGTTCCAGGTCTATTTATCGCTATGCTAGCGTCGGGTAGCGTGCGGTCTCTACTGCTCGTCTGGCTCTTCTGGAGACGGACAAGGAGGTCCGATCCCGAAATCGCCGACCTGTTGAACAAGAGTGGAGTTTGCATGCCGAGTGATTTATCCGTTGAGACAGAACGTAAGTGGCTAGACCTGAGCCTGGCGCAACAAGCCGTCTGGCTCGACGCAAAACTGAGTGGATCGACAGCTTATCAGTTGGGTGGCTGGGCACGCATCGCCGGATCGCCGGACGAGAAATAGTCAGACAAGCCATCAGCCTGATCATGGCGCGGCACGACGGCCTGCGGCTGCGCGTTGACGATGAATTGCCTCGCCAGTGGCTCGATTCGTCCGTGGAAGCGCCGCTCACTATCATCGATCTGCCGGCGAATACCGCTGACCCGGACGCCGCATTCCAGTCCCTGCTTGAAGAGCGTTTGCCAGCGTCATGCCGTTGGGCGACCACCCGCTCTTTGCCGTGGAACTTATCCGCACCGGCGCCAACCTAAACTACATGTTGTGGCGCTTCCATCATCTGCTGGCAGACGCCGCCGCCGTTGCCATCACCATCGCGCATTGGGTGGCCGCTTACGAAGCGCTCTCCGCCGGCACCCCGCAAGAACTCGCCGCCCCCTCCTCCTACCTCAAGACCATTGCGTCCGACGCTGCCTATCTTGAATCCGCCGGCTATCACAAGGACTTGGCCTATTGGACTAACCGGTTCGATCCGCTACCACCCGCCCTCATCGCCGATTTGGAAGTCCGCCCCAACGACTTAAAGAAAGTTCCCACCGCTGATTGGAAGCTGGAAGGCGAAGAATTTACCGGTTTCCAGAACACGGCTAAAAGCGCGGGTACAACCGTACAGCGCGCGCTGTTTGCGCTGTTTTCCCTTACTCTCGGCCGCCGCTATGGCCAATCGGACATTGTTTCGGGCGTAGCCCTCCATCGCCGTGATCTGGCGAACCTCAACACCATTGGCATGCTTGCTGGAGTGATCCCCGTGCGTTGCCAGTTCGATTCTTTTTGGACTCTTGAGGAATGCGTTCAGGCTTATAGCGAACAGCTAGACCGCGACCTCCGCCACCAACGCCTGCCCGTCGACATTCTTTCGCGCGCGCTGGGTCTGGCCGGCACGGGCCGCGCCGGCTTATTCGAAGCCGCCATGTCTTATATGCCTTCCAGCCGCGGTTGGAATAATTCCACTGTCGAAGGCTTGCCGGTCATTACGGGGCAAGTGGCCAGTAAAGAAGCCAGCCCGATCAGCTTACGGGCGAGCGAATTCGAATCAGGCGACGGTCTTGACATCACCCTCGCGGTGAACCCCGACTATGTTGACGCCGGCGAAGCGCGCGCCCTTGCCGAGTTGCTGAAGATCGCGTGCGAGCGATTCGTTCACGAACCCGAAACGCGTTTTGAAGACCTACCGACGCTAACGCCGACGAACACAAGCTGACGAGTTCAAAATGGAATGAGACGAGCGCACCCTTCGAAACCGGCACTCTCGACGCTCTCTTCGCCGCCCAGGCACGCCGTACGCCTGACGCCATCGCTATCATTGGCCGGGACGGACGGCTCGTCACTTACGCTGAACTGGACGAGCAATCCACGCGTCTCGCGCGTACCCTCGCCGCCCACGGCGTCAAGCCGGAACGCGTGGTGGGCGTGCGCATGGAGCGCTCAACCGAGACAATCATTGCGCTGCTGGCCATCCTGAAAGCGGGCGGCGTCTATCTCCCGCTCGATCCGGCGTATCCTAAAGACCGCCTCGACTACATGGCCTATGACGCCGGCGCACTGCTGGTGCTCGAATCAATTCATGACCTGACCGGCGACGACGATCTTCCCAAAGACCTGAATGATCCGCGCCGTCTGGCTTACATCATTTACACGTCGGGCACCACTGGGCTGCCAAAAGGCGTCGAAGTACCGCACTCCGCCCCGGTGAATCTCGCGTTTGCGCGCCGCGCCTGTCACGATCCGCTGAGCGTTGGCGATCGCGTGCTGGCCGGCATTTCGGTGGGCTTCGATGTCTCCATTGGCCAATTACTGCTTCCGCTCCTCAGCGGAGCCGCCGTGGTGATCGCCGGCGACCTGAAGATCCATGGGAGCAGACGAGTTCTGGAGTCTGCTCTCCAGCAGCAGCGTGACTCACATCAATTCGGTTCCGTCGTTTCTCGACTCCATTCTGGATGCCGCTACCAGCGCCCGGCACGCTCGCGCTCAAACGCCTCATGCTGGGCGGCGAAGCCCTCAGCGGTGCGCTCGTCGCACGCATCCAGCAGACGATACCGGGCGTGGAAGTGGTGAACATGTATGGCCCGACGGAAGCCTGTATTGACGCCACCTATCATGTGGCCACCGCAGACGGACCTCAAAGCGCCGGTTCTCCCCATCGGCAGACCACTCTCCAATTACCGCGCTTACGTGCTCAACGAACGCCTCGAACCCGTCGGTATCGGCGTTACAGGGGAACTCTATCTGGGCGGCGCCGGCCTCGCTCGCGGTTACGTAAACGCAGCCCGACCTCACCAGCGAACGCTTCATCGCCGATCCTTTCTCGAAAGCGCTGAAAGGCTGTATCGAAGCGGTGACCGCGCCCGTTGGCGTGCCGATGGAGCCATCGAATTTCTCGGCCGAGTCGATCAGCAAGTCAAAATTCGCGGCTTCCGCGTGGAACCGGGCGAAATCGCCAATACCTTGCTGGATCACCCCGCCGTTGGCCAGGCGGTCGTCGTGGCGCGAGCTCAGCAACCGGGAGCACCCGTCCGCCTGATCGCCTACATAGTCCCGCGCGCTGGCGACGAACTCCCCGAAACGTCCGATTTGCGCGCCTTTCTTGCCGGCCGGTTGCCCGATTACATGGTGCCCTCTGCCTTTGTCGCCATTCGGCGATTCCGCTCAGCCGCAACGGCAAGCTCGACGAGAAAGCCTGCCTTCGCCCGATCTGCGCGAAGGTGAGTTCTGGCGCCGCGAACGCCCACCGAAGAAACCGTCGCCGCTCTGTTCGCCGAAGTGCTCGGTCTGGACCGCTGCGGCGCCACCGATCATTTCTTTGAACTGGGCGGCCATTCCCTGCTCGCAACAAGCCTGGTCTCAAAACTACGCGCTACGGGCACCAAACTGCCATTGCGCACCGTTTTTGAAGCGCCCACCGTTGAGACTATTGGCCCGCCGCATCGACACTCCTTCCCTCCTCCGGCGAAGCCGAAAGCATCGGCGTCGCAACCGAGACCGGCTGATATTCCGCTTTCCTTCCCGCAAGAGCGTATCTGGTTTGTAGACCGCCTGCAGCAGGATTCGAGCTACAACATTCCGATCGCTTTTGAACTGCACGGCATTCTAGATATTGGCGCCGCTGAGAAAGCCATGGAGCGCATCGTCGCCCGCCACGAGTCGTTGCGCACCCGCATCAGCTTGCGCAACGAGCGTCCGGTTCAGGAGATTGTCGCGCCTGCGTCAGTCGCTTTCACGCAGGTTGATCTCAGCAAGCTAGCGGCATGCGAACGCGAGACGGCGCTCGAAAGAAGCTTTGCTTCGAGTTTCGAAGCACCGCTTCGATCTCGCTGCCGAAGACGCCATTTCAGCTCAATCTGTTCGTGCTGGAACCGCAGCGGCATGTCTTGTCCGCGGTCATTCACCATGTGGCGTTCGACGGCTGGTCGGCCGGCGTCTTCCTCGGCGAATTCGCGGCCCTCTATACGGCTTTCGCTCAGCAGCAAGCCTGATCCGCTGCCCGCGCCCGTCATTCAGTATGCCGATTTCGCGCTCTGGCAACGCGAGCAGAACTGGGATGCGGATCTCGCCTACTGGGTCGAAGAACTGCAGGGCGCTCCCTCGCAACTGAATCTGCCCGCGCGTGTCGGTAGCCGGCAACGAAAGCGCGCGCATTGTCGAGCACACTGCCTCTCAGTCTTGATGCGCCCTGCACGCAGCCCTGCTTAAAACTCGCCCACGAGAACGGCGCCAGCCTGTTCATGGTGCTGCATGCCGCCTTCGCGCTGCTGCTTTCGCGCTGGAGCGGCCAAGACGATGTCGTCATCGGTACAGTGATGGCCAACCGCAACCGCAGCGAGCTGGAATCGATCATCGGTTGCTTCGTGAATACGCTCGCCCTGCGCACCCAGTTCAAAGCTGGTGAATCGTTTGCGAACCTGCTCGGGCGCGTGAAGAGCAGCGACTTGGCAGCCTATGCGCACCAAGACCTCCCGTTTGAACACCTTGTCCAGGCGCTTCATCCCGAACGGTCGCTGCAGCAAACACCCATCTTTCAAGTGATGCTGGTTTTGCAGAATGCCCCGCTGCCTCCTGCGTCCTTGCCTGGACTTACGCTGCAACCCGTGCCGGTCGAGGCGGAAGTAGCCAAATTCGATCTCACGCTGACACTCGCTGAAGAGAACGGTGGCTTGGCTGGCACTATAGAATACGCCCATAACCGCTTCGAACCCGAAATGATGGCGAAGTTGGCGCGGCAATTTGAAGCGTGTGCTCACCGCCATCGCGGCCAAGCCGGAAGTCGACCCGGCCAACATAGACCTGCTCGACCCAACCGAACGCTCCGCGATTTTAGAGCGAGTGGAGCGGCAGCGAAACGACCTTTCCGCAAGCGACGTTGGACAACTTATTCGGCGAACAGGCAAGCGAACTCCCGACGCCATTGCGGTGATCGGCGTGGACGGCCACGAATTGACTTATGCCGAAGTGGATGCGCGATCCACGCAACTGGCTCGCTATCTGGTGGCGCAAGGAGTAGCTCCCCGGAGAAAGTAGTCGGCGTGCGCATGGAACGCTCGACGGATACCGTCATTGCGTTTCTCGGGATTCTGAAGGCCGGCGGCGTCTATTTACCACTTGATCCCGCCTACCCAGCGGAGCGCCTCGATTACATCGCGCAAAACGCCGGCGCCGCTCTCGTACTGCACCTCCATTGACGACCTCAGCGGCGATGCGGAACTCCCGTCACTAATCGACCCTGAGCGGCTTGCTTATATCATTTACACGTCCGGCACGACGGGCCAACCCAAAGGTGTGGCCGTGCCGCATGGCGCGCCAGTGAATCTGGCTTTTGCGCGCCGCGCCTGCCACGATCCGATCGGCACAGGCGACCGCATTCTCGCCGCCATCTCCGTCGGCTTTGACGTATCAATCGGCCAGTTACTGCTGCCGCTCTTGAGTGGCGCGACGGTCGTCATTGCCGGCGATTAAAACAGATGGGCGCCGCCGAGTTCTGGTCATTCCTGGCGGACCGGCGGCGTTACGCACATCAACTCGGTGCCTTCATTCCTCGATTCCATTCTGGACGCAGCACCCGCGGCGAGCACGCTCTGCGGCTCAAACGACTGATGTTGGGCGGTGAAGCTCTCAGCGGCGCGCTCGTTTCGCGCATTCAAAAGGCTCTACCGGGCGTGGAAGTGGTCAACATGTACGGCCCAACCGAAGCCTGCATTGACGCGACTTTCCACGTTGCCACTTCCGCCGACCTTTCCGCGGCAGTTCTTCCCATCGGGCGGCCGCTTTCCAACTACCGGACTTACATCCTGGATGGGCATCTTAAGCCTGTTGGTGTCGGCTTTACCGGCGAGTTGTTCATCGGCGGAGCGAGTCTGGCGAGCGGCTACGTAGATTCGCCCGAACTGACGGCCGAACGCTTTATCCAGAATCCGTTTTCAAACGGACGGCTTTACCGCACCGGCGACCGCGCCCGCTGGCGCGCCGATGGGGAGATTGAATTCCTGGGGCGCGTTGACGAGCAAGTGAAAATTCGCGGCTTCCGCGTGGAACCGGGCGAAGTGGAGGCCCAACTCCGCCGTCTTTCGGGCATACGCGAAGCGGCCGTCGTCGCTCAATCCACTGCCAACGGTAACCGGCTGATCGCTTACTTCACGAGCGACACAGCCCTTCAACTCGAAGCATTGCGCGCTGGTTTAGCGTCTGTATTGCCGGACTATCTGGTTCCGTCTGCGTTCGTAAGTCTTGACCAACTACCGCTAACCGCCAACGGAAAACTGAACCGCAAAGCTCTGCCGAATCCGGATCAGAGTGCCTTCGTGACGCGCGCCTTTGAAGCGCCGCAAGGCGAGGCGGAAGAAAAAATGGCCGCCCTCTGGTGCGAAATTCTGAAGCGCGAACGAATCGGCCGCCACGACAATTTCTTCGAACTGGGCGGCCACTCACTCATGGCCGTGACGCTGATCGAGCGCATGAACCAGCAAGGCCTGCCGGTAGACGTGCGGGCGCTTTTCCTCACGCCGACCATTGCCGGACTCGCCAGTTCTTCGCTCACGGCCCATAGTCAGGCGACGGTGCCGTCTAATCTCATCACGGCCGATTGCCAGAAGATCACGCCGGAACTATTACCGCTGGTCAAACTGACTCAGCCACAGATCGATCGCATCGTGGCCGCTATACCGGGCGGCACTGTCAACATTCAAGACATTTATCCCCTTTCTCCGCTGCAAGAAGGCATTCTCTTCCAGCACCGCGTTGCGACCAAAGCCGATCCGTATCTGACGCCATTTGAACTCAGCTTCGATACTCGTGCGCGACTCGACAATTTCATAAGCGCTATAAACAAAGTTGTCGCGCGGCATGACGTTTTACGAACGGCCATGCAATGGAAAGAACTCGACCAGCCCGTGCAAGTCGTACTGCGGCATGCGACGGTTGAGATTACGGAAGTTCAGCAGCTTGATCGCGGTTCCTACCGGCTGGATCTGACTAAGGCTCCGCTGATGCGAGGCATTGCCTGCTATGACAAGACGCAAGACCGCTGGCTGTTGTTACTGCTCACCCATCATTTAATCCTGGATCACACCAGCATGGAGATTCTGGTGCACGAACTGCGGACATTGATGGCGAACCCGCAGGCTGCGTTGCCGCCTTCCCTGCCCTACCGCAATTTCATAGCGGAGGCGCGTTCGGGAGCGTCGGTGGAAGAACAGCAAGCGTTCTTTAACCGCATGCTGGCGGATGTGGAAGAGCCAACTGCGCCGTTTGGTTTAACCGACGTACAAGCTGAACAATCCGAGACGCACGAAAGCCGGCTCACGATCGATGGTGCGCTAGCGCGGCGCATTCGTGAACAGGCGCGTTCGTTAGGCGTAACACCGGCTAGCGTGTTTCACACGGCGTGGGCAGCGGTGCTAGCTCAAGTTGCCTCCAAAACCAGCGTTGTCTTCGGAACGGTATTATTCGGACGAATGCGCAGCGGCGCAGGCGCGGATCGCGTAGTGGGCATGTTTATCAACACGCTGCCGATCCGGCTTGATATTGATCAAACGGGGGCGGCAGCGAGCGTACTTCGCACGCACCAAAGCCTGGCTGAACTGATGCGGCACGAACATGCGCCGCTCGCACTGGCGCAACGCTGCAGTGCCGTGCCGCCGCCGGCGCCGCTGTTCTCGTCGTTATTTAACTATCGATACAGTCCCGAAGAGCAAGGCGATTTTGAGTGGCCGGGCGTGCAGATGGTGAACGCATCCGAGCACACGAACTATCCGCTGGCGATGGCGGTAGACGATTTTGGCGGCAAATTCATGCTGACCGCAATGGCCGACCCCACGGTAGATTGCGATCGGGTGTGCCGTTATCTGCAACAGGCACTCACCAGCTTGGTTGATCTATTGGAGCGCGAGCCTGCTGCGGCACTCGAAACTTTGCAGGTCCTGCCGCGTACCGAACGGCATTTGATTGTCGAGGAATGGAACAGGACCGAAGCAAAGTTTCCGCAGGGCACGCTGGATGGCTTGTTTGCGGCGCAAGCACGCCGCACACCCTCTGCTTTGGCAGTGGTTGGGCGCGACGGCAAGACTTGACCTACGCCGAGTTGGATGCGGCTGCAACACGAGTCGCGCGATCACTCGTCGGCTAAAGGCGTGCGCCCAGAGCAAGTAGTGGGCGTGCGCATGGAGCGTTCCAGCGACACGATCATCGCGCTGCTGGCGATTCTGAAAGCGGGCGGCGTCTATCTGCCGCTTGATCCGGCTTATCCGACCGACCGGCTTGAGTACATCGCGCACGATGCGGGCGCGAGACTGGTACTCGATTCGCTGAACGGGATGGATAGCGAAGCGGAATTGCCGCAACTGACTGATCCAAGCCGCCTCGCCTATATCATTTACACGTCAGGCACAACCGGAAGGCCGAAAGGGGTGGCGGTCGCTCACAGCGCGCCGGTGAATCTGGCCTATGCGCGCGGCGCTTGTCATGACCCGATTGGACCAGGCGACCGGATTCTGGCAGCGATCTCAGTAGGCTTCGACGTCTCGATTGGACAGCTATTGTTGCCGCTGTTGAGCGGCGCGGCGGTCATTGTTGCCGACGATCTCAAGACCATGGGCGCAACGGGCTTCTGGGCCTTCCTAGAAGAGCGGCGTGTCACGCATATCAATTCGGTCCCCAGCTTTTTCGATTCAGTGTTGGACGCGGCACCGCGCGCCGGGACGCTGGCACTGAAACGGCTGATGCTGGGCGGAGAGGCGCTGAGCGGATCGCTGGTGGAGCGGATTCAGCACGCGCTGCCAGGCTTGGAAGTGGTCAACATGTACGGTCCGACGGAAGCGTGCATCGATGCAACCTATCACATCGTGGCTGCGGACGATCTGACAGCGGCCGTATTGCCGATCGGACGTCCGTTGAAGAACTATCGCGCTTACGTATTGGACGGCCGGATGGAGCCGGTGGGCATCGGCGTTCAGGGCGAACTCTATCTGGGCGGCGCGGGATTGGCGCGAGGTTATGTCAACGCGCCTGAATTGACGGCCGAACGTTTTGTGGGAGATCCATTCTCGGCTGAGCCGGGCGGCATGCTTTATCGCACAGGCGACTTGGTGCGTTGGCGTGCGGATGGCGCAATTGAGTTTTTAGGACGAGTGGACGCGCAGGTCAAGATTCGCGGTTTCCGCGTGGAACCCGGTGAGATTGAAGCGCAATTGCGCAAGCAAACGGGTGTTCGCGAAGCGGCGGTGATCGCTCACGCGGGGCGCTTGATCGCTTACTATGCGGGCGAAGAGTCACTTGACAGCGAAGCGTTGCGAAACGGCCTTGCGGCGAACCTGCCGGATTACATGGTGCCCGCCGCGTTTGTGAAACTGGACAAACTGCCGCTCACGGCCAACGGCAAGCTTGATCGTAAGGCGCTGCCAAACCCTGACGCAAAGCGCCTTCGCCACACGCGCGTTCGAACCACCAGTCGGCGAGGCGGAAGAGAAAATGGCGGCGCTCTGGGCCGAACTGTTGAAGGTCGATAAAGTCGGACGCCACGACAACTTCTTCGAATTGGGCGGACACTCGCTGCTGGCGATGACGCTGATTGAGCGGATGCAGCAGGACGGTCTGGCTTGCGACGTACGCGCTTTGTTCGGCACACCGACCATCGCGGGATTGGCCGGCGGCGTCTGCGTCGCTGCAGGTGGCAGCGCCCGAAAATCTGATCACTGCGGGCACGCAACGGATTACTCCCGAAATGCTACCACTGGTCACGCTGAGCCAGGCGCAGATTGACCGGATCGTTGCGGCAATGCCAGGCGGCGTCGATAACGTACAAGACATTTATCCGCTGGCTCCGCTGCAAGAAGGCATCCTGTTCCAGCACTTACTCACCACGCAGGGCGATCCTTATGTACTGCCGTTCCTGATGGCGTTCGATACGCGCGAACGGCTCGAATAGCTTTGCGGCCGCGCTGCAAACGATGGCCGAACGGCACGATGTGCTGCGCTCCGCTATGGTGTGGCAAGGCGTGGACAGCCCGTTGCAAGTGGTTCTGCGCAAGGTTTCGGTGCCGCTCGAAGAAGTAAAGATGGAGAGCGCCGACGAACTTCTCAAACGCTTTGACCCCAGTCTGAACCGGCTTGACCTGAGCAAAGCGCCTCTCTTGAGAGCCGTGATCGCCGAGGACAAGGCAAACCAGCGCTGGCTCATGCTGATGCTGACGCACCACCTGATTCTGGATCACACCAGCCTGGCCATAATGATCGGCGAGTTGCAGGCGCTGATGACCGACCCGCACGTGAACCTGCCCGCCTCCGTACCGTATCGCAACTTTGTGACACAGGCGATCCGCGGCACGGCGAATGAAGAGCATGAGTCGTTCTTCCGGCGCATGCTGGGCGAGGTAGACGAACCCACCGCTCCGTTCGGACTGCTGGACACACAAGTGAACCCGAGTGAGATTCAGGAGAGCGATCTCGCAATCGACTCACAACTGTCGCAAAGAATACGCGAGACCGCCCGCGCCGCGGGAGTAACTCCGGCTAGCCTGTTCCACCTGGCTTGGGCTAGCGTCTTAGGTTTCGTCTCCGGGAAACAGGACGTGGTGTTTGGCACCATTCTGCTGGGCCGTATGCGCAGCGGCGCTGGAGCAGACCGTTCAGTGGGCATGTTCATCAACACGCTGCCTATCCGCTTCAAGCTCGATCAGACTAGCGTACGGCAGAGCTTGCTGGACAGTCAAAAACTGCTGGCGGAACTGATGGCGCATGAACATGCGGCGCTGTCTCTAGCGCAACGCTGCAGCTCCCTGAGTGCGCCGGCGCCGCTGTTCTCTGCCCTGCTGAACTACCGCTATGCGCCGGCGAAGGAAGATGAGACGCCGTGGCCCGGGGTTGAAATGCTCCATTCTTCGGGGCGGACGAACTATCCGGTTTCGATGGCCGTGGACGATTCGGGGAGCGGGTTCACGCTGCGTTCGATGACTCATCCCGCCGCCGGCGCCGAGCGCGTGAATCAATACCTGGCGCACGCCGTTGAGAGCTTGGTCAGCCTTTTGGAGAAGGCACCGGAGACGCCGGTGCATAAGGTCGCCGTTATTCCGAGCGACGAGCGGCAGCGCGTTCTTGAGGAATGGAACCAGACGAAAGCAAGCTTTCCACAAGGAACGTTAGATGAGTTGTTCAGCGCCCAGGCACAGAGCACACCCGAGGCGATCGCCATTGTGGCGAAGGATGGAACGGCGCTGAGTTACGCGGAACTGGACGCGCGTTCGACGCTGCTGGCCCGCCAACTGGTGGCGCGCGGCGTGAAGCCGGAGAGCGTGGTGGGCGTGCGCATGGAGCGCTCGGCCGAAACCATCATCGCGTTCGTGGCGATTCTGAAAGCGGGCGGTGTATACCTGCCGCTCGACCCGGCTTATCCGGCAGACCGGCTTGAGTATATGGCGAAGGACGCCGGGGCACTGCTCACACTCGATTCGATTGAGGGACTGAGCGGTGAGGCTGACCTCCCACGACTGACTGACCCGAAACGGCTGGCGTACATCATCTATACGTCCGGCACAACGGGCAAGCCGAAGGGCGTGGCGGTGCCACATGCGGCTCCGGTCAATTTGGCCTTCGCGCGGCGCGCTTGTCACGATCCGCTGGGGGTGGGAGACCGAGTCTTGGCTGCCATCTCTGTCGGCTTCGACGTATCGGTGGGACAGTTGTTGCTGCCGCTGCTGAGCGGAGCGACGGTGGTGATTGCCGGCGACTTGAAGACAATGAGCCCGGCTGACTTCTGGGAGTTGCTGCGGCGACGCGCGGTCACACATATCAATTCAGTTCCTTCTTTCTTCGACTCGGTTTTAGACGCAGCTCCGGCGGCCGATTCACTGGCGCTAAAGCGTTTGATGCTGGGCGGCGAAGCCTTGAGCGGGGCGCTGGTGGCACGAATTCAACGCGCGCTGCCAACGACGGAAGTGGTCAATATGTATGGCCCGACCGAGGCGTGTATTGACGCGACCTTCCATGTCGCGACACAGGCCGATCTGACAACGGCTGTTCTGCCGATTGGGCGGCCTCTTTCGAACTACCGCACCTATGTATTGGATAGCCGATTGGAGCCGGTTGGTATCGGGATGCCGGGCGAGTTGTTCATTGGCGGCGCGGGCTTAGCGCGTGAATACGTGAACGCACCCGAACTCACGCAAGAGCGCTTCCTGGTTGATCCTTATTCCCGCGAGGCTGGCGCACGGATGTACCGGACAGGCGACCGAGCGCAGTGGCGGGCAGATGGGGCGATTGAATTCCTGGGCCGCACCGATAAGCAGATCAAGGTGCGCGGACACCGGATTGAGTTAGGCGAGATTGAAGCGGCGCTACTGCTGCATCCGGCAGTGACACGAGCGGCGGTGATTGCCGATGGGGCGGCCGCGAACAATACGCGACTGATTGCTTACGTTGTTCCGCACCAAGCGGGACAACCCGAACCTACAGCGCAAGCGCTGCGGGAGCATCTGGCGGGACATCTGCCGGAATACATGGTGCCCGCGCATTTCTGCACGCTGGCTAAACTGCCGCTGACGACGAACGGCAAACTGGACGTAAAGGCGTTGCCGAAAGTAGCGGCCGAGCGTTCCGAAGCGGTGGCTTATGAAGCGCCGCGCTCGAGCACGGAAAGCAAGTTGTGCCAGATTTGGCAAGAGCTATTGAACGTGGAACGCATTGGCATCCACGACAACTTTTTCGACCTGGGCGGACACTCGCTGGCGGCGATGCGGTTAATCAATTCGTGCAATGAGCAACTTGCGGTAAGCCTGCCGATTCATACCTTGTTCCAATGCCCGACGATTGCGCAACTGGGCGCGGCGATTGAGGGAAACACGGCTTACGGCGGACAGTTGGGAGGCACGCGAAACGGACATCTTCTGCCTTTGCAACCCAAAGGCCCGAAGCGCAAATTATTTTGTATTCACCCGGCAGGCGGCACCTCCTTTTGCTATCTGCCCTTGGTGCAGGCGCTGGGTCAACAACAACCGCTTTTTGCACTACAGGCAAGCGGACTCGAAGCCGGGGAAACATTACCTGGATCGATTGAGCAGGCGGCGGCCGACTACGTGGCCAGCATTCTGGCAGAACAACCCGAGGGGCCGTATCAGTTGCTGGGCATGTCTACCGGCGGACTGATCGCGTTCGAAATGGCGAAGCAACTGACAGAAGGCGGCCACGACGTGGGCCTGCTGGTATTGCTCGATACGACGGTTCCGGTGGCGGGCCAACAGACGGAGCTATCGAGCCAGATGCTGCTTGAAACGATGGCGGCGGAATTGCTTTGCCTGGATTTATTGGAGCGGCCTGACGCACCACAGAACTTGAGCGAACTGGTGGCGATGGGCCTGAAACTGGGCCGATTGCCCGCCGGTTTCACACTGGCGCAAGCGGAACGGATTGCCGCCGTGTTTCAAAATTCGGTGCGGATGCATTTCGCTTACCGCCCGCGGAAAAGTTCTCTCGGCGAAAAGGCAGTATTAGTGCGCGCACTGCGGCGCGACCATGAAGGAGACAAAGCTCCTAATTGGCAGCCTTACATTGACGACGTAACCGTGACGGACATCGATTGCCGGCACACCGAGATTCTTTCGCCGGCCATGGTGGCGAAAACGGCGGCACTGCTGGCGCCTTATTTGAAATAGAGACACACTACGGCCTTATGAACAGCGATATCGATTACAAAGTTCTTGTTAACCAGGAAGGCCAATACTCCATTTGGCCTGAACTGAAGCCAGCGCCCGTAGGTTGGAAGGAAACCGGACCAACGGGTTCGCGGCAAGAAGTCCTGGAATGGGTGAAAACGAACTGGACCGATATGCGCCCGGCGAGTTTACGAAGCTGACCGCTAGGCTGCCGCTTGTGCAGCCGTGTGCTTCGCGTCCTGCTTCAGACCCAGTTTGGCGAGTTGCGCGTCATATTCCGCTTCGAACCCAGGATTTTCCGCCCGCGCTTTAATATTCTGCATGGTGTTGAGGCTGATTTGCCGGCACGTTTCGAGATCTTTCTTCATCACGTCCCAATAGTGCTTCTGTTTCTTCATTTCGTGTTGCTCGTTTTTCATTTTTTGCGCTTCGAACCCAACGTCGGCCTTGCGTTTTTCCGCGCGGAGCTTTTGAAGAGCGCTGAGCGATTTGTGAAAAGCGCGCTGGTAGGTGGTTTGGCAGCGCATATATAAGGAGAATTTCTTCTCATCGGCGATGGCCCCGGTGACCGGTTGGGTGCAGGTGTCGAGCAGCCGGCGCGTGCGTTGCGCGAGCCAATGGGATTCGACCATGGCGTTGACAAGAATCGCCTCGGTGACGGTGACGGGCTGGTGTTCGTCGATAAAAGACTGTTTTAACGCTTCGAACCCAGCGTTGTCTTCGAAGGTTAATAAGTGGAACGGACCGTTCTGAGGAAGATCGGTGATGATGGACGGGGACGACATAAAGATTTTGCTCCTGGCGTGTTTGTGGGGATGAACGCGCCCAAGGCGGGCGCGGTTTTTAAGGCAGGCACAGCGGCCGAAACCTGATTGAAAATAACTTGGTTCGGCGCGCGGGCTGTTTAAAACTTTTAAAAAAAGGCGGGTAAGTCTTTTGGAATCAGCGCAAAATATTTTTTAAACTTTTGTGATCGGCAAATCGCAAACCTGGAAAAGGCGGGGTGCCACCCCGCCGCAGGTTGCCAACCTGCCTTACAAGGTTTTCAAATATTCGAGCAAGTTTTCTTTTTCTTCGTTGCTGAGATTTACGCCATAGGCGTGGCCGGAATTGGAGTTTCCATGGAGCCGAGTGTCAAACAGAAACTGACGAGGGCCGCAGGGAGTAGTGGAGACGTACCCGATGTTGCGCACGTCATAGAGATCGCTGCCCACACAGAACTGGGCGACGCGATCAGCCGGACGTTTCAAGAGTTCCGCGAGGCTCGGCACTGAACCATTGTGAAGAAAAGGTCCGGTGGCCCAGATGCCATCCAAAGGCCGAGCTTTGTAACTCGACAGATCGGGAGCGCCTTCGGCCAGTTCCTTGAGATCGTCCTCCACAGTCTTTAGGACACTCGCATCCGCTTGTTTGGCATAGGCACCGAGCGCGGCGTTGACGGTTATGTCTCTCACGAAGTCACGTTCCTGGAATCGCTTAGAGAGAAGTTTGGGATCGGTGAAAGTAAACTGTCCGGCCAAGACCCCCGAAGCGCCTTGCCGAAGACGGAAATTGTCGATGAGCGCGCGGTCGGTTTGAACCTCATCGACAGAAATCATATGGGTGCGAATGGGATATTTGCGGCTTGACCGATCGATAATGGCGTGGCAACCGACACACTCCCTTCGATAGACGCCTTCTCCTTGGTCGAGGATGTCTTTGCTTGCTAAAGGACCGGGCCATTGCGGCGAGCGTAGGTCTGAGACCCAAGATTCGATGATCTTCAGGTTCGCGACCACGGCGCTGCTGGAATATTTCGGAGGAACGGGAAGCCGTGGATTCGCGTTGGCGGGGTGAACGTACAGTTCGCCCAAGACGCCGAGCACTTCGCCCACATTCCGCAAATAAGAGCCAGTGCCTTGGTCGCCCAAATTGGGAGCGGAGCCATTCCATTGAACAAATCTTTGTTGAGAAATATCCCACAGAAACGGGAATGACGAAGGAGCATCAAGGGGCACGATACCCATCTGAGCGGGCGTCAAAGAACTGCCGGCATTGACCGCCATGAGAATCTGGTTGAAGATGGCGCCAAAGGCGTCCGCACGTCCAAAGCCGGATAATACGGTCTGCGCGTTATTCTTGCGGCGCACTTCAAAGATGCGGACTCTTTCGGCAATTTTTGAGAGAGCATCCGGCTCGTTGATGGCGCTCAAAAAACGTTTTTGGCGCACGGGATCGTTGAGCGTTTCGCGCAGGGCGGCGGCGACGTCTTCGTAGAATAAATCGAAATCGACCTTACCGGGAGCACCCTCGATTAAGAGCGCACCCTTACCAGGAAAATCGATGCGCGTGCTGTGGCAGGCGGCGCAGGTGAGACCGACGAAGGGTGTGGTTTGATCGGGCCCGTCGGGGTCGGTGTGACGGGCGAAGCCGATAGGCAGGCCGGCGGGATTGAGATCTTTGGCCGGTGCGTAGGCGGTTGGTGCTGGGATGAAGCCGTAGTTCGTGAGATTGTCTTTCAGCTTGGTACCGGACGGGCAAGGCAAAATGGACTTCGACGGACATTCGAGATTGACGAACCAGGTGTAAGGCATTAACTTCGAGCCTTGATCTTCAAACCAGAATTGGCTGCGAATGTCGCTGGTCCAGGTTGTGCCTTGCGGCAAGGTATTTATGGCTTGCTGGGCGGTGGCGATGGCACAAGCGGTTACTAACATGACGAGCAGGGTCTTTCGAATCTTCATCGAATGCACTCCGTTGTCTTGTGATGATCGCACATACGCGATACATTGAGTTTGATATGCAAGTACCAGATGGGATTAATTTCGACCCGGTGGTAGACAGACCTGAGTTGCATGCCTGGCAGTTGATACTTGCGGTCGTGCTCTTCGCCGGTCTGATTTTTGGAGCCGTTTGGTGGTCGCGCCGGCACGCGAACAGGAACGCTGGGTCGCTCAAGTTGCGCTAAGCGAGTTTTTGCTGCGCGGAAGGCTGAAGCTTGGGCACGTTGTACATCAGTAGGTTTCGGAGCATGCGCGTTTCCAAGTTTTTGCCAAGAGCGCTTCCCATGAACTGGTCGCGGATTGATTCGAGGAGGGGCTGGTCCATTTGCAGCAAGCGGCCGGTGCGCCAGGAATCGCGGACGATGGATGAAGTGCGCGGAATGCGCAAGCGTTCGTATTCCCGCAAGGCGGACTCGGCGGGATGGATGGTGCCAAGGCAGTGCGCCAAGACAACGGCGTCTTCTAAGGCCATACAGGCGCCTTGACCCAGGTTTGGAGTGGTGGCGTGCGCGGCGTCTCCCAACAGAGTGACGCGGCCACGACCCAGTTTTGAAGAGGGGGACGGTCGAGGATGTCGTTTTGAATGATGGAAGCTTCGGGGGTGGCTTCAATGATCTCTACTATCTGCGGAGCCCAAGAACGGCAGAGCGCCACGATTTCTTGTTTTGAGACGCTGGTGCCCCGCGGGGCGTTGTGGGTTAGGAACCAATAGAACTGGCCCTCGCCACAAGGTAAGGCACCGAACTGCTTGCCGCCGGCCGCAGACAATATGCCTGAGCGTTCGGGCAAGAGCCCTGGCTTTTGAAGAATTCCCCGCCAGCAGGTGCAGCCTGAGTAACGGGGCGACTTGGTTCCATGCAATTCGGAGCGAATGACTGACGAGATGCCGTCTGCGCCTACTAGAACATCGGCTTCAATGACATCGCCATTTTCGAATACGGCGACGGAATCTCTGAAACTGCCGCAGCGCATACCGGTGCGGACGACGTCGGGTGGGAGTTGATCGAGAAGAATCTGCTGCAAGGTGGCGCGGTGGACACAGATGGAGGGTGCACCGGCGTCGCGGGCGATTTCAGTAAGTTCGCTGACCGAATGGATACTGCCTGTGGGACCTAGGAGAGAGTTACGTTCGACTATTGATGCGGCATTGATGACCGATGATTCGACGCCGATTTCACGAAGGGCCTTAACGGCGTTGGACCACAGGGAAAGGCCGGCGCCAATCTCACGGATGGTCTCAGCGCGTTCTACTACTAAACTTTCCAGGCCAAGACGACGGAGGGCAACGGCTGCGGCGAGGCCGCCGATTCCGCCACCAATGATCAGGACGCGCATGCGACCTAAGCTATCACCGCGCGATGCAGAACTTCAAGGGTCGGATTGTCAGCCGGTTAGAGTTGTCTGAGAGCTAGTCCGATCAAGC
>CAWJBS010000176.1:0-9166 GCA_963840845.1 Bryobacterales bacterium
ATCGCCCGCCCAGCGCAATGTGCGTTAACAACTCACCCACGCTCTGCGTCCCCTCAGCCGCGCGGAAGCCATACTTGTCTTCCGGTATGTCTTCTGCGATCGTAATCGTGTTCTTGCGAACGGTCCGATAGGCCGCCGCCAGTTCTTTTGCTCCGTAGTAGTTCACAGTTCAGTCTACCCCGCAAAGCCCGCCTCACTCATTCGCAATTCGCTAGCCTGAATAAACGGCGCAACCGCCCGCTGGCCTATGGACTTCCCTATCTCGAAACTCTTCTGACTCGATTGGCCGAGGTGCACCCGCGCCCCGCCCGAATCGTCCGCATGCGCGTCTTCGACCGCCAAAGCAACGAAGAAATCGCCGCCGCCCTTAATCTTTCCGTGCGCACCGTCAAACGCGACTGGCTACTCGGACGCCAGTGGCTCGCCAAAGAAATTGGTGGTTCCGATGCATCAGGCGTCCAAGTTCCTCTGGTGAACGGCCCAAAGAATCCCAGTAGTTCTGACGCACACGCCGAGCAAGACCGCGCGCAGCATTCTCTTATTGACGCCGAAGGAACCTAAAGTAGAACGCTCCGAACACCAACGCAATCCCAACATTCACGGCCAGCCGTTCCCAGAATCGGTTTCGGAAGAATAGGAAATCGACCCCCACAATGACGGCCACCATCGCCACCACGTAAAGCACAACCCATTTTTCACCCAGCCACGCGTTCATTCTCAATCAGTCTACAGCGGACTAGTATCGAGACCAAATCGTTACCGCACGAACGGCAGGAAAGCACCAACGCGCGAGCGATAGTCTGCGAAAGCTTCCGGAAAACGTTCCGCCAGCAGCCGGTCCTCCGCCCGCACCCGAATCTCCGTGCCCGCCAGGAAAAACAGAACGCCAGGCAACAAAGAGCGGCCACCACGTCCACACAAATCCCGCGCTCAGCATCATCCCCAACATCGACGTATAGATAGGATGCCGAACCCAACGATACGGGCCCGTCTGTATCAGTTCATGGTCCTCGCGCAGCGCAGCCTCATAACGCCATTGTTTGCCCAGATGCCGTGTGGCCCACCAAGCCAACCCAGCAGCCGGCGGCCCCCAGAACCATCGAGACAATCAATGACCACGCAGGTTTCTGCAAACCCCACCGGGCCGCACGTAGGCATAGATCAGCACGAAACCGATCATCACCAAAGAAGATGCCCCACTTCGAAGCGGCGCGCGTGCTACCGTCTTCGCACTTGCCGCCTGCGTACGAGGTTTGACAAACGCTCCGACCCACACAATCCAGCAGACGATCAGTTACGAGACGCGACGATCTTAAGCATGAACCCGATAATATCTCCCGGAACCCTTCATCGCAAAGACCGCCCCTTTTCAAAAGCTGCAACACCGTCCTCAGCCCTTCATCCACCCACCGCTGACAGACCCGCTTTAGCCTGAAGCGCTCCATGATGCTGGCGCAGGGTGCGTACAGTCGCGGGAACTTGAAGTTCGGCCCCTGATGCCTCGATTCCCAGGCCTCTGGCTCACCAGTGGGATTGGCTAGCATGATGCCTCAGTCTATCCCCTTTCGGAACCTTACTAAATGATCTCTGCGCGACGCGAATCGTGAACACTCAGAGTCGCCCAAACTTCACAATCAGTGCCGCATAGTCAGTTGATTAAATTTCAGAAAAATTTCGTCGCCCACCGTCTTGATACCAGTGCCACTGGCCATCGGACTTAGAGCGTTGTCCATCTGATTTGCGTTGGCAATGTCAATCGTAACTTTGATCACCCAGCATAGATGCTCGTACTTCACACCAGCCAAACCGGTGCCCCCGGATGGGATGACGCCCTTGAGCATGGCTGTCTGATAGACATTCAATTGTTGGTCGGTCAACTGGTGCCAGCATGCAGTTGTTGAATGGCCTCACGATCCAGATATCCCCACACTGTCTTCTTGCCTGAACCACCGATCAGTAGGTACGTAGTCCCATCATCGACCTTGGTAGGCTGCGCCGCAACCGCCGCACCACCTAAGGCCGACTGGTGACTCGACGTGAAATAGGTCACCTGGCCGGTGTGATCCACTTTCGCCCAGCCGTTAGCGACACCCTGTTGGTTGAAGACTTTGTACGAATAGCCGTGTGACTTAGCGGTAGAGTCGTTGTCGACACCGATCAGCCAGCGAAAGGAGTTGATGATCGTGTTCGCTTTCCCGGCGATAGATATCGCGCGCGCACTGGTTGACGTATTTGGCCGCCTCGGACCCATCGCCCATGCTCAATAGCACGTCCAGTGGGACGTCCTTGGTTGCCGAAGAGTCGTACTTCAGATCGTAGTTATTGGGTGCCGCCATGGTTTCTCCTCGAGCATGACTGTGAGTGCGCGATCTGGTCTAGGTGCCGCAGTGGACGGAACCCGGTCCACCCTTACGTAAGCCAACCCAGCCATCGAGCAGAATATCATCACCTAACGGGCGCTGCCATGTCAGGGTGGCCGACCATCCCGGCGCAATCCAAACAACACATTTCGGCTCTGGCAGCGCAAGGACGGTATCGTCCGGCGCAGGCCGCTCGCCAAGATGCACTCACTGTATAGACCAGAAATGGCAAACCAAAACCAGCGTGCTACCGGGTCGACTAGAGGCAAACCGACCCCCATGACCGCCATCCTCATGCCTCCGCAAGCATTGGATAGGGAACCGTATCCACCCGTTCTATAGATCGATTAAGTTAAGGCTTGCGGTGCCCATATATCTGGCCCAAAATAAAACCGCGAAATACGGATACGCTCGGGTACCAACCGATGACCAAAACGCCAGCATTGCTCGCTTCCGCTTCGCCTACCGCGACCAGCTTTGCCCCTACATATCCGAAGCCAAGCCCGCCAAAGAAGCCTCCGACTAAACAGGCCGCTCCGTCGGTGGTGACCTCACCACAGAAGGGCACTACTAAACTGGGCGACTCAAACGAAGCACCCGTCACACATCCTGCCCAGGCGCCAGCAATCCCCGAAGCCCAACCCGGCCGTCGTTGGGTTTCCGGGACTGGGTTTTCCGGGGTTTCCGGGACGGTCACCACTATGCATAGATACTTCGCGAGCGCACTCCCGCGAACAACCATATTCGCTAGCCTTCGTGACGAACCGCGACGAGTTGCTTCTTATCCTTGTCTTCCACGCACGCCAGCCGCGACCCGTCACCCTTCCGCCGCATTTGCAGACAAGACAATTTCCAGTAATCTTAAGGTATAAGGGTCATGCTCGATATGCCGAAGGACATAGAGGCCCAGTCCGCCGCCGCGCAGGCCCGACGTGTCCCCCCATGTCTGCTTACGTGCGCGATTTCATCGCGGAGCATTATCAAGAGACCGACGGCGATATTCGCACGGCTCAAGAACGCTTGGCCGATCCTCAACCCAGCATCACCTCCAATCAGTTGCGTGGGAACCTTGGCTTGGACGGTTTAATACGATCCACAGGTTGGAAAAACCTGAAGGACGTTGACCGAGCGAGGCAGCAGGAAATTCTCGACTACATGGATACCCGAATTGCTACGGACGAGGATCCGCGCCGTTTTCGGCAATCCCTTAAGTCACGATCTTCGTGTCCTATGGAGCTTTCGAGTTGCGGATTACCGGATGATTTGCGACGTACCGGACCACACCCTCGTTGTGCTCGTTCTGACCACCAAGCATCGCCCCACGGCCTACGACTAAACTTCAAGGCTCCAAATTGAACAAGACCAGTCCCCAAGACGTACGTACGGATTTAGCCTTGCTTCGACACCATGGCTACAGGCAGTTGGTGCTTTGGAAACTGTGCCCCGAAGGCGCGGAATTTAGGAGGGGCAGCTTCCCTTCGCCCCTCCCTCGGCCGCATTAGTTTACGGGACCAACAGGACCAGTGGGACTGGGACCTATTGGACTAGGGCCTATGAAGCATCCACCCGATGCCTGGGTCTGCACATAGCCCCCGTTAGGCACACAGGGGTTAGTCACAACACGGACAATACCACATCCCCTAGTCCCGTCGGGAAGCAGCACCCCCTGTCGCGGAGCACTCCACTGGCCGTAAGTGCTTGTACACGTTTGTATAGCCTGTGCCGAGACGACTAGGCCCAGCAAAGCGACCACGCCCAGCATTGTGACCACTAATAAGCGCGATGTACCGCGATTGCAGCACCGCGAAACATCTACGAGTAGATTGTGTAACATCTCAGTCTCCTCCGGGTCCAGCACTTTCTGTGCGACCCTATGCCCTCTTAGTTGCGTGTGGACTGCCAACTGGATAAGCCGCCTTTCTTTGCCCCATTTCTGGCGCGTTCTTGTAGAAAAAGCTCATTCCATAGAACAAAAAGCTGAAATGGAATGAGCCGGGAAGATAACGACCGACATTTCTGTACCAAATCCAGGTTGCGGAAAGCGTGCGTGAGCAGATACATGGAAACTTGGCAGCGTCGGTCGGAGGAGCGGACGCAGGAAGCAAATGGCGCGAACAGCCTACCGCAACGGACATGACGATTCGGAGGAACTGCGATAGAGCTTTCGGAAGAGTTTCGCGGAAAGGCGTACAGTGCGGAAGCCTTTTCCTGGAGAGTTGCGCTCGCGGTGAACCCACGCCGTCATTTATTTTATACGCGTTCGCAACGAGCGTGAGCAAACGATTCGGGATTAAAGCCACAGTCGCTTTGAAATTCACCGCACCGTATGATGACCATTCACCGCCCAGCGAGAGTACTCTCGGTGTTGCTAAACTCGGCCCTTCGCGCCCATTTGATGACGACCATCGAATTCCCATCCAAATTCCCCTTGCCTCCCCCCGAAACCCATGCTATCCTCAATTTTCGGTAGAGTTTCACCCTCCACCCAGAATTATCAAAAGCGCCCGAACCGCCGTGGTCTAGGGCGCTTTTTTGTTTACCACCGCCCAATCCAACAAATGAATAAAGAAAGGAGACTCAAATGGCTTTGTTTTTTCAAATCCCAAACACCCCATTGGCTTTGAAGCGCAAAATCCGCCCCACAACCCCCGCATTTGGGTTCGTTTTTCTAAATCCCTTCGCGCACCCCGCAAAACCAACTTTGGGTTCGTTTTTGAAACTCCCCTTACCCTCCCCAAACTGGCTTCGAAGCGTAAAAACCTCCTACCGCGACACCCTCACCCTCAAAATTGGGTTCGTTTTTCTAAATCCCGCCCTCACCCATTGGGTTCGAAGCGCAAAACGCCTGCCTGGCTCCCACCGCTCACCCCAAAAATTGGGTTCGTTTTTGAAAATCCCCTCATCGTCTCCCCCTCCTGGGTTCGAAGCGCAAAAAGACCCCGCCCGGCCCTCCCCTTGCCTCCGCACCGCCACCCATATGCCCAAATTTGACACCCCCTCCCCCTCCTCTGTTACACTAATGTATTCGAGTCCTTCGAAGAGAGAGAATAAGTCTGTCCATGCGTACCGTAATTCCGTCCAAGCATGCGATCGTGCGTTCTTGGCACGTGATTGACGCCAACGATGCCGTCCTGGGTAGGATCGCTAGTAAGGCCGCCATGCTGTTAATGGGGAAGCACAAACCCACCTATGCGCCCATGCTCGACACGGGCGATCACGTCGTCATTATTAATGCCGCCAAAGTCAAAATGACGGGCAACAAAGAAGACCAAAAGCTTTATCGTCGGCACACCGGTTACCCCGGCGGCCTGATCGAAACCGGCGCTCGCCGTATGCGCGAAACCCGTCCGGAACGTATGTTGGAACTTGCCATCTCCGGCATGCTCCCCAAAAACAAACTCGGTAAACAGATGTATCGGAAACTCAACGTCTACGCGGGTGCGCACCATCCCCACCAGGCGCAGAAGCCCGAAGCGCTCGTTGTTAAAGGTTAACCGGATGAGCGCCCGTCAACAAAAGAGAGGATTTTAGTGCCAGCGAAGTTAGTTCAGCAGTTAGCCACCGGTCGCCGTAAGACCGCCACCGCCCGCGTTTTTCTACGTCCGGGCAAGGGTCAAATCACCGTCAACAATCGGCCCTTCGAACATTATTTTGTCAATGAATCCGCCCGCGCCTATGTCAAGCAGCCTCTGCTCGCCGTAGAGCTGGCCGATCGTTTCGATATCTTGATCCTCGCCAGTGGTGGCGGGGTCACCGGACAAGCCGGGGCGGCTCGCCACGGTATCGCTCGGGCTCTTCTTGAATTCAATATCGAACTGCGCGGTAAGCTCAAGCAGCTCGGTTTTCTCACGCGCGATGCTCGCGCACATGAGCGAAAGAAGTACGGTCAAAAGGGCGCGCGTAAACGCTTCCAATTCTCCAAGCGCTAGTGTTTCACTAGTGTTGGCCGCACGGCCAGTGCTCTTCCGGCTTTTAATTTACAACCCCGCGCTGCACGGTGTTTTTCACCTTGCAGCGCATAACCATGCTGGGTCAGCTTTAGCGCAAATACCGCTTTGGGCCGCGCGACCCTGCTCGGCATGCTCATACTAAACAGGAGGCATATTGCCATCGATTTCGATGAAAGAATTGCTCGAAGCCGGCGTTCACTTCGGGCACCAGACCAAGCGCTGGAACCCCAAGATGAAGGAATACATCTTCGGCGAACGTAACGGGATCTACATTATCGATCTCCAGAAGACCCTCAAGCTTTTCAAAGACGCCATGCGTTATGTCGGTGAAATGTCTGCGGCAGGCAAAACGGTTCTCTTCGTGGGCACCAAGCGCCAGGCGCAGGAAGCCATCGCCGAAGAAGCCACTCGTTGCAACCAGTTCTATGTGAACCAACGTTGGCTCGGGGGCTTGCTCACCAACATCACCACCGTCCAAAAGTCCATCAAGCGTCTGAAAGAACTCGACGCCATGGCTACCGAAAACGCGTACGAAGGCCGCGCTAAGAAAGAAGTCGGCCGCCTCGAACGCGAACGCAAGCATCTCCAACAGAACCTCGCAGGCATCAAAGACATG
Organism: Bryobacterales bacterium; assembly: GCA_963840845.1. Lineage (GTDB taxonomy): Bacteria > Acidobacteriota > Terriglobia > Bryobacterales > Bryobacteraceae > Bog-105. The sequence continues at coordinate 6,927 of CAWJBS010000176.1, forward strand.
AACGGCCTGCCCGATCTGCTCTTCGTCATCGATTCCAATAAGGAAGCCATCGCCGTCAAGGAAGCTCGCAAACTGGGCATCCCCGTCGTCGCCGTGGTTGACACCAATTGCGATCCCGACGAAGTCGATTACGTGATCCCCGGCAATGATGACGCCTTGCGCGCCATTCGTCTCTTCACTACCAAGATTGCCGATTCCGTCGCCGAAGCGCGCTCTCTGGCTACCGAAACCGATTTCGCCGCCGACAAGATCGTGCGCGAAGACGATTCCTCCAGCCGAGACGCCCGAAGAATACACCCAGTATCTCGATCCCAAGTACGCCGAACAGTTAATGTCGGAAAGCTTGGCCACCAGCGGCGTCGATCCCGAAACGCCTCCGCGTAAGGGCCCCGCCAGTGAAGCTCCGGCCGCCGAAGAGGTCGCCACCGTCGTAGAACATTAAAAACGTTTACGACAGTGAATGTTTTAAGGGCGACCAGCCCCTTCCGGCTCGGTCGCCCCTTGTGTGTAAAGAAGTATGAAACGTCAGTAGAGAAAAAACAAAACAATGGCTGAGATTAGCGCACAACTCGTAAAAGAACTCCGCGAACGTACCGGCGCGGGCATGATGGATTGCAAAAAGGCTCTCGTTGAGGCCAAAGGCGACCTCGCCGAAGCTGAAGTCGTTCTCCGCAAAAAGGGTATCGCCAGCGCCGGCAATAAGGAATCGCGCAGCGCCAAGCAGGGTCTCGTCGCCGCCTCCATTAGCCCCAATGGCAAACTCGGCGTTCTCGTTGAAGTGAATTGCGAATCAGATTTCGTCGCCCGCACCGATGATTTCCAGAAGCTCGCCGCCGATATCGCCGCGCACATCGCCGCTACCAAGCCGAAGCATGTCCGCCTGGAAGATGTCACCGAAGCCGAGCGCGCCAATATCAAAGCGCACGAAACTCTCTACGATCAAAAGATCGGTTCCGAAGGTCACACCGTCGGCGAAATGGTCAAAACCAAAATCGCCAAGCTCGGTGAAAATATCGTTGTCTCGCGCTTCACCATTTACGAAGTAACCGGCAACGGCGTCGTCGGCCACTACATCCACACCGGTTCGCAAATCGGCGTCATCCTCGAAGTCGGCGCGTCCAAACCCGAGTCCGCCGCCAAAGAAGAATTCAAAACTCTCGTTCGCGATCTCGCCATGCAGGTCGCCGCCGCTCACCCGCAAGTGGTGGGCCGTGAACAGCTGCCCGCCGCTCTCGTCGCCAAGGAAATGGATATCCAAAAGGGTCGCGTCCGCGCCGAAGGCAAGCCCGAAAAGATGCTCGACAAGATCGCCGAAGGCCGCATGAGCAAGTTCTACGAAGAAGTCTGCTTGCTCGAACAGCCCTTCATTCGTGAGAACACCATCACCATTACCGATCTCATCAAAACCGCCAATGGCAAAATCGGCGACACGGTCACCGTCTCCCGCTTCGTCCGCTACAAGGTCGGCGATTCCGGCGATGCACCCGGCGTCGAAGCCAGCCCGCTCCCCGTCACTGCCTAATCACAGCAACGGACATGGCACCCTTCAAGCGCATCCTTCTCAAGATCAGCGGCGAGGCGTTAGCCGGTCCGTTGTCTTTCGGCTTAGACCCCGAACGGGTCAAGTCCTTGGCCATCGAAGTCGCCGAAGTCGCGCGTAAAGGCGTCCAAGTCGGTCTCGTTTTAGGTGGCGGCAACATCTTCCGTGGTGTTGCCGCTGCCGCCAATAAAATGGACCGCGTTACTGGCGATCACATGGGCATGCTGGCCACCGTCATCAACGCCCTCGCCTTTCAGGACGCCCTCGAACAACTCGGCATTCCTACCCGGGTCATGACCGCCATCGAAATGCACCAGGTGGCTGAGCCGTACATCCGCCGCCGCGCCATCCGCCATCTCGAAAAGGGCCGCGCGGTCATCTTCGCTGCCGGCACGTCAAACCCTTACTTCTCCACCGATACCGCCGCCACCCTCCGCGGCCTTGAGATCCACGCCCAGATCATCGCCAAAGCCACCAGCGTCGATGGTGTCTACGACAAAGACCCCAAGAAGCATACCGACGCCGTTCGTTACAACGAGATCGGCTACACCGAAGTCCTCTCCAAAGCCCTCGCCGTCATGGACGCCTCGGCCGTTGCCATGTGCCGTGACAATCATATGCCTATCATGGTCTTTGATCTCAAAGTCGCTGGCAATATAATGCGAATGGCGATGGGCGAATCCATAGGCGGCGCAACGAC
>CAWJBS010000177.1:0-11384 GCA_963840845.1 Bryobacterales bacterium
GCCGGCCTTGCGCGCGCTGCGCTGCAGCTGATCCAGCCAGACCTCGCGCTCGGCCCGCGCCACATTATTGCAGCAGATCAACGCCCGCCCTCAGCCGCGCAGAGCAGAGCGGGCTTGAACACCGCCGCATAATCGTGGATCAAGTCCACCACACCGAACGGGCTCTGGGCGTAGCGAGGCGGGTCGAGGAACACCAGGTCGAAGCGCCGCGGCTCAAGCCGCGGGAACGGCGGCAGCCGCCGGCCCCGCACGACCTTGTTCTGGCCCAGCCCGCTGAGCTGGCGCAGGGCCGCGAAAGCGTCGCTCTGCACGAAGCGCATCTCATGGGCAGGCTGTTCAGCCGGGAGTTCTCCTCCCCGACCGCCAGGCTCGAGCGCGAGAAATCCACGTTCACCACGGAGCCCGCGCCGGCCTTGGCCGCGGCCACGCCCACGCCGCAGGTGTAGGCGAACACGTTGAGCAAAGACTTGCCCGCCGCCTCCCTCATGACGCGGCGGCGCGCGGCGCGCAGGTCGAGGAAGAGCCAGGGGTCCTGGCCGGAGTGCCGGGCCTGGATGCGATAGGCGACGCCCAGCTCCCGCGCCAGGCGCGGCTTCAGGCAGCGTCCAGAGTTCCGGCGGGAGCTTGTTCGCGATGCGGGAATTGGGCCGGCTGCGGTCATTGTAGACCGGGTCAGGCCCGGCAAGGCCTGGGCGTAGAATCCTCCAGCTCCGCCAGCGCGGCCGGCGGCAGAGGGCTGTGGAAGCTCTGCACAAGCAGCAGGTCGCCGTAACGGTCCACCGTCAGACCCGCCGAGCCCTCCACCGTGCCATGGAACAGCCGATAGGCGTCGGTCTCTTCGGCGTGCAGACGGCTCGAGCAGCTCGGCGCGGCGGTCCAGGGCGGCGGCCAGAAGCCCGAAGAGGGCATCAGGCATGGGAGTCAGCGCAGCATTATAGCACCTGCGTGCTCTTCGCGGGTCTGCCATTATCGCAGTTCCCGTATCGCATATTGCATATTGCAATATGTCATAAAACCTGCTATCCTGTCCCTATGCTGAACCGGCCAACACATCGGACGCACCTTGGGCTCAAGTCGTAGAAAGTGGCGCGGTTGACGGTGGCGGCTTCGGCGATGTCCTGCACAGAAATTTTTTCAAACTCTTTGGTTTCAAGCAGATTACCCAACGCCTGATGCAACAGGTGACGGGTGCGGCGGACGCGCGGATCGAGAATCTCTGGACAGCTTTCGCTCATCTCTCCTTTCTAGGATACAGGATTCCCGAACAGATGTTGCCTAGACGACAAAAGTCGTGTAGACTTAATTTACACCTGTTGTTTAACCTTCAATTGTTGAAAAGGACGATTTAAAGAGATGAAAACTGCTGCTATGATTGCCCGGTATCTACTGGGCCTAGGTTTTGTCGTGTTTGGTCTGAATGGGTTTTTGCATTTTATCCCGCAACCGCCGATGCCCCCCGGGCCTGCGTTGAATTATCTAATGGCACTGGGGGGCACAGGTTATATGTACCCGATTTTTGCCCTGCAGTTCTTGGCGGGCGTGCTGTTGTTGATCAACCGATACGTGCCGTTAGCGTTGACGATCTTGGCGCCCATTCTATTTAATATTCTGCTGTTCCACTCTTTGATGCAGCCAAGCGGTTTGCCTCCGGGGCTCGTCTTCGCGCTGCTGTGGTTCTTGGTGTTCGCCAGTGTGCGGTCGGCGTTTGCGGGCATTTTTCAGAGTCGCGTAGAGGAAGCTTGATCGAGGAACATGGAAATCGGTATAGATAGTTTTGCGGCATCGATCTCGGACCCGGCGACGGGTCTGAGGTTGGAGCCGGTGACGCGTTTGGCGAACCTGCTGGCGGAGATAGAACTGGCCGACCAAGTGGGGCTGGACGTGTTTGGGATTGGCGAACATCACCGGCCTGAGTTTCTGGATTCGGCGCCGGTGGTGATTTTGGCGGCGGCCGCAACGCGGACGAAGCAGATCCGGCTGGGGAGCGCAGTGACGGTGTTGAGCGCGGCCGACCCGGTACGCGTGTTCCAGGAATTCGCGACGTTAGATTTGATTTCGCAAGGACGGGCGGAGATTGTGGCGGGACGTGGTTCGTTTATAGAATCTTACCCGCTGTTTGGATTGAGGCTCGAGGATTACGATTCGCTGTTTGCCGAGAAGTTGGAATTGCTGTTGAAGATTCGCGAAAGTACGGAAGTGCATTGGTCGGGCAAACACCGGGCGGCGCTCACAGGACAGTCCATTTATCCTCGGCCTTTGCAGAAACAGCTGCCGATTTGGGTGGGCGTGGGCGGTACGCCGGCTTCGTTTGTGCGAGCGGGGACGTTAGGGTTGCCGTTGATGGTGGCCATTATTGGCGGAGAACCTCGGCGGTTCCGGCCGCTGATTGATATGTACCGGGAAGCGGGACGGCGTGCGGGGCATAGCGCAGAGACATTGAAAGTGGGTCTGCATGCCATTGGCTTTGTGGGAGACACGACGGCGCAAGCGGCCGACGATTTCTTTCCGGGCTACGCGCATACATTTACTGAGATAGGAAAAGAACGCGGCTGGCCAGCGACAACGCGGGCGCATTTCGATGCGCTCCGGGGACCGACGGGGGCCTTGATGATTGGCGATGCGAAAACCGTGGCCGAGAAAATCGTGTATGTAAATGAAGCGTTGGGCGGCTTGGCGCGCATCACCTTTCAAATGGGCGTTTCCACTTTGCCGCATGAAAAGATGCTGCGCGCCATTGAAATTCTGGGGACGCAGGTTAAGCCGCTAGTTAAGGCTTCAGAGTAGGCCAGCGATCGGCAACGGGCGGCAACGCCGGAAAATCAGTAAAGGGTTCCGTCTGGTACCAATAGCCGACAGAGTAGAAGGAATCGGCACGGTCGTTGGCGTGGCCGTGTTCGATGGTGTGCTTCAAATAGCTATCGAAGGCGACGGGGTTATCGGCGTGCCAGCGGTAGACGCAGTAACGGCCGCCCGCCCGTTCGGCGGGAACGGTGATATGCGGCGCGCCGTTGTATAGATTGGCGAAGGCAATGCCGTTGAAATCCCACGCGCCGCAGAGATAGTCTTCGGTGCCGGTGCCGTTGATAGCGGGCTTCGAGGGATCGTCAATGAAAATCATTTCGTCACCTTCCCCGAACCAGCCGTCATGATTCTGGACGACGCCGAAGGTAACGCCCATCATCTGACCTTTGCCGCGAGTCTCAAAGAATACATAGTTGTCTTTGCCGTCGAGATTCACTTGCGGCTGCCCGGGGACGGCGGGAATGGCGCGATTGGGAACGGCTTGGCGATATTGCGCGTGGAAGTAGAGGGCATTGTCGGGTAGCGAGGGCACGAGTTGGTAATCGATGTTCGAGTAGAAGGAATCGACCGGCTGGGAGCCTTCGTTAGTGACGGTGATACGAGCTTCGCGGCGAAAGGGCATGGCGAAGTAACTGTTGAGTGCCTTGACGGAAGAACAGTTCAGGAAGGCTGACTGATAGAGGAAATAGTCGCCTAGATTCAGACCGAAGAAATCGCCAATGGGGACTTCGACGCTTGGTTTTGAGTTGCCGTCCCAGTAAATGCGCATGACCAATTCTTTAAGGTGGTGTCCGCTTCGAGCGGCAATGGTGTACCAGATATGCGTAATAATCCCAGGACCATTTGACTTGAAAACTTCGAAAGTCTCTCCCGCCGCTATATGCCAGGAGTCGCGATTGCCGCCGGTTCGGTCGAAACTGGACTGCTTGAGGGTGCGGTAGTTATGAAGCGTGGCATAGGACGGAAGTAACGCATTATTCGCTGGGACGGCTGCAGTACCTTGGTTTGCTCCGAGCTGCTTGCCTGTGAGAAAAGCGGCAGCGCCACCGAGGGAACTTAAAAAACGCCGTCGAATCGGGCTCTGGGACATGGTCTCTCCGTTTGGGTTGGGTAACGACCAGTGAATTATATAACGCGCGAGCGGAATGAGACTTGGGGGGATTTTTTATGTTGAGGACCGGGACTAAGTCCAGGTCCTCAACCTCGGAGGTAAAAGCGTTTAATACTGAGTGGGTCGTGCATTAACCGCTTTTGTTACCCATACTATACTCTGTTTCAAGCACAAAGCGCAATAACAAATCGCTATCAGCCGAAGAGCACCTTAGTTCCGCAAATCTATCGATACAGGACCAAACCAAGTTCCTAGCAGTTTACGGCGCCAAATGGCTCCGTCGCGGGCGCGCTCTTTCGCGTCGGTGAAGGTGTAAGTGTAAGCCAGAATACGGATCGAGCGGGGCGGTTTCGAGAAGGGGCTGGTTTCTAATAAACCCAGTACTGCCGGCTGGCCCATAAGTAGACGGTAAACGAAGGTTTTAGTCCATGGGTTACTTTCGGGAGTGCCGAGGGCGGCGAACCACATTTGCCAGTCGAGGCGGGGCTGATAGGGAGCGACGACAGGAAGGCTTCGGTTCACGTCGCCCGGTTTGAAGGGAAAAGAGTAAGCGAGCCAGTGTTCGTTATCGTTTGAGCCTTCCACCACTAATTCGGTACGCGAGGTGGTAATTACGGCAAAGAGGCCATACGGGTTCACGATTTCGAAAGGCTCGAGCGAGCGAGGGCTCCAGGCCGAACAGTTGCAAGAGACTGAGCGTAACAACGGAGGCAACGGCGGCATTCAGAATTTTTGGGTAGGCGAGGGAGAGCTGGGAGGCGAAGTTTTGGCCAAGCAACGAACGAACTGTCGTCGAGTGCCCAGAGGCAAATGACGATGGAGAGGAGATTGAAAAATGCGAAATTGCCGGTGAGGGCGATGGAGATTTGTAAGGAAACGAGGAGGCCGAAAGCAAGGTGGCGCAGACGGCGGGGATAGGCGAAGACCAGAAAGGGCGCCAGCAGTTCGATGAGAAGAGTGCCGAGGGTGAGCGAATCGAGGAGCCAAGGGGGCGCATGCTGGACATAGTAGGCGAGCGGATTCGGCAAGGGCTGGGTGAAGAAGTGGAAGCGCAGAGCTTGGAGATTTCGCCAGGTGGGGTCGCCGGAGGTCAACTTAACGACGCCCGACTCGAACATGAGGCGGAAGAGAAGAAGACGGTAAGCCATGGGGAGCCATGAAGCGCCGGCGAAGATGGCGAGGAAACCGGTTTCGAGGAGAAGAGAATCCCATTGGAATGAAGTGAACGGTTGGCCGATGGTGACGAGAGACAGGTAGAGAACGTAGCAGGCGATGGCGGCAAAGCGCATGGAGAGACCGAAGATGAGCAACAACGCCGCGAGGCACCCCAGCGCGCAGAGAGCTTTGAGTGCTGTGTCTGTGGAGAAGAGCCAGAAGAGCGACGGCACATCGAGATAGGCGCGCCAACCATAATCGGCGCGCATTGCCAGAAGCGTTTCGGCGGCGGGAGAGATTCCGCCGGAACCGATCAGGCCGACGATCTGCGGCCACAAGGATGCAAAGGCGCATAGATAGATGGCACCCAGCAGACGGAGAAAGATGTTCTCTGTGACACGAAAGCTTTGGCCGCGAGGCTGGAGCAGGGTGAGGAGCAAGGGCGCTATGGATGAATATATCGAAAGCGACGGGCGAAAGCTCTGATAGCGAGCCACGTACAAGCTAAAATTAAGGACCAACGCATGAAGATACCGAAGGCAGTTGTGACCGCAGCCGCACCGAACCAGCGAACGCTGGCGCTGCAGACCGTGATTGACAGAGATGGCCATGAAAAATCTGTTCTGCGGGTGATTGTGGAGGAAATTCGGCGGGCAAATGTGGATGAGATTGCGGTGGTGATTGCGCCGAGCGATGAGGCAGCTTACACGCGCGCGGTGGCCGACCGCACGGTGCAATTCATCCATCAAAGTGGGGCGGCGGGATATGCGAACGCTTTATATTCGGCGCGGGATTTTGTGAAAGGGGAAGCGTTTCTGCACCTGGTGGGCGATCACCTGTACGTTGGCGCAAACGGCAACCACGGTTCTAAAAGGCTGGTGGATGTGGCGGCGGAAGAAGGCTGCTCTATTTCGGCTGTGCAAGCTACGCGCGAGACGCAACTGGCGCACTATGGAACCATTGGCGGGCAGCGATTGCCGGGCAAAGCGGATTTGTACCGAGTGGAGAAAGTGAGAGAGAAGCCCACTCCGACCGAAGCGGAACAATCTCTGAATATTTCAGGCTTGCGGGCGGGTTACTATCTCTGCTTTTTCGGGATGCACGTTTTGACCCCGACGTTCATGGAACTTCTGGAACAGCGGAAGGCTACACCTGAAGGCGCGACAGTCTCGGGCATCTTGGGCGAGTTGGCACAACGTGAACAATATTTGGCTTTGGAGTTGAAGAGCCGGAGGTATGACGTTGGCGTCAAATATGGACTTCTGCAGGCGCAGTTGGCGCTGGCGTTGAGCGGCAAAGATCGAGACCTGGTTTTGTCGCAACTGGTGGAACATCTGGCGCAAGAGAAGAGCGTAGCAGGCGAATGAGACTGGTTGAGATTATTCGTTCCCCAGACGCAAAGATTCGCAATCTTTCGGTTGACGAGTTTGCGAAAAAAGCTTCTACCAAAGAACTGTTGTCGGAATGCACCGAACTCGATGAGTTTTGGCGCAAGAACGACAACCTTTATGAGCGCGTGCGAGCGCTCTTTTTTCTATATGCCCTCTACCGTTTTCATTTACCGGAGCGAGCGGAATTGCAAGGCTCCGGATTGGTACCTTTTGAAGCGACTTCGCAGTTGTTACGGAGGCGGTTTGAGGAGGCGTGCGAGGCGCTGCGGCGCGCGGAGACGGCGAACGGATTGAACGCGGCTATTGCCAGCGCCTATGCGGCAACGTATCGGGGTCTGGCTTTCAAGACCCTCGCCGATCAGGTGCGGCGGAGTGTGCGATCGGTGCGGGGGAATCAGTGGATGTCGAGAATTGGACATCCTACGGATTATCCGCTTGGTATTCGGGCGGAGTTGTTGGCGCGGGAATCGGCTGGCGCGCCTTACCCGATTTTGAAAGAATCGACCCCGGTGCGGATGGATTTGACCCACAGCGGCTGGAGTGACATTTTCTTTCTGGGGATGGATTATCCGGAAGGCGCGAAAGTTCTGAACATCTCCATTGACTTGGCGGTGCGCGGCGAGGGCTCAGAGAAAGTTCGGCCACCGGTGGAAGCGTATTTCCGAGTGATTGACGAGCCGGTGTTGCGCTTGACCAGCGTTGATTTGGGAGCAACGGCGGATATCGAGACGTTCGCGGAGCTATTTGATTTTGCACGCGATTATTTGGGGCTTTTGAAAGCGGCCGTCATTGCTTCGGGCATGGTTCCGCCGGCGATGGAAGGCGCGATTCAACCGATCAGTTCCCTGCTCCGGACGCTGGTGGGCGAGGGGCGCGGCGTGGAGTTAGTCAGCCGGGTGCGCAATATTCCCAAGGGGTCGCGGCTGGCGGTTTCGACCAATCTGCTGGCGGGCTTGATCACCGTTTGTATGCGGGCCACGAAACAGATTCCAACGCTGACGGGTGCGTTGACGGAGAGTGACCGGCGGTTGGTAGCCGCGCGCGCGATTTTGGGAGAGTGGTTGGGAGGTTCGGGAGGCGGCTGGCAGGATTCGGGAGGTGTGTGGCCCGGCATCAAGCTGATACAGGGGCAGGAAGCGGAAGAAGGTGACCCAGAGTTTGGCGTTAGCCGTGGAAGGCTGCTGCCGCGGCACACTGTTTTTTCGACGGCTGAGATCAGCGACGAAGCGCGCGAGCGACTCCAAAAGAGCCTGGTGCTGGTACACGGTGGGATGGCGCAGGATGTAGGTCCAATTCTAGAAATGGTGACGGAGAAGTATCTGCTGCGTTCACCGGCGGAATGGGCGGCACGGCAAAAGGCGATCGGCATTTTGGATGCGGTGATGGACAACTTGCGCGCCGGGGATGTGCAAGGACTGGGAAGCGAAACGGAGAAGAACTTTTTCGGGCCGATTCAAAGCATCATTCCCTGGGCAAGCAACGCTTACACGGAGACGTTGATTCACAAAGCACGCGCTGAGTTTGCGGCCCAGTTCTGGGGCTTTTGGATGTTGGGCGGCATGGCGGGCGGCGGCATGGGTTTCATTTTCTGCCCGGATACCAGGGCACGAGCGCAGGACCGCTTGCAAAGCATCATGCGCGAGACCAAGCAACAAATGGAAGAAGCGGTGCCGTTTGCCATGAATCCGGTGGTTTACGATTTCCAGATCAACCAACACGGAACCACGGCGAAAATGCTGACGGGCGATGAGAGCTTAATGCCGGCGCGTTATTACGCGCTGGTGGTGCCGTCGCTTTTGCGGATGGATCAAAAGTTGATGCCGTTATCGCGCCGCAAAGAGCTTGACCGCTTGGGAGTAGCGTCGCGAGCGAAGCCCGGATATTCGGGGATCGTGCAGGATTTGTTTGACAGGCTGTTGCCTTCAACGGATGCAAGCGGCGGGGTGCAGGGGCAATCATTGGTAGATTTGCTGAAGAGTTACGGTTTCGACCCGATTGAGCACGAACAGATCAAAGCCGGTTTGCAGAACGGCAGCTTGGGGTTGGCCCAGAACAGACTATCGCCAACAGCCAAGATTGAGGATGCACAAGCTGGTGATGTTTTTGACGGGCGCGGCGTACTAGCGGAGAAGTATCAGAAGCTTGGGATGAAGGCTTTGCAAGAAGGGCGAGTGGCGGTGGTTTCGCTAGCGGGCGGTGCCGGTACACGCTGGACGAGGGGTGCAGGAGCGGTGAAAGCGCTCAATCCTTTCTGCAAATTTGCGGGCGAATGGCGGACGTTCATTGAAGTTCATTTGGCGAAGAGCCGGCAGACGAGCCGGATGGCCGGTACACCGGTCCCGCATGTGATTACGACCAGCTATTTGACGCATGGGCCGACGGAGCGAGCTATGCAGCGGGAAAAGAACTTCGGCTACAGCGGCAAAGTGATTCTTTCACCGGGGCGAAGCATTGGCTTGCGCTTTGTTCCGATGACGCGTGATTTACGGTTCGCCTGGGAGGAGATGCCGCAGCAGGATCTGGACGAGCAGAAAGGCAAGATGCGCGACAGTTTGCGTGCAGCGCTGATTCAATGGGCGAAGAACGGGCCGGAGGGCACGGATTATACGGATAACCTGCCATTGCAATGTTTGCACCCCACGGGCCATTGGTATGAAGTTCCGAATATGTTGCGTAACGGAGTCCTGCGGCAATTGCTGAACGAGCAGCCACAGTTGCAGCACTTATTGATGCACAACATTGATACGGTGGGCGCGAATTTAGACACGGGATTGCTAGGTTTCCACATTGATCGCGATGCGGCCATGACGGTGGAAGTGATTGGGCGCCAGGTGGACGACCATGGCGGCGGATTGGCGCGCGTGAACGGTAGGTTACGGCTGGTGGAGGGTTTAGCGCTTCCTTCCGAACAGGTGGAAGCTAAGCTTTCGTATTACAACTCGAACACATTTTGGATTGACATCGACAAGCTGCTGAATGTTTTTGGATTAACGCGCGGCGATTTGGACGATACGCAGAAAACGGCCGATGCGGTGCGCAAGCTAGCAGCTCGCATGCCCAGCTATATCACTTTAAAAGACGTAAAGAAGCGCTGGGGCAAAGGGCAAGAAGACGTTTTTCCAGTGGCGCAGTTCGAAAAGTTGTTTGTGGATATGACGACGCTGGACGAAATGAATTGCGCTTACGCGGCCGTTTCGCGTAAGCGCGGACAACAGTTAAAGGAGCCGGCGCAATTAGATGGATGGCTGCGTGACGGCTCCGCGGCGTACGTGGAGAGCCTGGGAGACTGGACTAATTAGCGCGGGTATTCTTGATGCTGGCGCTGCGGAGCAACATCTCCATGGTGACGGTTTCGAGAGCGTTTTCGTGGGTGGCTTCCAAGCGCGCTGCGCCGACAATGCCGGCATCGTAAGACTGTTTCCAGCGGTCGATGCAGACGCACCAGTGGTCACCTGCTTTTAATCCGGGGAATCCGAATTCGGGCCGCGGGGTGATGAGATCGTTGCCAATAGAGGCTTGATGCTTGAGAAATTCGTCGCTCAGTTCGACACAAATGGTGTGTTTGCCGACGTCGTCGGGTCCGGTGTTGCATTTGCCGTCGCGATAAAAACCAGTAAGAGGATTAGTGCAGCACGTTTGAAGAGCCGTGCCAAGAACGTTCTTGACCATAAAGGATTAGGTTAGCGCAGTGATGGCGTGGTGTGGTGTAAAGCGTGTCATCTTAAAGAAGTGAAGACGATACAAGAAGAAACCGCGCAGCTACTTACCAGCCTTGGAGTGGCGCGCGCGGCGTTCGAGGGTGGCGACTTGGCGGTTCGTACGCCGATCACGCAAGAAATTATCGGGCAGGTCGGCACGAGCACCTCAAGCGACGCCACTAAAGCCATTGAGACCGCGCATGAAGCCTTTCTGCAGTGGCGCAAGGTGCCCGCGCCCCGACGCGGCGAGTTAGTGAGGCTATTGGGCGAGGAGCTGCGTTCGGCCAAAACGGAGTTAGGCCGCCTGGTCACAATCGAAGCAGGCAAGATTGTCTCCGAAGGGCTGGGCGAAGTGCAGGAGATGATCGACATCTGCACGTTCGCCGCTGGATTATCGCGCCAGTTGTGCGGATTGACGATTGCCACCGAGCGTTCGCAACACCGGATGATGGAGACGTGGCATCCGCTGGGCGTGACGGGTATTATCTCCGCATTCAATTTCCCGGTGGCGGTGTGGTCTTGGAATGCAGCGCTGGCATTGGTGTGCGGTAATTCCGTGGTGTGGAAGCCTTCGGAGAAAACGCCATTGACCGCATTGGCGACGCAAGCGTTATTTGAGCGCGCCGTTGCCAAGTTTGGCGAAGCGCCAGCAGGACTGTCGGCAGTTTTGAACGGCGGCAGGGAGATAGGCGAGGCCATCGTAAGCAACACGCATGTACCGCTTGTATCGGCCACAGGATCAACGGCGATGGGCAAACAAATTGCGCCGAAGTTAGCAGGCCGTTTCGCACGGGCCATTTTGGAGTTAGGCGGTAATAATGCGGCGATTGTTGGAGAATCGGCTGACTTAGATCTAGCGTTGCGCGGTATTGCTTTTTCGGCCATGGGCACGGCGGGACAACGCTGCACGACGTTACGGCGACTGATAGTCCATGAGAGTGTCTATGAGAAGCTGCTGCCGCGCCTAAAGCGAGTGTATGGAACGGTAGCGGTGGGCGACCCCAGAGCAGAGGGAACGCTGGTGGGTCCATTGATTGATCAGCGAGCGTTTGACGAAATGCAGAAGAGTTTGCCCGAGGCCAAAGCAGCGGGCGGCACGGTGACGGGCGGCGAACGCGTACCGGTAGCGGGCTGTGAAGGCGGGTTTTATGTGCGGCCGGCTTTGGTGGAAATGAAAACGCAAACGGCGACCATGAAGCATGAGACTTTTGCGCCGCTTATACTCGT
>CAWJBS010000178.1:0-73514 GCA_963840845.1 Bryobacterales bacterium
CACGAGCGTTGTGCCGCAGGTATTGTTCACCAGCCGGTAGCCAGCTGTGACGGTGAGCGTGAGGCTGGTCAGGCTGGCTGCGCCGCTGGGGTTGGTCAGCGTCACGGTGGCCGGATTGCTGAGCAATCCAACGCCGGTCTGTTGGAAGTCGATCAGTGCAGGCTGCGCCAGCAACGATCCTGGAATGCCGCCCGTCCCGCTGAGCGGCACACTCGCCGAGGCTGCCAGGGAGGGCGAGGCGATGGTCAGCGTCCCAGTGAAGCTCCCGTTGAGCGTAGGTGAAAAGATCACGCCCGTCGAGCAGCTTGCTCCTGCCGCCAGTGTTGTTGCGCAGGTATTCTGCACCAGGCTGAATCGCGCCAAGTTTCCATGAAGGCGCGGCGCAGCATCTGCAGACGATCGGCCGGCACTTCCGCCGCCGACGAAATAGGGCGCGCAATATCCTCCTGCGAATAGATGATCTCGAGGATCTGGCGCTGCTCTTCGGTGCGGGCGTGAAACGGTCAAGGGAATCCCCATCTTGTTGCCTGCGGCGTACCGGTCGCATTCTCCTGGGCGAAAATCTTGATCTCGTTGTTCTTCGAGCATGTCCGGATATTGCGAATCAGGCTCGACCAGTTCATGCCGCACATGCCATGAATTTCGTCCTTCTAGATCGCCAAAGTGATTTCGCGCGTGCCCGGATAGCCGAAAACCATTTTGAATTTCGTCCGAGAACATTGTTGAGCAGGATCGGCAGATGCCCGTCGATCCGTTCTCCGCCGTCCCGCCCATGATGACTTGCGTTTTGAACATATCGTCGAAAGTCGAGGCCGGCGCATCGGGTCTGACGATGCAGAGATATTCGTCGCTCAAGGCGGTGCCGAGATAGATTCATGCGGCCGGGATCATAGTTCAGGTCGGCGGCATCTTCGAGAATGGGATCGAGCGGCTGCAGTCGCATAGGGCGCGGCGATGAAAGTGCCGTCCTTCGGCGCGACGCGCGCAACATAGGCCGCCGCTATATTGCTGCCGGCGCCGGGCATGTTGTTGATGACGACGTCGGCTCGCCCGGCAAATGCTTGCCGAGATAGCGGCCGAACAGGCGCGCATAGGCGTCGTAGCCGCCGCCGGCCGACGTGCCGACGACGATCGTGACCGTCTTGCCTTTGTAGAAAGGCCCGGCATCCTGAGCCTGGCCGCAGCGCCGACGCCATTGCCGTTCCCAGCAATGCGATCGACAAAATCGTGGCCTTTGTTCATCCGACCCTCCCTCATGCGGCAGCCGCTCGACGGCGCGATGCGTCGTTGCTCCGGCCGCTCTATGAAACTCTCGCAATCCGGCGGTGGTCGCAAAACGACGAGAGCGTCCAGCGCCAACGCGCCCTCGCCTTCCGCCATGACCAGCAGCGGATTGATGTCCACGGATTCGATCACATCGCCGAGATCCAGCGCAGCCGCCCAAACGGACCATGGCGCGCGCCAAAGCGCTCACGTCGCGCATGGGCGCGCCGCGATAGCCGGCGAGAATCGTCGCCGCACGGGTCGCTGCGATCGTTTCGCGCGCGCGCATTTCGCCGAGTTCCGGCGGTGCGAAAGCGACATCCTTGAACAATTCGAGCCAGATTCCGCCCAAGCCGACCATCACCACCGGCCCCATTTCCGGATCGCGATGGATGCCGAGCACCATTTCGATGCCGCCGGCGATCTGTTTCGCCACGAGCATGCCTTCGAGCGTCGCGCCAAGTTCGGCGCAGCGCCGCGTAACGACGATCGCAGCCGCGCGTACCGCCGCAGCGTCCCGCAAGCCGAGATGCACGAGTCCGGCGTCGGCTCTTATGCGGCACCGCCGCCGCACGGCTTTCAAAACGACAGGAAAGCCGATCCGCACGGCCGCCGCCACGGCCGCTTCGGCATCGGTGACGATTTCCTCGGGCGGCAAGCGCGATGCCATAGGCCGCCAGCATTTCTTCGACCGCCCTCGTTCAGAGCCGTCGGCCCGGAATGCTCGGCCGCCCGCTTCCGCCAAGATTCGACGAAAGGCTGCCGTTGATTCGCTCAACGAGCGGCGGCGGCTCGATCGCGAGCCCGGCTGCGCGGCGATCCTGGCGATCGCGCGGAAGCTCTTGCCGGTGTCGCGCAGCATCGGCAACGGTCGTGAGCCTGTCCCGCAATTCGCGCATATAGGCGGTCTCGCGCAGGGAAACCGGCGAGAATAGAGCAACGGGCTTCGTCGCTTCCTGCCGCCCGCCCAGTCGGTCGAGCGTGGTGAGATTGCTCACCTTGCGCTCGATCCCGGCCTCGCGCGGCAATTCTTCGGCCAGAAGCAGCAGATCGACATTCGGATCGTCATGCAGCGCGCGGACGCATCCCATATATTCCTCTGTCCGCAGCGTCCTTTTCGTATCGAAAGGATTGGACGGCGTCCGCGTCCGGAAGGACTTTCCGCAGTTTCGCATTGATCGTCGGCGACAGGGCCGCGAAGCGTCAGGCCGCAGCTTTCGGCCGCATCCGTCATCAGCGATTTCAGCGCGCCGGAATTGGTCATAACGCAGACGGCATTGCCACGCGGCCTCGGCATGCGGGCCAAGAAACGCTGCGGCCTCGACCATTTCCTCGAGTAAATCCGCGCACGATGCCGACGTCCCTGGCGAAAGCGTCGAACACGTCCCGGCTGCCGGCGAGCGAACCAGTATGGGCGAAGGCCGCCTTCGCGCGACCTTCCGTGCCGCCGGTCTTGACGACGACGATATGCTTGCCGTTGCGCCGCGCTTTTTCCGCCGCGGCGAGAAAGCGCTTCCCGTCGATCACCAATTCCACATAGCAGGTGATGACGCGCAGATGCGGATCTCGGCAAGATAGTCGATATAATCGGCGAAGCTGAGACAGATCTGATTGCCGCAGGAAACGAGATAGGCGAGAGTCAGGCCAGCATCGACGAGACCACGGGCTGAAAGTCTGTGCCAGCGTTCCGCTCTGGGTCAGCGCTGCGACCGGGCCCGACCCCCAGAGGCTCGATCTGCTCGTCTGGGAAGGTGCAGAAACGGCGAGCCGGCCGACGGCGAGCCCCATGCAATTCGGTCCGACGGCCGCAATGTCCATAAGTCGTCGATGACG
Source organism: Bryobacterales bacterium (assembly GCA_963840845.1). Lineage (GTDB taxonomy): Bacteria > Acidobacteriota > Terriglobia > Bryobacterales > Bryobacteraceae > Bog-105. The sequence goes on from CAWJBS010000178.1 coordinate 3,097, forward strand.
CGGCGCAGACGTATCGCTCGCTTTCGCCCCTCCGCGTCGCCGCCCTCGCCAAATCCCGCTGCATAGATGACTGGCGCTGCGGGCGCCGAGCCGGCCGCCCGTCTCCAGCATCTCGAGCGATTGTTCGTTCGGAACGAGGAGCGCGAGATGGTCCGGCGCTTCGGGGAGATCCGACAGATCGGCATAGCAGCGCACGCCCCACATCTCAGTACGGTTCGGATTGACCGGAAAACGTCAGCCTTCGAAGCCGAAGCGAACGAGATTATCCCAGATGCGTGAGGACCAGTTCTTGTCCGAGGCCCCGACGAGAACGACGTTGCGCGGCGCGAGCAGGCGTCATCTGCCGTGATGGCTTGGCTGAGCCGGCAAGCGCAAAGGCGCCTGTCGACCTCATTTGCCGGGGCGCTGATAGGGGCCGAGGCCGGGACGATAGGATTTCTCGTCGAGAAATTCCTTCATCCCAACCTTGTCGGCGATTTCCTTGTCGGCCCGATGCAGCGAATCCTGCTTGGCGCCGAGATAGTCGCGCGCTTCATCGGCGCGCATATGCCGGACCGACTTGATCGCCTCGCGCGTGAAACGCAAAACGCCAGGGATTGAGACGCATCATCTTCTCGGCGAGATCGAGCGTCTTCTTGCGCAATTCCGCCTGGGGCACCGCGAAATTGATCAAGGCCGATCTCGACCGCGCGCTTGCCGTCGAAAGGTTCGCCCGTCGCAGCATAATACATGGCATGGCGCGGCAGCAGCATGTCGGTAAGATTCCAGCTCACGATGCCGCCGGGAATAATGCCCCAATTGACCTCCGAAAGGCCGAAAGTAGCGTCATCGGCGGCGATGGCAAAATCGCAGGCACAAAGTTGTGTGAAAGCCCCGCCGAAACAATAGCCGTTGACCATGGCGATCGTCGGCTTGCGAAACCTGCTGAGGATTTCCCATCGCCAATGATGGCTTGCCGTATTGGATCGCTTGCGCTCCGGCAGGATTATTCGCCGTCTCGCGGAAATAGAGCTTCAAATCCTGGCCGGCACACCAAGCGTCACCCGGCGCCAGCCAGCACCAGAACCTTGGTCTCAGCGTCGTCTTCGAGCCAGGTCAGCGCATCTTCGACATCGTAATGCAGCGCCGGGCTCATGGCGTTGCGCTTTTCGGGCCGATTGAGCACCAGGAAGGTCGTGCCGCCCTCGCGCTCGATCTTCACATTGTCGTATGTCTTGTCCATCGTGATCAGTCTCCCTTTCATCTTAAGCGCCGAATGCTTGATGACATGGCGCGCGAGCGCCATGCGCATGATCTCGGGCGTGCCTTCGGTAATCATGTGGCTGCGCTGGTCGCGCCAAAGCCGCTCGACCGGCAAGAGCCTTGGTCAAGCCGATGCCGCCATGAACTTGCAAGCACATATCCGCCGCCTTCCACGGCCATTTCGGTGCAAAAAGCTTGACCATGAAAGCCTCGTTCCGAAGTCGTCGCCGCGGTCGAAATGGCTCGCGGCGCGATGCACCGAGCAGGCCCGCCGCTTCGAGCTCGACATAGCAGTCCGTCAGCCGCCATCGAATGCTCTGGCGATCAGACAGCGGCCGGCCGAAAGTGACCCGCTGCTTGGCGTAGGTCGCGGCGAGCTCGAGGCACGCCGCGTCGCCCCGAGCGCACGCGCGCCTTGTTTCAGCCGGCCGACACCGAGCCATTTCTCGCCCAAGCGCGAACCCACCGCCCTCCGGACCCACCCGATGCGAGACGGGCACGCGCAGTTGTCGAGGATGATTTCCCAGGGCTGTTCGCCAGTGAGCGTCTCATAGCGCTCGCCGAGCCTAACACCCGGCGTGTCCATATCCACGATGAAACAGGAAATGCCGCCTCGCGATCCCTTTTCGCGGTCGGTCGCCGCCATCAGGATCATGAAATCGGCTTTGTCGGCGCCGGTGATAAAACGCTTCACGCCATTGATCACATAGTTGTCGCCGTCGAGAACAGCGGTGGTGCGCATCGAAGCCGGGGTCTGAGCCGGCATCGGGCTCGGTTTGCGCGAAGCAGGGATTCCTTTTCGCCACGCATGACCGGAAAAAGATAGAGTTCGCGCATCTCGCCTTCGAGAACGTAGAGCACCGGGCGCACTTCCGGTCCAAGAATACGCACGCCACGCGGCGGCAAAGCAACGGTGCGCCCGAATTCCTCCCAAATGATGGCGCGCGCCAGAAGTCCCAGCCCCTGCCCGCCAATTGCTCCGGAACATCGACTTGCCAAAGGCCAATTTCCTTGCAGCGATGCGGTCAGATGGCGCTCGATGTCGGGCTTCAGGTCCGGTCCATCGATGCAGTTCCCTTCGAGCGGAATCAGTTCCCGGTCGACGAACCGCCGAACGGTTTCCTGCAGCAGCCGCAAGTCTTCGGGAATATCGAAGTCCATGTCGCCTCCCTTGGCCTCTCCGTCAGCGCGGAGTTCGAGATAGGTCTACAGGACCGGATTAAGCTTGTTTAGGCGGCCATTGTCACGATACTTGTTCTTGGACCAATGAAGGAGCGGTCTTTGTCCGTGGACAATCGGTCAAGCCGCCGCTGTCAGCGGTCGTCGAACGCGGCCGCCGCCTCGGAAATAGATGAAAGCGGCCTGGCCCATTGCGCTCCTCGTTGCCGTCGCGCTGGCGCTCTGCCCGCTCGACGCCGATGCGTCCGACGTGATCGTCGGGTCGAAGATCGACACGGAAGGCGCGCTGCTCGGCAATATGATCCTGCTCCTGCTCCAAAACAGGAGATAGCTGCGTTCGGGGGTGGTGGTGTCGAAGGAGCCGTGGCCCGCGAAATGAATGATATGAAAATCGGAGTCACGCAGAAGCTTTTCGACGTTCTCGAGGGACGCTTCGGCGGTGGGGACTTTCCTCAGATCGACATCAAGGCCAACGTTGGCAAACAACTCTGGGATGAGTTTGGCGAGTAAGTCAACTTCGTCATCGACACCAGGAATGGCTGGGAGGGTGTTGGAGGCAATGAGAAGAATGCGGAGTTTGCCGTCGCTCTGATTTTCATTTTGGGCGCGGCGGATGTTATTTAGAAAATTTCGGGAGATGCCGCGACGGCGGGCGGGTCCGCCGCCCTGTGTCGTCACGACGCGGCTCAACGGATGACGAACGACTAAGAACTCACCGCCGCCGTCGGCAGGCTTATCGTCAAAAAAGAATTCAAATGGGAACGGGATGAGACTGCGGGGCGATTCGATTTGGATGTGGAGATTGCGATCTTTTTCGGCGCTGCGCTTGGCCGCGGTGTATTCGGCTAAGAGTTCAGGGAAGTTTTTGAAGATTTTGGAATAGATGCTCCAACCTTCGGACTTAGAGAGTTGACGCCAATTGTCTTCAACGGGATGAAGGGAGTCTTGGTTGAGGACTTTGGAATGGTGAGGTAAAAGGTTGGCGATGGAGGAATAGAGATCTTCTTCGATTTCAAGGGGACCGCGGGCGGTGTTAAAGGTGGCACAGCCGGCGTCGATTCGGAAGCTGAGGGGCTGGTTGGGCGTGCAGGTCAAGACGAGCTGGCGGTGCCCTTCGATTAAAGGGTAGGGGAGGAAGTGGCGCTCCCAGGCTCGCAGTTTTTCGATCAAAATTTCAAAATCGATGGATTTCTCGATGTAATCGTCGGCGGATTGAAAGCCGGTTTGGAAATTGAGGCGGGTGCGTTCGTGACTGAACATGACGACCGGCAGATCTTTGGTAGTGGGATGTTGTTTGAGTTCGGTGCAGACGGCGGGCCCATCCATTTCGGGCATGACGTAATCAACGAGGGTCACGTCGGGGCGCCAGTCGCGAGCGGCCACGATTCCGTCGCGGCCGGAGTACGAACTTCTGACGGAGTATCCGGAAGCGGCCAGACCTTCCAGCACCTTGTGCTCGGAGGGTTCATCATCAATTAGCAGAACTCGCCTTTGATAGCTCATTCTCAGCTCCAGTCGCGATGCGTAAACGAAAGTCCGTTCCTGCTCCAGCCGATTGGGGAAACGCGTCGATATTCCCGCCTAGAATCGTAGCGCACTCTCTGGACAGAAAGAGCCCAATCCCAGTACCGACGGTACCTTTGACATTGGAGCAGCGAAAGCCCAAGTCGAAGATTTTCTCCCGTTCGGTGGGTGGAATGCCGAGACCGGTATCAGCGACACTGATTTCGAGGTGGGCATGAGAGGGAACCAGTTGGAGAGTAATGCTGCCTTCCTTGGTGTATTTTTCGGCGTTGCTCAAGAGATTCAAGACGATGTTTTCGAGCAGGAAGGGGTCGGTGACGAGTTCGAGAGCTTTGTGTTGATCGAGGTCGCAATGGAAACGGAGGCGTGGCTGAACGAGTTTTCGAAAATCATCGACAATTTCGTTGAGCAGATCGGGGCAAAGGCGGACGCGCTTGAGCTTAGGAGTGCCGGTAATCAAATGAGGGAGGGCGCTAAAGCGACGCATGGCTCTTTCGACTTCGCGGACGTAGAGTAGGCCGGATTTGATTTCCTGGGATTGGGATTCATTGAGCGGGCCATGATGACCACGCACCATGAATTCGAGAGTTCGTTTGACGTTTGTGAAGGGGCGGGCGATTTCGTGAACGACGCCGTTGAGTACGGTGGCGCTGAGTTGGAAGAGGCGGTCGGGAAGAATGGAGAGGGCGGCGTGTTTGGCGAAGACTTCGAGGGTGGCAAGTTCCTCTGAACTGAATTCCTGCTGAGCGGTGTGGTTGACAAAAAGAATGCCGAGTTCGTGACGTCCGACGCGGAGAGGGAAGGCGGCGCAGGAGTGGGTGCCTTCGCGACGCGTGAAGAGGGTGCCGTCGAAAATGGTAGCGCCGTCCTGGTTGAGGCGCTTTTGCTGGGAGATGTTTTGGGCGACGTACGGTTTGTCGCGGCTGAAGAGGTCTGGCAGCATGGCTTCCAGTTGGGAGCGGTCTTCATTTTTGACTGCGTCTTCGTCTTTGACACCGTGCATTGAAGGAGGGAAAACGATGCGCCGCGTGCCGGGTTCGAAGAGGTACAGAAGAACGGGGCCACACTCATAGGCTTCGCGAATGGAGCGAACGATGTTTTCGGGAGTACTGGAGGGTTGGCTTATGCCTTCCGCCGCTTTTTGAAAAACCTGACTTTGTTTCAGAACGCGGGCGGCTTTTAGGAGTGGCGCGTTGAGGGCGGCGAAGGATTCGAGTTGCTGGCGGTCATCCTGATCAAAAGGGCGGGCCTGCCGATAGACGACATAAAGAACGCCGATGGGTTCCTGGCCGATGCGGACGCAGACGCCTTGGAATGCTTGAATGTCGCGATTACGTGCCACTTCGTAAAAGTGTTCAGGTCGCCAAATAGGGATTTTTTCCTGGGCTAGGTAACCTTTCGTTAGCAGTCCCATGCTGATGCCGTCAGGGCTGGGCCATTCCATATCGTCCTGGCCAAAACCGTCGGAAACGCGGCTTGTGAATTGTTGATGGTTTAAATCATAAGACCAGAAGGTGGCACCGTCTGCTTTGGTGAGGCGCATGGCTTCGGTGGGCACGCTCTCCAACTCCTGCTTGAGGCGATCGGGTTGAGAGAGGGCGAGGGCGGCAGCACGGAGGCTTTCCAGTTCGGCGCGGCGGAGGGCGTTATCGTAAGCGGCGGCGACGCCATCGGCGTAGGTTTGCAGATCGTCAATATGATCTTGTGGAAAGGATTGACGTTCGGCGTAGAGGAGCCATAAAACACCGATGCAGCGGGAGCGGATGGTGAGAGGAAGGCAGATCGAGGACTGGTATCTAGCAGCGGACGTCTTGCTATTCATCTGGTCACGGTGGGCGGCGATGTCGGGAATCGGCTCCGGTTTGCGAGACTCCATCACTTTGCTGGAAAAGCCGTCTTCGCGCATAACCACATCGGGGTCGAAGGCGGGTTCGGCACCGGCGGGCACTTGGAGCCAAGCGCGATGGCCGTCGGCGCTGAGTATGATGCTGGCGCCGGTAGCGCGCGTCGACTGGCAAGCGGCAACGGCGATATGCTTAAGGACTTCGCGCAAGCCGAGAGAGGTATCGAAAGCGCGGAGACCTTTTAGCATTTCGCGCAGACGTTCGGCTGATTCTTTCCGGACGAGATTGGCATGCAGGCTGGCCAGACTACTGGCGGCCGTGGCCCCAAAAACGCAGAGGGCTTCCAGGTCTGCATTGGAGATGGGTGCGCCCGTAAATTTGTTGTCGGCCACGACAATACCGATGGATTTGTTGGCAGAGCGGAGTGGGGCGATAGCGACGGAATTCGCCGGTTGGAAATCAGCGCAGAAATCCTGCGGGAGTTGATCGACGGAGACGATTTCGGCAAGGCCGCTGGTCAGTACCTTCAGCAGAATCTCGTTACCGTCGTAGCGGAGTTGATGGCGGAAATCGAACATGTGCTTTTGCAGTTCGGAGGGATCTGCAATCAATGTTTCGGAGGCTTGCAAGATCGACGGCAAATCATCAAACTTGAGGCGTTTTGAGCTGTCGCAGGCTTGACGCCAGGACTCGTCCGTCATCTGGCCGATGGAGAGAGCATGAACAAGAAGATGGTCTGGATCATCGTAGAGAAGAACGGAAGCGCGGTTGAAGCGGAGGCCGAAATGGGCGGTTACACCGGTGAGGAAAGCGAAGAGGATGAGAGCTTCGCCCTGGGGGGCGTCCTGCTGGGATTGCATGAAAGTGGAAAGTTCATTGAGAACAGCGGCCCAATCGGGGCGGTTACTGGAATCGGAGCGGACGGAGAGTTTTGAGATGGCTTGTCCGGCTCTGGCACCATAGCGCTCAAGCGCGTCTGCCTCGGGCTCGGTGAAGGGTCGATTGGCGGCGTTGCGTCCGACCAGTATGACGTACCGAACGAGGCCGAGAATGCGCACCGGCACAGCGGCGGCGCTGGCGAAGGTGGAGGGGTAAAATTCAGAGCCGAGGCTTGATAGCTGAGTTCTTCCCGAGACAGCGGCGAGAGCGGCGATATGTTTGGCATCGTACAGGATTTGCTCAGGGGAGGAACAGGAGCGATGTTCAATGAGAAACGAGAGCTTTTGCAGCACGGGATGGTTTTCGTAGAGGGCGGCGCCACTGGCATCCAGCATTTCGACGGCAAAACGAACGATGTCCTGATGGAGGCGCGGAAGGTCGTTTTCTTCCTGGAGGTGAGCGACAAATTGATCGAGGCTTTCAAAAAGTGCGCGGCGGCGATCCTGGAGATTCTGTAGATGGTAGGCCTTGATGGCGAGGCCCACGAGCTTGGCAAAAACTTCGCAGCGGGGATCATCCGGCTGAGGAGGATTTTGGCAGATGTGATCCCAATCGAGGCTAAAGGAACCAATGGGACAGTCGTCGTTGCCTTTGACTGGGATGAGAAGCAATGAGCGAACACCGATACTAGCGAGTTGAACGCCGACGACGCCGAGGCGGGGTTCTTCGGACACATTAAGGACGAAAATAGGGGTGCTTTTTTCGAATAATTCCTCTTCGAGGGGGATGCCGCGGATTTGAATCCGTAAATCGATGGCATGGATTTTCTCAGAATGAGATTCGGCGAGGATGATGCCCGCTTCTTTGCCGGGAAGGAGATCTAAGTAGGTAGCGTGGCTGGCCCCGAAGAGTTTGACGGCTGATTCACAGGCGTCGGCTAGACTCTTCTTGAAGTTGGGATTTGGGGGCAATTCAGACATGGGTTTCACTGCTATTTGTAGCGAGATATAGCAAAGTTACGAAAAGCGTGCAACGATTTTCTGAGAATCTGTAACGGAATTGGGAAAATAAAGGGCGCGACGGGACTGTGATACCACTTGCTTTTAGGCAGGAAATTCCGGCCGATTGGCGGAGGCGGAACTGGCGCGAAGAGACCGCGTGCAGGTCTGCCCCCATGCGGCGTCTCGGGAAGATACATGGCTGCCTAGGCACAAAAGGGGCTTTCTTGGCAGGCGAACCGCAGGGAGCGTGTCTAGCGTGGCACTTTCTCTGCCGACTGTTACAAGTCGCAGGGGTCGGACGCCAAGATTTGACTTATAATCCAGCGTAGCGAGGAGTAACTGTGCATGGAAGCGTTCGATGCTGTGTCCGCGGTGCTTGGTAGTAAAGGGAATACAGTGTGGTCGGTAGCGGCTGATGCGACGGTGTTTGAGGCGCTTCGTTTGATGGCGGAGAAGGATGTTGGCTCGCTGGTGATTGTGGAAGGGCGGCGGCTGATTGGTCTGTTCACGGAGAGAGATTATGCGCGGAAGATCATTCTGATGGGGCGTTCGTCGAAAGACACGAAAGTGCGCGAGATCATGGTGACATCGCCGGTTACGGTGACGCCGGATTGCCCAGTGAATGAAGCGATGCGAATTATGACGGAGCAGCGGGTGCGGCATTTACCGGTGGTGGGGGCGGATGGCGGGCTGCTGGGGGTTGTGTCGATTGGCGACTTAGTGAAGTGGATTATTACTTCGCAGGAAGCGGTGATTGAGCAGTTACACAGTTACATTGCGGGACAAGGGTGAGTTAGGCGGTGACGGATTTGGACTGAGCTTCGGCGAGCGGAAGGGAGAAGAAAAACGTTGACCCTTGGCCGGGCGCGCTTGTGAGCCAGACGCGGCCGCGGTGGAGTTCGATGATTTTCTTCACGCTGGTGAGGCCGAGACCGGAGCCGGGGTAGCCGCCTTTGGGGTGGAGGCGGCGGAAGGGTTCAAAGATGGACTCGGCGTAGTCCATGGAGAGGCCGATGCCGTTGTCAGAGACGGAGACGATGCAGGTTTGTTGGCCTGACGGGGTGGCGCCGATTTTGATAACCAAGGGCTGATTGGGGTTGCGGAACTTGATGGCGTTTTGAATGAGATTTTGGAAGACGCGGGAGATCATGCGGGCGTCGGCGATGACGTTGGGGAGCGGATCGGAAACGATTTTGGCGGCTGATTCGGTGACGGCTTGCTGCAGGCTCCAGAGGGCTTCGGAGAGAGGTTCCTGGAGGCTGATGGGGCTGAGGTCCTCCATATCTTCGGCGCGAATGCGTGAGAATTCCAGGGTGGATTGAATGAGTTCCTGCATGCGCTGGACGCCGCGGGTAATTTGCGCGACGAAATAGGCCGATTCCTGGTTGGGCGTCGGAGTATTTCGAATGAGCAATTCGCTGAAGAGGGAAACCATGCGGAGGGGCTCTTGGAGATCGTGACTGGCGGCGAAGGCGAAACGCTGGAGGTCTTCATTCGAGCGGGCGAGGGCGTCTTCGAGTAGCTTGTGGTCATGAATATCGGAACAGACGCCGACCCAACGGATGACGCGGCTTTGTTTATCGAGCATGGGGACGGCGCGGCATTGGAACCAGCGGGCGGTCCCTTCTTGGGAAACGAGGCGGCAGGTTGAGTGAAACTCGGTTTGCTGGGCGATGGAGGAAGACCAAGCCTGGGTGGTGGCGGCTTTTTCGTTGGCGTGGACGAGAGAGAGCCAGCCGGAGGGACCAAGGTGCGTGCGATCTTTGCCGGCGAATTCAAAGAAACGTTCGGAGAGAATTTCGATTTGACCGGAGGCGTCGGCGGTGAAGAGGATTTCGGGCATGGACGCGGCGATGAAGCGGAGGTGGGCTTCGCGGTCTTGGAGAGTGTCGTTGGCTTTGCGAAGGGAGCCGCTCAACATTGCAAAGAGCGAGGAGATGAAGACAAAGACGCCGAGCTGCATCAAATTTAGGTTGGGTTTATTGAGCAGGGTGAGAGACGGGGGGAGGATGAAGTACCAACTGCCGAGGGCGCTGAGGACGACAGAGAGAAGGCCGGGGCCTCTGCCGCCGAACCAGGAAGCGGCAATGACGGCGCAGAAGGCGAGACCGAAGAGAAAACGGTCGTGCAGGAACGGGTTCAGCGAAGCGCGCAAGCCGACTGCGATGGCGACACTGACGACAGCGAGCCCGTAGCGGACCAACGTGCTCCGGTTGATCATCCAGAATGCCTCTTAGATCATTCTGCAATCTTCTTTAGATTTTTGCCATGTGAGATCTACCAGCGTTTGCGGGATAAACAGCGCACGCGGGCCGTGGGCTACACTCTGCAAATGGCTCAACTTTTGGTGTTGTACAACACTCCGGCGGACGCTTCCGCTTTCGACCAGTACTACCGCGAGACGCATATTCCGATTGCGAAGAAAATTCCCGGCTTACGGAAGTACACGGTCAGCCAAGGGGCGGTGCAGGCGTTGGCGGGCAGCGCTCCGTATTTGATTGCGATTCTGGATTTCGCTTCGATGGCGGAGATACAAGCGGCTTTGGCGTCGCCCGAGGGGCAGGCGGCAGCGGGGGATTTGCCGAATTTTGCGACGGGCGGCGCGTCGCTTTTGATTTACGAAGAGACAACGGTGTAAGGGCAACTCGCGATGTCACCCGTTGCTTCCCTTTTGCTTTAGAATGGCGGGCGGAGGCGCGCATGGCATTTACTGAGAGCGGCGGGGTGCGGATTGGTTGGGAGGAATCGGGCAAGGGTGAGCCGGTTCTGCTGATCATGGGGCTGGGGTACGCGCGGCAGATGTGGTTTCGGACGAGGCCGGTGTTGGACGCCCGGTACCGAACGATTGTTTTTGACAACCGGGGTGTCGGGGAGAGTGATGTGCCCACGGGGCCGTACACGATGGGGCAGATGGCGGATGATGCGGCGGCGGTGATGAGTGCGGCGGGGGTGAAGCGGGCGCGGGTGTTTGGGATATCGATGGGCGGGATGATTGCGCAGGAGTTTGCCTTGCGGTATCCGGAGCGGGTGGAGAGATTGGTGCTGGGGTGCACCAATTTTGGCGGGAAGACGGCGAAGATTGCTGAGAGGCCGGTGCTAGATGTTTTGCGGGCGCGGGGGACGATGACTCCCGAAGAAGGCGTCCGGGCAATGGTGCCGTACATTTATGATGCCAGGACGCCACGGGAGCGGATTGACGAAGACTTGGCGGTGCGAATGAAAGTTTATCCGACGGCGGAAGGGTATTATGCGCAGGTGCAAGCGATTAACACGTGGAGTAGCGTGGAGCGGTTGGGCGAGTTGAAGGCAAGGACGTTCATCATTCACGGAGAGTCGGACCAACTGGTGCCGCCGGAAAATGCGGGGTTACTGGCGGGTAAAATTGCGGGGGCTGAGGTGGTGATGCTGGAGCGGGCGAGCCATATTTTTACAACCGACCAGCCGGAAAAAGCACATGCGGCGATTTTGAGTTTTTTGGAGTAATGCGCCTCGGTTTCTTATGTATATGTGTGACGTATGCTTAGGGAGTGGCGGAAAAAAAGCACTCGCTCGATGAGTGTATTGGATTCGACCAATCATTGATTGTCAGGAGCGATTTACATCACTCCAGGAATGACAGAAGCGCTATTATGCGCTCGGGCAAACTGCTATCCGACGTTTTTTGTTCGTCGCGTTTGCGGTTCGGCATGGATTGATCCGAGTGATTTCAGTTCGAGATTTGAACATGAAAAATATGTCCAGCGCGAAGAAAAAGATTCCTGAGTTCCGCTCTGAGGAGAGCGAGCGGCAATTTTGGGCGAAACACGATTCAACTGAGTTCATTGACTGGTCTGCGTGAAAGCGGACGCAACTCCCAAACCTTAAGCCTTCGTTGCGAACGATTTCGATCCGTTTACCGCTGGCCATGATTAAGGATCTGAAAATTTTGACAAACAAGAGAGACGTGCCGTACCAATCGCTACTCAAGATGTTTCTGGCGGAACGATTAGAGAAAAAACGGCGCAGGTAGTGGGATTTGGTGGACGGAATGGGGTTCGAACCCACGACCCCCACGATGCGAACGTGGTGCTCTCCCAACTGAGCTATCCGCCCACTACGAAATAAGGATAGCACGCGTGTTAGGATAGCGGTTCTTAAGTTTATGGTGCTTTCCGATGTCGATATTCGCCGTTATTTAGCGTCGGGCAAGATACGTATCACGCCCGAACTGCCGCCTGAACAATTCGGCAGTTGCTCTGTAGATTTTCGATTGGGGGCTGAGTTCAGCGTGTTTGAGCATAGCCGGCACGCGTTCATTGATGTACGGGATAAGAGCGCGATTCAGGACATTATGCGCAGCGTCCATGTGAAACCCGGCGACCCGTTTGTGCTGCAGCCGCGCGAGTTTGCGCTGGCGATTACGGAAGAGAATCTGGAGCTTGACGATGATGTGCTGGGGCGGCTGGAGGGGCGGTCGAGCTTGGGGCGCATTGGGATTATTGTGCATGGGACGGCGGGGTTGTTCGATCCGGGTTGGCGCGGGAAGGCGACGCTGGAGTTGAGCAATTTGGGGATTATGCCGGTGGCGTTGTATCCCGGAATGCGGATTTGTTCGTTTACGTTTGAGCAGTTGTCTACGCCGGTGTCGGTTCCTTATTACAAGAAGGTGGGGAATAAGTATGCGGGGCAGACGCAGCCGCTGGCGAGCCGGTTGACGAGTGAGACGAAGAAGACGGATTGAGGTAGCTTAGCGGCCGGAGGAGCCGAAGCCGCCGGAGCCGCGGGTGGAATCGGCCAGATCGGTTTCGTCCCAGGTGATGGCTTCGTATTTGGCGACGATCATTTGGGCGATGCGGTCGCCTTCTTTGATTTCGTAGGGAACTTTGCCGAGGTTGATCATGATGACCTTTAGTTCGCCACGATAGCCGGGGTCAATGGTGGCGGGGGAGTTGGCGAGAGTGAGGGCGTGTTTCAGGGCGAGGCCGCTGCGGGGGCGGATTTGGACTTCGTAGCCGGGCGGGATTTCGAGAGCGAGGCCGGTGGAGACGGCGAGCGGGATGTTGGGCAGGAGAACGGCGTTTTCGATACTGCGCAGATCGAGGCCGGCGTCTTCGAGAGGGCCGTGGGCGTATTCGGGAATGCCCGCTTTGGGCGACAGCTTCTTAATTTTGATTTGCATTGCGGAGACTCCGCTATCATAGCGTCTTGTTGACGGATACAAAGCAAAAACGGGTGCTGACGGTGGCACCGATGCCGCCAGAGAAGCTTGCTTATGCGCTGGCGCGTTACAGCCGTTCGCCTGATTCGATTCGCGATTCGGTGGAGTGGGTGCGGACGCACGATTCGACGAAGTTTTTAGAAAGCTTCTACTTTCAATATGGGCACGCGTCGATTGCCGATTTAGGGCATGTGACGATTTGCTTTGAGGGCGTTTCGGAAATTGCGGCGACGGAAATAGAAGACGAGCAGCTGTGGGATGGGCAGGCGCGGAGTTCGCGGTATCAAGATTTTTCGAAGTCGGGTGTAGTGTGTCCGCCGGAGTTGAGCGCGGATGAGCGGGCGATTTATGAGCAGGCGGCGGCGGGGATTTTGCGCGCGTATACAAGTGTGCAGGAGAAGATGGCGGCCCATCTAGAAACGCAATTGCCGAGGCCGGATGATATGAAGCCGGATGCGTACAAGCGGAATTTGGCGGCGCGGGCGTTTGATGTGGCGCGTTATTTGCTGCCGTTTGGGATTCCGACGGGCGTGGGGCAGGTGACGAGCATTCGCACGCTGGAGAAACAGATTCGGCGATTAAAGGCGTCGGAGTTTCAGGAGCTGCGGGAAATTGGGCAGGAGTTGGCGACGGCTTGTGCGGCTACGCCGGAGTGCACTTGGCATGATGAGCGCAGCGTTTCGGGAACCACTCGCGCCGACACTGGCGCGGCACGCGGACGCGGACGAATACACGACGAGATTGCGCGCGGATTTGGCGGAGTGGGCGAGGGACCGTTTGCCGAAGGCAGGTTGGGGAAGCTGCGCCAGCGGTGGATTTATTGCAGCCGAGTGACCATTTAGCGGATATTTGTGCGACGCTCTTGTATCCGGTGACGGAGCGGCCGTATCGGGAGTTGTACGAACTGGCGCGCGGATGGAGAGCGGCGCAACGGAAAGAGTTATTGGACGTGGCGCTGGGCGGGCGGACGCGGCGGGATGAATTGCCGCGGCACTTTCGGAGCGCGCCGTACGTTTTCGATTTTGTGATGGATATTGGCGCGTATCGGGATATGCACAGGCACCGGCGGTGCCAACAGTTCCGGCAGTTTTATACGAACAAGCTGGGGTACGAACGGCCGGCAGTAGTGGACGCGTGCGGGGCGGCGGCGGAGTTTGACGGGGCGCTGAAGAGCGTTGATGACGCGATTGCGAAGTTGCCACAACCGGCAGCGCAGTATTTGTTGCCGTTTGCGGCGCGGTCGCGATTTTTGTTCAAGATGGATTTTGCGGAGTTGGAATATATTTCGCGGTTGCGCAGTGGGGTGAAGGGGCATTTCTCTTACAGGCAGGTGGCTTGGGGGATGAAACAGGCGATCGAGAAGGTTGATCCGGCGCTGGCGGAGCTGGTGGATGCGACGCCACCTTGGGTGGAAGATCCGTTGAAGCGATAGATATAATCCAAGAAACTCGCGGAAAGCGAGAAACTCGGAGCGTCGCACAAGTGAATTACCGCCTTTCCTTATTTATCAGCAGTTGTGTCTTCATCACGGCATTGCAGGCGGCGGACCCGCGCGTTGCAGACGCACCGGCATTCCAACTGCCGGCCCAGCAATTGCTGGCGGAAGCCAACAGCGTGACACCCAGCAAGGGTGACAACGTAGTCGTTTTGCTAGACGAGGACCGCTGGGTATTTGATAAAAGCGGGGACGTGCGGGAGAGCATGCACGTGGTGTTCCAGGTTTTGACGGCGCAGGGCGTAGAGGATTGGAGCGACCTGAGCTGGCAATGGGAACCGTGGCACGAAGAGCGCCCGACGTTTCGTATTCGGGTGATCACGCCGGATGGCGCGGAACATTTACTTGATCAAAAGACGGTGGTGGATGCGCCGGCGAGCGACCAGAGCAACAACGTTTATTCGGACGGGCGGACGGTAAAGTGCCCGCTGCCGGCGATGACGCCGGGCGCGGTGGTCGAAGAAGACATAGAGATGAGCAGCAAGCACCTGTTAACGGGGATGCTGGACACGGCCTATTTTGGACGTAACATTCCTGTACGGTGGGCGCGCGCGTATTTTGAATATCCAACCGAATTGCCTTTTCGTTATACGGCTTATTTGCTGCCGGACTTGAAGACGACCAAGACAGAAAAAAACGGAGTGGTGCAATTGACGCTGGAAAAGGGGCCGCTGGCTCCTTTGGAGGAAAGCGAGCCGATGTTGCCGGCGGATGTGCCGAGGCAGCCGCACATTGTGTTTTCCACCGCCGAAAGCTGGAAGGGTCTGGCGGTGGAATACAACCGAATTGTGGAAGAGCGTCTGGCGAAGGCGGATGTGAGAGAACTGGCGAAAAATGCGCGGGAGGGAGCGAAAGACAGGGCGCAGACGATTGAGCGACTGGTGAGAGCGCTGCATAAAGAGGTTCGGTATACAGGCGTAGAATTTGGCGATGCGGCTTTGATCCCGGCGCGTCCGGAGGAGACGTTAAAGCGGAAGTACGGAGATTGCAAGGATAAATCGGCACTGCTGGTGAGTTTGTTGCGGGCGGCGGGCATCCCTTCTTACTTGGCGCTGCTGGCGACCGGGCCGGGCGAAGATGTGAAGGCCGAGCATCCGGGCATGGGAAAGTTTGACCACGCGATTGTGTTTGTGCCGGGGACGCCCGATTTGTGGATTGATGCAACGGCGGAAAATTTGGCGGCAGGATATTTGCCGTCGATGGATCAAGGCAGACAGGCTTTAGTGATTCGGCCCGAGACAGTGGGATTGAGCTTGATTCCGGAATCAGCTTCGACGGCGGATGTGACGGTGGAAACGCGCGAGTTTTTCCTGCCGGATTATGGCAAGGCGCGCGTGGTAGAAACTACCGAGGGAATAGGCAATGCGGATGCGAATTTGCGGGAGAGCTACGGGTCGGCCGATTCGGAACAACTGCGCAAGAATTTAGCGAAATATATGCGTGAGGAGTATATGGCAGATTCGGCGTTGAAGATTGAGCATCCGAAAGGGACGGATTTTTCGCGGCCATTCCGGTTGCGGTTGGAGATGGAAAACGCGGAGCGCGGATCGATTTCGGCGACGGATGGAGCGGTGGGAATACCGCTAGGCGGGTTATTCGAAAACTTGCCAAATTTTTTTAAAGAGGCTGAGAAGAAGCTGACGGCGGACGATGCGGTGAAACCGCCGAAGAAGCGCACGGACGACTTTGTGATGGGGCAAGCGTTTGTGAGCGAGTGGCATTACCGCATTCATATGCCGGCTGGCTTTCAAATGCTGAATTTGCCAGCGGGGGAGAAAGCAGCTTGGGGTCCGGCCACATACATTAGCGCGTTTCATGTGGAGAAGGATTTGGTCACGGCGGATTTCCGATTTGATAGCGGGAAGCGGCGATACACGGCGACGGAGGGGGAAGAACTGAAGAAGTCTTTGGCTGAGTTTCTGAAGAGGCCGATGCTGGTTTTGCAGATGGAGCCGCTGGGTCAGATTTACTTAAGCAAAGGAAAGTTCAAGGAGGCGATTGAACAGTACCGGACGATGATTGGGCAATATCCGAACAAAGCGGTGCACCACGTACAACTTTCGCAGGCGCTGTTGCAAGCGGGTTGCGGCGAGAAAGCACGAGACGAAGCGCGGCGGGCGACGCAACTAGAACCCAAGCTGGGGCTAGCTTATCAGAATCTTGGTTTTGTTTTATTGAATGATTTAGTGGGGCGGGATTTTGCGAAGGGGTTTGATTCGGCGGGTTCGGAAGCGGCGTTACGGAAGGCGCTGGAACTGGATCCGAAAGATCAGGTGAGCCGGCGGAATTTAGCGGTGACGCTGGAATATACAAGTGATGGGCTCCGCTACCGATCAGTAGAGCGGTTGAACGAAGCGATAAAGGTGTACCGGGAGATGGGCGATGAATTGGTGGCCAAAAACCTGGAGCAGAACTTGCTTTACGATTTGACATACGCGGGGCGTTACCAAGAGGTACGGAAGGAGTTAGAGAAATTAGCGCTTTCGGGGTTGACGTTGGGGTTAAAGCTGGTGGCGACGGCTGAACTAGAGAATGCGGCCGCAGCGGTGGCACAGGCAGAGAAGGAAACGTCCAATGAAGAGTTACGGAGTACGGCGTTGCAAACGGCCGCGAGCCTGCTTTTTAACATGCGCGCGTATCCGGCGGCGGCGGCACTTATGACGGCTGGAGCGAAGGGATCGCCAGACGCGTCGCAAGTAGTGGCACGCGCGAATATGCTGGGATCGATTAAGCGAGTTGACGATTATCCGATTCAGACGGATACGCCGGAAGGATTGATCCGATCGCTATTTTTTCTGAGCGTGCTGGATGGGATGCATGACAGTGATTTCGACAGAGTGGAGGCGCCGGAAGCGCTGATTGGCATGTCGGCGGAAGAGCGAAAGAAGGAGCACGAATCGGCAAGGCATTCGATGAAAGGGACGGCCGCCATTTCGGACAAAGGCATAGCGGACCTCGTGTTGTCGCTCATGCAGGTGAAGACGGATCAAAACGGAGAGGACGGCTATCGGGTACACATGCTAGCCGCGATCAACTCGACGAACGAAACGCTATTTGTTTCGAAGGACGGAAACGAATATCGCATTTTAGGCGAAGCGAAAAACCTGGAAGGCGTGGGGTGGCGGGTGTTGGGCGATGTGAAGAAGGGCGACCTAGCGGCGGCGCGGAAGTGGCTAGATTGGGTGCGGGAAGACGTGAAGATTGCGGGCGGCGACGATCCGCTGGATGGTCCGGTGTTTCCGCGGATTTGGAGTAAGGGGTCGCAGGGCGGAGAGAACGAGATCCGGTATGCCGCCAATGTATTGATAGGGGACTCGAAGCACGGGAAGGATGCGATTCCCGCGTTGCGCGAGGCGATGGAGAAAACAACGACGGAACCGGCGAAGACTTATGCCCAGATCGCGTATGTGACGGCTTGCGAGGACGGAGAACTTTGGAGCGATGCGCTGGCGGTGGCGAAGCCGCTAGCGGAGGCGCATCCGGAATCGCCGCGAATGGCGGCAGAGTTGATGCACATCTACACGCGGATGCATCGCTGGAGCGATGTTGAGACGGTGGCCAGCGGACGTTTGGCGCGCGATCCGGAAGAGATGGCGGCCAGCCGAGCGTTTGCCGAGGCCAAAGCGGGCGAAGGGAAGTATGAGGAGAGCGAGGCGCTTTTTCGGAAGCTGGCAGATTCGGCGAAGGGATCTTTGTATGACTGGAATCAGTTTGGTTGGTTCACCCTGTTTGCCGGGGATCTGACGGACGAGAAACTTTCGCGCATGCAGCAAGCGATGGGCAACGCGCCGGATGCGGGGACCCTGCATACGTTGGCGACGATGTATGCGGATGCCGGCAAAGGGACGGAGGCGCGGGAGACTATATTGGCGGCGATGCAGAAGTGGGGATACGCGGAGCCGGATTCGAATTCGTGGCTGGTATTTGGGCGATTGGCGGAACAGTTCGGAGTGTTGGATGAGGCGGAAGCGGATTACAAGAAAGTGAAGAATGAGCCGGGAGGCGGGCCGTTTTCCTCTTATGTGTTGGCGCAAAAGAGGCTGGCGGGGCTGAGGAAATAGAAGGCAAGAGGCGGGTTAGCAACCCGCCGCAGGCTTCGGCAACTTGCCCCACATAATGATTAACCGATGTTGAGAGTCTTCGCCATGGTGCCGCGGGACGCTTGGATTTTTTCCTGGAGCAGCATGATGGCGTAGATCAATTGTTCGGGGCGAGGGGGGCAGCCGGGGACGTAGACGTCAACGGGAATGACTTGGTTGACAGGCACCAAAGCGTAGTTGCTGAAGACGCCGGTAGAGGTGGCGCAGGCACCCATAGAGATGACCCATTTCGGTTCGGGCATTTGGCGGTAAAGCTGACGGATGACGGGGGCCATTTTATTCGAGACGCGGCCGGCGATGATCATGAGATCCGATTGACGAGGGGAGCCGCGGAAGACTTCTGCGCCGAAACGAGCGGCGTCGTAGCGCGACGCCATCATGGACATCATCTCGATGGCGCAACAGGCGAGGCCGAAGGTCATGGGCCAGAGCGAGTTTTTGCGGGCCCAGTTTAGGGCACTGTCGAGAGTTGTCGTGATGATGCTGTCGCCAAATTCACTGGCTGGATCGTCAACGCGCGCGAAAAGGCCCGGCGGTTGGCTGATTTCAAAACGTTCGGAGTCGCCCACAGAAAGATTATCCCATGGTTGAATGCTGAGATATGATCGGGGGGCTTATGATCTTTACGAAGTTATACGGCCCGATTGCGATCTTGAGCCTGACGATTTGTTTGGCCAAGAGCCCTAATCAAGTAAACACGAAGAGTGGGGAGGTGAAAGGGAGTATTAGCTCCGATGGGAAGGTGCGGGAGTTTAAAGGCATTCCTTACGCTGCGCCGCCGGTGGGGCCGCTGCGATGGAAAGCGCCGCAGCCGGTGACGCCTTGGACGACAACGCTTGAGACGACGAAATTTGGTGCGCGCTGCATGCAGGGCAACGTATATGGCGATATGGGGTTTCGCGACGATGGGCCGAGCGAGAACTGTCTTTATTTGAACGTTTGGACGCCGGTGGTGGAGGGCAAGAAACATGCGCCGCTCCCGGTGATGGTTTGGATTTATGGCGGTGGGTATGCGGCGGGCGCGACGAGTGAGCCGCGGCAAGACGGCGAGATGCTGGCCAAGAAGGGCGTGGTGGTGGTGAGCATGAATTACCGCTTGGGCGTTTTCGGATTCTTGTCGCATCCGGGTTTGGCGAAGGAGATGGGGCGGAACGGGTCGGGCAATTATGGGTTGCTGGATCAAGCGGCGGCACTGGAATGGGTACAGAAGAATATTAAAGCGTTTGGCGGCGATCCGGGGAATGTGACGATTTTTGGAGAATCTGCGGGGTCATTTTCGGTGAGCGGATTGATGGCTTCGCCGGCGGCAAAAGGGCTGTTCCAGAAAGCGATTGGCGAGAGTGGCGCGTTCTTTGGCGAATCGCTAGCAGTGAAGCCGGCGTCGGAGGCGCAGCTGGCGGGCGAGAAATTCGCGGCGAGTGTGGGTGCGTCGTCGATTGAAGAACTGCGGGCGAAACCGGCGGATGAATTGCTCGCAGCAGCGATGAAGGCACGGGGCGCTTTTCCGGTGAGCGTGGACGGCGTGTTTTTCACGGAAAGCCCGAGCGCCACGTATGCAGCAGGGAAACAAGCGCATGTGCCGTTGCTGGCGGGGTGGAATGCCAACGAAATGGGCGGCGGCATGATGTTTGGCAAAGAGAAGCCGAGTGTGGATTTGTACAAAGCGAAGCTGCAAGAGCGGTACAAAGAAAACGCGGACAAACTGTTCGAACTTTATCCGGCGACGAGCGACGTACAAGTGGTGCAATCGGCGGGCGATTTAGCGAGTGACATGTTCATTGCGTACTCCACATGGAAATGGATTGAGTTGCAGCGGACGACAGGACAAGCGACGGTATACCGGTATGAGTTTGATGATGCGCCGCCGATGACGCCGTCGCGCGGGGCATATCATTCGGCGGAGATTGAGTTTGTGTTTGAGGCGCTGCCTTCGAAGAAGTTGGAGTGGCGGCCAGAGGATACAAAGTTGTCGGACACGATGTCCACCTATTGGACAAACTTTGCGAAGACGGGAAATCCGAATGGCGAAGGAGCGCCGCCGTGGCCGGCTTATTTGGTAGAGAACGGCAACCCGGTGATGCATTTGTCATTTGAGCCGAAGGCGATGCCGGAACAGAACCGGGCGCGGTATGAGTATTTAGACAAGATGCTGGGGAACAAGTAAACAGGGCATAGTGCGGCTTCAGGTGAGTTGGGGAATTTCGATTTAGGACAATCGAGATATCACCAATGGCGGTTCCCCAACTTACTTTCCAAAGATCGACGCATTATGAAGACGCACTTGGCCGCGCGGCGGCTGAATGCGGAATCGATTACCAATACTGGGATATCTTCGGGCATAACCATGTAGCCTCTGTTGAAGCGCTGAAGAGCATCATTAGCGCGTTGGGCTGGGATACTTCGAGTGTTGACGCGATTGATGCGAAGCGGGCACAGATGTTTACGAGCCTACATACGGCGAGCCTGCAGCCGACGATTGTAGTGGGCGATTCGGAGCGATTTATTCCATTGACGCTGCCCGGCAACACGGGCGCGCGGGTTAGCTACGAGATCACACTGGAATCAGGCGAGAAGGTAGCGGGCGAACTGGACACGGCGCATTTGCCGCTGCTACGCGAGGTGCATTTCGAGGATAAGACGTGGTGCACGTTTCAGCTGCCGATTTCGACGCACGTGCCTTTGGGGTATCACCAACTGGTGTTGCGACTGAACGAGGCAGATGCGACGGTTTCGAACTTGATTGTGTGTCCTGACCGGGCGTATCTGCCGGAGAGGCTAGCGAATAGCGGGAAAACGGCTGGGTTTAATGTGGCGCTGTATGGTTTGCGGTCGAAGAGGAATTGGGGCTGCGGCGATTTTACGGATTTGCGGGCTTTGCTGGATTGGTCAATGCGGGAGGTGGGTTTCAGTTTTATAGGAGTGAATCCGCTGCACGCGCTGCATAACCGGACTCCGTATAATACGAGCCCGTATTTGCCGTTATCGGTTTATTACAAGAACCTGATCTATCTGGACATTGAGAAAGTGCCGGAGTTTGCGGGGTGCGGGGCTGCGACGGCGCTGTTTCACACGGATGAGATTCAGAAGCAGATTCAGGCTTTGCGGGATTCGACTTACGTTGACTATCAGGGAGTGGATGTCAATCAAGAAGCGTTTTCTGCGGTTGCTGCATGATGAGTTTCGGGCGGCGCAGAGCAAAGAGTCGGCGCGGGGACGGGCGTTTGCGAAATATTGCGAGCGAGAGGGCGATTTACTACACAAGTTTGCGCTGTATTGCGCGCTGGACCAGATTCTGCATGAGGAAGATGGGAACCGCTGGACGTGGCATGACTGGCCAATTGTGTATCAAGCGCCAGATTCGCCGGAAGCGAAACAGTTTGCCGATAAGCATGCCGCGACGGTTGAGTTTTATAAGTATGTGCAATTTGTGATTGACGAGCAACTGTGCGCGACGCAGCGTTATGCCAAAGAGATTGGGATGCCGATTGGGCTGTATCACGATTTGGCGGTGGCGACCGATAGCTGCGGCGCTGATTTATGGGCGCACCGGGCGTTTTTTGTGAATGGCTGCCGGGTGGGTGCGCCGCCGGATGATTTTTCGCCGAAGGGGCAAGACTGGGGCTTTCCGCCGCCGAACGTTTTGGAGCACAGAGCGACGGGTTATGTGCTGTATCGAGAGAGCGTGCGGAAAATTTTGCAGGCGGGCGGAGCGTTGCGCATTGACCACGTGATGCGGCTGTTCCGGCTGTTTTGGATTCCGGCTGGGATGGAAGCGGCGCAGGGGACCTATGTACGCGATAACGCCGTTGATTTGATGCGGATTCTAGCGCTGGAGAGCGTGCGCTGCGAGAACGTCATTATTGGCGAAGACTTGGGAACAGTGACGGATGAGATTCGGACGATGCTGGCGCAGTACCGGATTTTGAGTTACCGGCTTTTCTACTTTGAAAAAAATGGCGATGGCACGTTTAAGAACAGCTCCGTATATCCGGCTCAAGCGCTAGTAGCTTCGACGACGCATGACTTGCCCACGCTTGCCGGATTTTGGTTGAACCGGGATATTGAGGCGCGGCGAGCGGCGGGACTGGCGGACGATGAGGGATACCGGAACCAGATTGCGGACAGGCAGCGGGAGAAGCAGCGGATGTTGGATGCGCTGCATTATGAGAGATTGCTGCCGGAGAGTTATGAGCGGGATGCTAGTAAGTTGCCGGAACTGAATGGCGATTTGCACAATGCGGTGATTGGGTTTCTGATGAATGTGCCGTCGATGGTGCTGTTGATTAATCAAGAAGATTTTACGAAGGAGACGGAGCAACAGAATTTGCCGGGGAGCACTGCTCAGTATCCGAACTGGCAGAGGAAGATGCGGTATTCGATTGAGGATTTGGCGTCGGATGAAGTGAAGGGATATTCGCTAATGTTCAAGCACCAGTTGGCGAGGACGGGGCGCTGCTGCCAGTGACGCAACGGTTACTGCCCCTAGGCAGAGGTGGCTAACAGATAGAGTTCGATTCGGTCTGAGGTCCATGTTGCTACACCGCAGCCGAAGAAGTCGGAGTCTTCCGTCCAAATCGGACAGTCTAACGCGAGCGCCGACGCCAAGACTGGCCAGTCTTCTTCATCGCGGCTTTTGATTCGCTGGCGAGCAATGGCTTCAAATTGTTCATAGATTGCGGGTTCGACTTGATGCACGAATCTTGTGAGCGCATCAAGGATGGCCATGGCAGGAGCCGGCGGGATGTTGCGGCGAGCCAGAATGCCGGGCAAGTGTTCGCGGGCCTCTGTAAAGGCAGTAGAAGGTGCTAGAAACTCGCTCTGTTCGACATACTTTTGCAGGAGGAATGTCACCCGTGATCCGAGTACTGCGCGAATCAGAATGTTCGCGTCCAGTACCAATTGCAGCATTTAGTCTTTCGCAGTTCTCCGGGAGAGGCGCGCTTTCTTGAAATCTTGTAGAATCTCATCCTCTGTTGTGCCCGCCGAAGCTATAATTTCTCGCATTTTCTCTCCGGCGACGAGCAGGGCCTCGAGATCAGCTTGACTGGGCTGGGGTTTGGTGGGTACATATACTCCGATCGTCGAGCCGTGACGCGTAATGGCGACAGGTTCTTTGGACTCGAGATAGGTGGAAAGGTTTTCCCTGAATTCACGAATACCGACTTTAGTGGCTTGCATTTTGATTTCTTGGGTTGTGGTTGTGTACACTATGGTAACACAAGTGGGGAGGGAATGACAATGAGGAGACCTGCTGTGTGGCTCTTCCTCTTAAAGTGATAGGCTAAGGCCCGCACATCCGGGGTGTGAGCCGGGCCAACAGGCAATCAGTTGGGAACGGCTCTTGGGCGAGCGCCTACGGGGGTTGCTGGGTCGAACTTGCGGGCTTTTGATTCGGCGTAAGCTTGCCGGACTTGGTCAGGGAAACCGGGCAGTAACTTGTCGATGCGCTGTTGGATTTGCGCGACGATGTCGGGATGGCTGGGGGCGACGTCGTAACTTTCTTGCGGGTCGGCGGCGAGATTGTAGAGTTCGGGATTGGGGAGCACAAAGTTGTGGCGGCCGCCGGCGGGTGCGGCGCTATAGGTGCTTGAATTGTGGCGCGCGACGTGCAGTTTCCAATTGTTCCAGCGGGCACATTGCAGATCCCAATTGTCGAAATAGAGAAGCAGGTCGCGATCAATGGACTTCTTTTCGCCTGAGAGGATAGGCCAGATATCGATGCCGTCAAGCGGCTTGGCGGGCAGTTCGCCACCGATGAGTTTGGTGACGGTGGGGAAAATATCGAGCATGGAGAGCACCGCATCGGACGTTCGACCGGCGGGAATTTTACCGGGCCAACGCGCGATGAAAGGTTCGCGGACGCCGCCTTCATAGGTTGTCGTTTTACGGCCGCGCAGTTTGCCGGGACTGCCTTGATACCAGGGGCCGTTATCGCTCGTGAAGAACACGAGGGTGTCACGCTCGAGGCCGGAGCGCTTTAACTCTTTCAAAACTTCGCCGACACTCCAATCGAGTTCTTCCACCACATCGCCATAGAGTCCTTCGGCCGACTTACCGCGGAAACGTTCAGACGCGGCGAGAGGGATGTGGGGGAAAGTGTGCGGGAGATAGAGGAAGAAGGGCGACCCGGCAGATTCGCGAATGAAATTGACGGCGTGTTCAGTGTAGCGCTGAGTTATCGTTTCAAGCGTGGCGATTTCTTCGACGACCTTGGTGCCTTCAAGAAGAGGGCGGGGGTTCATGTCGTTGCTATACGGAATGCCGAAGTATTGATCAAAGCCGCGGCTGGTGGGGAGATACGCATCGGGGCGCCCAAGGTGCCATTTACCGAAGCAGGCGGTTTTGTAGCCCTGCGCTTTGGCCACGTTGGCGAGGGTGACTTCATCAAGATTGAGACCTTCTTTGTCTTGCGGGAAGAAAACGCGCGGGACACCGACGCGGGTGGGATAGCGACCGGTGAGTAAGGCGGCGCGTGAGGGGGAACAGACGGGATCGGCCGAATCGAAGTTGGTGCAGCGGAGGCCTTCGGCAGCGAGTTGATCGAGGTTGGGAGTACGGATGGATGAGCCGTAGCAGCCGAGATCACCATAACCGAGGTCGTCACACATGATGAAGACGATGTTCGGTTTCTTCTGATTCTTTGGGAGAGCGGAGAGCGTGGCCGTGGCGGCTGTAGCGGTGGCGATAAAGTTGCGGCGTGTGAGATTCATGTGAGAGCTTATCAGCGTTTCCTAGATTCAATTAGAATGCCAGACGAAGCGCAAATTGGAGTTCGCGCTGGGAGTTGACGGTGGTGGTAATGGTGCCGACGGTGGATGTTCCTAACGTGGCGTTCGGCAAACCAAACTGAGGCGTGTTCAGGAGGTTGAAGGCTTCGGCGCGAAACTCGACCCGCAGACGTTCGCGAATGGGGATAACGCGAGACAAGCCGAGATCAAGATTGGTAAGGCCGGGACCGCGCAGAATGTTGCGGCCGGAGTTACCGAAAGTATAGGCGAGTGGGGCGTTGAAATCCGCCGTATCAAACCAATTGTTGATGGTTTGCCCGCTGGCAAGGATGCCGGTACCGATGCGATTGGGACGTTCGGTGGTGCCGGTATTGCTGGCATCGACGCTCTCGACGGGGGTGAAGGGCAGACCGGTCTGTTTAGTAAAGATGCCTGAGAGTTGCCAGCCGCCAGCCACAACGTTGCCGATGCGCGAGTTATTGAGAAACTTCTTGCCTTTGCCAAACGGCAATTCATAAACGGAGCTCAGGACGAAGCGCTGACGGATATCGAAGTTGGAACTGGCGTGCTCTAACGAAAGATTGTAGGCGTCTTCTCGGGAACTATTGTCGTTGTCGAGACCATGTGCCCAAGTGTAGGCGGCGAGCAGAGTGACGCCTTTGCTGAAGCGGCGTTCGAGTTGAGATTGCAATGAATCATAATGTGCACTGACGTAAGGGCCGTAAGCGTTGATGGCGGAATAGGCAGGCAAAGGCCGGCGGGCCTGGATGGCCCCAGGACCGGGTGCGGGCTGATCGACGTTGTTCTGAAGGTAGAGGTCGTGAGAGCTAGAGCCGACGGTAGCGACTTGGAGTGTGAGCGCGCCGGGAAGTTCGCGCTGCAGCGAGAGATTCCACTGCTGAACATAAGGGGTGGGCGCGAATTTGGGGTACGAGTTTACGGTTGGCGTAGAGGTTGAGCCAGGCGTGAGAGCGCCGGCGGGGAAGCCTTGCGACAGGATGATATTGGGGTCGATCTGATCGGACGTATAAGTGGTGGTGACGAAATACGGAGGGTTGTTGGTGGGGCGACCGGCGACACCTAAGTTTTCGTCGCGACCGTAGAAGATTCCCGCGGCGGCGCGGATGACGGTTTTGGGAGTGAGCTTGTAGGCGAGACCGAGACGCGGCGCGAAGTTGTGAAAGTTGGGATTGGAGAAAGAGTTGCGGTAGCCGTTAGCAGCGGCGGCGGAGGCTTGAAGAAGAGTTCCGTAGAGGGCGCCTGGTTCGAGAATCAGGTCTGCATAGTTGTTTGAGGTCTCGTAGAACGGCAATGGGAGTTCATATCGGAGGCCGGCGTTGATGGTCAGGCGGCTGGTAACTTGCCAATCGTCTTGAACGTAGGACTGATAAATGTGTTGACGGCTGTTGCTGACGGAGCGGGTGCTTTCGGTGGCGGAGGCGGAATCGCCTAAGAGAAAGTCGGCAAAAGCAGCACCGGTGTTTGAGCGGCTCTGCGGGTTCTGGGTGTAGATGCCAGTGAAGCTATACGCGGGGCGGGCGTTGAGAGTGACGTTGGCGTAGAGAGTAACTTGCTGAAAATCAAAACCGGTTTTGAAGGTGTGGCGGCCGTGGACCCAGGAGAGGTTGCCATCCGCGTCGATGACGCGGCCTTCCTTATCGATGGGGAGATTGCCGGAGCCAGTGGCGGCGGTTTGCAGAGTGCCGGGACCG
This sequence comes from Bryobacterales bacterium, assembly GCA_963840845.1. Taxonomy (GTDB): domain Bacteria; phylum Acidobacteriota; class Terriglobia; order Bryobacterales; family Bryobacteraceae; genus Bog-105. The sequence continues at coordinate 29,998 of CAWJBS010000178.1, forward strand.
GTGGTGCCAATGGTGGATAAGCCAGAGACAGCGAAAGTGGGAAGGCCAAGGACCTGCGGATAATCAGGCACACCAACGATGCCGTACTGTGAAAATTCGCGCGGTGCATTGATTTGTTGAATTTCCTGAGTTTCCTGATAACCACCACGCAGTTCGCTAATCAGCGCTGGCGTGAAGATGTGAGTTTCGCTGGCGACAATGGAATGCGCGGCTGGCTTCACTATGCTTGGGTTGCTGGCGGGCAGAGGAAGCTGGGCGGGAAGCACGTTGTGGTTGGAAGACGTGGAATAGCGGCCGAAGATGCTGTCTTTATCGGAGAAGCGATGATCGAGGCGGCCCACGAATTGGTCTTGGGCGATGGTCTCTTCTTGATTTGAGAAGAAGTTGTTTTTGCCAGGGAGATTGGGCGCGGGGTAAAGAGACAAGAGGTTCGCCGCAACGGGGTCAAAGCGCGATTTGGGAATGACGTTGCCAGCAAAAGCGGAACGGATATAGCCGGAACCATTGGGGTTGGCGACGGTGGTGGCGGGGTCAAAAATGGCGGCGGTGAAGGATCCGTTCAACTGGGCGTTAGTGGGAACAACACCGAGTTGGGGTGCGGCGTCATCGGTGCGGGTGCCTTGCCAGCCAAAGAAGAAGAAGGTGCGGTCTTTGAGAATGCGACCACCGGCAGTAGCGCCATATTGATTTTGAATGAATTGCGGTTTGGCGGTGCCGGCGGGTTGAAAGAAGGGGTCGGCATCGAAGAACGAGTTGCGCAGATATTCGAAGAGCGAGGCGTGCAGATCGTTCGTACCGGATTTGGTGGTGACGTTGACGACGGCGCCGGCGGCTTGGCCAAATTCGGCGGAGAAGGTGCTGGTTTGGACTTTGAATTCTTGAACAGAATCGATGACGGGTTCGATGGATTGGGCGGCAGAATTATCGAAACCGACGATTTTGTTTTTGTTGTCGATGCCGTCGAGCAGGTAGCTGTTCTGAATTTCGCGGACGCCGTTGGCGGTGAAGCTATTGCGCTCAGACGCGTTATAGGCGGGCGCTGAACCGGCTCCTAATGTGGCGAGTTGGATGTAGTTGCGGCCGTTGAGAGGCATGTTTTTGATTTCGCTCTCTTCGACAACTTGGCCGACGGAGGACGTTTCAGTTTCAAGGGCCGAGACTTGCGATTCAACCGAGACGGCGGTCTTCGACTGGCCGATGCTGAGAGTGAAGTTGACCGATAGGCGGTCTTGCACACGTAGTTCGATGCCGGTTTGGGTGACAGTTTCGAAACCTTGCGCGCTGGCGGAGACTTGATAGACGCCGGCTTTGAGATCGGGAGCCGCGTAGAAGCCTTGGCTGTTAGTGAAGACTTGCAGAACAATGCCAGTGCTGGGGTTCTCAATCTTGATGGGCGCTGCCTGGAGAACGGCGCCAGATTGATCTTTGACGACGCCTGAGAGCGTACCGGTATCGACTTGGCCAAAGACGGTGAGTGTGGTGAGGAAGAAGAACGAAACGATTTTCAATGCTGGCGACTTTGTCATAGAAATACCTTCTTGTTGCTTTCTGTTGCTTTGATTTTTGGAGAAGACCGCACGGACGTGCGGGATGGGCGGACGATCAGAGGGTTGCGAGGCACGGTCGACAGCGATTGGGTCTCATGTCTATCATGCCTATTGACTTTATAGTGAATGAAGAACCTTGTCAATAGGCAGATAGAATTTTTTCGCCTGATGTTTCGCGGCGGCGATAGCCAGGTAGTGGTTAAGGCGAGCCGAGTGGGCGGTTTTGACGACGCAAGAAAAGCTAATCATGTGGGCGAGCCGGCTATTTTTCTTTTCACGACAACGAGTTAGGGGGCATTAAAGCCGATTTATCTTGACGATTATAGCGATTTGCAATATTCTGATTGCAGATTGTTATATGACGGCTGGTGAAAAGATCAGGCATCTACGGTTAATAGAAGGGCGTTTGCGCGGCATGGACCGCGAGATGACGCAGAGCGAATTGGTGGCGGCGATTAAGAAAGAGATGAAGAAGACGATTAGCCAGCCGTATCTTTCGCAACTGGAGAGCGGCAAGCGGAGACATTTGACAAACACGACGCGGCTTTTGCTGGCGAAATTTTTCAAGGTGCATCCGGGGCATTTGGTGGACGATCCGGAAGGGTTTCAGACGGAGTTGATCACGGACCTTTCGGAGCACGAGGACAAGTTGGATTTGTGGTTGATTCAGGGAGCGGAGAGATTTCGGAAAGATGCGCAGTTGGCGTCGGCGTTATTGAAATTGGCGCGGCATGAGAATACCCGGCATTGTTTGTTATTGCTGGCACGGGTGTTGGACATGCCGGAATTGGTGACGCGGTTATCAGACGCGCTGCCGGCGTAGGTGGAGGAACCAGCATATGGATTGGTCGGAATTTTATTTGGTGTGTTTTGGGATTGGATCGTTGTGGAGCGTGGCGTCGTTGCTGGCGGGCGGCATGCATCTGGGGCATGGGGCGCACGGACACGCGCATGTAGGGCACGGACATCACGGGCAGGGACACGCAGGGCACTCGTCATCCACTTTAGGGAGTTGGCTGGGGACACTTTTAACTCCGGGGTGTATGGCGGTGTTTCTGGCGTGGTTCGGCGGAGTTGGTTATTTGTTGACGCGGCATTCAGCTCTGGGGAGGTGGGCTGACCTCGCGATTGCGGTGTTGATTGGGCTGGCGGGTGCGTTTTTGTTGGGCGCATTTTTGCGGTGGCTGATGTCGCATGAGAAGCCGCTGGAGGAGACGGACACGGATGTGATCGGCATGTTAGGGCGCGTATCAAGCCCGATTCGCAACGCGGGCGTGGGCGAGATGATCTTCGTACGCGACGGCGTGCGGCGAGCGGTGCCGGCACGCAGTGAAGACGGAAACGAAATTTTGCGGGAGGAAGAAGTAGTTGTCACCCGCTATGAAAAAGGGATTGCGTATGTACGCACCTGGGAGGCATTGACCCAGCCGGAGGCGCTTGGCGAAAGCCAGGCGAGTGGGACGGAAAAGTCTGCCAGAGGAGATTCACATGTTCAATGAAGTAACTTTTATTGCTGTTGCCAGCGTGCTGACGTTGCTGTTTTTGATGATGGCCGTCGCCACGCTTTTTCGAAAGGCGGGTCCGCATCAGGCGTTGATCGTCTATGGTTTGCGCGGCACCCGGACGCTTATTGGCAGAGGAACTTTGATTTTGCCGATGATCGAGACTTATAAAGAGCTATCGCTGCAGTTGATGTCTTTCGATGTTGCGCCGCAGCAGGATCTTTATACGAAGCAGGGTGTCGCGGTGACGGTGGAAGCAGTGGCGCAGATTAAGGTGCGCAGTGATAACGAATCGATTCGCACAGCGGCGGAGCAGTTTTTGACGAAGACGGACGATGAGCGCGAGGGGCTGATCCGGTTAGTGATGGAAGGGCACTTGCGCGGGATTATCGGGCAGTTGTCGGTGGAACAGATTGTAAAGGAACCGGAGATGGTGGGCGACCGGATGCGCGCAACGTGCGCGGACGACTTGAGCAAGATGGGCTTGGAAGTGATTTCGTTCACGATCAAAGAAGTGCGCGATAAGAACGAATATATCTTGAATATGGGCCGGCCCGATATCGCGCGGATTAAACGCGACGCCGATGTGGCGGCCGCTGAAGCAGAACGCGATACGGCGATTCGGCGGGCGGAAGCAACGCGAGCGGCAGCGGTGGCCAAGGCGCAGGCGGATCAGGAACGAGTGCAGGCGGAGGCGTTGTCGCTTGCTTCGCAGGCGGAGGCGCAACGCGACTTGGAAATCCGGAGAGCGCAATATGTAGAGACCGTGAAACGGCAGCAGGCGCAGGCCGATAAGGCTTACGACATTCAGACCAATATCATGCAGCAGCAGGTAGCGGCGGAAGCCGTAAAGGTTCGCCAAGTAGAAAAAGAGGGCGAAGTGAAGGTGCAAGAGTTCGAAATTCTGCGGCATGAAAAGGAATTGATTGCGACGGTATTGAAGTCTGCGGAAATTGAAAAGAAGCGGATTGAAATGCTGGCCGAAGCGGCGCGGCAAAAGATGACGATTGAGGCGGAAGGTTCTGCCTCCGCCACACGAGCGCAAGGCGAAGCGGATGCGGATATCATTCTTCGGAAAGGTGAGGCAGAAGCGAAGGCGATGAACGTAAAAGCCGAGGCTTACCAGGAATGGAACCAGGCCGCGGTTGTGGACAAGCTGATCACTGGGCTGCCGGAAGTGGTGCGGGCGCTGGCGGCTCCGCTGGCGAACGTCGATAAGATCACGATCGTTTCGACGGGTGAATCCGGCGCAGCGGGCATGCACAAAATCACCGGCGATATGACGAAGATTGCGGCGCAGATACCGGCGCTGTTTGAATCGCTGTCGGGGATGCAGATGTCCGACCTGTTGGGCAAAGTGAAAACGATCACCGATCGCTCCGACACAACCATTAAACCGAACGGCAGCGTACCGCAGAATTAACAGAAGGAGCGAAATTCACTTATGGCGTTGTTAGAAAGAGTGACAACACTCATCAGGGCGAATTTGAACGACCTGATCGAGAAAGCCGAAAATCCGGAGAAGCTGCTGAAGCAGCTTCTCCTGGACATGCAGAACCAGTTCATGCAGGTGAAGACGCAGGTGGCGATGGCCATTGCGGACTTGCACTCGTTAGAGAAGAAGCAGAAGGAGAGCATGACCGCGCAGCGGGAGTGGATTCGCAAGGCGGAACTGGCGCTGGCGAAGCACGAAGAGCTCTTGACACGGACGGCGCTGGAGCGGTCGCTCACCTTTGAAACGGCGGCGCGCAACTATGCGCAACAGGTGGAGGAGCAGGCGCACCAGGTGCAGTTGTTGCGAGATGCAATGCAGCGGTTAGACCAAAAGATTGCTGAGACGAAGTTGAAGGCGGACTTACTGATTGCGCAGCATAGACGGGCGAAGCTGGCGCAGCGGGCAGGTTTGCCGCCGGAGACAGAGTTCCAGAACGATGCTCTGTTTGAGCGGGCGAAAACAAAAGTGGATGAGGCGGATTCGCTCGCGGCCGGACAGCTCAGGGTGGCAGCGCTGGATACAACGAAGCAGTTGGAGGCATTGGACAGGGAATCTGATATTGACCGGTTGCTGGCGGAATTGAAGCAGAGAACGCCGCGGGCGCTGGGGCCGGCGAATTAGAGCGCTATGCTTTCGCGGGCCGTTTGAAGTTGATAATGTTTTCCCATTCGCTGGCGTCGGAACGGGCGACGACGGCCATCACGGGTTCGGTATCGCTCATGTTGAAGACTTCGTGCGGGATGCCGGGCTCGATGAAAATGAAATCGCCCGCTTCGTTTTCGAGAGCGTGTTCCAAAGCCGGGCCGTATTCGTGACGAACGCGGCCGGCGAGGATGTAGAGCATGACTTCAAAATCGACGTGAATATGCGCGTAGGCAACGCCGCCGGGAGGAATGGTGGCGACGTTCATAGACAGCTTTTTGGCGCCGACGTTTTTTCCGGAGAGGCCGGCTTTGTAGCGGATATTATTCCAGCCGCGGGTGGTGGCGCTGGCGCGAATGGTGAGAATGCCTTCCCCGCCTTCAACTTTGCCGAACTCAGGTGAGTTTTCCATGCAGATCATCTTACCGTTTTATTCGGGCGCGCCAGCGGATTTTAAAGCAGCACGCAGGGTGTCTTCGGAACGGCCGCCACGGAAGTATTTCAGGACCTTGCCATCGGGGCCAAGGATGAAGACAGTCGGGATGGCGGACACGTGATAGAGGCGGTGGGCCTTCTGTGAAGTGTCGTCGAGGGTGGGGAGAGAGAGGCCGTTTTTTTCCAAGTATTTTTTGGCGGCGTTTCCTTCTTCGTCGTTTACGCCAAGCACAACAACCCCTTTATCCTTGTACTCGCCGTAAAGTTTGGCGATGGTGGGCAATTCGGCGCGGCAAGGGGGACACCAAGTGGCCCAGAAATCGAGCATAACGATTTTGCCGCGGAAATCGCTCAGGCTGACTTTTTCGCCGGTGAGTGTGCGCGCTTGGAAATCGGGCGATTCGTGGTTGAGGAGCGCCGAGCCGGGTTGACCGGGGATAACTAGGTCTTCGACGAGCTTGGCTTTTTTCGGGGGATCGAAGGTGAACAAATCGTCCGGAACAGGCTCGCCCAGTGAGAACTGGTTAAATTGAACGCTGACCTGCAGAACAATTTTTCCCTCGTTTGTTTTGCGAATACTAGCCCACGCCAGGCGGCCGGCGACGGGACGGTCGGGCGCCATGACGAGTTGGGCGACGTTGACGGTGCCGTCTTCGTCGGGCTTCGCTTGGATGTCGATGAGGGGCCAAGTGACCTTGCCTTCGGTGAGCTTGAGGGTGGCGGTTTTGACGGCGTTAAGCGACTTCGCTTCTTTAAGGAGCTTGGCGATTTTGGGTACGGCCTCCCAGGCATAGCGTTCGGCCAAAGGAGCGTCGGGGGCGCGGCCGGCTTGATCTTCTTCTTCATCGTCGTCGTCACCCTGGGCTAGGCTAGCGGCTTCTTCGACTGAATATTGTTTCTTGCCGGGAAGGTACGACCAGCGCTTTTTGCCGTCGGAGATAAGCCAGTATTCAGGGTCGAGATCGGGCTGCATTTTGACGAGGAGTTTGCCATCTTCGGCGATGGCGAGTTGGACTTTGGCGTGGGCCATGGTGATGATCGGTCCGCCGTTCTGCTGAGCAGCAACGGTTACTTCTCCTTGCCAGGAGTAAGTATGGGCGTCGGCGGAACGTTTGGAAAGTTCAGCTAGCGATTTGCGAAGAGTGGCGAGATTATCGGCGGGTTGCGGCTGCGCCTGACTGAGCAGCAGAAGCGGCAGCAAGATGAGCGAAAGCGGGTGGGCGCGCATAGGAGAAGGTATGCCGCTTTCATCATGACACTTCAGCTTGTAGCTCGTTCGATACCATTTCTAGTGATGAAAGCTTTGTTGCTCACTGAATACAGCAAGCTGGAGATGGCCGACCTTCCGGTACCCCAGCCAGCCGCCCAAGAAGTTTTGATCCGCGTGGAGGCTTGCGGCATATGCGGCAGCGACGTGCATGGATACGACGGCAGTTCTGGCCGGCGCATTCCTCCCATAGTGATGGGGCACGAAGCAGCCGGAACGATTGAAGCCGTTGGCTCGGGCGTCAGCAAATTCAAGAAGGGCGACCGCGTCACGTTCGATTCGACGATTTATTGCGGCAAATGTGAATATTGCCAAAAGGGTTTGATGAATCTGTGCGGGAACCGCGAAGTGCTGGGGGTTTCGACGCCTGAATTCCGGCGCGCGGGGGCGTTTGCAGATTACGTAGTCGTACCGGAACTGGTGCTCTACAATTTACCGGCGAGTGTTTCGTTTGCAGAAGCGGCGATGGTGGAACCGCTCTCGGTAGCGGTGCATGCCGTGGCGGTGAGTGAGATCGCGAAAGGCAGCACGGCGCTGGTGGTGGGTGCGGGGATGATTGGGCTGCTGGTTTTGCAGTCACTCAAAGTGGCCGGTTGTACGCAGATTATTGTTTCGGATATTGACGATACGCGTTTGAAGCTGGCGCGGGAGTTAGGAGCGACGGCTACGATCAACGCGAAGACGAGCGATGCGGTGGCGGAAGTGAAAAAGCTTACCGATGGCGCGGGTGTGGACACGGCGCTAGAAGCGGTGGGCAGCACGCCGACCATTAAAGCGGCGATTGAAAGCGTGAAGCGCGGCGGAACGGTTACGCTGATTGGCAACATTTCCCCGACGGCGGAGATCCCGTTGCAATCGGTGGTGAGCCGGCAAATTCGATTGCAGGGTTCGGCTGCGTCGGCGGGCGAATATCCGCAGGCGATTAAGCTGATTGCGAAAGGAGCGGTTACCGTGAAGCCGCTGATTACGGCAGTGGCGCCGCTGGAAGACGGAGCGCAGTGGTTTACGAGGCTGCATAACCGCGAGGCGAACTTGATGAAGATTGTGTTGAATCCGAAACTGTAATGGCGAACGGATTATTTGACTTAACTGGACAGGTAGCGATTGTCACGGGCACATCGCGGGGCTTGGGGCAATACTTCGCGCGCGCGTTAGCGAGGGCGGGTGCGGACTTAGTGATTACCAGCCGTGATCCTAAAACTCTCGCGCCTTTCGCGGATGAGATTGAGCATTTGGGGCGGCGCGCGGTACCGCTGGCGTTGGACGTTTGCAATGCGGAGAGCATTGAAGCGATGGCTGCGGCAGCGGAGAAGGCTTACGGGAAGATTGACATCTTGGTGAACAACGCTGGGATGAATATCCGTAAGCCGGCTCTGGAAGTGCAATGGGAGGATTGGAACAAAATCCTGGATACCAATTTGCGCGGCACGTTTTTTGTGGCGCAAGCGGTGGCGAAGAGGATGGTAGTGCGCAGTTATGGACGCATCATTAACATCGGTTCGGTGACGAGCGTGGCTGGTTACGCGGGGCTTGGACCCTACGGGGCGAGCCGCGGTGGAGTTCGGCAACTCACAATGAGCTTGGCGGATGATTGGGGACCGCACGGCATTACGGTGAACTGTTTGGCGCCCGGATGGTTTAAAACGAGCCAGAACAAAGTGATGTATGAAGACAAGGAATGGGTAGCGTATTTGACGGACAGGATTCCGGTGAAGCGGCCGGGGCAGCCGGACGATTTGGATTCGGCGGTGGTTTTTTTGGCAGCGGAATCGAGCCGTTATATTACCGGACAGACATTGTTGGTGGATGGCGGAATTTCGACGGGCGCGGTGAGGGCGCTACCGAAGAAGGTTTAGGCTTTTAATCCGACGTAAAGATCGAAGCCATCATCGCGGTAGAGTTCGTAATCCGTTTTGTAGGCGCGTTTGATCGTGCCCAAGTGCTCGGCTTCCCAGATTTGCCGCCATAACGCGACGACGGATTCGGGCGAAACAGAGCCGTCGAAGCTCAGATGCAGATAGGAACCCGCCACAATGGTGCGGTGAGCTAGTTCGCGGGGAACAGTGTCATCGTCGGCCAGTTTAGTGCCGAGCAGGTAATCGTAGTCGCCATCTTTACCGGAAGCATAGCCGCTGTACACAGCCACGATGGGCGAACCGGAAGGCACGCCTGTGCTCCACATCGCGCCAATGACGCCGGCCCCACTCATCTCTTTGGCATTGCTCGTGCGCGCCTCGCGGCCGACCACGGTAAAGGGTTGCACTTGGATTGTTTTCACGGCTGGGTTCCTTGGGTGATCCTTTCTTTTCCTCTATTGATCTCAACGGCGAGCCGAAGGCGAGAGGGCAACTTTGAAAGGAATGCCGTTAATAAACGATAGCGCCAGCCGGGGATGACATAGAGCTGCCCGCTGCGTAAGCCCGCTAACGACGCATCCACCACATACTCGGCGCTCATCCAGAAGCTCTTGCCGGCAAAGCGGCTGCGGTCGATCGCCAGGACGTCGTGAAATTCGGAATAAGTGAAGCCGGGGCAGAGCGTTTGAACGATGATGCGTGAACCCATGCCGCACAGTTCCACATAGAGACCTTCAGTAAAGATGTTGACCCAACTCTTGGTGGCGCAATAACTGACCGCGCCGGGACCACGGACGAAGCCGGCAACGGAGGCAACGTTGATGATGGCTCCTTCATTGCACGGCACCATGTTGCGCAAAGCGGCATGGGAGAGTCGCATCGTAGCCATAACATGGAGCTGATGCATCTGCTCCTGGCTGGCGAGAGACGCTTCCCAGAAACGGCCCTTAGTCCCGAAGCCGGCATTGTTGATGAGCATGCCAAGAGCAGGTTCACCGGCGAGGCGAGTGGAGAGCGCGTCGATGTCGGCGGGGTTCGATAGATCGGCCACCAGAATTTCGACGCGCAATTTGTGAGAGGCTTGCAGTTCGGCAGCGAGTTCTGCGAGTTTGTTTTGACGGCGAGCGACCAGGAGAAGATCATAGTCGGGCGCGAGTTTTCGGGCAAAGGCGGCACCAATACCGCTGGAAGCGCCGGTGATCACCGCAAGTGAATGTGCCAACTTAGCAGTTTACGCTGGGACGGCTTCTGGCAGTAAGCTGCGTTCTTCAACGCGGGGTGCCTTCGTTGCGGAATCGCGGATCGACCGAAAGATGGAGTACATGCCCATAGTGGCATCGAGCGCCACGCGGCGCGCGAGATTTCGGTCACAGATGGCAACGAAGCGAATCGCCTCAGGATTGCCGATCAAAGGGCAGATCTGGTAGACGTGGCCAGATTTCAGTTGGCCTGTTTGTACAGACTCCCAGATGATTTGCTGCGCCTGGTCCAAGCTAGCGGCATGGAGCGAGAAAGCGCCGTCTTTGGGTACAACAATCGTACCTGCGGCCAGACGACGGCCACCATCCCTAGCTTCAAATGTTCGTATCTTGTATCGATGATTCGCTGTGACTTTTGTCATTCTTCCCTTCACATATCGGCAGTAACGCGGCTTATCTGAAAAAAGAAGAGCAGAGCTGTAACGATTTGGTTTTGTGTAGCAGAGAACAACTTGTGAGCAACACGGTGAATGTAACCCAAATTACAGAAGCACGGAACGCGGCCGCGTCAAGGCAAGCATCCCTTCACCAGTCGAGAGCCAATTCGACCGGGTATACGATAGCGTCGCCGCCGTTGTACCATCGAGTCTACCGGGTCGGAGGGGGCCTGGAGCGTAAGGTGTTTGACCAAGACTACGTGGACCGGCTCACACAAGGTGATGCCGAAACCGAGGCTCATTTTACGAGCTATTTTGGATCTTTGCTAGTGATCAAATTGCGGAACCGTCTGCGGTCTCCCCAATTAGTGGAGGATGCGCGCCAGGAGACGTTTTTGCGTGTGATCAACGTGCTGCGCAATAAGGGTGGAATTCAGCATCCTGAACGCTTGGGCGCTTTCGTCAATGCGGTTTGTGAGAACGTGCTTTCGGAGACATACCGCTCGTCTTCGCGCTTTCAGCAGACTCCGGAAAATGCGGTTGAACCTGCGGATGAAACAGAAAGCGCGGAATCACAGTGTTTGAGCGAAGAGCGAAAGAATCTGATTCGGCGCGTGATGGCCGATTTGGCCGCGCCCGATCAGCAGATTCTGCGGAGATATTTTTTAGAAGAACAAGACAAAGATGAGATTTGCAAAGAGATGGGAATTGACCGCGATTACTTGCGCGTGCGCCTGCACCGGGCACTGGCGCGGATTCGCGCGGCCCTCCAAAAGCAAACACATCCCTTTCCGAAAGGAAGTACGGCGGCCGGGTGAAACGTTTTCGCCGCCTTGCTTCACAAATGAGTAGACGCTATGGATCACACATTGGCACAACAGACCAAGTCGATTGACAAATATTTCTTGAACGAACTTACGGATGAAGAGCGCCTAGCTTTCGAAGAGCATATGTTCGATTGTCCGGACTGCGCGGCGCGGGTGAAGGATGACTTCGCCATGATTGCCGATCTGAAAAGCGTGCTGGCGGAACCGCGGCCGATGCCAGCGGAGAAAGCGGTAAAAGCGGAGAGCGGTTGGCGGCAATGGTTTAAGCCGATGATCCTGATGCCGACGTTCGCCACGCTGGCGCTAGCTTGCGTGGTGGGCTATCAGCATTTTGTATCGATTCCAGCGATGCTGCAGCCCCAGTTGCTGGATAGTGCACCGTTTGTAGCGACTACACGCGGCGCGGCCGTTCAGACTGCGATTGTGAAGCCAAACGCGACCGTGTTTGTAGCCAACTTTGAGGTGGTTGCCGCGACGCCGGCATCGGCATATACCTGCGAATTTCAGGCAAACGGTGGCGGTAGGGTGGCGACGGTTGATTGCGGCAAGCATACTGGTGCAGAATTTACGCTGAGTGTGCTTTTGCCGGCGGCGAAGTTTCCAGCGGGCGGGTATACTATGATCCTGCGGCCCGCTTCCGATTTGCATAGTGAAGTCAGCCGCTATTCATTCGCCGTTAGGAACGAGAGTTAGCAGATCATGGTCAATTCGCAGTCACCTGAAAAGCGTTATATCTTCAGCGCGAGCGCCGTTGCGCTTGCCGCACACATCCGCCGTCCGAAAGATCTACAAATCAAAGCCGTGGCCAGTAGCGACCTACCGGTAACTGGCGGTTTAGCGGAAGGGACATCCACCCGCCAGAGCTACGGGGATGTTATTTCGTTCGAGAGCGCCTCGACGAGTGCGCAAGGCGATTATGCCGACACGCGCCGCGCGGTGGATTTCACGAATGGCAACTTTGCCGATAACGAATTATCGACGCAGACATTTGTGGATGCGCGATTGACGGGGTTGAGAATTATCGGTGCACGCGATCAGGTCGGGCCGACGGGATTTCCCAAGCCGGTTACCTTCATTGCGAAGGATCTGCATGCGCGCCTGGAAAACGCCTGTGACCGGCACACGCCGACGGCGTTTCGCGGACTGGATGCAGAGTTTCAGGGGATCTCGATTGACGGTAACGAATTAATCGTTACGACGTCGCCGGGGATCTGCACGCGTTATCAGACCTACGACGATCTGGTGAAGGGCTATTCAGACGACAGCGATTTTCGCAAGCAATACGGAGATATGTTTTATCTGACCGGTCACGAGAAGACCGGCGTGGGCGCGATTCTTTCGAAGGCCTCGATTCCCGGTGCGGGTGGGCTGATTCTGGGAACGGTGGTCACGAATATAAAGTGGGCTGGTGTGCCTGCGGTGGGTGTGGAGATTCGCGGGAATCGGGTTTTCATTCCGGGCATTGGGACTATTTTCTTTGGCGAGTTTATCTTTGCGCATAACTCGCGGCGTTTAACCTTGCTACGCTTTCAGCTTGGATCACCAACGGGCGGAGATGGTTCGGCGTGCGATGTGCAGTCCGGCGGCCAAGGATGGCCTCCAGAAGCTTAATGTTTCAAGACTGACCTGGGGGGTCACTGCGGCGGTTCTGCTACTCGCAAACGCGTTGCGCACAAAGGCCTGAACAATCGCTCAATGCGGTCCGAGTTCTTTATATAGGGGAAGCTTTAGTGACGCCAGAAGAGCCGCAGAAACAGGGTATCGTTCTTTTCCGAGCCCGCAGTCAGTGTGGCACTGGGACTTTGCAGTCCTACTGGCTGAACTGTATTTGGTGAATGGCAACACCTCAGCGGCCGACGCACTTCTGGCACAAAGCCCTCCAGCGGAATTCGGCAGGCTTGCTCCACGCTATGAAATGTTGAGAGGTTACTCTCTCGCTCGACACAAAAAACCCAAGGAATCGCAGGAATGTTTCAAACGAGCCCTAGTCGATGCGCGCGCAATTGGAGACGCGCGAACGGAAGCGGACTCTTGGCTGTGGCTTGGAATGTCGCATTTGACACCCGATCAGTTCGACGCCGATGAGTTAGCTTTTCAGCAGGCACAGGAACTGGCGGAGAAGGACCATCTATTGACCCAAAGAGCCGAGGCGCTCAATGATCGCGGACTGCTGCGGTTTAAGCGCGAACATTATGCCGACGCCATTCCAATACTGGAGGCCGCGCGTGATGCAGCCGTCGAAGCTCACGCTGATTTCATCGGTACGCTGGCATTGAACAACCTGGCTGAATGCTATGAAAACCTAGGGGATCTAGATCGAGCGCTCGAAGCCCAACGGAGCAAACGTAGAGCGTCAGGAACGATTTTGGTTTAAAGCCGTCGTTGAGCGGGGCTTACTCCGACATGGGAGGGATCTTGATCAAGCGGGGTGAGAGGGAGGCGGCTATCCCCTACCTGCGGCAAGCATTCGATGCGGTCAGCAAGGACGCTCCAGCGCAATATGCATTTGCGGCTGGAAGCTTGGCAGATGCTCTTCAGAAAACCGGTTCGCTTGATGAAGCGGAACATTTCAACCAGATTGCGTTGCAGTATGTGAATCCGCAAAAGAAGAAAGATTTGGCCGCGTTCAATGGCACGCAGGCAGCGATAGCCGAGCGCCGGGGACAGCGTGATCAAGCGATATCCCTTTATACAGTCCGTACTTTAAACATCCCGCGAAATACCCTCGGTTTTATGGCAAACGCACGCGGAATTGGCGCATATTTATGCGGCGGCAGGCGTAATTTTCAAGCGCGGCCGATGAGAGCTATCGCAAAGCGATCACTGTTATCGAGGCAAATCGCGCGGACCAACTCAAATCCGATTACAAGATCACTTTTCTTTCAAACCTCATTCGCTTCTATCAGGATTACGTTGCTCTGTTAATGCAACACGGCGAATCTGACAAGGCACTGGAGATTGCCGATTCGAGCCGCGCGAGTGTCCTTACGGAAGGTCTCACGGGCAAGAACGATCCGAGCCGACCCACGCTGATCGCGCAGCTTCGCAAAGATGCAAAAGCGAGTCACAGCGTTTTCCTTTTCTATTGGCTGGCGCCGAAGCAATCCTACGTATGGGCGATCACGGCTAACCCATGCAAAGCCTTTCCTTTGGCCGATCAAAAGCAGATTGAGCAAGACGTGATCTCGTACCGGTCGCTGATAGAAGAACAGAAGCGAGACCCGCTGGCAGGGGCAAGTCCGGCGGGCGGGCGATTGTTTCAGGAACTCATTGCGCCCGCGGCGGCGGTGATCTCGCCGGGAGCAAATGTGGTAGTTGTGCCAGACGGGCCGTTACACAACTTGAATTTTGAGACGTTGTTGGTCTCCACGCCCACGCCCCACTACTGGATCGAAGACGTAACTATCTCCGTTGCGCCATCGCTCAGCATTTTGCAAACAGGAAAGCCGGTGAGACCCGCGCAGAGGTCGTTGTTGCTGATAGGCAACCCCATTACCAATGGGACCGGCTATCCGGAGCTTCCGGAAGCAGCAGCGGAAATCGAGCAGATTCAGCGCCAATTTCCGGCGGCTCATTCCAACGTCATCACGGGGGCACAAGCGTTGGTGGATGCGTATGCGGCGGCGAAGCCGCAGAACTATTCCACGATCCACTTTGCGACGCACGTGGACGCAAATGCCCAAAGCCCGCTTGATTCCGCGATTATCCTTTCGCCGCACGCGAACGGTTTTCGTTTGTATGCGCGCGACGTGGCAGCGACGCCACTGAAGGCCGATTTGGTCACCATCTCCGCCTGTCATGGCGCAGGAACGCGCACGCTTTCGGGTGAAGGGTTGGTGGGATTTGCGTGGGCGTTTTTTCAAGCGCGCGCGCAGAATGTGGTCACTAGTTTGTGGGATGTGTCAGACCAATCGACGGCAGAGTTGATGGATCATTTTTACGGAGGCGTAGCGAGTAATCAGCCTTACGCGAAAGCATTGCGCGAAGCAAAACTGTTGATGTTGCACCATTCCCACTACACGCGGCCTTATTATTGGGCACCGTTTCAACTCTACAGCCGCACGCTGGCTACCGTACAATAGCGCAGGATGGAGACCGAAAAGCCGCTGCTATCGATTGCCGATTTTGAAGCTGCGGCGGAAAAGCAAACGACACCCGCTGTGTGGGCGCGCGTACAAGGCGGCGCGGCGGACGAAATCACTCTGCGCTGGAATCAGGAAGCGTGGCGACAGATCCGGTTACGTCCGCACGTGCTGGTGGATGTTTCGGCAATTGACACGCGCGTTCGATTATTCGGCCAGGAACTGCTTTTCCCTTTCGTTCTCGCTCCTGCGGGCGCGCAAGGACTGATTCGGCCCGACGGTGACACGGAAGCGGCAGCGGGCGCGGCGGCGGCCGGAGCGACTTATGTAATTAGCAGTAGCGCGTCGCGGCGGGTGGAAGAGATTGCGGGTCATAGCGGCGGTCCGGTTTGGTTTCAGCTTTACGTCCAGAAGGATCGCGCGTTCACGAAGGATCTGGTGCAACGTGCGGAGGATGCGGGATGCAGCGTGCTATGCGTCACGGTTGACTCTCCTACGCATGGCACACGCGACCGCGAGCAGAAGTACAAGAGCCAACTGCCGACGCGCGCGTTACCCAACTTCGCAGGCTCCGATTACCTTGACCCTACGCTCACCTGGAAAGATATCGACTGGCTGCGTTCTTTCGCACGCACGCCGATTGTGTTGAAGGGCGTTCTGGATGCGGATGATGCCGAAGCCTGTCTCAAAGCGGGTGTGGCAGGAATCGTAGTCTCAAACCATGGCGGCCGCAATCTGGACACTGTTCCGGCCACGGCGGAGGCGTTGCCCGCGATTGTCGAGCGCGTTGACGGCCGGATGCCGATTATTGTGGACGGTGGCATACGGCGCGGCACCGACATTATCAAAGCGCTGGCTATGGGCGCGGCCGCGGTGCAGATCGGCCGGCCATACTTGTATGGTTTGAGCGTAGCGGGCGCTGAGGGTGTGGCGCAAATTGTTCAACTACTGAAGAAAGAGCTTGAACTGGCGATGATGTTGTGCGGACGGGCTAGCGTCGGCAGTATTGACCGCACCGTTCTCTGGTAAGCGGCACTCGCTAAATGAATTGATAGGTGGAAGTCAGGCCTGGCTGGACGAACGGCACGAACACTTGTGTGAAGCCGCCGATAAAAAGCACATTGGCGTTGGCCGCATGCTGAGCGGAGGCGGGCGAGAAAATCGGCTTGTGCGCACCCTGCCCGGTGATGACGGGAATGGACGTGGTCACGCGCATCAGGCGAAGATCGCTAAAATCGTTCCAATCGAAACAGACGGCCAGCATGGGGCGCATGGCTTCCAAGATCTGCTGTTTGCGATTGGGGGTAGCTTGCGGATATTTTTGCGACCAGCGGCGGACTAGCTCTTCGTCAAACCACCAGGCGCCGTTTGGATTGTTACGCGGCGAAACCGCACGGCATAATGGTTTGATCCATTCGCGCACGGTGGGCGCCTCGCGGCTACCGAATTCGCGAATGCCACTTTTCAAATCTGTTGAGTTGACAATTTCGCGCGCCGCCATTTGGCAAGCGGCCGGATCGGGTTGTCCCGTGGCCGTTAATAGTTTGTCGTAGGCAGGAATACCACGCAGGGCCGGAAACATCTTACTGCTGAGGAGTCGACCCAACTCCTGTTCAACGTTGACCCACATATAGTGACCCCATTTTACGTCAGGGGCGACCTAATTTGCAGTACTCAACAAGCGATTGAGTACTAGGTGTTTGCCCTTCACCTAAGCCGGTCTGGTGCGTCCGTGTAAGCATTACATACACGACGGGTAATTATTTCTCGTGGACACGTCTGCCCTTTGTTCACTCAGCATATTAGGCACTCTGCTCATGTGGTTTGCGCGGCGACACCAACTCTTTTGTGTTGAGCCACACGAACTGCGCACCGTGTTCTTTGGCCAGGCGAACCATGTTCTCCGTTCCACCCGCACCGTCTCCGCTGGCCCCGTCCCAAAGAGCAATGAGCGTGAGATGGTGAGTTGAATAGCTAAAGGCTTGGCTTAAAAGCCAGAGGTTATTGCGCTGCCAGATATCGTAACTCTGTTTGAAATGCAGCCATTCGGGCACGGCCGCAGATTCGGACAAAACAGGCGCATTTGGATGGGCCGCCAGTTGGCGGTAGAACCTGTTCACCCAACTATCATCATCTTCACTCTGCACGCTATGCTTGACAAACTGAAGCACCGGCAAGGCGAGCAGCATTTCGCTTGGGACGCCTAATTCACCTGAGACTTCCAAGAAGAGAAGATCGCCACCGCTAGCGCCACCGGAGATGGCCAGCGTGGGCCCGGGATAAGTTTTTTGTTGCTCCAGAAGGGCTGCGCGAATGGCTCGCCGAGCTGCCGCTTCCATATCCGGGGGAAAGCGCGGCGTTTGGCGACCAGGCGAATCGGGGCGGTGGCCGCTAAAGAGAACGACATGTTCGAACGCGGCGGTCGCGGTTGTCGGAACGGTTGCTTCGGCAATGAGATCAAGGCCCTGCGCCACCCAGGGGGCATCCGCTATTTCCAATTTCAGCAATATAAGCTTAGCGGGCGTAGCCGCTCGCACTTCTTCGGCAAAATCTGAAGGAACCATCGGGGCTCCTCAATTCTGTCATAGGCCCAAGGGCCCGTAGTTCATACTTGAATGAGTCATGGCCTGCCCGTATTTCGAGCCTCGGCAAACGGTATCGCAGCCTACGCTACCCAATGCACGGCTGCCGTTGATTGACGAATACGACGGCGTCTGCCGCGCGGGATGTGAGCTTTCGCCGGTGGACGCGGCCACGCGCTTGCGGCTCTGCAACCACGGCAACGTACGCGGAGCCTGTGATCATTTTCCAGTCGCTGAAAAGCGATCCGCTTTCCGCTTCGAAGTGGTGCGCCATTCGCCGCTTCAGTTGGAGCTACTTTTTATCGAAGAAGCGTTTTATGCACCGCTGGCGTGGCGAAAACTGGTATTCCGTATGGAAGGCGAGAGACTGGAACCTAATCCGGCGGACCCATGCGAGCGCGCCCAATTGTTAGCTTTCTGCCGCAGCTATTTACGGCATCATCCCCAATAAAAGAAAAATGTTAAATACAAACAGCCAAGGCGTTTTAACCGTTAGCGAATCGAGATCTGAGTATTCCGAGCTTTGCCTGCCAAGCACCACAAATCTGCTAGGCAATATGTTGGGTGGGCACGTGATGCATTTGGTTGATCTGTGCGGCGCCATTGCCGGCGCGCGCCATTCGCGGTGCACGATTGTGACCGCGTCGGTTGACCAGATGACGTTCCTTCATCCGGTGCATCTGGGAGATCTGGTGATGCTGAAATCGCAGGTGAACCGGGTTTTTCGCACCTCGATGGAAGTGGGTGTGAAGGTGTGGGTGGAAAATCTGCGGACACGGGAACTACGCCACACATCGTCGGCTTACCTGACATTCGTGGGAATCGACCAGCAAGGGAATCGCATCGTATTGCCGCAAATCGTTCCGGAGACGGACGAAGAAAAGCGGCGCTGGCGCGAAGCCGAGGAACGGCGCACATATCGCCTTGCACAGAAAGACAAGACCAAACTAGCTGGCCAATAGCTGGCCAGCTAGCGTAAAAAACCCAGCAGTTACTCGGGTTCAGCTTTGTACATGTACTTAATGCAGTGTTTAAACAGCAGTAAGTTAGCCGCGCCTTCCCGATTGAGTTTCAAGCAATCGCGGTCATACCATTCGATGACCCCTTCAAGTTGCTCTCCATCGTTCAAGACCACAATCATATGGGTCTTGCTCTGCATCTGCTTCGAATAGTAAAATTGCTCAGCATTGGTTTGATCGGGTGGGGTGTTCTTCTTAGCTGCGGGAGGCCGTTTAGCCTCTGCGCCGCCAACTGCCACGCGAACCGGTTTTCTGATGAGCGAATCCAAACGCCTCTCTTCTATCATTTGGCCTCAGGTGTGTTAATCGGATAGTACCGCACTTGATTTCAGACAGCGGTGCGGCTTTGTTAACTATAGGTGCCCGCCGACTGCAATCCGTTACGCAATTTAATAATCATAGCGTCAAGGGCTCCCACTTTTTGTATGTTGCGCCGCACCATGACCACCAACTCATCCACACCTTGCGCCGCGCGCTCGATCCATTCGAAATCCACCTTCTGCGCAATCGCCGTAACCTTTTGAGCGATATCAACATGGCGGCTGGCGCCCTGACCTTGCCGCACGGCGAGAATCTCACCAATTAAGCTGTAGGCGGGTTTGAGATAGAGGTCGAGTTTTTCGGTCTTGCGATTGCCAAACGATTCCGATTTTTGTACCCAGTCTGAAAAGGGGGTTAAACCGGCTCCGCATTCGAGAGCCGCCAGCATGAGGCCACGGCGTTCGCGGAAGACATCTAAATCTAAAGTGGCGGCGATGCCTGGGCTCCCTTCGGCGAGTGCCACGCGGGTGGTCGCTTCTGGCAAATTACGGGCTTTCGCAAAAGCGAGCATCTCGCTTTCGGAAAGGCGTCCTAGCTGCAGAACAACCGAGCGGGACCGGATGGTAGGCAAAAGATCGTAGAGGTTTTCGGCAGTGGCGAAGATCACCATGTGAGCCGGCGGCTCTTCCAAAACCTTCAGCAGCGAGTTGGCGGCCTGTTCGTTAGCACGGTCAAGCCGGTCAATCAAAAAGATGCGGTGGGAACCTTCGAGAGGCTTGAACTGGGCGCGTTCGCGGAACTCGCGCATTTGATGGATGGTGATTTGCCGAAGCGGGCCATCCACGGGGAAGGTGATGAAATCGGGATGTGAGGAAAAAAGCAGCGGATCGTCGGCGCGTTTGTCGGCGGCCCATTTGTCGCGCTCTGCCAAATTTTCCAGGTTGTGGGGGAGGCTGAGGTCGTCGCGCTCGATCTTGGCGGCGTCGTGGAGAAGGGCGGCGGCAAAACGGCGCGCGAGCGTAGCTTTGCCAACGCCTTCCGGACCACTGAGCAAGATGGTTTGCGGGATACGCCCGCCCGCAATCATTTGCTTGAGCGTTTGGACCACGGCGGCGTTGCCATGGAAATCGGGAAAGCTGTCCATCTACTTCTTTCTTAGCACTGGCGCCACTTCACGCCAGACCTTTTCCGCAACCGCATCCGGCTCGCCCGCGCCATCCACCAAACGGAAACGGTCTGGCTCCAGGCGCGCAATCTTGCGGTATCCTTCGGCAACACGGTGATGAAAGTCTAGCGATTGCTGGTCAAGACGAGCTTCGCTATCCTGGCCGTCGCTGGATGAATTTCGCTTGTGCGCGCGGCTGATGCCGGTTTCCACATCAATGGTCATACAGATGGTGAGATCGGGCAGCAGGTCGCCCAGGGCCAGTTTATGCGCGGCCAAGACGGTATCAAAACCAATGCCCCGCCCTTCGCCTTGATAAGCCAGCGTGGAATCGGTGAAGCGGTCACTCACAACAATATCGCCGCGTTCAAGCGCGGGCCGGATGATCTCTTCCGCCGATTGCGCGCGCGAAGCGAACATGAGCAGCAGTTCCGTCATGCCGGCCATTTCCTGGTGGGCGGGATCGAGAAGGATACGGCGGATTTGGCGGCCGATGTAGGTAGTGCCGGGCTCCTGATTTTCCACAACCGTAAAACCTTCGCGGCGCAGACGCTCCAGCAGCATACGCATTTGGGTGGTTTTGCCGCTGCCGTCGGTGCCCTCAAAACTGAGGAAGAGTCCAGGGTAGCGGCGCTTAGTCATATACGAAATGCAGCAGAGTTTTCAGGTCTTCCCACGCTTCGCGCTTGGCTTCGACGTTGTACTGGCGGAGCAAATAAGAAGGGTGATAGGTGATCATGACTGGAATGTCGCGCCACTTCTGCCATTTGCCGCGGGATTTGGTGATGCCCTCCTTGGTATTTAGCAATGCCTTCATGGCAGTGGCGCCGAGCACGCAAATGGCTTTGGGTTTGATGGTGAGCAACTGGCGGTACAGAAACTGCCCGCAGATTTCCATTTCATCGGGTTGCGGCGTGCGATTGTCGGGCGGGCGGCATTTGACGACATTGCAAATATAGACATCGGACCGCTTGAGCGCGATGCCTTCTTTGGCGGCGGTATTCTCGATCATTTGCGTCAGCAATTGGCCGGCGCGCCCGACGAACGGAATGCCTTGTTCATCTTCATCGGCGCCGGGGCCTTCGCCCACGAAGACGAGTGGCGACTTTTCGTTGCCATCGCCAAATACAATCTTGTTGCGGGCTTCGCAAAGGCGGCAGCGTTTGCAATCGTTCCCGATGTCTTCGCGGATTTTGGCAAGGGTATCGCCCGCTGGAACGATTTCAGGCAAAACGGGGACGGGAATTTGAATTGGTTTTTGAGCCATGACGACGGCGGGGGTTGATGGTAAGGGCGACACTGGCAGCGGGGCCGGAAGAGGAGCGTCAGGCGGCGCGGCTTTGTAAATGCTTTCGATGCCGAGGTCGCGGTAATAACGCAGATAATCGCGGATCTGGTCGGGAGTCATGCCGTCGCGTCTACCGCGCGCAAATTCAAACGCAGCATCGATATCTGGTCGAGAATCCGCTCCGCGATTTCATTTTTGTCAGCTGGTCCGGCATGAACAGTTTGGCCGCTGCGCGAGAGAATTTCTACCTCATTGCGGTCTGATTCGAAGCCTACGCCTTGCGCGCTCACAAGGTTGGCCACAACCATGTCGCACTTCTTGACGTTCATTTTACGGCGCGCTTCGTCTACCAGATTTTCTGTCTCGGCGGCAAAGCCAATCAGCAAGCGGTCGCCCTTTTTCTGTCCTAGCTCAGCCAGAATATCCGGCGTGGGATCAAGTTCGAGCGATAAGCGCGTCGCGGTCTTCTTGCGCTTTTGATCAGGCACCTGCGCCACATAATAGTCGGCCACGGCCGCGCTCTTGATGATGATTGTGGCAGGTTCAAGATGCGCGAAAACAGCCTGGCGCATTTCCTGCGCGGTCTTCACGGAAATCAGGTCCACATTCGGCGGCGCGGGCAAGTGGACCGGACCCGAAACTAGAATCACGTGGCGCACCCCGGCGAGCGGCGGCAGCGGCGATGGCATAACCCATTTTGCCGCTCGAACGGTTGCTAATGTAGCGAACCGGATCAAGCGCTTCTTGCGTGGGGCCAGCGGTTACCAGAATAGTTTCGCCGGTAAAATCCGTTTTGCCGGGACGCGTGAGGGTATCGACATGGTCGGCAATGCGGAGGGGATCGGGCAATCGACCGGTGCCAGTAACGCCGCACGCGAGCCAGCCTTGATCCGGGTCAACTATAGAGCAGCCGCGTTTGCGCAGAGTTTCCAAATTGGCTTGAGTCGCTGGATGTTCCCACATGGCCGTATTCATGGCAGGCGATAAAACAACTTTGCCGGTAAATGCCAAATACAGTGTGGATAGAAAATCGTCAGCTAAGCCGGTAGCGAATTTGGCGAGGAGATCGGCCGTGGCGGGCGCTACCACCAGCAGTTCATTTTCCTTGGCCACGGCAATATGTTCAACCGCACTCGCTAACGTGTCGTGAGAACTGTCTTTCGAAAAAAGCCCAGTGATGACATTGCGGCCCGTTAAGGCGGCAAAGGTAAGCGGCGTAATAAACTCCTGCGCCGCTTTCGTCATGACCACTTGCACGTCGTGACCGCGCTGGCCAAGAGCGCGCACCAGTTCCGCAGCCTTGTACGCCGCGATGCCGCCGCCTACGCCCACCACAATCCGCATGCTAGTCCAGTAGTTATTCCGCTGCGGCGAGCCGTTCCTGCGCGGCGAGGTGCGCTTCTTCCTGCGTCAGATCCGTGTAGGGCACGAGTCCGCGGCGGGTCTCTTCCATCGCCAGGGTAGTGGGCTTCTTATTGGTAGCGGGCAACACACTGCGCTGGCCGTTTTGCAACTGGCGCGCGCGTTTAGCCGACACGATGATGAAGCGGTAGGTGCTCGCGTCAATATCGTCCGGAATGCTGTGCATCGCGTTTACTCTTGGCTTATCCATTCAACAAATCTCCAAACTTCTAGAATAACGACGCCGTCTTCGGATCAAAGCTTCGCAAGATGGGTTCGATATGCTCTTCCATCCTGATCCGCCTCACTCGTTCGGCTCTCACAATTGATTGCAGCGTCAGAGTGGAATCGTCCACCCGGTGATTCACCAGCACGTAATCATACTGCTGGTAATTGCGAATTTCCGTCGCCGCGTCCCGCAAGCGCCGTTGAATGACTTCTTCGGCATCTTCCGACCGGCTCCGCAGCCGCTGCTCTAATATATCGCGGGATGGCGGCAAAATGAAAATCGAGACCGCCTCGGGAATCCGCTCTTTCAATTGTCTCGCACCTTGCACGTCAATGTCGAGAATCAAGTCCATTCCTTCGCTTTGGGCTTGGCGCAGAACCTCGCGATTGGTGCCGTAATAATTGCCGAAGACCTCGGCGTATTCCAGGAATTCGTTCTCGGCCAGGCGGCTTTCAAATTCCTCGCGCGTAATGTAAATATAGCTTTCGCCGGGCTTTTCGTGGCCGCGCGGGAGGCGGGTCGTATAGGAAACGGAGAAGCGCAACATCGGATCGCTGGCTAGGATGCGCGAGACGAGCGTCGACTTGCCCGAACCCGACGGTGCCGAAATGATAAAGACTGTGGTCACTGACTTCGCTTTTTATTCTAATTTTACTGCACTACTCCAGATTAAGAGCCTGTTCGCGAATTCTTTCGATATTGGCTTTCATGCCCAATCCCAGGTTGGTGATGCGAAGGGCCGGATCACCCGCGCCCGAACTTTTCGATAAGGTAGTGTTGGTTTCGCGGTTCAATTCTTGCAGCAAAAAGTCGAGAGGCTTACCCACGGCGCCACCCGCTTCTACCAGACGCCGCAGTTCCTGGGTATGCACGATCAGGCGAGTAAGCTCTTCTTCCACGTCTGACCGGTCGGCCAAAATGGCAGCTTCCTCAGCTAAGCGCGCTTCAGAAATGCCCGCGGTCTTTAGCAACTCGTTGAGTTTTTCGCGCAGCCTTTCGAGCATATATGGGGCGGCTTGCTGGCGCAGAACGGCAATCTCCTGGCGGGCCTGTTCCACTTGCGCCAGTTCGGCCAGCAGAGCCTTGCGGAGTTCATTGCCTTCGCGCTCGCGCACGGCGTTTAAGTTGTTGATGCACTCGCTTAAAGTATCCAGCAGCAAGGGTTGGAAATTCGCCTCTAAAGGCTTGGCCTCGCCGCTGCCATTGCCGGTCACGCCCGGCATGGTGAGAAGCACGTTCAGATCGGGCTTACTGTCCAAATGCAAATCGGTGGCGGCCAAGCGGAAAGCCGCCAGATAGCCTTTCAACACTTCACTGTTGAAGCCGATGGAATTCGCGCTCACAGAGCGTACAAAGGAAGTGCGGATTTCAACATGGCCCCGGCCGATGCGCTCTTTCAGCATGGTGCGCATGGGGCTTTCAAATTGCAGAAATTCCGTGCTCAGGTGGAAATGAAGATCCAGTCCGCGATGATTGACGCTGCGCAAACTGACGGATAATTCACCTGAATCAGTTTGGCGTCGCACCTGCGCAAACCCGGTCATGCTGCGCACGGCCGCGCCCCCGTTCGTTTGATTGCTCATCCGGCTATAACGCCCGAATCTGCATGCTGCAAATCATGCAGCCGTGCGTACAGCCCTTTGGCTGCCAGTAATTCATCATGGGTTCCAGTTTCGGCAATGTTGCCGCCATCTAACACTACAATCTTATTCGCTTGCCGAATGGTGGACAGCCGGTGAGCGATCACCAACACGGTGCGCTTCTGCATCAGCACAGTTAAAGCCTGTTGAACAAGGCGCTCCGATTCGCTGTCCAGATGCGAGGTTGCTTCATCAAGAATCAGGATAGGCGCGTCTTTGAGGAGAGCGCGAGCGATGGCTAAACGCTGCCGCTGACCGCCACTGAGTTTGACGCCGCGTTCGCCAATCATGGTCTTGTAACCCTCGGGCAGGCGCTCAATAAACTCGTCGGCCAAGGCGGATTTGGCAGCGGCGATCACTTCTTCCCGTCTGGCGTTGGGCTTACCGTAGGCGATGTTGTCGAAGACAGTGTCGTTGAACAGAAAAGTTTCTTGCGCAACAATGCTGATTTTTTCGCGCAGGCTGCTGAGTTTGAGGTCGCGCACGTCGCGGCCGTCGATTTGCACACTACCGCTGGTGAGATCGTAAAAGCGCGGCACTAGGTTGGCGAGGGTTGTTTTGCCCGCTCCGCTCGAACCAACCAAGGCAACCATTTCGCCCATCTTCACTTCAAGATCGACGGCGTTCAGAACCGCGCGGTCGGGTGCGCCCGGATAGCAAAAATGAGCTTTTTCGAATTTGATGCTCTTTTCGAACTTCGGCATCTTAATGGCGGTGGGGCGGTCAATGACATCGGGTTGCGTATCTAGATAGCGGAAGACGGTCCCCGCCGCGCCCAGACCCTGCTGGAAGATGTTGTGGATATTGGTGAGGCGCTTGATTGGTTCATAAAGCATGACCAAAGCGAGCACAAAGCCGGTGAAATC
Source organism: Bryobacterales bacterium (assembly GCA_963840845.1). Taxonomy (GTDB): domain Bacteria; phylum Acidobacteriota; class Terriglobia; order Bryobacterales; family Bryobacteraceae; genus Bog-105. The sequence continues at coordinate 55,738 of CAWJBS010000178.1, forward strand.
GCCGGCGGTCATCATGGAATTCTTGGCTTGCACGCGGGCGAAAGTGAGAAGCAGGATGAAGGTCAACGCGCCGAAAATTTCGATGACAGGAGAGGCGAGCGCCTGATGCGCGACGTACCGCAGGTTGCCGGCACGCAAGCGCTGCGCCGCCAAACGGAAGCGTTTTGATTCGAAATCTTCCGCGCCAAAGCTCTTAACAACCTGGTGGCCGGTAATGGTCTCCTGCAGAATCTGGGTCAGACCCGCAGCCATATCTTGCGCATGGCGAGTGGTGCGCCTGATGCGGCGGCCCAGCCCCATAGTCAAAACCGCGACAACAGGGAAAACCAGCAAGCTGATAAGCGATAGCTTCCAGTTCAGCGAGATCATGCTCAATAGCAGAAAAACGGCCGTGAAAATTTGGCGCAGCCAATCCGCCAGCATGGTGGAAACGGAGACCTGGATGCGGTCAATATCAAGCATGATGGCCGACATAATGCGGCCGCTTTCGTTGTTCTCAAAGAACTGCGCGTCCTGATGCAGAACACGGTCAAACACCTCCTGGCGCAGGTCCATGATGGCGCTGGTACCGGTCCAATTGATGAGGTAGTTGCCCAGGTAGTCGCAAACGCCCTTGGCTAAAAAGCACAGGAAAATACCCACCGCCACCATGGTCCAAATGTTGTGGATGGCGCTGGGCATCACGTCGTTCAAGGTGATGTAAATCTTGTGATGAATGGGCAGATGCGGGCTGCTTGAGGCATGATCTTGCGGCGGGTATTCAAAGAGGACCGCAGGCGTATCGGCAGCGGCAGGGTTCAGCACGCGCTCAAACACCAACGGGATGAGCCTAACCAGCAAACCCTGCGAAAGCCCAACAATGGCCATGAAAACAACGGACGCGAGCAACGCGGGGATGTAATTCCGGGCGTACCGCAAAAGGCGGAATAATTCGTTCAAGCGTGCGCCTCTTCAAACATACGCAAACGTTCCAGAGCGGCAATCACCCGCGATACGGTCACTTCTTTCAGGCCATCAGGCGCAACCACGATTTCGGACTCCGTCTGCCATGGACCCCAGATGGCGTGGTTCGAAGGCCCGAATAAAACAACGCTCGGCACCCCAAACGCCGCAGCCATATGAGCGGGACCGCTATCGTTCCCCACGAAAACCGTAGCCTTGGAGAGCAGCGCTTTCGCCGCTGTGAAGTGAGCCTGCGTACGGTTTGATGCGCTTTGAATGGGTAACGTCATCGTGCGGTGCGCCAGAAAAACCGGCTTGATGTTCCACAAATCGAGATAGCGGGCCACTTCGCAAAAACGCTCGGCACGCCATTGCTTATCGGGTGATGAAGCGAATGGATGGATGACGGCATAACGCCCTGTGACCGGCGGTTCTTCGGCGAACAACTGCGCGCGCGGCACATCTTGCAGCGGCACACCCAAGGCAATAAAAGCCGAGGCCATATGCTCCGCCGTGTGGACCGTTCGCTGCACGCCCAGCACTTTTTGAGCGCGGGGAATCTTGATGTTGTAGGCGAGCGTGGTGTTATGGTTCGCGAACCCGGCGCGCCACTTGGCGCCCGAAAGCAGCGTCATCCACTGGCTGCGCGTGCCGCCGTGCAAATTGACGCAAAGTTCCGGTTTCCAATGCCGAATGGCCGACCAACTGGCCGCCAGAATTTCGCTGACCCCTGGATTGCCTTCATACACGGCACGAAACCGCTCCTCCACAGCGACGCCGATCGCTAAATCAGGCCTGGTGGCTTTCAGCATAGCCAAGGCGGGCGTGGTCAGAACGCAATCACCTAAGCTGCGCAAGCGGATCACCGCGACGCGCGCCTGTTGCGGCAATTGGTCCAACAACGTCATATGATTTAGGCCTCAACGACGGACTGATCGCGCAGCATGATCGGCAGATCGTCGCGGATAGGGTAAACGCGCTTGCATTCCTGGCATTTAATGCCGCTTTGGTCGTCTTTCAGCGCGAGCTTCCCCTTGCAGACCGGACAGATCAGGATGTCGAGCAATTTGAGAACATTTTCGCGGTCTGCCATGCGCCCTTATTTTAACAAGGTTGTGGTTTGTACGGGGTGGGCTTCGGTCCTGGATGATCCGATAACAGAGTTATGCCAGTCGCGATGATCGAGGCCAGCCCATTGGCCCGCCACTGCCACGCAAGCGTTTCACGCGTACTGAGGTCGAATCTATGCTGGCTGCCGGACTGTTCGCTGACCAGCGATTTGAGCTTATCAATGGAGACCTAATTGATAAGACCGGGCAAAACCCGTCGCACGCCAGCGCCATCCAACTATGTATGGAGATTTTGGTCAGACTCCTGGGTTCGGCCAGGGTTCGTATCCAGTTACCCATCGAAGCCGGGCCGGCAGATCGGGACCGCAATCAACTGGAGCCAGACGTTGTCGTCCTTGTAGAGCCCAAAGCCGATTATCGACGGCGGCACCCGAACGGTGAAGAGGTAGCCCTTATTGTGGAAGTGGCCGATACCACGCTTCAGCCGGACCTGACAACTAAGCGCGATCTGTACGCCCGCGCCGGCGTTCGCGAATATTGGGTTTTGGATTTGAACCGGCGCCAAGTAGTTGTGCATCGCGCGCTGGATTCAGCGAAAGACCACTACGCCAGCATTCAAGGCTACGCAGAAAACGAAGCCGTCGAGGTTGAGGGGCGACCAATGAACGTCTCGGCGTTACTGCCGTAAACGGTCCTCACCCCTTCTCGTTCGCAGCCAAAGCCGGCGCGTCCTCGACCGCACTTCGCGTCGAAAACGGACTGAAGTTCGTCCCGTAATCGAAGTAATCCACGCCTTCCGTGTGCTTCAAAAAGCCGACGATTCGATACGTCACTGGAGTCATCAGGATCTCCCAAGCCACCTTAAACAGGTAGCCCGAAAAAATCAAATTGAAAATCACGCTCATCGGCTTGTCATAGAAGATGAAGAAAATCACGATTGTCGTGTCTACCGCTTGCCCCACCACTGTTGAGCCCACCGTACGCGTCCACAAATGCTTGCCGCTGGTAAAAATTTTCATCCGCGCCAGCGTAAATGAATTGGCAAATTCGCCACACCAATAAGCCAGCATGCTGCCCGCCACAATGCGCGGCACCTGCCCGAAAATGGCTTCAAACGCCGGCTGCTGGGTATATTCGGGCGCTGGCTTAATGGCCACAGCCATGGAACTCAACGCCGCAAAAAGCGTGAGCGCGAAAAAGCCATACCAAATGGCGCGCCGCGATGCCGAATAGCCGTAAACCTCGGTGAAAATATCCCCAAACACATAGGTAATAGGAAACAACAACTGCGCCACACTCACGCGCAAACTCAAGCCGAACAGGGGCAGCACAAAGAACTTGGGCGCGATCACGTTGGTAATCACCAGCACCACCACAAAGAGCGTGATGAACGCATCCAGGAATTTATACCGATGATCGCTGTGAAACAACGCGAGAAAACTTTGCTGCTGCGTATTGCTTGAGTCCATAGATGATTAAACCTTATTGATGCCATTCCAACGGCGCAGGGTGGTTATAATCGGATGGTGTCCCGGCTTCTCTTAATTTGCCTCGCTTCTCTTCTTTTTCTGACCGCTGCGGTAACGATCTGAAAACGAAAGAAAAAGTGCAGGCCGCCATCATAGATCGCCTGCAAAATCACTCTGGTCTCGACGTCAAAAGCATGACGTCAACGACCACCGATCTCCGATTCGAAAATAATCTGGCCTATGCCACCGTTTCGTTTCATCCCAAAGGTGATCCGAATCTAACCAACGGCATGACCATGAAATACACGCTTGAAGCGCACGACGGCAAATGGGTGGTGACCAAGGTGGGCGATTCCGCTGGACATTCCATGTCGAATCCGATGCAAAGTGGCTCTGGTCAAAATCTGCCTGCGGGACATCCATCCTTAGATCAGGGAGCTAGCCCGGCGAACCCTCATACCGCTGCGCCACCAACTCAATGAAGACTGTTGCTGTTCTTGGAGGCGGCCCGGCTGGCGCCACTGCTGCTGAACGTCTCGCTCGCGCAGGACTCAGAACCATCATCCTGGATGAAAAACTCGCGTGGGAAAAACCCTGCGGCGGCGGCATCACCTACAAAGCTTATTCGCAGTATCCTTACCTTCTCGAAAACAACACGCCCAAAAAAGTTGTGACCGACACCATGCTGGCCGCCCCTAAATCCGGCGCCTTCAAAATGCAGCTCACGCGGCCCCTGCTGATCTATTCGCGCATCGACCTGAACGGCATGTTGCTCAATCGTGCCGAAGCGGCGGGCGCCGAAATTGAGAAGGAACGGGTACTGGGCTTAGACCGCGGCTCCAACAACTGGCGCATTCGCACCCGCTCCGGCACCATCGATGCCGATTATTGCGTTGTCGCCACCGGCGCCCGCAATCCGCTGCGCGGCGTCGGCACTCAATACACCGCCGAAGACACCATGTACGCCCTCGGCTACTGGGTTCCCTCCGATCAGGAACATATCGACATTCAATTTCTTCCCAACCTGGAAGGCTACATCTGGGTCTTCCCGCGCGCCGGCCATTTGTCCGTTGGCATCTGCGGCAAAGGCGAATCGGCCCAGTGTTTGCGCGCCCGTCTGGAACGCTACATGGACGAAAAGGGCATTTCTCGCCAGGAAGCTAAATTCTACGGCCACATGCTGCCCGCCCTCGAATCGCGCGGCTGGCGCAACAACCGGCTTTCCGGCGATGGTTGGATTGCCGTTGGCGATGCCGGCGGTTTAGTTGATCCCATCACCGGCGAAGGCCTTTATTACGCCATCCGTTCCGGCGATCTCGCCAGCCAAGTGCTGCTCAACGATTTGGACCCAAGCAAGAATGCTGACGCTTATCGGCAAATCATCACGCGCGATTTCGGCCTCGATTTGACTTATGGCTCCTGCCTCGCCAAGCGCCTCTTTTGCGGCGCGATCTGTTTCGGCGCTGTACCCAGCCGCATGATCGACTTCATGCGTCGCAGCCCCAAATTTTGCGAGATCATTCAAGATCTCTTCGCCGGCACCCAGCCTTATCTGGAACTGAAAACCCGCCTCCTGCGCAACGTAAACACCACGCTGCACGAAATCTTCATGAGCTTCCTGTTCCGAAAGATAATCTTAGGTGAGACTCGAGTATAGTTTTGCCCATGAACACCGCGCAGTCTGAAGCCCTCTTCGCCCGAGCTAAGGAAGTGATCCCGGGTGGCGTTAATTCCCCCGTGCGCGCCTTTCGCGGCGTGGGCGGCACTCCCCGCTTCATATTGCGCGGCGAAGGAGCTCACTTCTTCGACGTCGATAACAACGAATACATCGATTACATCTCCTCTTGGGGACCTCTGCTCTTCGGCCATCGTCCCAAGCCAGTCATCGACGCCCTTAGCGCCGTTCTTGAACTCGGCACCAGTTTCGGTGCGCCCACCGGCCGCGAAGTGGAACTAGCGCAACTGATTATTGATGCCGTGCCCTCCATCGAAATGGTGCGCCTCGTCAACTCCGGCACCGAAGCCTGCATGAGCGCCATTCGCCTGGCGCGCGGTTTCACTGGACGAGATCTCACTATCAAATTCGACGGCTGCTATCACGGCCATGTAGATTCGCTGCTCGTCAAAGCAGGCTCCGGTGTCGCCACGTTAAGTCTGCCGGATTCAGTCGGCGTTCCGAAGGCCTTCTCCGACACCACCATCGCTCTGCCCTTGAACGATCTCGATGCCGTCGAAACAGTGTTCAAGCAGCGCGGCGATTCAATCGCATCCGTCATTATTGAACCCGTCGTCGGCAACATGGGTTGCATCCCGCCGGCGCCCGGCTTCTTAGCAGGTCTCCGCCGCATCACCCAGCAATACGGCGCGCTCTTGATTTTCGACGAAGTGATGACCGGCTTCCGCCTCGCGCGTGGCGGCGCGCAGCAACTCTTCAACATCAAGCCCGACCTCACCACACTTGGCAAAATCATCGGTGGCGGTCTGCCCATCGCGGCCTATGGCGGCCGTGCCGACATCATGAACAAGGTTGCGCCCGCTGGTCCGGTTTATCAGGCAGGCACGCTCTCCGGCAATCCACTCGCTGTCAGCGCGGGCATCGCCATGCTCAAGCACATTGAAGATCACCCGGAAACGTACGACATTCTCGAGCAGCGCACCGCCGCCCTCACCGCGAACCCGCCCAAAGGCACGATCGTCAATCGCGTCGGCTCCATGGCCACTTTCTTCTTTCAGGCCGGCCCCGTCAGTAACGCCGACGACGCGCGCCGCTCCGACACCGCCGTCTTCGGTAAGTTCTTTCACCATCTACTCGAGCGCAACGTGTACTTCCCGCCCTCGCAGTATGAAGCGCTTTTCGTTTCCGCCGCTGATTCATCGTCGGACATAGAGCACACCTTGCAGGCTATCCGTGATTTCTCCGCTCAATAGCAAGCCGCGCGTCCTCGTCACCGGTGCCGCCAAACGCATTGGCCGCGTCATCGCCATCGAGCTTTCTCAGCGCGGTTTTCAGGTTGCCATTCACTACAACGGTTCGCGCGCCGCTGCCGAAGAAGTTTCTAAAGCCTGCGGGAATGCCCCGCTGTTTCAGGCAGACCTAACAAAAGTCCCCGAAATCATTCACCTTTTTAGCGACGTCGAAAAATCCTTCGGCCCGCTCGATTGCCTGGTCAACAACGCCGCACGCTTCACTCGCTTCAACCCGCTCGACATCACCGAAGCCGATTGGGATTTCATTCACGAGGTCAATCTCAAGGCCACATTCTTCTGCTGCCAGCAAGCCGCCAAGCAGATGTTGCCGCGCGGTGCCGGGCGCATTGTCAACATTAGTTCCCTGGGGGGCATTCGCCCGTGGGCCGAACATGCTCATTACTGCGCTTCGAAAGCCGGCGTCATCATGCTCACCAAAGCGCTCTCGAAAGCCTTCGCTCCTCAGATTACGGTCAATTCCGTGGCGCCCGGCGTGATTCCGTTTGATCATGACGTTGATGCGCGCGTGCAGGCCATGATTGACGCCACACCGATGCAGCGCGCCGGCAAACCGCAAGAGATCGCCGATGCCGTTCACTTCTTCCTCACCGCGCCTACATTTATTACCGGTCAAATCCTGGCCGTAGACGGTGGATTAAACGACAGGTAGGGCGGCCGTACACCGTTGTCCTTATCTCCCCGTCACAAAGCGTAAAGATCAATGCTTCTCTTACCGATGAATCTTTCAGGGTCTCGCGAGGCCCCGCGTTTCTATGTTCGGGAAGACAAACTGGCCACCATCTCTGAGTTTCCGCAACCTCGGAAAGTCTGCCAGCACTATGTGCCTGGTGGCATCGGCCTTCGCGCTACTATCAACGGCCGAATCTCCCGCTCATTTGCCCACCTTAACAACGGCGCACCAAGCTCACAGCCTAAACCTAACGGAGGCCGCCAGACGATACCCGGTCCATCTGCGGGCTACAGTCACGTATTTCGATTCTTATATAGACCCCAGACGTCCCGCATTTTTTGTTCACGATGCCACCGGAGGCATCTTTATTGCGACAGGAAAACAGCTAACCGCCCAAATCCACACCGGAGATCTAGTTGATATCACAGGCGTAAGCGCCGCTGGCGATTTCGCTCCGATCGTGACTGGGAACGAGGTTGAAGTCATCGGTAAATCTCACCTCCCCGATAGCGCGCCTTTGGTCAGCCTGTCGCGTCTTTTAACTGGCGTCGAAGACGGCCAGTGGGTGGAAGTGGAAGGCGTCGTCCGCACCGCGCGCAAAACCAAAACTAATGTCATCTTAGATATCGCCACCAGCGATGGGCTCGTCTCCACTCTCACGCCCAAGGCAAACGCTGCCAACTATGACGATTTAGTGGATGCCAAAATTCGCTTGCGCGGTAACGATGGCCCGGTCTTCAACAGCATGAAGCAGATGACCGGCACCCACATTCTCTTCCCTGGGCGAGAAACGATTCGCGTCGAAGAACCATCCGACGCGGACCCTTTCCATTCCACGGCCCAACCGATCAATGCTTTGATGCGATTTGAGCCCGATGTCGCCTTCAGGCACCGCGCCCACATACGCGGACGGGTCACACTGTTTTGGCCTGGGCGATCCATCTGCATTCAAGACGATACGCAAGGTCTCTGCGCGCAAACTACGCAAAGCACCCCGGTCTCAATGGGCCAGATCGTCGATTTACTCGGCTTCCCCGCCACGAGCGACTTCAAGCCAATTCTCACGGATTCTGTATTCAAGTCCACCAGCGTATTGCAGGGCGAAACGACTCAATTCATCACGGCAGACCAAGCCCTCCGCGGCCAGCACGACGCGCAACTGGTGGAAATAGAAGGCAAGCTTTTGGGTCGAAATCAAGCCTCTGCCGACCCCGCCTTGTTCTTGTCTTCTGGAAAGTTCGTTTTCCCGGTGGTGCTTCCGGCTGGTGCCGGCGGGTTTGACCCATACCTGGAAGATGGTTCCACTCTCCGAATCAGAGGAATTTGTTCGGTGAAGGCGAATCACGATCTCACAGTCTCCGGCGTAGGCTTTTCGGTGCCATCCTCTTTTCAAATCCTCCTGCGTAACCCGCAAGATGTCGTCATCCTGGCTAAGCCGTCCTGGTGGAACGCGCTCCACACACTGGGCGTCCTCGCCGCCGTATTCGTTCTCACCTTAGGTATCCTCATTTGGAGCGTACTCCTGCGTCACCGCGTTCGGCAACAGACGGAAGTGATCCGCAATCAGTTGCAGGATGCCTCGCGCCTGAAGGAACTGGCCGAATCCGCCAATCGCGCAAAAAGCGATTTCGTCGCCAACATGAGCCACGAAATCCGCACGCCTATGAACGGCGTACTCGGCATGACGGAACTCGCCCTGCAAACCGATCTCACCGCCGAGCAGCGTGAACTTTTGGAAACCGCCAAAACATCGGCCGATTCGCTGCTATGTATCGTCAACGATATTCTTGATTTCTCGAAGATTGAAGCCGGCAAGATGGAACTCGACGCCGCGGCCTTCCGCTTGCATGACGGATTACCCAGAATCCTCAAACCGCTGGCCCTGCGCGCCGACTTGAAAGATCTCGAACTAGCTTGCGACATCAGCCCCGACGTGCCCGCGGAGATCTCCGTCGATTCCATCCGTTTGGGCCAAATCCTCGTCAATTTAATCGGTAACGCCATCAAATTCACGACTCAAGGCGAGATTGAATTGGCCGTCAAGCTGGAGTCTATCGACCACGGGCGCGCCAATCTCCGCTTCACCGTTCGCGACACTGGCATCGGCATCCCGCTCGAAAGGCAAAAAAACGTCTTCGAAGCCTTTACACAAGCCGACGCAGCCACCACTCGCAAGTTTGGCGGCACCGGATTGGGTCTCACTATCTGCACGCGCCTTGTCGAGTTGATGGGCGGTCGCATTTGGGTCGAAAGCCAAGTCGGAGTGGGCAGCCAGTTCCACTTCACCATTCAAGCGCCCGTCATCGAAGGAGCAGTCGCGCCCTCTCCTTCAATAGAACCAACTGGCTTGCCCGTGCTCGTTGTCGACGATAACGCCACCAACCGGCGTATCTTGGCCGCCATGCTGCTCAAAGAAGGAATGCAGCCCAGTCTCGCCGCCGATTGCAACGAAGCTCTAGCGCAAATGCAGAATCATCCGTTCTCGCTGGTTTTGATTGATTGCCACATGCCCGGCACGGATGGCTTCAATCTCGTCAAGCAGATGAAGCTAGATTCCCTTTGGGCAGCCATGCCTGTGGTGATGTTGAATTCACCAGGCCGGCCGCAAGACGCAGTTCGCTGCCGGGAGTTTCATCTGCCCGCCGTCACCAAGCCCGTTTCCCATTCCCAAGTCGTGGCAGCCATTCAACAGGCTATTGGAAACTACGCTCAGCCGCACCACTCTCACGGTCCCCTCGCTCAACACATCGTTAGCGACGCACAGCCGCTCCACATTCTCCTCGCCGAAGATAACCTCGTGAATCAAAAGGTAGCCTCTCGCATGCTCCAGAAGCACGGCCATCGCGTCACCATCGCGGACAATGGCCGCGAAGCTCTCGCTACCTGGGAAAAAGAGACTTTCGATTTAATCCTTATGGACGTACAGATGGCGGAAATGGATGGTCTCGAAGCCGCCGCCGCCATTCGTCAAAAAGAGCGCGCCCAGGGACGCGGACAGCACATCCCCATCATCGCCCTCACCGCCCACGCCATGTCTGGCGACCGCGATGCTTGTTTGGCCGTCGGCATGGATGGTTTCGTCACCAAGCCCATCCGCATGGACGATCTCATCCGCGAAATCAGCCGCGTCCACGATACTCTCGCCGCCTAAGCCGCGCCCTTCCTCGCCTTGCCGCCGCTGCCCTTCTCCGTCCCTTCTGCAATAATGCCTGAAGTAGCTCTCGGAGCAAGGACCGACGACACATGTTTAAGCGAATCGCCAATTTGTTCAGGGGACTTTTTGGGCAAGCCGTATCTTCGGCAGAGCGCGCCAACCCAGAGGCCCTTCTCGAAGTCGAAAGCGAGAATCTCCGCAAGCAGCTAGCCAGTTACAATCAAGGGCTCATTTCGCACGCGGCCCTTTGTGAACGGCTTATGGCCCAAGTCCGTAAACTGGAAGCCGAACAGAACGACGTGCGCGCCAAGACGTCTGCCAATCTGCGCGTCGGCAACCGCGCCGCCGCCGGCCAATATGCCCTTCGTTTGCAAAGCATCGAGTCCGAACTAACCGAAAATCGCAAGCAACTCGAACAAGCTGAAACCACTTATCGCGACTTAGTCAAAGCCCGCGATGTCTCCGTCGCCGCCGCCAAACAAAAAATCGAATCCATCAAAGCCGACATCAGCGATCTCAAAACCAAGAAAGCGCTCGCCGCCCTTACCGAAACCGCATCCGGCATGATTACCAGCATCGGCGGATCGGGCGACACGCTTGATCGTCTGCAAACCATGGTGCATGAAGAGAAATCCAAGGCTGCCGGCCGCGTGCGCGTCGCCCACGATAGTCTTGATTCCAGCGGCGTCTTAGTGAAGGAAGCCGAACAGCAAGCTCTCGCCGACCAAGCCTTAGCCGATTTTGCCGCCCGCGAAGGTATCGCCCTCGAACCAACTCCCGCTTTGCCCCAAGCGGTGCAAACTCCCAAAAGTATGGGCCCGGTCTCCAGCGGCCCAACGCCCGTGAAAGAATAAATCCCCCGCGAGCCGATCATGGCCTTACCAGCTTGGGCGAGCCGCTTAGTTGATCTTTACGAAAGCGGCGCTTACAACCAGTTCCTCGTTTTCGGGAATATTCAGGATCGCCTGACCATTCCCGGCACCCCCGCGCGCCTCTCCAGCTTTACCGAATTCCTCATGGCCGTCTTGCTCCCGCGCTTCGACGTGGTTCTGAGCTACGATCTCGGCAACGGCATTCGCGTCGAAAAGGGTGGCGAAATTTTCTCCTCTTGGCCCGCCTTGAAAGAACGTCAGCTAGCCAAACAACCTCTACCCGCCATCGAATCGCTTACTCAATATTTCCGTTATTGCGGCAACCTTTCCCGCCTGCAAAGGCAAACCGTCCAGGTCGCCTGCCTCGTCAAGAACACCGAACTCATCGCACCGGCCACCGGCGGCGCCAGCGATCACGAACTCGGCGCCATGCTCACCCTCATCCGCGATTGGTCCATGGACAACCTCCTCACCGGCCATCCGCTCGCCACCTTTCTGCTTTCCGAAAACCTCAACGATATTCACCCGCTCCTCTCACGCAACCCGCGCGCGCAACGAATCCCTATTCCGCTACCGTCCGATGTTGAAATGGTCGAAGCACTCGAAGCCATGGCGCCGCGCTTCCCTTTCGCTCTCGGCCAAAACGGCCAGCGCAAGAATGAACTGGCCGGAGCCTTAATCGGCGCCACCGTCAACGCCGCCGAAAGTTTGGTGAAGGAGCTCGAACACGCGCGCAAAGCGCCATCCAGCGCCGACCTCGCCGAAGTCAAAAAGCAAATCATTCAAGCCGAGTCGCAAGGCTTAGTTGAATTCGTGCAGAGCCGCGCCACTCTCGATGCCGTCCAAGGCCACGAGTCTGTCAAGAATTGGCTGCGCCAGGATATCGCCTTGTGGAACAGCGGCGACATCAACGCTTTGCCCAAAGGTTACTTGCTCAGCGGCCCCGTCGGCACCGGCAAAAGCTTCCTCGTCCAGTGTCTCGCCGGCGAAGCCGCTGTCCCCATGGTCAAGCTGAAGAATTTTCGCGACCGTTGGGTCGGCAGCACCGAAAGCAATCTCGAACGCATTTTCCGGCTCTTGCGCGCGCTCGGCCGCTGCTATGTCTTCATCGACGAAGCCGATCAAATGCTCGGCAAACGCGAATCCGGCGGCGATTCCGGCGTGTCGGGCCGCGTCTATTCCATGATGGCCGAAGAAATGAGCGACCCCGTCAATCGCGGCCGCATCCTCTGGGTACTCGCCTCCAGCCGTCCCGATCTCATCGAGGTCGATCTGAAACGCCCCGGCCGCATCGACGTAAAAATTCCACTCTTCCCCAGTGCCGACGCTAAGGAAAGCTTTGCCATGCTCCGCTTTCTTGCCAGTCAGCGCGGCCTTCAATTGCAGGATAACGACTTCCCCGCCCTTGAGAAATCGCTCCCAGACTGGCTCACTCCCGGCGCCGCCGAAGCCCTCGCAGTTAAAGCCTACCGCGCCTTCCGCACCGAAAAGAAAAGCGCCGTGGAGGCGGTTCAATCCTGTTTGCAAGGCTATCGCCCTCCCGTTTCGCGCGATATTCTCGCCTTTCAAATGCGCATCGCTATCGCCGAAGCGAGTGACCCATCCTTCATTCCTCCCACCTTTAAAGACTTGGGAGGGAGCACGCCATGACTCTCGATGAGATCGATTCCGATCTAGCGCTCTGGAAGAAAAGTCTCGCTGCGGCAGCCCAGAACTTGATGGATCTCTACTCGCTGCCCACCTATCAGCGGCTCTCCGGCAGCAATGGAGTTCCCAAAGCCAATCTCACCGGTATCACCGCTACCCGCGTCTACCCCGCGCTCGATGGTGTCGCCAAACTCTTCGGCATCTTTGACGATTTACAAAGCACCATCAATCGCGCCGCCGATCTTCGCCAACGCCTCTCACCTATTTTTGCTTCGGACAGTAAACTTCGTGAGATCGAAGAATTACTGCGCGGCAAGAGCGTTAAACTCCCAGCCGAGCCCATCCCTATCGAAAAGCGCACACTCGCTACCGCCGTTGATACCGTCCAAGCCGTCACACCCGCCGAACTCATGGGCGCCATGGCTCGCAGTTTTACCGCCGCCCGCGATATCGTCCTCGCCGTCAACGCAGCCTGGGAACGTTTAGGCATGTCGCTCGATCAATCGCTCACGGAACTCGCCAACCTTCGTGCCGACGCCGACCGCTGGAAGATCAGCTTCCCTGCTTTGGCCAACGCCGAAAAATCTCTCGAAACCATCCGCGCGCAAATAGAGACCGACCCTCTCGCCTGCTCTAACGAATTCGACTCATCGGTCGCACCCGCACTCAACCAGGCGCGCGCCGCTCTGAACCGCCTCCGAACCCAGCACGATCGCGTCGATAACGGTTTACGAAACGCGCGTAAACTCCTGAATCAATTAGCAGATCTTCATAAAGAGAGTCTTGTGGCTTGGGAAGACCGGCGTGCGAAAGTAACCTGCCCTACCGAACCCGTTGTCCCGCCGTCAGATCAAGCGCTCGAAACGCTACGCCAGTGGCTCGAACGGCTGGAGGAAAAGTTTCACGACGGAATGCTAGATCCAATCCAAGTCGGCTTAGAAAAGTGGAACAAAAGCATAGCCGAATGCGTATCTCAGGAACGTGCAGCCCTCCTGGCAAATCAATCTCCCGTTAACGAAAGAAACGAATTGCGCGGGAGGCTGGAAGCACTGAAAGCAAAAGCGCGCGCCCGCGGGTCGGCTGAGCATCCGGATTTGACTCGTATCGCGGCAGAGGCCACCGAACTCTTATTCAACAGACCAACACCCATCGAGAGAGCGTCTGCCGCAGTCGCCGATTACGAACGAGTGTTGCGAACCCTGACCCCATGAGGATCTCCCAATGAGTACCGAACGTTGCTTGCAGCCGGGCTGCTCCGGCACCATCGACGATGGCTATTGCGACTCCTGCGGCCACGCCGCTGCGAAGCGCGCGGCCACCGGCCAGATCGGCACCAGTGCTTCCCGCGGCAGTGCTATTTCCGGCGGCGGTTCCAGTTCCGTCTCTGCCATCACAACCGGTACCGGGTCTTCTCCGCGCAGCCGGGCCGCCACCGGTTCGCGCCGTTCTCACCACTCCACGCGCAGTTCCACTCGCCGTCAATTGGGCGCCGGGCTCATCACCCTCCCAGACCTCCCCACCACCGACCCTGAAAAGGCCATCCTGCTCAATCCGCAGGTGCCGGAAAATAAGCGCTTCTGTGCCGGTTGCAATAATCCGCTCAAACGCGAGACCGGCTTTTGCGGCAAATGTGGCCAGCGCTATTCTTTCGTTCCCACTCTGCAACCGGGAGACATGATCGCCGGCCAGTACGAAGTCAAAGGCGCGCTCGCCTATGGCGGCTTGGGCTGGATCTATCTGGCGTTTGATAACGTCCTCTCTCGTTATGTTGTTCTGAAGGGCTTGTTAAACGTTCACGATGAGTCCAGCGCCACCGCCGCCGTAGCCGAGCGCAAGTTTCTCGCCGCCGTCAAACATCCCAATATCGTTGGCATTTACAACTTCGTGCAACAAGGAGCCGAAGGCTACATTGTCATGGAGTATGTCGGCGGCAAAACGATTAAGCAGATTCGCCAGGAACGCGGCCCCTTGCCCGTTGCAGAAGCCTTGGCCTACATTCACCGCGTCCTGCCTGCTTTTACCTATCTGCACCAGTTAGGTCTCGTCTACTGCGATTTCAAGCCCGACAATTTGATGCTTGAAAAAGACGACGTCAAGTTGATCGATTTGGGAGGTGTGCGCCGCGTTGACGATTCGGCGGGAGATATCTATGGCACTGTCGGTTACACCGCGCCCGAAGCTGGTGAAGGGCCGACAGTCGAGTCCGATCTGTTCACCATCGGCCGCACTCTCGCCGTTCTCCTCACATCCATTTCCGGCTTCTCCAAAGAACACCGCTACACCTTGCCCAGCCCGCAAGAGGATGCCCTTTTCGCGCGCGAAGAATCGCTCTACCGCCTGTTACTCAAATCCACCGCTGAAAAAGCGGCCGACCGCTTCGAGTCGGCCGAAGAGATGGCCGACCAGATGTTGGGCGTTCTGCGCGAGGTCGTGGCGAAAGAGACGAAGACGCCCCGGCCCGCACCCAGCGTTCTCTTTGGCGGAGATTTGCTGAGCTTTGAAATGGCCGGTGAGTTGCAGCCGGTAGCCGCCGACCCTGCTTTATTGCCGATTCCCGCCATTGATTCCAGTGACAAGTTCGCCTCTGAAATCATGAATGCGGAGATCATTCCCAACGCCGAAAAGAAGGCCGCCGCCTTGCTGGTCCTCCTGAATCGCAATCCGCAATCGCGTGAAATTCGTCTACGCATGGCTGGGGCTCTGGGCCGCATCACTAATTTCAACGAGGCCGAAAGTCTCCTCGCCAGCGTGGAGAAAGAAGACGCCTGGGATTGGCGCGTTCTCTGGTATCGCGGCGTTATGATGCTCGCTCAAAATAAGCCGCAGGAAGCAGCCAAGCTTTTTGATCAAGTCTATTTTGACCTCCCAGGTGAAATCGCTCCCAAACTCGCCCTCGGTCTTGCTGCGGAATTGGCGGGTAATCTAGATTTGGCGATCCACATGTACGACCTGGTTTCGCGTACCGATACCAACTACGTTTCGGCCATCTTTGGGTTGGCTCGCTGCCAGCGTGCCAAGGGAGATCGTAAGAATGCCGTCGCGGCATTGGAACGCATTCCGCAAGCGTCGGCCATTTATGTCCGCTCTAAGGTAGAAGTCACCCGAATCCTGGTAGACGTCAACCAAGCCCTCCGCTCTCCTGCCGCGCCTGAACTGACTGATTTGGAAGCAGCCTCGACCATTTGTGAATCTTTAGTGTTGGAAGGCGCGAGCCGTTACACGCTGCATCAGGAGGTCCTCGTCGGCGCTTTGCGCTGGCTGCAGTCTTCTAAGAACGGGAGCAAGTCTTTGCCGCAGGGGAAGCGCATTCTGGGCAATGCGCTGGACGAAAGGAATATCCGCTTCGATCTGGAGCGGTCTCTCCGCGCCTTGGCGCGCATGAGCAATGGCGACGAACGCGTCCGTCTTGTTGAAAAAGCCAATCAACTCCGGCCGCTCACTCTTTTTTAAAGGTGCATGCACACTCATGCAATGTAGGCATTGCAAAACAACAAATCCCGAAGAGAACTTGTTCTGCGAAGGCTGCGGCACGCGCGTGGGCGGCTCCACGCCTGCTGAGTCTGCCGAGACGTGCGTCTGCGGCGCACCGCTGAGCGAGATCGATGAAGATGGCTTCTGCGGTGGCTGTGGCCGGCGTCTCAAGCGGCCTCCCGAAGACCATATTGAAATTGAGCTCTCGCCCGACTTCGCCGGCGTCTCGACCGCGGCTTGCGTCACAGCCGCAATGAAGACCGCTTTGCCATCGCCCAGTCAGGCCAATCGTACGCCTTGATTGTTTGCGACGGTGTCTCCATGTCGCCCGATGCCGACCAAGCTTCATCCATTGCCGTTCAAGCAGGCTCGGAAGCATTCAACGAAGGATTTGCGAAACCGGCTTTCGAACCTCACGCTCTTCTTCGCTCTGCTATCGCAAGCGCAGTCCGCTCAGTCACCGAACTAGGCAGAAAGAACTCCGAATCGCCCTCTACCACGCTCGTGGCGGCCGTTGTCAGTGATCACCGGCTAACCGTAGGTTGGCTCGGCGACAGTCGCGCGTATTGGATTGTCGGCGACGGTATCCATCAAGTCACTCGCGATCACTCCTGGCTCAACTCACCCGCCGGTCAACAAGCGGGAGCCGACGCTCAGAAATCGGCAAACGCTCACGCGCTCACCCGTTGGGTCGGTGCCGACGCCGAAGCAGACGATCTGGAACCCGAAATCGTTCAGCAGGATTTAAAAGGCGGAGGGCTTCTGCTGCTCTGTTCCGACGGACTGTGGAACTATGCGCAGGACTGCCAAGAAATGTCGGCCCTTGTCGCAAGCTTCAACACCCCGGGCGCTTCTGCCCTGGCGGTTTCGCGCGCATTAGTAGAATTCGCCCGCTCCAAAGGCGGACACGACAACATCACTGCCGCGGTTTTGCGGTATCCCGTCCCGGAGGATCAACACCATGGTGGATAGTTTCAAAGCCGAAGTTTTTCAGAATCAGTATCTACAGAAAGGCGCGGATGAAGTCCACGCCATCATGACAGTTACGGCCATGGGCGAGGCAACCGCTCCAACGCGTTCCACCTCCGAGGGAGGCCGCATCTTCGGCATCATTTGCGACACCTCCGGCTCGATGGAAGGCGAAAAGCTGGTCTCCGCGAAGGGTGCCATGATCCAACTCATCCACCTGCTGCCGGAAGACTGTGGCTTTTTCATTGTCTTGGGAGATTCCGAAGCCCACACCGTCTGTCCGCTGGCTCTCGCCACGCAAGACGCCAAGATCAAGGCGATCACCCGCATTAGGGACGTAAAAGCCTCCGGCGCCACTTTCATTTCCAAATGGCTCGATGCGGCGCTCGAACAGTTCCGCTTCGCTCCCAACGCTCTCAAAGAAAAGCCTGTCTTGCTCACCGACGGGCAGAACGACAAGAATGACAATTCACTCCTGCAATTTGCCTTGAAAAAATGCGAGGGCGCGTTCCAATGCGATACGAG
>CAWJBS010000179.1:0-4717 GCA_963840845.1 Bryobacterales bacterium
CCGGCGCGTCGAGCCGGCTCAACTTAACACAGGCGTTTAACTCGCTCGGCGCCACCATTGCCCCCTACTTCGGCAGTCTTGTGATCCTTAGCGCCGCGCCCATGGCGATGGACGCTCTGCGCAAACTTTCGCCCCCAAATGCGGAACGCTTACCAGACGCACGAAGCCGCATCCGTGAAACTCCCCTCCCTGGGAATCGCCGTCACTCTTGTCCTCCTGGCAACCATCATCGGTTTTTCAAGCTTCCCGAAAATCCCGCTGAAGAAAAATAGTTGTTACGGTGAAAGACAGCAGCGCTACCGGCATTGCACGCGTCCTGCAGCACCGTCAACTCCTGTTCGGCGTCATCGGCATTTTTGTGTGTATGTGGGCGCGGAAGTATCCATCCGTCTCTCTTCTTGTGAAATACTCTCACCAGCCTGAAATCGCGAACATGTCTGATCAGGCAGCCGGCAAACTGGTAACCATCTACTGGGGTTCCATGATGGTGGGTCGCTTCGCGGGTGCCTGGCTATTGCAGAAAGTGAAGCCTGGACCATTGCTTGCGCTCGTCGCTTCAGGCGCCTTAGTTCTGGTGGCGATTTCCATGTTGACCACCGGCTCACTGGCCGTTGGCAGCATCCTTCTTGTGGGCCTTTTCAACTCCATCATGTTCCCGACGATCTTCACGCTAGCCGTTACCGGCTGAGGCCCGCTCACCGGAAAGGGGTCTGGCCTCCTGATTGCGGCCATTGTTGGCGGCGCAGTGATACCTGAAATGCAAGGAATCATTGCCGATAAAGTTGGCATTCATCACGCGTTTGTTTTGCCTCTGCTGTGTTATCTGTATATCGCTTATTTCGGTATGGTGGGATCAAAAGTCAGGCATTCCCTTGATCCGGTTCCCGCCTGATAAGCCCGCCTGATGAGTAAGTATGACCGGACAAACACTTCGCAGTAAGCCCACCCGCCGCACAGTTCTCAAAGGGCTTGCGACCGCCGCCGCGGTTACTAACTCGTCGCTCCGCGCCGCTCCGGCTTACGAAACCACGCACCGGCCTCCTCGCGACAAGCGTCGCTTCGTCAGTGAATCGGTTGACGCCGCCATTGCCCACGTAAAGCCGCGCATCGCCGACCCGCGGCTCGCGTGGATGTTCGAAAACTGTTTCCCCAACACGCTCGACACAACAGTCAAGTTCCGCGTGGCGGATGGCAAGCCGGACACTTTCGTAATTACGGGCGATATTGACGCCATGTGGATGCGCGATTCTTCCGCGCAAGTGTGGCCCTACCTCGCGTTCAGCAAAGACGACAAGCCGTTGCGGCAAATGATTGAGGGCGTGATTCGCCGTCAGAGCGCGTGCATTCTGATTGATCCGTACGCCAATGCGTTCATGCCCGACCCGCAAGCGAAGCCTTTGTCGTGGGCCGTGACGGATCACACCACTATGAAACCAGGTGTGGGCGAACGGAAATGGGAAATTGATTCGCTTTGTTATCCGATCCGGCTGGCGCATGGCTATTGGAAGAAGACGAACGACGATCGTCCTTTCGACGCTACGTTTCGCAGCGCTATGCGCCGGGTAGTCTCCACATTTCGCGAACAACAGCGCAAGAACGCGCCCGGACCTTACCACTTTCAGCGCAAATCAGAAACGGCCACCGAGACACAATTCACCGAGGGATATGGCAATCCAACGCGCAAGGTCGGCTTGATCCATTCGATGTTCCGCCCTTCCGACGACGCTTGCCTGTTCCCGCTCTTCATCCCCGCGAACCTGTTCGCCGTTACATCGCTGAACCACCTAGCCGAACTGGCAGATGCTGTACTGAATGACCGAGACCTTGCGACCGACTCCAAGTCTCTCGCACAAGAGGTATCCGAAGCACTTCAAAAATATGGGCGCATCAACAACGATGTTTGGGCATACGAAGTGGATGGCTACGGCAACCAGCTATTCATGGACGATGCCAATGCGCCCGGGTTGCTGAGTTTGCCATATTTGGAGTGCTGCGCCGTGAATGATCCGGTTTATCAACGGACCCGCGCGCGCGTTTGGAGCGACGCAAATCCCTATTTTTTCTCCCGGCTCCGCCGCGGAAGGCATCGGTGGGCCGCACGAGGGCCTGGATATGATCTGGCCGATGTCCATCATGATGAGAGCGCTCACCAGCACCAATGATGACGAGATCAAGCAATGCCTTACATGGTTGAAAAATACTGATGCCGGCACGGGCTTCATGCATGAGTCGTTTCAGAAGGATGATGCGAAACACTTTACGCGTCCGTGGTTTGCCTGGGCTAATACGCTGTTTGGTGAATTGATTTTGAAATTGCATGAAGAGCGGCCGAGATCGCTCAGTGAGGCTTGAGAAACCCGGGCCGCCTTTTGCGGATGTTTGCGGCCTAAGTGTTCGCTTTAAGAAGCTCCGGCGTCGCCGTATTCCCAGCATGTCTCAGCGGCGGAAGACCCATCTGCCTCCGCCCTAACTCTGTCAAATCTGCCTCGGTCGCCCTTCCTCGAAAATCCACTTCAAAATCATCAGCCGCGAAATCGGGCGGCGTCTTACCCGCCAGAAACGCCGGCGCTTGCTTAGCCGAATACGCGCTGTTCTTCTCGCAGCCAACCGTCGCCGCAATATACATTACATTGCTGTAGCCCGTACCTTTGTGCTCGTTCTCCACCGCATGCACCACATCCGAATGCCAAAACACCGCGTCGCCTGGCTGCATCAGCGGAATTGATGTCAAGCCATCCAGCAAAACACTATGCCACTCTGGCTGCACCGAAAGCGCGCGCCCCGGCTTAGCCCCGCACAACTCGTCTTCCGGGACATCATCCTGCAACGCCCGCAGCAACATGTAAACCATGCTGTTGGCAATCGGAATCAGTTGCAGTGTGCCATCACCTTTACCCTGCTGTGTGAGCGCCGTCCAACCTTGGAAAGTTCGAAACATCGAGCACACCGCGGGCGAAGGAAATTCCTGCGCGTCAGGCCGCCAAGCCGCATCGAACGCGCTATACTCGCGCCAGTTTCCCGAGAACACATGCCGGTACACGTTGCGGAAATTCGGCTCCAACCAGCGCTCCACCGATCCGCCGTCCACGTGCGGCGAAAGCCCCAGCGAGTTCGACCCCGGCGGCCGTCTCCGAATGCGGTCGGCATACGCCGGCACTTGATCGGGGTCGAAATGCCGCCGGCCTTCGCTCTCCGCCAGCCACAATCGATTGAGAAATTGCCGGACGCGCGTGAGCGATTCCGCCTGTCTCGCTTGCACCTGGGGCCGCGACCAATAGATTCCATAGATCTGCGGTTTCGCCGCCGCCAGCGTACCGAAATACTTGTCTTCCGCGGCATGCGCCAGCTTTTCAGTTAGACCATTTTCGTCAACGTAGCTGCCGATTTCGTCATTCCAAGCGCGCGCCTGCTCCATTGGAAAAGTATTGCGAATCACGCACGCGCCGCGGTCTTTGAGCTTCGCAATCGCTTCCGCGCTCACCGCTCCCGCCGCGATATCGGCATAGGGCAGAACGGGTATCACTGTTTCACCCGCCTCCCGTTCCTTGACGATCTGCGCAATCTTCTGCCGCATCTCGCTTTCCACTTCTTGAAAGACCGATTTGTAATTGGGCAGTTCCCGCCGCAGTTTCTGCTTGATCTCGCGAATGGCTGCGGGCAAATTCTCAACCTCGAACGGCATAGTTCTTCTGGCTCCTCGAATCGATCTTACTCAGTCACGCGCCCTTGCACTACGCCCAATAAGCCAAGAAATGATACTATTCAGACAATTAAGCTTAGCGAGCACGTCCGATGAAACCTCAATTCGAACACGTCACCATCCCGAAAGGCTGTTCGATCCGCGTCTTTCACCGGCAGACGCCCGAGATTCCCTTTGAGTGGCACCTCCACCCGGAATGCGAACTGACCCTCACGTTAAATAGCCGGGGTTTGCGTTTCGTCGCGGACCACGTTGGGCCGTATAGCTCGCACGATTTAGTACTTGTGCCGCCCGAGATGCCGCACACCTGGGCGTCAACGGAAGCAATCAACGGCGCCGAGCCACAGGTTGCCATCGTGATTTGGTTTAGAACGTCGTGGGCTTTGCAAGTGGCGGAGGTTTGCCCGGAGTACTCCGCGCTCGGTAAATTGCTTAACAAGTCAGCGGCCGCTTTACACTTTCCGGCGTCCGCGGGGCAGATGATGGAGTCGCGCTTACCAGGCCTCCTTTCCAGTTCGGCGCGTGAACGCCTGCAAACGGTTTTGCAATTGCTCACCGAACTCGCCGACATAGAGGCGCTTCCGTTAGCCACTCCACAAAAACCCGTTCGCATGACGCCGAACGAGGCGGATCAACTCAACCGTGTCTTGGCGGTCCTGCACAAGAAATTTGCCGAGCCCATTCGCATACAGGATCTGTGCGCGGTCGGAAACTCGTCGGAGCGTTCCCTTCATCGATTATTTGTTCGCCATCTGGGAGAGAATCCAAGCGACTATCTAGGCCGCCTCCGGATTGGACGGGCCTGCATGTGGCTTGTCGAAACGGATCGGCCCATCAGCTTAATTGCTACCGACGCCGGCTTCTCAAATCTTTCTAATTTCAATCGCCGTTTCCGGAGCGAGCGCCAAATGACGCCGAGAGAGTTTAGAAATGCCTATCTAAAGCGTGGCGGAATCTCCGCTCAGTATGAGGCAGACCTGACAAAGCGCCCGCCCTCTTTAGAAATAGCCAAGTTCA
>CAWJBS010000180.1:0-72810 GCA_963840845.1 Bryobacterales bacterium
GTCACGCATTTACCTATAAGCTCGCCGCCCACCTGAGTGACTCTGGCTTTCCAATGCGGTACCTCGCGAACGGCTCGCTAGAATCGCCAAACCTGACGTCGCTTGCCGGCTGGGCCGCTAACGCCCGCTGCTGGTCGAACCGTTCCTGAAAAACCTTACGATAAATTGAGCCTGCTCCGGCGCCTGCGCGGAGAACTTGCTTGGAGCAAACAATCCATCCTCGCACTCGAGGAAGAAAATCCCTCAGCAGTAATCGTCTCAACCGTGCCCCTTAGCGTAGTCGCCGGAATCCAAAAGTGGACCCAACGGCGGCAGATCCCCATCATTTACTGGCTCCAAGATCTACAAGGGCGAGCAATTCACGACCTTCTCGGTCGCAAACTACATTTGCCGGGCCGCGTCCTCGGGTCTCTCGCCCATATATGGGAGCAGCACATCATCGAACGGAGCCGTATGGTGATTACTATCGCTCTTGAACACGAACGAGGCTACCCCCATCGGTCCGCCAAGAGCAACGCTATGCACTCCTCGAAAACTGGGCCGACATTGAAGAGTTTCCTAGTTCCCAGCGGCGAACGAGTGGTGAATCCGGCAGGGCTTCGACCCAAAACCGCAATGTTTTTATTCCGGGACCCTCGGCCTGAAACACGATCTCCCCGCGTTTATTTCGCTGGCAATCGCCTTCCGAGATTGGCCCGACGTCCGAATCGTGATCGTGAGCAGCGGCCACGCAGCGGAAGCCCTTCGCTCATTAGCGCTGGAAAAAGGGCTCACCAATCTGCTAGTATTGCCGTTCCAGCCCTATGCGGACGTCCCTAAAGTTCTTGCCTCCGCGACAGTCCTAATCGCACCCCTCGATACATCTGCCGGCACTTTCTGCGTGCCATCCAAAGTGCTATCCTACTTTTGCGCCGGACGTCCAACCGTCATTGCCATCGACCAGCACAACCCAGTTGCCACCACAATCCTACAGAACTCATTGGCTCGGTTGTCCCCCCAGGCAATTCAAAATCATTTGTAGATGCCGTGTCGCGCTTTCTCGCCGACCCCGCCGAATGCCAAGCAGCGGGTACCCGCGCCCGGACGTACGCCGAGCAAACATTTAGCCTTGACCGCGTCACCCAAAAGTTCCTAAACATCATATCTGCCAGCAACGTTTCGCTTCCGCCAAGCTCAAGTCCACTTCCAAGAGCCAAAGCTACCGCAGCCGCCCGTTGATTGAGCAGCCCGTTTTTTCTCGCACTCATATTCCTGGCCACCAACCAACTGACCTACATGGAACTAACCCAAGCTGAAGTAGCAACATCCTCTCCCGCTTCCTCAGCCAAGTCCGTACCCTCGTCGATAACTGTTAGTCGGCCGTTCGCAACCATCGTTTGCCTGGCAATCTCGATACCTGCGCAATCGTGCTATCACTGCTAGCCGCTTCCGTGATCCGCAATCTGCTCCTAAGCAGCTGGGCCGCGCCACTCCCCGCACAGATCTAACGGCGCAAGTTCTCATGTTGTGCAGCCTCACTGCTGGCGGCCTCATCTTGGAGTCAATATGAATCCAGTTGAAGAACTGCGGCGCTCAATGTCGTCAATTACGCTGGGCTTCTTTGCCCTCTGGTCTGGTACGTTCCTCCTGCGCGACCTATCCCAATCGCGTCTCATCTACGGCCTTGCATATCTCCTTGCACTTGCCTTGCTCCCCTGTCTACGCGCTTTCTCGCGAAACTCTTTGCAGAACAAGACTGGTGGGGCAGCTCGGTCGCGCTGTTAGGCTACGGAATAACCGGAAAATACGTCCACGAAACCCTCCTAAAGAATCCCGGCCTTGGCCTCAAGCCCGTTGCAATCCTTGACGACGATCCAACGCAACGCCATCACCCCGACCCCCGTGTCACCTTCGGCCTCGAGCTGCATCGAGATTGCACAAAGCCAGCGGATCCCTTACGGCATCGTGTGCATGCCGGAGCTCATCGCGCCACGCCTTCTCGAACTGGTAGACCGATACGGCAAATGCTTCGGGCATCTCATTATCATTCCGAATCTCATTGGCATGACGAGTTTGGGCATAAGCGCCCGCGAAGTCGGAGGTGTCATCGGTCTAGAGGTGAGACAACAACTCCTTCGCCCTACCGCTCGCCTCCTGAAACGGATACTCGACGTCTTCCTGACAATAACCTTGGCTCTACCTGTGTCATTCCTAGTCGCGATTTCAGCGTTGCTCATCAAATTAGAAGATGGCGGCCCAGCCTCTACGCCAACGAAAGGATCGGCATCGATGGGAAGAAATTCAAGGCCTGGAAACTCCGAAGCATGGTGATCAACGGCGACGAAACCCTAAACCGCTACTTAGCGGCAAATCCGGAAGAGGCCGCGCAATGGAGCGCAAAGCAGAAAACTGGCCCGCGATCCGCGCATAACCCATATGGGGCGCATTATCCGAAAAACTAGTATAGACGAACTCCCACAATTCTGGAATGTCCTCACGGGCGAGATGAGCGTCGTTGGCCCACGTCCGGTTTTAGAAAGTCAAATCTCCATGTACGGCCCAGCTTTCAGACCTCTACAAACAGGTGCGTCCCGGCATCACCGGCCTCTGGCAAGTCTCCGGCAGGAATCGCCTCACCTTCGCCGAACGTGCGAGACTCGATAAATGTCATTCAAAACTGGTCAGTTTGGCTTGACCTCTATATTCTGGCCCGCACCGTCTAAGCTGTTCTCTTCGCCGACGGTGCGTTCTGACTTGAACCTATTTAAGCAGCCAAGTGCGCCGCTAGCATCCGCCAAAGCCAACTTGATGATAGCTGACCTTCACCGGCGCATTCCTTCCCGTGCCGCCTGGGCCCGCGGCGCCGTTGAAAAAATTTGGGCGAGGCTTGCCGGTGGAGTTCGCGAAACGCGGCCACGTCGTTACTCTCGTTAGTCGAAAGCACCTGGGTTCACCCAAGGACGAAACGCTCCACGGAGTCCGCAATCTCAGACTCTCAGGATTTTCATTCACCGGGAACGTGTCAATCGACAAGATCAAAGACCTCTGCTATACACTATCGATTCTCCGCGCTTTACCCAAAGCGCAGATCATCGTCACTAACACGTTCTTTCTTCCGATCCTTACCGCGATTGCCTCGAAAGCCTTCGGGGAAACAGTAGTCGATATGCAGCGATATCCTAAGGGCCAGCTCTGGCTTTACTCCCGCTGCAAACGCGTCAGAACGCCATCCACTGCATAACCGCAGCCGCCGCCGAACAGTTTCCGCGGGCACAGGGAATATTGAAGACGATCCCAAACCCGGTCGATACGGAAACTTTTTTCCCGCCAGGGTCCCCACGCAGACCAACTTCTCAAGGAACGATTCTGTTCACGGGGAGAATACACCCAGAAAAGGGGCTTCACGTTCTCATAGGTGCCTTCCGCGAGATTTGCAAAGACTTCCCGAGCATAAAATTACGCCTGGTGGGACCACAAGAAACAAGCCTTGGCGGCGGTGGTCCGAAATACATAAGCGACCTCTACAAACTGGTCGGCGACCTGCCCGTGAGCATGCACCCTCCAATAAGGAGCCCACGGGAACTCGCGGAGGAATTGCGGAACGCGAACATTTTCTGCTATCCATCACTCGCAGAACGGGGTGAAACCTTCGGCGTTGCCCCTCTTGAAGCCATGGCCACCGGGCTCCCAGTTATAGTTTCAAACCTTCCGGTATTCAAAGACTTTGTCGAAGACCAACAGACTGGGCTTACCTTCGACCACAAATCGAGAGAACCAGAAAAAGACCTCGCTGACAAACTACGAACGCTTATCCTCGATGAAAAACTCCGGAAAACGATTGAACGCAACGGTGCCGCAAAAGCGCTTCAGTTCGGATACAACGTAATCGCAGAAGCATTTCTATATGACTTCGCCAGCCTCACCAAAACAGCCCTCCCCTAGAGAGCGACTTCGCACTCTATCACAAGATTCAGCCTACACGTCGCCGTGGTCGCTAAAAACCCGACTTCTAATGGCAATTTGGCTAATTACAAATGCCTTACTCTTCCGATGGACGCCGAAGCCGTTCTTTAAATGGAGGTCTCTCGTCCTTCAAGCGTTCGGTGCTCGGATGGAGGGAACTCCTTTTGTGGCTTCGTCTGCCCAGATTACAATGCCTTGGAATCTCATCATGTCCCAGCGATCATGCATAGGCGCGAATGCCCGCATTTATAACCTAGCTCCCGTAAAGATTGGCGCCAGAGCGACCGTCGCGCAAGAAGCCTACATCTGCACCGGGACACACGACTTCGACGATGTAAACCTCCCGCTGGTTACCGGCGCAATCGAGATGGGGGAGGACTCATTCGTCGGCGCACGCGCCTTTCTCAGCCCCGGAGTCAGAGTCGGGGCTGGCGCAATTATAGGCGCCTGCGCCGTCGTAACTCGTGACGTTCCCCCTTGGACCATATCTGCTGGCAACCCGAGCCACGTAATAAAACAACGCGAGCGCAAACAATAATGAAAGCCAAAAAGCTCGATCACACCACCTCGCCGCGAAAATTGCCAACCCAACCCAAGCAAGAGGCGGCGCCGCTGAGGTGCCTTCTGTGGGCACTGTCGTTACTCGTGATACTTACGGGCGTGGTCGCATCTCTCCGCCTAGGCCACAGGAAGACAGACCTAATCGACTTCGGCCAGTTTTACATGGGAGGATTAATCGCGCACGCCTCAGCATGGAACGACCTTTACCCTCAGCCAATTAGTGGCTCACAATTGAACGCCGGGTACCCAGAGGGCTCGAAGATGTCTCCGCTATATCAAAAGATCGCGAACGAAAAAGGCGTTGGCGACACCTACCGTTACATCAATCCGCCTCCTACCGCTCTATTGCTCTGGCCCCTGTCCCTCTTCCAACCGGAGCGAGCGCAGTGGATATGGATTCTCGCGATGACCGTCTGCGCTTGGCTTGTTGCCGTCAGTGCCGGCCTATCACTCGAACGCCTATTTCCCACGCCGATTTTCGCCGGGCCGGCACTCGCCGTTGTCTTAGCCCTGTCGCCGCGAATGATCCGGTCGATCTGCATGGGAAATATCAGCCCGTTAGTAGCAGTCGCGACTGCACTCGCTGTGGCGGGTCTAGCTTCGAAGCGCCCACCCGCGGGAGCGGCGGGCGTCGTCCTCGGCGCAATAACAAAGTATGCCACCGTGGTAATCCTTCCGGTCATGATCATCACTCGGCGTTGGCGAATGCTTCTCGCAACGGCCGCGCTTGGTCTCGCTGTGATCCTGACCTCAGGCCTTATCACAGGGGCATCGCCCTTCATTTACTTCTCTACGACCATAGCTCCCACCTTCAGTCGTGCACCCGCTAATCCGGGCAATGAATCGCTGCTAAGCACGATCGCCCAGCTCGGCAATAGCGAGACTCCAACCAAGAACGAGAGACTCGGCTCGCTGTGCGCGCAGACCCTAACACTAGTAGCGATTCTCGCCTCGACTTTTCACGCAGTAAGCCGACTCGCACACCACACCCTGGTCACTGTCGCGTGCGCGGCGCTATATGCTTGGCTCCTCATATTCAGCCCAATATTCTGGCAGCACTATGTGCTGTACATCTATCCATTTTGGGGATGGCTCGTATGTGAGGCGATAAAAACCGGGTGGCCTCGCCTGCTGGCGATCTTCGCCTTAGTCGTCACCTGGATGCCTTCAAGCATATTCATCGGCCAACTCGTCGGAGGAAAACTAGGCGCGGCCGTCGTGGCCAGCCATTACCTAATACTGGCGATGTTCGCAATAGTAATCCTGGCGATCTACCGCCTGACAAGCCAGTCTGCGCCCGATTCAAACCGACTAAAGGAGTAACACGCCCCGTATGACACAAAATATGTCAGTCTCAATAGTTATACCGGCTTATAACGAGGAGTCTACCCTCGACTCAGTTGTGAAAAAGGTCCTCGCCGTAGCGGGCGTGACCGAGATAGTCATTGTCAATGATAGTTCTACCGACGCAACCGGTGAATTAGCCAAAAAACTAGCCTTATCGAACGAGAGGATCCGTGTCATTCACCACAAAAAGAATCAAGGTAAAACAGAAGCGCTCAAAACCGGATTCAAGCACACCACGGGGGACATTGTAATCATCCAAGATGCCGACCTGGAGTATGATCCCACAGAGATTCCAGAAGTCTTGGCGCCCATCCTTGACGGCCACGCCGACGTAGTCTACGGGTCGCGGTTCCTCGTACGAAAGAGAGCGAGAGTTCTGTACTTTTACCACTACGTAGCCAATCGCGGGCTTACCCTTTTGTCCAATTTATTCACTAACGTCAATATGACCGACGTGGAAACAGGCTACAAAGCATTCCGGGGCGAAATTATTAGAAATATGATCATCGTTAGCAACGGCTTCGGCTTTGAGATCGAGGTCACCGCCAAGATTGCAAAACTCCGCTGTGCCATTTACGAGGTACCAATAAGCTACAACGGACGGACCTACCAGGAGGGGAAAAAGATAGGTATGAAGGACGGATTTGCCGCCCTTTGGTATATCCTGCGGTTCAACCTATTCTGCAGCCTTGAGTCGTCCTACATCCAAATCCCTAGCAACTTTTCTTTACCGTGCGCCGCTCAAAAGGCGGTATCGGCGGAATGAAGGGCCCGAAAAACGCGCTTCTATATTATTGTGGGCAAAGACGATCTAGGCGAGCGGGGAATTGCTAAGCGGCACTGGAATGGCGACAACCAGACATTCATATCGAGAAGCTGGAAAAGGCAGCAACTGGCATGTGGAGCAGTGGGTAGCCGTATTGGACCCACTGAGAGGCGTTGCGGCGGTTGCGGTGGTAGTCCATCACTGCGCTCAAGCAGCCGGGATCGCATACGAAGGATCGTCGGCACTGAGCAAAATCCTCGAATGGCTGGGTCCCTGGGGCGTAACGCTGTTTTTCGTGCTCAGCGGGTTTTGCATTCACCTTCCCCAGGCCCAGAAGTTTGTAGACAACCCCTCCCACCAGATAGACTGGGCTGGCTTCGCAAAACGACGGGCAAGAAGACTCCTGCCCACGCACTACGCCGCTCTTGTCCTCGCCGCGATAACCGGATTTTTCATCCAATCCTCACTCATCACGCGCCCATCCATCGCAGCCATGGTCACTCACACCTTTATGGTGCATGTGTGGTACCCGCCGCTATTTCTCAGCATCAATGCGGTTTTTTGGACAATCGCTGTAGAGGTCCATTTTTACGCTTGCTATCCAATCTTTCTAAAACTCCGCCATAGGTTCGGTTCACCCCAAGTTACAGTTGGGCTGTTTGTCGTAGGGTTTGCCATCTTTGCACTGGTTTCGAAGATTGTGCATGGCGGGGGAGTAAGTTACTACGCATGGCAGAGGCTGTTCGTAATATCCTAGTGGCAGTGGACGCTGGGCGCTGCGCTTGCAGACGTGTACGTTCGAGGCACCTGCAGTTGGCACAACCTTATCAAATTCAAGTTCGCGCCGGCCTTCTTCCTCGCGCTATCAATACTCGTCTGCCTAAACAAAAAGCGGATATACGGCCTAAATCTGAGGACTTGGATACTTCCCGTTGCGTGCGGTGGCCTGCTGGCATCGCTAGCGGTTAGGGGCAGGTTTCCGGTGCCACTCATGGCTGGCCTCGGCAAGTGTTCGTACTCCATCTACCTCATGCACCCCATAGCCTTGGCCCTGCTTTTTTATCTTCCGGCCTACGCCGCGTTGCCTTCATTTGTAGTTGTTCCCCTGTCGACAATCATCGCCATACTGTTCTCGTGGTGCTTCTACTGGCTTGTCGAGCGCCACTTCATCTCAGCCAGTAGAGCGGCCGGGTCCGAGGCAAAAATTCAATATACCTACGTCTAGCAATCGGATGCCCCTAAGGTACCCCGCCGCTAGCAAACACCAAAGATCGCTCGCGGCGAAATTTTTCTGCAAGATGCCCATCCCAGCGCTGCCGTTCCCTCCGAAAGCTAATCACACGGCCAGCCTCAACTCCCCGCCCCGCCTCCGCCATGCGAAATGATCCAAAAATCGCCGACACTCGAACAAACCGCAGCAGCCTGTGGCACTCAAACCGCATTGAGTAACTCATGTGATCGCCCGATCAAAGTGACGACGCTTTACGACGAACACATGCGAATTAGCTGCGCCCCACTATGTGTAATCGTCAGCTACACTAACTCGAGACACCCTGGCAACGCCTCATCCGCGACCTTTGGAGGCGCGCCGTCGGGGCGGCCTTCTCCTGCTTCCAAGCTCCGCTAGAATACAGACATGAAGGTGTCCACGCCAACCTTACGCATCCTTTGGATTCCGTCACTGGTCGCCGTCACCATCGTCGTGGAAGTGATTATTCTTCCCACCAATCCACCGCTCTCACCCGGGCCGCACTACGCCTACAAATTTTTCAAACTCCTTTTGTTTGTCGGCGTCGGCTACCTCGCGCCCTTAGCCTTCTGGCGATTCAACGCACTCACGCGCGGTATCATGCTGCCTTCGTTTCGGCAATGTGCGTCGAAACACTCCAGGGCATTATCGGTCGCGGCCACAGTTTCCACTGGTATGAGATGCTCATAAAGCTCGTTCTCATCCTCATCGGTTTTGCCATAGCCCTCGACCATCGTTACGAACACCAAATTTCAGCAGGCCCACTGCACATACATCTTACGGGCGACGAGCCAGAAAGCCTCACCAGACGGTAACAAAAGTAGCGAAATTTATTTCCTTAGCCTTTTGAGGCACTTAGCGGCCAAGAAACGATTCCGCTGATTTGCCAGCAGCCGATCCTGGTCCCATGAAGAAACAAATTCGCAGGCCTCAACCTGCTCCTGAAAAACCGATCATCACCATCACTGAATCAGCACCACCACCACCTCCGCTTCCGCTGCAATTCAGTCAAACACAACCGCTCGTCGGCGCAACCTTGGACACGCAGTCCATCGTTCGCGACCTCATCGAGCGCAACATCGACCGTAAGAATCTGCGTCAGCGCTAAGCCGTTCTGCTAGCATCGCTGTCATGCACAATTCGGCCGACCGTGCCACCCTTGCCGCCTGTTTAGCGCAGCAAGGGACTTCTCTTCCGCCGGTCGGCCTTTCCGCTCTTTCCGAACCCCACCTCGCCCTCGCTGCCTCCCAATTCATCCTCCCCACTCTCTACCCCCGCCTCCAAGCTCGCAACGCCCTCCCGCATCTCCCACCCCCTCTCGCGCAAACGCTCGCCACCGTCACCGAACTCAACCGCGAGCGCAATCAGTTCATCCTCGCCAACGCCCGTAGTGTCATCGCTCTCCTCAACCACACCGGCATCCAACCCATCGCCCTCAAAGGTCTCGCCTACTTACTCGCCAACATCTTTCCCGACCCCGCCGAACGCTTCCTCCTCGACCTCGATTTCCTCATTCCCGAATCCCAACTCCCCACCGCCATCCAAGCCCTCTCTGCTGCCGGCTACACCCATCCCCCCGACCATCTCGATTTTGTCGCCCATTTCCGCCATCACGCCGCGCCCCTGCTCCCTCCGCAAACCGGCGTCCCTGTTGAACTGCATCACTCCATCGGCCTCGGTCTCCCTTCCCAAATCCTGCCTGCCTCCGCTATCATCCAAAACGCCACCCTCGACACCGCCAACAATCTCCAAGTCCGCATCCCCTCGCCTGAGCACTTAGTAACTCATCTGATTCTTCATTCCCAAATCCGCCACACCTACGACGAGCGCATCTGGCCGCCCCTCCGCGCCCTCTATGACCTGCTCTGTCTCACCCAACACTTTTCTTCCGACCAGATCAACTGGCCCTCCATCCAAACCCGCTTCCGCGCCGCCGGTCAACTCACCACTCTGAAACTGCATCTCCTCGAAGCCGAAAAAACCCTCCACCTCCCGCGCCCATTCCCCATCACCCTCACGCCCTTCGAGCACCTCCGCTGGCTCCGCCGTCGTCTCCTCAACCGCTGGCCCGCCCTCCGCTTCCTCGACCCCACCTACCTCTTCCTCGCCACCCTCAGCCGCCGTTTCCGACTCCTCCAATCCATCCTCTCCACCCCCGGCGGCTACAAATCCGCCCTCCGCACCCTCACCACCCTCTCCTTCTACCGCCGCCTCCTATCAGATCTTTTCTTATCCGTGTTTATCTGTGTTTATCCGTGGCTAATTTTCAGTCACAAAAGATAAGAAAAATGTTTCTTCTTTGTAATCAGTACTTTATATAGATTTTTCTAAATGGGCTGAACGGGGAACGGGTAACGTGAACCCGTGAAGAAGAAATACATACCAAACGAGATCGACCGTCAGAAGGTCTCGAAACTATGTGCGCTAGGCACACCGCAGACGCAAATCGGCATAGCCATAGGTGTCACTCCTCCAACGCTGCGCAAGCATTACCGCAAGGAGCTAACCGAGGCCTCTATCGAAGCCAACGCCAAAGTTGCCGAGACCCTGTTCAACATGGCCACCTCCGGCAAGTACCCCGCCGCGACCATCTTTTGGGCCAAAACCCGCAACCGTTTCACCACCTCGACGCAGGAGGAGTCCCCATCCCTCCCCAAACCATCCGAACCCAAACCACCATCAACGATAGTCGTCCTCAACAACGACGGAGGCCCTATTGAACTTGATTAACAATCCTCTGGCACTCCACTCGTGTCTTCCCGAAATTAATCAACAGACACAGCTCGAACCCAGTAGCTTTCAAATAATTCAAGCATTGAGCCACATGCTCGCGGGAAAACTCTTTCGCGCATTTCAATTCAATCAATACGCTTTCTTCCACCAAAATATCCGCGAAATATTCCCCAGCACTCTGCCCCTTGTAGCTCACCGGCACGGGAACCTGCTGTCTCGCCGCAATCCCTCTCAGTCCCAACTCAATCACCAAGGCCCTCTCATACACCTTTTCCAAAAATCCCACGCCCAATTTGTTCGAGACCTCAAAGCAAGCCCCAATCACCTCCTTGGTCAGTGCGTCCAAATCCGGCGTTGTTGTCTTTCCCATCCGTGGCGTTTCCGTCTTGCTTTTTCTATCCGTGTTCATCCGTCTCCTCTTTGGTTTTTCGTCTTGGCGTTTCCGTCTTGGTTTTTCTATCCGTGTTCATCCGCGTTTATCCGTGGCTAATTATATGAAGTTAAACTCACGCGAATATATTCTCGGCTTACGCACAAACCAGCTCTCGGTCTTCCACGACCAGGCCCGTTTCCGTCTACTCGTCGCCGGCCGCCGCTTCGGCA
Organism: Bryobacterales bacterium; assembly: GCA_963840845.1. Taxonomy (GTDB): domain Bacteria; phylum Acidobacteriota; class Terriglobia; order Bryobacterales; family Bryobacteraceae; genus Bog-105. Next base: position 11,202 of record CAWJBS010000180.1, read on the forward strand.
AAACCCAACTAGCCCTCACCGAGATGCTCATCGCCGCCCAAACCCCGGTGCCCGCATCTGGTACATCGCCCCCTCCCACGCTCTAGCCAAAGACATGGTCTGGGAGCGCCTCAAAGAACATCACTCGCCCCTACTGGTCCAAGAAGCCCACCTCCGGACCGACCTCACCATCTATCACAACCTCCAACTCCACCATCTCTCTCAGTTCCGCCGATCGCCCCGATTCCCTCCGTGGCCGCGGGTCTCGATCTCGTCGTCCTCGACGAATTCGCCGCCATGCATCCCGACACCTGGGACAAAAGCCTCCGCCCCGCACTCTCCGATCGCATTGGGCCGCGCTCTCTTCATCGGCACGCCCACGCGGCCACAATCATTTCTACGAACGCTTCAATACGCCCGCCAAGGCCAAAGATCCCGAAGTGGGCCGCCTTCCAATTCACCACCGCCCAAGGCGGCATCGTCTCACCGGACGAAATCCGCGCCGCCGCGCCTCGACCTCGACCTCCACATCGTTCCAACAGGAGTACGAGGCCCAGTTCGTCGGCACCGGCCACCAGAGTCGTCTATTACGCCTTCAACCGCGACATCCACGTGCGGTCCGCTCAAGTTCGATAACCCATGCGTCCTCTCATCTGGACTATCGATTTCAATGTCAATCCCATGTGCATGCTGCTCATCCAGCGCATGGACGACGGCATCGTCCACGTCTTCGAAGAAATCGTTCTCCGCAACGCCAATACCGAAGAAGCCTGCCGCGTCCGTTCTTCGATCGCTTAGAGCCGAAACACAAATTAATTCCCGCTTATCAGCGTCCCTCAACTTACAAATTTATGGTGACGCTTCCGGCAACCAGGATCGGACTTCGGCCTCCGCAACCGACTGGAAAATCATTCGCCAATTCTTCGCTCATTACAAAGGGCAAATTGAGCACTCAATTCACGTACAATAAGGTCAATCCAGCCGTACGAGATCGTGTAAATTGCGTCAATTCTAGCCTCTTAAAGTTTACCGAGGGGACATCCGTCATGTTCATCGATCCGCGCTGTCATGAACTCATCCGTGACTTCGAGAACAGATCGTTTGGAAAGTCGAAAAAAATGGCCAAACGGGACAAAGATATCAATAAGTCCGATCCCAACCGGACCCATATCAGCGACGCGCTGGGTTACTTCATCGCCCAGGCCTTCCCACTACGCACCAAAGTGGGCCACAACGACTCCGGCCCACTCCCTGGCATATCATCGTAATTTGTGTAATCTGTACCAATCTGTGACTAATGAAATCAGCGTTAATCACCGGAATTACGGGACAAGACGGCTCTTACTTAGCCGAGCTTTTACTCTCAAAGGGCTACACCGTCCACGGCATCATCCGCCGTTCCTCCAGCTTCAACACCGCTCGCATAGATCACATCTATCAAGACCGCCACGCAGAAAACCGTCGCCTAAACCTCCACTACGGCGACCTGACGGACTCAACTGGCCTCCGCCGAATCCTCGAAACCGCCCAACCCGACGAGGTCTATAACCTCGGCGCCCAGTCCCACGTCAAGGTGTCCTTCGAGAACCCCGAATACACGGCCGACAGCGTCGCTGTAGGCACTCTCCGCCTCCTGGACTGCATCCGCGACCACATGGCCCATTCCGGCCGCCAGGTGCGCTTCTATCAGGCCGGCTCGTCCGAGATGTTCGGCGCAGCCAAACCCCCTCAATCCGAAACAACACCCTTCTATCCCCGCAGCCCCTACGCCGTCTCCAAGGTCGCCGCCCACTGGTACGCCGTCAATTACCGCGAAGCCTACAACTTATTCGTCTGTAATGGCATCCTCTTCAACCACGAATCCCCACGCCGTGGCGAAACATTCGTCACGCGCAAAATCACCCGCGCCGTCGGCCGCATCAAGCACGGTTTGCAAAAAAAACTCTATCTCGGCAACCTCGACGCCCGCCGCGACTGGGGTTTCGCCGGCGATTACGTCGAAGCCATGTGGCTCATGCTCCAACAAAACTCCGCCGGTGACTACGTCGTAGCCACCGGCGAAGCCTTCTCTGTACGCCAATTTCTCGAAGAATGCTTTCGCCCACGTCGGCTTAGACTGGCAAAAGTATCGTCCAAATCGACCCCCAATATTTCCGTCCCACCGAAGTCGATTACCTCCTCGGTGATCCTTCTAAGTCTATGAAAATACTGGGTTGGAAACCAAAGACTAACTTTAAAACATTAGTCCAGATGATGACCGACGCCGACCTCAAATTAGCCCTCAACGAGGCTACTTTTATAGGCGAAAAGAACTCACAGAATGATGAGCGAGCATTGAGCCGTAGCAACACCCCCTAGCGAGTCCGTCACCTGCGTTGTAAAGGTCGATATCCCGATCCACGTCGGTGTACCCGTGATCGCCCCCGTCGTGCTGTTCAACGTCAAACCAGCCGGTAAAGCCCCGGAAATGATGCTGTATTTGTACGATCCGGACCCGCCCGTTGCCGCCACCGTTTTGGAGTACGGGATGAGCCACAGCCCTTCACCGGGAACCCCGGCGCATGTTCCGCACGTCAGCGCTACCTTCGCCACGATTGTGTACGCGCAAGTCGTCGCCGTGACCACCCCTTTTGCGTCCGTGACCTTGATTGTGAAGGTCCCCGCCGCCGTCGGTGTACCCGTAATGGCGCCTGTTGTACTATTCAGCGTCAGCCCCGCGGGCAATGCCCCAGTTGCGACTGAGAACGTATAGGGCGCTGTACCGCTCGCCACCGTCAATGCCGGGCTGCTGAAAGCCACCCCGACTTCGCCGGAATTCACCGCCGAGCAGGTCACCGAGGGTCCGGCGACGATTGTGTACGCGCAAGTTATCGCGGCCACACTGCCTTTTGCGTCCGTTGCCTTCAGAGTGAAGGTCCCCGCCGCCGTCGGTGTACCCGTAATGGCGCCTGTTGTACTATTCAGCGTCAACCCTGCCGGTATTGCCCCAGTTGCGACCGAGAACGTATAGGGCGCTGTACCGCTCGCCACCGTCAATGCCGGGCTGCTGAAAGCCACCCCGATTTCGCCGGAAGTCACCGCCGAGCAGGTCACCGAGGGTGCGGCGACGATTGTGTACGCGCAAGTTGTCGCGGCCACGCTGCCTTTTGCGTCCGTTGCCTTCAGAGTGAAGGTCCCCGCCGCCGTCGGTGTACCCGAAATGGCGCCTGTTGTACTATTCAGCGTCAGCCCCGCCGGTATTGCCCCAGTTGCGACCGAGAACGTATAGGGCGCTGTACCGCTCGCCACCGTCAATGCCGGGCTGCTGAAAGCCACCCCGACTTCGCCGGAATTCACCGCCGAGCACGTCAGCGAGGGTGCGGCGACGATTGTGTACGCGCAAGTTGTCGCGGCCACACTGCCTTTTGCGTCCGTTGCCTTCAGAGTGAAGGTCCCCGCCGCCGTCGGTGTACCCGAAATGGCGCCTGTTGTACTATTCAGCGTCAGCCCCGCCGGTATTGCCCCAGTTGCGACCGAGAACGTATAGGGCGCTGTACCGCTCGCCACCGTCAATGCCGGGCTGCTGAAAGCCACCCCGACTTCGCCGGAAGTGACCGCCGAGCAGGTCACCGAGGGTCCGGCGACGATTGTGTACGCGCAAGTTGTCGCGGCCACACTGCCTTTTGCGTCCGTTGCCTTCAGAGTGAAGGTCCCCGCCGCCGTCGGTGTACCCGTAATGGCGCCTGTTGTACTACTCAGCGTCAGCCCCGCCGGTATTGCCCCAGTTGCGACCGAGAACGTATAGGGCGCTGTACCGCTTGCCACCGTCAATGCCGGGCTGCTGAAAGCCACCCCAACTTCGCCGGAAGTGACCGCCGAGCAGGTCACCGAGGGTCCGGCGACGATTGTGTACGCGCAAGTTGTCGCGGCCACACTGCCTTTTGCGTCGGTTGCCTTCAGCGTGAAGGTCCCCGCCGCCGTCGGTGTACCCGTAATGACGCCTGTTGTACTATTCAGCGTCAGCCCCGCCGGTATTGCCCCAGTTGCGACCGAGAACGTATAGGGCGCTGTACCGCTCGCCACCGTCAATGCCGGGCTGCTGAAAGCTACTCCGACTTCACCGGCCGTAACCGAGGAGCAGGTCAGCGCCGGCGGTTGGTAGTAATACCCAAAGTCAACGTTGTCATTAGTAGCATCCTGACCTAACACTACGGTCGCCGGACTGCCGCTGCTATCGTTTGCGGGAGTTCCTGTATTACTCGGAGATGCCACAAAGCCGGCCGGTGGAGTAACTTGCACGGTATAAGTGCCCGCGCAAACACCAGTAAAGTGATAGGCACCGTTGGCATCCGTCATCGTTGAAGTAATTAAGGAATTATCGGAAGCGCGCAGGTAAAGTGTCACGCCGGCTATACCCGGCTCGTTTATCTGCTGAATGCCGTCGTCATTCAAATCATTCCAGACGAAATCGCCGATGACACCCATACACGGCGTAACGTAACCGAAGTTGACGTTTTCGTTAGTGCTGGAGTTAGTCGCTAACGTGAAGGTGGCAGGACTGCCAACGCTGCCGTTGGCGGGTGTGCTGCCGGGTGCGTTCGATGTGGTTGGGGAATAGCTGGGTGGCAAGGTGGTTGGATCGACGACCACCGTATAGGTGCCAGCCGCTAGGCCGGTAAACTGATAGTAACCATCGCTGCCGTTAGCCGTAGTAGTGGTCGTAGTAGCGATCAGCACGTTGCTCGAGTTATAGAGGCGGAGAGTGACATTGTTGATACCGGGTTCGCCGCTGTCCTGTATTCCGTTCCGGTTCAGATCGTGCCACACAAAATAGCCGATGGAGCCCTGAGCGGGAGGTATAAAACCAAAGTTAATCGTGTTGTTTGTGAAGTTATCGGCAAGGATAACTTGCGCAGGATTGGCATTGCTGTCAATGCTGCTATCGGCTGGAAAGCCAACCTGGATCAGCGTCGGAACAAAGCCGGGCGGCAATGTTGATGCAACCACGGCAACGTAATATGTTCCTGCCACCAGGCCAGTAAAAGAATAGTGGCCATTTGCATCGGTGGTCGTCGTGGCGATCACCTGAGTACAAAGTGCATCCTGGCAAAGATTTACCTTCACGCCGGGTATGCCCGGCTCACCGGGATCTTGGAGACCATTGCCGTTACTATCGTTCCATACAAACTTGCCGATTGCGCCGGTTCCGGGAGGCGTAAAGCCGAAATCAATGGTTTCGTTAACCGGTGAACCGGTTGACAAGATGATCGGCGTGGGATTGACATCGCTGTCGGTGCCGGCAGTGCCTGCGCCTGTCTGGGTTGGAACCAAGCCGGAGAGAGCCGGCTGGGACTTATTAATCGAGACATAATAAGTGCCAAGGGGTAAGCCAGTAAATTGATAATATCCATTTAGACCCTGAAATGAGGTAGTGGTGGTAGTCGCCAGCACGGTGTTGCAGGCCTGATCTTGGCAGAGCTGCACGGTGACACCGTTTATGCCAGGCTCGCCCGGATCTTGAATACCATTCTCATTAGTGTCCTGCCAGACGTAGTCGCCGATGGAGCCAGGACCAACCGGGACTTCGATGAGGATCTCCTGAATCAGATTGGGTTGCCCATTCAGTACACTGAGCGGAGGCGCTAACGGGTTTATGTTGTTGTTGCTCACTACATAGTTCGAGCTTGGCGACGAACCGTCTGGATTTATGCCGTCAACGTACAACAGCACTCCGGCAACCTGGCCGGGCCCTGGCACGAAAGAGCTATTCGCAAGGGCGGCGGTATAGAGGGCATTAGCAGTCGTGGTGTCGCTCGCTGAAAAAGGAAAAAGACTTGGTGCGGGAGCGTCATAGTATCCCCCGGGAACAGCAGAAATATACTGACCTGTGAGTAATTTCCAAATCACCTGCTGTACGATCCAGGTGGGAAGCGCCCCAGTTGTCGGCTTGTTATTCAGTACCCAATTGATGGCGTTCCAGTTCGGACTCTGCGCGATGCCACCGCCCGGTGGGTTGGCCAAGGTCACCGTGTCGTATGTGGAAATTAGGGTATACGGGGGATTGGCGACAAAGTCGGCGAAGGGATCGGCACACCAGCCGAGGTAAGTGCCACTCGAGATCGAGTAGCCGCTAGGGACGCCACTAAAAGAGGCGAAGAACTGAACGTAAGTCGAACTGTAGCTAGACGAGAGCGTGACAGTCACGTTTGTAGGCGTGCTCGATTGATTCAAAGCCCCAGGTGGCAAGAACATAGTCGGAGCAACTTGCGCCGTCAGAGGCTGGGACAGTCCTAGAAGCAAGAGCAGGGTGGATGTGGCGAACGCGTAAGAGCGACTCATAAGGATTTTCCTCCGTTCGCACCCCTCGGGTTCCGCTAGGTTGCGACTCAGTTCTCAAACGGTAACACTCCTGAGTGACATCAAGCTAGGTCCACAGCAAAATTGAGCGTACTGTTACGGAGGTCACATTTTTCAGGCTTTAGTACGAAGAACTCATTCTCTTAACAGAGTTTGTAGTACTTGAATCAATTGCAACGCTACGTTTTTACAGACTGTTGGGTTGACTTGCGAGCCGCATATGCTCAACACTTAGGAAATCGGGAAATATATGATCAAAAACGAAAGCATCACTAAAACAATTGGAATGACTCTGTTGCTGCTTGGGGCGAGCACTCTTGCCTTGGCCGCACCTCCGCCCACAAACGCTCCTGAGATTGATCCAGGTTCTGCGGTCAGCGCACTGGCTCTTTTATCGGGTACGGTGTTGATGGTCCGGAGCCGCCGCAAGCAGTAATTTAAGGGGATCCCGGGCCAGTAATCCCGGATACCCACTACATGAATACGCCTCTTCAAGCTGGGCGTGATCCAGTGTCTTTCGACGCCAGTTCCGCCTCATCGTGGAGGTAACACTTGACTCCCTGCCAAGCTGGCTCAACGATGAGGACAGCCCACGCGGCCAAGCCCGCCGTGTTTTTTTCAGATGCATCTGTTCCGTATTTGTGTGATCAGGGCGGTTTTGTCTCAGTGTGAGCCGCCCGAATCCGGCACTCCTACTTCTTGTTTCACCGAGCTTCAGGATGTTCTCATTGCCGTACGGTCTTTTCAAAGAATGCTGCTAGGTCCGGCGTCGATAAGACTTTTGCCTGAGAGTGAAGAAAAAGGTCTTTGCTGGGTTTTGGGGCGCAACTGATCCTTGAGTAAAAGCCATGAACGACGCCACAGTGTATCTCGCGGTAGAAGACGGCTCGCAAAGCGTCCTTGCCGTCGAAGAGCAGAACTTGGTGGCTTTGCGATCACGCCTGATTTTTCTCGCACTGGTTTTCTCCTTCGAACTGCTTTTGGTTTCCTTCTTCCGTGGGAGGGAAGGTCTAACTCCACCGTCCAGCGTGGTAAGCGCTCGGGGTGGCGTTTGGATATTACGCGGTATTGAGGGGTTCCTGGTTCTCTTTATAACGTTCGCCTGGCTCACTAAGAAGGCTGCGCTTGTGGGGGTTTCGATAAAACTGGGCACCCAGTCAATAGGCCTTTGGCTTCTAACAGCGCACCTGTGTTCTTTTGCAATTTTCGGCGTCCTGACGTCTATGCTCTACGGAGGCGCGTCTTCTAATCTGCTGATTACCGGTTGGGTTGCAACCGGCATCTGCGCCATCGCTTTTGGCGCATTTGCCTTTATCGGGCCTGTTTTTTGGCTGCAAATGGCCCGAGAAACGGGGTTTTTGTGGGTCTGGGCTTGTTTGGCGACACTGCTTGCGTGTTTGGCCGGCCGTGCAAGCCATTTTTTGTGGCCGGTAGCGACCAGCGTCACCTTCGGCTTGTCAGAAACACTGCTGAGGCCGTTTATTCCAGGACTCTTCGTAGACCCGGCCCACTTGCTCATCGGCACCCAACGATTCGCGGTGCATGTCAGCGAGAGTTGCTCAGGCATGGAAGGCATTGGCCTCATTCTTGCCTTCGGCATCTTATGGCTCGTTCTTTTCAGGCGGGAATGCCGCTTTCCCCACGCGCTGATTTTGCTTCCGGTAGGAGCAGCCACCATTTTTGCGTTAAACGCTGTCCGAATCGCCGCTTTGGTTTTCATCGGGGATGCCGGTGCGCCCCAGGTAGCGATGCATGGCTTCCACTCGCAGGCGGGCTGGATCGTTTTTAATCTAGTCGCCTTGGGTCTTTGTGGCGCCGCGCGCCGCGCGCCATGGCTGAGAGTTGGTGAACTTCAGCGTACAAAAAACCCATCGAAAAACCCGACCACCCGGTGGCTCCTGCCCTTTGTGATGATTCTTGCGGGCGGCATGATCTCCGCTGCCGTCACTAGCAATTTTGAGTGGCTTTATCCCGTGCGCTTTTTCGCCGCGGCTGTAACACTTGTGTTCTTGCGGCGGAGATACAGAGATCTGGACTGGCGCGCGGGGTGGTTAGCCCCAATCGTAGGGTTGGTCGTTTTTCTCGTTTGGGTCGGTCTTGATCGTTTCATCTCTGTGACACCGGAGGCGATGCCCGCACCGCTGGCTACCGCGTCTCCGCTCGTGCGGACCCTCTGGCTGCTCTTTCGCGTGTTGTCCGCAACCATCACCGTGCCTCTTGCCGAGGAACTGGCCTTCCGGGGCTTCTTGTATCGTCGTTTGCTCTCGCCCGATTTTGAGTCTGTACCCTTCCAGCGTTTGTCCTGGCAGGCTCTTTTGATCGGTTCAGCGATCTTTGGGGTGCTGCACGGCGATCGCTGGTTCGTCGGTGCTGTGGCTGGTGCGCTTTATACTTTGGTTCTGGTTTGGCGTGGCAGGATCGGTGACGCGGTGGTTGCGCACGCAACTACCAATGCGCTGATAGTCATCGACGTCCTCGCATTTCATCATTGGCACCTGTGGTGAACAGGTGATTTAGTGTAACGGAAACACTGTATAAGATTCGGGGTCCAGTACCACTGGGCCTTGAAAACTTGACCGCTCAGGTTCTACACTCCAACAATAGAGTTCGCATTCAGTCTCGGAAAAGGCCTATTCGTTGTTATTTTAAAAGCGGCTTTCTGGGACTAAAGCGGCAGAGCATGGCCAAAAAGACGGAAGCAGTCATTTTGGGGTTCAGCTTACCTTGCTCGGATCTGCCTTTTTCAATTAACACCAATTTCAGACGCGTGACTAAAATTTGTGTGTTAGTTAATTCGATTTGAATTCACCTTTCCGGGTTGTCACCGATAAAGCAAAGCCTCCTGACGGGGTGCGAATTGGGGACATTTCTCTAGTCAAAATGCGACTGGCAAAGGCCCAGTAAAAAGAAGACTCCGGGACCTTTTTGTTTATGAATTTGCCGTTACAATTCGACATGAAAATGCACAAGACGACCGTGTGGCTTGGGTCGCCACGGTTGCTCAAATCCGCCCTTTGGATTGGCCTCACGGGAGTCATGTGCAGCTTCGTGCTCCTAGGGCAAACCTCGCCGGCTACGGGCTCGAGTCATGTAGCGGGCGGCGAGATCGATGCGCCCAAGGCATTGGACGCGCCCTCCGATTACGTTCTTGGACCCGGAGATCAACTCGGCTTGATTGTCTCTGATCTTGAAGAGAACTTTTCCGGCAAGGTATTTCGAGTCGGCTTGAATGGCGAAGTGAGCTTGCCATTTGTAGGTCGTCTGCATCCCGGCGGCCTGACGCTGTCACAGTTTGAGATGGAGATTGGCCGCCGACTCGTTGAGTTACACACCGTCAAACATCCACAGGTTGTGGTCACCATCGTGGCTTTTGGTAGCCAACCGGTGTCGGTCTTAGGCGCAGTTATGACCCCTGGCATAAAACAACTGGAAGGCCGCAAGTCGCTATTCGAAGTTCTGTCTTTGGCTGGCGGTTTGCGTGCAGATGCCGGTTTTTCGATTCGCTTGAGCCGAGATCCGAAGTGGGGCGCGGTACCTTTGAAAGACGCGCAAACCGACCCAGTATCTCACCGGAGCACAGGCACCGTTCAGCTCAAAGATGTGATAAACGAAACAGGTTCGCAGGCGAGTATCATCATCATGCCGAACGACATCATTTCCGTTCCAAAAGCCGGCGTTGTCTATGCCGTTGGATCGGTGGTGAAGCCCGGTGGATTTACGCTCAACGAGCACGAAACGATGTCGGCATTGCAGGTTGTGGCGCTGGCTGAGGGTCTTCTCAAGACGGCGGCTCCCAAGCAGGCAAGGATTTTGCGTTTGGAACCTGGAGCTTCGGCGCGGGTCGAGATTGCGGTAAACCTCAGATCACTTATGGAGGGAAAGGGTTCCGACATCCAATTGCGAGCGGACGACATCCTATTCATTCCAAACAGCACTTCGAAGGTCGTTACCGGGCGAGCGGTGGAAACAGCGATTAGTCTGCTAACCGGACTTGCTATTTACGCTCGATACTAGACAGTAAAAACAAATGGACCATTTCTCGCTATCATCCCAAGCCAGAGAATTGTCGTTAGTTCGGCGTCAAAGCACAAGTCCGATCGGCGCCCCAGCACCTTACGGTTTCGAAGAGTTAGAGAATGCGAGCGAAGGCAAAGGCATTCTCGATTACTGGAGAATCCTGGTCCGGCGCAAGAAGGTCATTTTGTTGTGCGGTCTGCTGGGAATACTTCTTGGATTAGGGGCTGGTGTTCCGATGCGGCCGGTGTTCCGCGCCCATGCACAGCTTGAACTTCTCAATTTGAACGAAGATTTCATGAACCTGAAGCAATCGGATCCCTTGACGACAAATGGCGGTTCGACCGACACTTCGGAACAAGAGACGCAGGTAAGGGTTTTGGAGAGCGACGCCTTGCGCTTGCGGACTTTCGCCAAACTCGACCCGGCTCATCCTTTGCCTTGGGGAAAGAGTCACCTCGCGGTTTCCGGTTGGAAGAGTTGGTTTCACCTCTCCCAACCCGCCAAGATAACGCCATGGCAAGGTTTGCTTTACGACACCGCGTCGCGGATGAAAGTTCGGGCAGCGGCAAAGACACGCATTCTCGAAGTTACGACAGACTCGTATGACCCGCAGTTAGCGGCAGACTTTACCAATACTCTTATCGCCGAGTACATGCAGCAAAGTATTGAATCGCGTTGGAGCGCGGTTCAAAAGACGAATGAATGGCTCAGCCACGAAATTGAAGAAGCGCGACAGACCCTGCAGCGTTCCGAGGATAGTTTGCAGAATTACGCGCGGCTCTCCGGGTTGATTTTTACGAGCGACAACACAAATCTGGCGACAGAAAAGCTGCAGGAAGTGCAACACGACCTGTCCGCCGCAACGGCCGACCGCATCGCAAAACAATCCCGTTACGAACTTGCCCGGACGACGCAACCGGATTCGCTGGCAGACGTGCTGGGAGACGCCGGGCTACAAGCTGCTACTGCAAAACTCAACGACGCCAATAGAGAACTGGCTAATCTTTCAGCAATCTACGATCCGGAATTTTCCAAAGTTCAGCGAGTAAGAGCGGAAGTCGAAGATCTGCAAAAGGTCGTCCGGACAGATCGCTCTAACATCGTCAAGAGAATTGAAAACGACTATCAAGAAGCGGCGCGCCGCGAGAGCTTGATGATAGGAGTCTATAACGCCCGCACACAGGAAGTCATCGGTCAGGGTGAAAAGGCAATTCAATACAACATCCTCAAGCGGGAAGTCGATAGCAATCGCCAGATCTATGAGACGATGTTGCAGCAGATGAAGCAATCTTCGATCTCGTCGGCTCTGCGAGCTAGTAATGTTCGTGTGCTTGATCGGGCGGACGTGCCGGATTGGCCGATATCACCAAACCCAAAGTTGAACATGCTGCTTGGACTGATTGCGGGCTTGGTGATTAGCGCGTTTGTTGTGCTTCTTGTCGATGATTCCTCGCGTGTTCTGCAAAACCCCGGCGAGTTGAAGAAATGGACCAGTGTCCCTGAACTAGGCACAATTCCAACCGCGTTTAGTAATGGAGTCAGCTTGCTTGCCATCCCGTCCGCGGGCCTAAAAGCGCTCACCACCAGAAACGCCAACCGCGACAACGTGATGAAAGAGGGGAGTTCCCGGAAAGTGGCGGACTATTTCCGATCGACCCTGACTTCGATTCTCTTCGTCGGAGATACAGAAGCGCGACCCCAGGTTCTGGTGGTCACCAGCCCCAACGCAGGGGAAGGAAAAACTACGGTCGCCAGCAATCTCGCGATGACGGTGGCAGAAATTGCCAGCCGGGTATTGATCATTGATGCGGATCTGCGCCGCCCTCGGATGCACCAAATCTACAACATACCGAATCAGTCTGGTTTGAGCACCTATCTTTCGAACAAGCATTCGGATATTAGCCCGGCCAGTTTGATAGTAGAAACGGAAATTCCGGGTCTTGATGTTCTGCCGTCCGGCCCGCCCACCGATAGTGCGGGGGCTCTGCTTTTTTCCCCCCGTTTCGGCCTGCTCCTTACCAAGCTCCGCAGCTATTACGACATGATCCTGATCGATACGCCGCCGATGTTGCAGATGACTGACGCGCGTTTAGCAGGACGACTTGCCGATGCCGTCATTTTGGTCACCCGGGCCGGGCAGACGACCGGCGAATCCGTGACCGTAGCAACGGCTCGGTTTGCCGAAGATCAAACCAGGGTGATCGGAACAATTCTGAACGACTGGAACCCTCAAGAGGCACCCAAGCGTCACTATTTGACACCCAACTATTACTTGACTAACAACGACGAAGAAATCAACGTTGAACCATCAAAGGGCTGACAACAGCAGTCGCCCAGGGCGGCTGTTCGAGAGGCCAGCGTACTGCTGGACGCCCGAACCGCCGCCCTCGATGTTCACCCCCGCTTTTCTTCAAGCCAAGTCCCGCAGAGAGCCACTCCCCGTCCGTTGAGCATTCCTTGCTTCGGGCTCTACTGCTCTTTCCGTTCTAAAAATGTGATTCGATTAGGCGAATTGTCGCTATTAGTGTCGCTGTATGGGCTAGCAAGTCACTATGAAAGTCTCCATTCTTATTAACAACTATAACTATGCGCAGTTTGTAGGTGAAGCTTTAGAGAGCGCTCTTGCGCAAACACACCCCGACTGTGAGGTCATCGTGGTGGATGACGGTAGCAGTGATGGCTCGCAGGAAGTTATTTCTAAATTTGGTAACCGCGTAACTGCTATTTTTCAACGCAATCAAGGTCAGGTTGCGGCCTTCAATAGAGCTTTCGAAGTTTGTACCGGTGATTTGATCTTATTCTTGGATTCAGATGATGCACTTCTTCCGGACGCCGCAAGCGCGGCGGTCGCTGCCTGGCAGCCCGGCGTGGCCAAGCTGCAATTCCCGCTTGAAGTAGTTGATCCGCAGGGCCGAAGGACCGGCTTACTTATGCCGCGCGTACAGTTATCAGACGGAGATGTCCTGCCTCAGCTCCTGAAGACGGGTCGCTACGTTACGCCCCCCACATCCGGCAACGTTTTCGCGCGAGCTTTCCTGGATCAAGTGTTGCCTATTCCGAGCGGAGGCCTAGATCATGGAGACGCGTACCTTAGTATCTCAGCGCCATTCTACGGAAAGATTGTGGCCTTCAAACGTCCTTTGGGACTTTACCGAGTTCACGGCGTGAGCATGAGTTCAATTGTCTACGGCGGAAAAGTAAATCTCAAACAGATGGAGAAATTGATCGGGCATGCCATGCAAGAAAAGGCTTTGTTAGAGAAGCTAGCCCGAGAACGGCAGATTCCTGTTTCGAAAAGTGTTGTTGTGTCACATTGGATGCACCTGAAGTTGAGACTCTCGTTTTACAAACTATCGACTCTTCAGACAGGCGGCAACTTGAGCCTCCTAGTGAAATCGGGTCTAGCGATGCTTTGGTCGACATTGACTGCGGCTGAACTGACGGTAACACGCAAACTGCAAAACGTGGTCTGGACGCTGGGCGTTCTTACATTGCCTGAATCTCAAGCTTCGAGGCTCATTGCCTTCGCCTTCGACACGGCGCCGAAGTCGGGTCTTTTGCAGTTTTTGCGTAGAGCATAACGAAAAGTATCCCGGCCTTAGCAACCCGCCCTTAGATCTACTTCGAACATGCAGACGACCGCAACGACACTCGAGTCCAACAGTCGTGACATCCTCTTGACCGTCGCGCCTGGAAAATCTGAGCCCAAACGTTTTGAGGATCTAGACGTTATTCGAGGCATTGCAATCGGCCAAGTCCTGGTTTGGCATTTATTGAATTCAGCGTTTGCAAAGCACGCTCCTAGTTTGGCGCGGTTGACGAGCATGACGTGGACGGGTGTTGATCTCTTTTTTGTTCTGTCCGGTTATCTCATAGGCGGCATCGTTCTAGCGAACAGAAATGCGCCAAACTTTTATTCGGTATTCTACTGGCGCAGAGCTCTGAGAATTTTGCCGGTGTATTTGATATTGCTGCTCGCCTTCGCTCAGCAAATCCACGGGCGTGAATGGATCAGTTACGCAACTTTTACCCAGAATATTTTTTGGCTCTTTGACGGCAAATTCAATCTACATTGGAATGGTTGGTCCGGTCCGCTCTGGTCCCTGGCTGTCGAAGAGCAATTTTATCTCTTTCTGCCTCTTCTCATCCGATACGTCAGCCCCCAGAGAATACCGAAAGTCTTAGTCGGGCTGTGTCTATCCGCGCCAGTGTTTCGATGCATAATTAGCTCGGTTCTCGAGAATCCAAATGGAGCTTATGTATTGCTGCCCTGCAGAATGGACACGCTGCTGTTCGGGGTTCTTATAGCGTGGGCCACCCGTGACGCTCAGGTACGAACTTACTTGCAGAAGAACAAAGACGCGCTGTCCGTTTGCTTCGGAATACTCTCAGCTGGCTTTATCATTATGGTTTTTGCGGGCCTAGGTGCGGCGAATTGGCAAATCTGGACTTTCGGCTATTCCTGGATTGCTGCTACGTATGGCTGCCTGCTCACCTTGGTCATACTTCGCAGCGATAGACGCATACCGGCCATTTTCCGCCCGCTAGCGTGGCTTGGAATTGGAGCTTACTCAATCTATCTTTTCCACAGGCCCATCGAGCTTTGGTGGTTTCAGCATTTGTTGTCTTCGCGTGTGTTTGTACCCGCGCTCTCGGCCATAGGAGCGTTTTGCTTCGCCTGGATTTCGTACGTGCTCATCGAGCGCCCATGCGTCCGGCTGGGCCACAAATTCAGGTACACGACGGGACCCATCAGTGCCGTTAAGCTATCCACGACCCAATAAACCGAAGAACATTGCCTTTTGAGAAATGCCGACCTTATCCACTCTACCGTTAGGTCTGTTAGCCCTTTACCTTTATAAGCGGTCTCACGGCCAGCTTCTACCGGTAGTTCTTTTCATGTCAGTTTTTGAGGCAGCCTCATTTATTAATGTTGGTGGTACCGGTGTCCAGATCTCCTATCTCCTATTGATCGTAGCCATAGCCAAGGCCGTGTGGAGATACCCGAAGCAAGCTTCACTGTTTGGAACACGGCCCAAAAAGACAACCGTCATTGTTTCGCTGTTCATCCTATATGCGGTGGTAAGCGCGTTTACTAATCCCGTTTTCTTCAAGGGTGTTCTTATTTTTAACCCCAAACTTAGCTACGAACAGGTGCCCTTGGAGTGGAACGCGGCTTTCTTGAATCAATTGTTTTATCTCCTCGTGCTCTTCGGTTTGTATCTCACAGCGGCCTATCGCACGAAACCCGAAGAACTCGTTCGAGCGTTGAACTGGTTTGTCGGCGGATGCGTGTTTGCCGCTTTTCTCGCGATCTATCAGTTCGCCGGGATGAAGACCGGACTACCATTTCCGTCGGCTTTTCTGTACACAAACCCGACGTTTCAAATTTTCGACGCATACGACATGGGTGGTGTGGCGCGAGTTAACACAACTTTTCCCGAGGCATCGGCTGCAGCATTTACCTTGACTATCGCTCTTGCAATCGTGATCTGGCAGATTCTGGCTGGCGCGGCGGAAATGAAAAATCTGATTTTCGCGCTGATCCTCTTAGTGGGCCTCATCTTCACGGCTTCGACAACGGGCTATCTTTGCCTTCTTTACATACTGGGAGGCGCATCCCTGCTCTATGTATTCCGCTGGAAAGGTAACTCTCAGTTTCGTAAAACGAAACTGATTATTGGGAGCGTGATATCGGCGGGTCTGCTCTTCGCTGCGGCAACCGCAACAGTAAGAGAGGAAGCCTGGAAGACTGTAAATACGGTGGTGCTAGACAAAACTCAAACATTTTCCTACAAAGAACGTACTCAATGGAATGAGAACGCGCTGAAAACGGCCGAAAACACGCTTTGGTTTGGTGCCGGCTGGGGTGTCTGCCGTGCGAGCAGCTTTATCCCCACTATACTCGCCAACGTGGGGATACCTGGAACACTGTTATTTTATGGCTTTTGTTTGAAAATTCTTTGGCCCGCCATCCAGCGGCGCCGGCTCAGGTTGCGAGTACACGGAGCTGTATTATTCGCCGTTGGAGCAGCACTTCTCAACATGGCAATCAACAGCCCCGACCTGTCTCACTGCATCCTTTGGCTGCTATTCGGCCTGGGAGCTAAGCTGGGCGAGTCCGGTTCGGCAGGCCGCTCGATTGTTTCGCATTCGGACCGCGCACATCATCCTCTTCGACTGCAAGCCATTTAGTAACACCGTCATTACCGGCACTCTATTCACTTTTATGAAGCCCATTGCCATCGACATGACAATTTGTTTGAGCAATCGCACTGCCGTCTATAGTATTGCGAATGAATTGCGAAACCTGCTGCCTTCCGGATCGCCGGCTCGGTATTGGCGGTTTTACCTGCGCTCGAAACCCGGGTTTCTAGAGTCCAAAAAGATGGATGCCGTCGCTAAGGTCATCCACAAAGTTTCTTCTCGGGACTTCGACCACCTTCGCGCCATACCATGGCCGAGAGCAAATGGCAAAAGAATGCTTTTTGTGGATCCGATTTTCTGTTCCGCTACGCCGATAAGAGAAGACGACCTTGTGCTTATCCACGACTTAGGTCCGATTACGCATGCCGACCTCTACCACCGTGGTGCAGGAGAATCCTATGATGATGCCTATCGGAAGATTCAAAAGCGCCAGCCACGCTTAGTTTTCGTGAGCGATTACACGCGGCGAGAGTTCCTCAGGCTCTATCCGGCACAGTATCCTTCCTGCGATGTGATTCCTCTGTACTTTCGATCAATGTTTAAGACAGACAACTGCAACCCCATTGGGCGACAGAAAATAGTTCTGATGGTGGGCAATGTAGAACGCCGAAAGAATCACGTACGTGCCATTCAAGGTTTCTGTCGAAGTGGTCTACCCGAGCAGGGTTATAAGTTAAAGATCACCGGGCCAGCGGATAACTGCCTCGATGATGTTCTCAAGTTGATTGAAGGAAATCCTTCGATAGAATATTTGGGGTTTGTTGACTCCTCCAAACTCACCGACCTGTACCGCAGCGCTCAGGCTCTCTTGTTCCCAAGCCTGCTCGAAGGTTTTGGAATGCCGGCGCTGGAAGCTCCGCGAATGGGCGCGCTTCCAATCGTAAGTCGCGGCACTGTTCTTGAGGAGATCGCTGGACCCGATGCTCTGCAAGTCGATCCGTATTCTGTGGATTCAATCGCATCCGCACTTTCGGCGCTAAGCGAATTGACAGAGAGCGAGCGAGCCGCAAAGATTTCTGCAGTCGCTAGATTTCAAGAAAAATTCACAATCGAACGTTTCCGCGAAGCCTGGAAGGAAACCATTGCGGCCTCAATCGAGTGTGCTACTTAGGCAAAAGTCTGCGTTGTAAAAAGCGACGAACCGGCCAATCGTACATCCTGTCGAGCAACCAGCAGAATATAAGCAAGAAAGCCAGAAACCCGAGTCCAGCAATGGGTGCGTAATCATTGATCTCAATATGCTGACGCCGCGAAATGCTGTAGATAGATTGGAGGATCGGATCGTGGACCGCATAAATTGCGTAAGAGATTGCACCCAGGAAGTTGCAGATGTGAGCGCCCGCGCCTGTTAGCTCAAAATGAAGTGCTGCATAAATCATGGCCGGAAAAGCTAGAACGACGCAGACAAAGTCAAAGTACGGCATAAGGTTCTTGGGCGGTGCTGATAGCAGCAGGGTAACTAGCAGGGCTAGAATGACCCACGGTACTATGACGCTGAGTGTCTTCTGAGTTATGTGGACCTCTTTTGACGCGAATAGCCTATAAAGAAGCATTCCTGTAAAAAAGGAATAGCCCACCCTGCAGAATCCAATAGGAGAACTTTTTAAAGTGAAGCCAATATTCAGGTTGTGCTCAGGAAGGACATATAAACCAATAGCTAGACCGACTGCCGATAGGACGGTTATGGCAACGAGCACGCGGTTCGTTAAGAACCGGACAGCGCATGCATAGAAAAGGTTCGCCGCTAGCTCAAAGAACAGAGACCAGGCGGGAGGGTTGAAGGGAAACATGTACGCTGATGTCCCAATCGCGGGATAGGGGAGGAAGAGAATGCTCAGGGCAACAAGGAGAATAAAATCGCCGTTGTGCCTCTCGGTGCCGAAGCCCAGCAACATCGAAACGAGCGTACATGCCGTTCCAAAAATATAGAGGGGATATAGCCGGATCAGCCGCATCAAGAGAAATTTCCCTGCCGTCAGACCAGACTGCAGTCTTTTTTCATAAGCATTGCCAATTACGACGCCGCTTAGGGCAAAGAACACATCAACGGCCAAGTAGTTCTCTCGATCCTGATCCATGCCAAACAGCGCGGATGCGTGCCAGAGTACGACGAGAATGGCGGCGACACCCCGGATGCCGTCCAGTAAATTAAAATATCGCTTTTGAATTACGCGTCTCCGTCAGCGGATGAATACAACTTTCAAGATAGCAGCAAGCCCAGAACTTAAACGGGTGGAGCTTTCATCCGGCTCACGCTGAAACCACCCACAGGCATCTTGTTCAGCAAAATATCGAACCCTCGCCGTTGCCGTTCAATATAAGCCGCGGCAATCCGTCAGCCCAGTCTTGCAGCAGAGGCCACATGAAAGTCGGTTTCGATCCCTTAGAACCGGGAGAAGGCAAACCGCAGCGCAGTAACTCTTGCATGACAGACCCGCACTAGCTTACGTTAAGTTCACTTGTACAAAAACATGAATCGCAAACTTTGGGAAAACTTGGGATCGTTGATGAGCGTGCAACTGCTCACCTACGTTCTTCCGCTCGTAACCCTCCCCTTTCTTACGCGAGTGCTAGGCCCCAGAGAGTGGGGACAACTAGCTTTTGCTGAAGGATATGCAGCCTACCTTTCCATTGTCATTGAATATGGCTTTGGGCTTTCGGCGACTCGCGAGGTCGCTCAGATGCGAGATTCCACTCAGCGGCGTTCCAGCTATCTATCCAATGTGCTCGGCGCTCAAGTGTTGCTTGGAATTTTGACGGTTGCGCTGACGGGAATTGGTGTACTCATTCCGGGTGCTTTAGCTTCGTATCGGCCCATGCTTCCGTTGGCAATGATGCTTGGCTTTTGCCGCTCAATCTTCCCTCTATGGTATTTCCAAGGCCTTGAAAGATTAAAGATTGTTTCACTTCTCAATATCCTCTTCGGAATTGCGATTACTGTGGTTATTCTCGTTTTCGTCAGGTCATCTGGAGACGGTAAGTTGGTCCTGGGCCTGCGCGTGGTGGCCGCTCTGCTTTCGGCCGTGGCAGCTTTGGCCATTGCTTACCGAGAGATTCCCATGGTATCGCCAACGGTTCGCGGTGTACTGTTAGTCCTGAAAGAAGGGCGCTCACTATTTCTTTTTAGAGGAATCGTTAGTTTGTATACCACGGCAAACGTACTCCTGATTGGAATCATTGGCACGCCACTCGCGGTCGCATGGTTTGCCGGGGCAGAGAAGCTTTGCAAAGCTTGTTTGAGTGGACTCGGCCCTATTACCCAGGCTTTTTACCCCCACATCAGTTATCTCGTAAAGCACAATCCGGCAGACGCCGCGAAGGCTACAAGACTATCCGTTTACTTCACCGTGGGGGCGGGCGCTGCTGCTGGACTATTTCTCGGTCTTTTCGCACCGATAATTGTCCCGATCCTCCTGGGTCCTAAGTTCGGCGCTGCCGTGCCAATTCTGCGCGTCATGTCCATTCTGCCGCCATTAATCGCAACCAGTAATGTCTTTGGCATCCAGTGGATGGTCGCTCTCCGGATGGAAAAAGTATTCAGTTGGATACTGGCCGCTGCGGCTGTCGTCAACATCATTCTGGCCTTACTGTTGACTCCTCGCTACGGAGCGTTGGGAATGGCGTTGAGCATGGTTGTCGCGGAGACAGTGGTTACGGGCGGCATCATTGTCTATCTAAGGATTAAAAATCTTGACCCCTGGCGTATAGCCACAGCTGATCAGGAACTGGTGGCTGCATAAGCTCCGTTTTGCATTGTTGACCGAATAAACCCGAAAAGACTCAAAATTAAGGATTACAAAATGAAAGTCGACTGGTTGATTGTAGGCGCCGGATTTACCGGCTCAGTTCTTGCCGAGAGGATTGCCACGCAGCTCAATCAGAGAGTTCTGGTGGTAGACCGCAGAAATCATATTGCCGGCAACGCTTATGATTTCTATGACGACCACGGCATTCTTGTTCACAAGTACGGCCCCCACATCTTTCACACGAACTCTACGCCGATCTGGGAATATCTTCTTCAATTCACCGAATGGCGACCCTACTATCACAAGGTTCTGGCGTCGGTCGAAGGAAAGATGGTGCCAGTACCATTCAATCTAAACTCACTTGCGGCACTGTTCCCGTCGTCTATGGCGGCGAAGCTGGAATCGAGCCTGATTGAGAAGTATGGGTTCGGAGTCAAAGTTCCGATCTTGAGGATGCTCGAGGAATCGGATCCTGAATTGAAGACTTTAGCCAAATACATTTACAAATATGTATTTCAAGGCTACACAGAAAAGCAGTGGGGCGTGCCGCCCGAACAGCTAGATGCATCGGTTACAGGACGAGTGCCCGTTTTCGTCAGCAAGGACGACCGCTACTTCCAGGACACCTATCAGGGATTGCCCAAGCACGGTTATACAGAAGTGTTTAGGAGAATGCTCAACCACCCGAACATCTCCATTCTTTTGCAAACCGACTACCGATCCCTTGTCGACATGATCGACTACAAGCGGATGATCTTCACAGGCCCGATGGATGAGTTTTTCGACGGCTGTCATGGTCTCCTGCCTTATCGCAGCCTGCGCTTCGAACTCAAACACGAACCCGACATCCAAGTGCAGGAAGTGGCTCAACTAAACTACCCGAACGAGCATTCTTTTACCCGCACGACCGAATTTAAGACGCTTACCGGTCAAAGGTCAGCTGGTTCGACCATAGCTTATGAATATTCCGAACCCCACATAGCGGGCGCGAATGAACCTTACTATCCGATCCCGCAAGAGCAAAACCGAATCCGCTACGCCTCTTACTTAGACGAGGCGGCGCGTTTAGGCGACCGCATACTCTTTGCTGGCCGCCTTGCCGATTACAAGTACTACAACATGGACCAAGCGATTGGACGCGCTTTAAAGCTTTTCTCACAAATTACGGGGCAGACGGCACCCGAGCCAGTAACCGCCCAAAGCGCCGCTATCTGACAGGAGGAACGAATATGACCGCCGCTTATGCCCCAATGACACTTGATGAACTGCAACACCTGACACCCATGCAGATTCCTCCAATCAGCACGACACCATTGGTGTCTGTTCTGGTGGCGAACTTCAATTACGGGCGTTATCTAAATCAAACAATCGAGAGCGTTCTTAACCAGACCTATCAAAATTTCGAGCTTTGTATCTGTGACGACGGATCTTCGGACAATTCTCGTGAAGTAATTGCTCATTACGCGAGTCTTGACAAAAGAATCAAGTCTATCTTTCTGCCCAATGGAGGCATGGCTTCTGCTTTGAACGCCGCCCACGGGCTCGCCAGCGGAGAGATTCACACGCTTCTTGATTCCGACGACGTCTGGAAACCCGAGAAGCTTGCCAAGATCGTAAAATGCTTCCAAAGCAACCAAGATACCGGCTTAGTTGTACACCCACTCACCCAAATGAACGGGGACTTTCAGACGGTCATTCGTCCCCGCTGGCCCCTTGAGCCGTCGCACGGCTGGCTTGGACCGAAAATCTTAACGGGCGAACACTTCGACATTCCGCCGTGTTCGGGGCTCTGTTTTCATCGCGACGTATTAGCGCGAATTTTTCCCCTCAATATCGCGTTCCGCTCTTGGGCGGATGCAGTGACACGTGAGCATGCAGCCATCCTCACTAAAACGGCGTTAGTTGACGAGTCTTTGGGCCTGATGCGAATTCACGAAAAGAATCTCACCACTACCAAAGATCCGCCGTCCGATCTCAAGACCGTGAGCGGCCTTGTAAAAGTTTACGGTGCGATGTTGGATGAACGTAAGGCTTTTGTCGAGAAGGCTCTGGAAATTGAAGTTAGTACTGAGCCGTGGACCTATCAAGGCGCTAACTGGCGTCTGGCCGAGAAACTCTTGCTGGGGCAACCTATTGACGAGCATCTCGTGAGCCACATCAAGAGAGAACGGGAACGGCAGATATGGCATATCCTGTTCCGTCTTCCGCACAGGCTTGCGGTTTACATTCTTCAGAACGTTTGGTGGAAAGAGTCGGGAATAAAGTCTGTCATGAAGAGATCGCTGTTTCTTCGCTAAGGATTGCTCCTGTGACCATCTGGACTGTTAAACGCCAACTCTCCGAGAGTTTTCTGAACGCCTGCCTGAGGTACGCTCGAACGGCGGTGGGTCGGACCACCGCACCTAGGTCTTTCGAACGGGTGTGCATCGTGGCAGCCTTAGGCAAGCGGAACGGAATCACGCGCGGCGCGGAGTTGCAATACGACGCGTTCAAGCGGCTGGGAATTCATGCGCAACTGGTGGATGCGACGCCGGCGTTGCGGAACCCGTTTCTGCGTGTGAAGCACGATCCGGCGACGGCCTACATCTTTCACAGCGGCGGTCCTCAACTAGCGACCCTTTTGACAAGCGTGCTGCCGGCGGCCCGTCACGCATACCGGATTGCGTACTGGGCATGGGAGTTACCGGAACCGCCAAAGCTCTGGCCCGAACCGGAAGGAATCGTATCCGAGATCTGGACTTGCAGTGCATATTCGCAGCGCAGTTTGTCGTTGGGGTTTCAAGTGCCGGTGCGAGTAGCCCCTCACGTTGTCAGCCAATCTTTAACCCGGACGTCCGTTCATCCAGCGCAACAACCAGGACGATTCGAAGTGCTTGTGTTGGCCGACAGCCGGTCCAGTTTTGCCCGCAAGAATCCTGCTGCCGCGATGCAAGCATTCACAGACGCTTTCGGAAATCGTCCCGACGTCCGCTTGACGATCAAAGTTAATGGTGACGCGCAAGAGTTCCGTACGCAAGTTGGTTCGCTCTACAATCCGGCGAACATGCGAGTCATCGATGAATTCTTGAGTCAAGACGCACTAGACCGTTTGTTTCAAACGAGCCATGTGCTCATCTCTCTGCATCGGGCCGAAGGGTTTGGCCTACCAATGCTGGAGGCCATGGCAATGGGCATTCCCGTGATTGCGACTCAATGGTCCGGAAATCTCGATTTCATGGACAGTACCAACAGCATGCTGATCCCGGCTCACCAAGTGCCGGTATGTGACGACAAAATGTATTCTCGTTACTCCGACACGGTTTGGGCCGAACCCGACATTTCCATAGCAGCGGAAACCTTACGAAAACTGCACACAGATGGGCGGCTTTACCTGGAAATGTCCGCTGCTGCCAGACGCCAAGCTGAAACCCTTCTGCGATGTTGGGACATCCCCGCCACGGAGATGGAGTCCCGCGCTTCCTGGTCAGCTGCTTCTTGACAACTTAGGGCCGCGTCGCAATATCACATCAGTCCCACTCGGTATCTATGAATATTTACGCTAACGGGCGATTTAGAGCGCAAAAGGTTACAGGCGTACAGCGCTACGCGCACGAAATCATAGCGCGTCTATCCCCTAAGATCCAGGTTTGTCAGCCTCGGCAATTTGTAAAGGGATGGCAAAGCCACCTCTGGGAACAGACAGTTCTTCCCATGCAAAGCCGAGGCGGACTTCTGTGGAGTCCCTGCGCCGCCGGTCCACTGGGGGCAGCCCGGCATGTTGTCACTTTTCACGATCTCTTTCCGATTGACTCGGCCGAATGGTACCAGAAGAAATACGCCATGTGGCGCAAAATCACCCTCTCTACGCTAGCGCGGACAGCAGAGCATTTGATTGCGGTTTCAGAATATACTAAACAGCGCCTGGTGGCCCACTTTCAAGTGGCGCCGTCAAAGGTTACCGTCATTCACAATGGTCTTGACCGCAAGGTATTTCGACCGGCGTCGGCCGAAGAGCGCGCAGCCGCGGCAGAAGCTTTGCAGTTGCCCTCCGATCGCTACTTACTTTGTCTGGGATCATTGGAACCCAGAAAGAATTTGAAGCGGACGCTGGAAGCTTGGAACTCCGTCTTAGGCGATCTTCCTTCGGATCTGTGGATTGTTATCGCGGGTTCGAAAGACGCTTCGGTTTTCGAGGATGCCGGCTTGGGCAAGCTTCCGCCCAAGGTGCATTTCACAGGCTATGTTCCTGAAACGCACTTGAGCGGGTTGTATTCGGGCAGCTGTGGATTCTTATTCCCGTCTTTAGGCGAAGGTTTCGGTTTACCACCGCTTGAGGCGATGGCTTGCGGAGTTCCTGTTCTGACGTCGTCTCTCACCTCGCTGCCGGAAGTCTGTTCCAACGCAGCGTTGTATGTGGATCCGACGAATGTCTCTGAAATCGCTCGTGGTTTACGGCAACTCGTGATGGAGCCCGCAATCGGAAGAAGCCTGATTCAACTTGGAAATGAGCGGGTTGAACAGTTCTCCTGGGATCGAGCAGCCTCTCAAACGTTGACCGTATTCCAACAGCTCATGGACAGACAACAGTTTGCTCGCGCGACTGCTTCGTAAACCGAAGCGTGATGTTTTACCCCAATTAAACCCAAAGGACATCGAAATGAGACGAGGCAGTGTAGTCAATCGCCTTCTTGATCGCTATCTTGGAATTCCTGTACTGTTTTCGGCATCGCTATTCAGACGGCGTCGAAAAATTCCATCCGACATCCGGACTATCGGCTTAATGGGAAATCCAACTCTGGGAGATTCGCTGCTCAGTTCAGGGGCGGTCTTAGACGTCAGAAAGCATTTTCCAAAAGCGACCTTGATCTACATCGGGTCTAAAACCAACGCAGCGGCAGTCAAGCTTCTTCCTGCAACCGACAAAATCATTTTTATCTCGATGACTCATCCGCTAAAATCCCTGCGAAAGCTGAGGGACTGTAAGCTGGATATCCTCATTGATTTGACGACGTGGCAAAGAATCACCGCTTTTTATACAGCGTTCTCCGGCGCTCGCTATCGAATCGGCTTTCGCACGAAGAATCAGTATCGCCACTGGCATTACGACCTTACCGCAGAACATTCGGCGAAGGTGCACGAAGTCAACAACTATCGAAATTTGTTAAGGGCGCTAGGCCTCGATCCTCAGGCGGCGCCCGCTCTGAATATTCCACCAAATGCAACGTTTGAGCGTGACGACACAGAGCGGTACATCGTCTTCCATCCGTGGGCGAGCGGCGACCGCCGCGCATTGCGGGAATGGCCCGTTGACCAGTGGGTCCAACTGGCCAAAAAACTAAATCGACCGCGAACCCACTTTCTTATAACGGGTGCGCCATCGCAGCTTCCCGAAAGCACGATGCTTTGCGCCAGACTCAAGAGCGCAGGCGTTCAGGCCCGCCCGTTTACGGGAAATGACGGACTCAACTCGGTTGCTGCCCTCCTGAAATCCGCTGATCTTGTAGTGAGCGTCAACACCGGCATAATGCACTTAGCGGCAATCTTGGGGGCGCCTACAGTCGCATTAAATGGTCCCAACTCTGAACATCGTTGGGGTCCCGTGGGCCCGCGAGTTGCTAATGTGAGTCCACACGGCGGAGGGGGCGGCTTTCTTCATCTGGGATTCGAATTTTCGGGCAATCCCACAGACACCATGGAACGGACTCGCGTTGAAGATGTGCTTGCGGCCGCCGCCAAACTCCTGGCCGCCACTCAGAGCGAACAACGGATTGCGGCAGAGGTCGATGCCGTAACCCTCTCTCGTTAACGATTCCTATTTAATCTCATCATCATCTCCAATTCCGGTCCTAAGCGGGACCCAAACTGCAACATACACCTCACCTGAAGAAAGGATTTCTTATGAGCGCGAAACCGGTAGCATTATCGCTTCCCCCGGAAATTGTCGATTTATCGGCGCTTCAGAACAGGTCTCCACGTACGACGGCCCTTTTTATTTTTGCATCGGATCTCATCACCCTGTCACTGGTCTTTGCCGTTGCTGTTATATTTCGTCATTTGGCAAACAATAAATATGATCTAACTTCGTATTTCTGGCTCTCTTCCTATATCGCGCTGATGCTTGGAGTCTTTTGGATACAGGGCTTGTACCCATGTGTCTTAGTGCATCCCGCGGAGGAAATGCGCCGGGTCTTCTACTCGGTTTCCTTTGTGTTTCTGTTCATGGCGGCGACCACCTTCCTGTTCCGGAGCGCAGAATCCTACTCGCGCGCAGTATTCTTGATTACCTGGGTTTGTGGTGCGCCCCTTGTTCTGTTGAGCCGAGTCTGGGTGAGGCATCGCCTTTCGCGCTATTCATGGTGGGGCGTTCCAACTCTAGTACTTGGTTCTGGTCTTGCTGCAAAGCGCGTGGCACGCGCTCTTCAGAGCGGCAAACTCGGCATCCGAGTGACCGGTATTTTATCTGAAGAGCCTCCACACGTTTGGGAAAACGATCTGCCACGTTACCTCGGTCACCCCAGTGCCGCCCCTAGCTTGGCGCTATCTCGCTTCGTGCAATATGTAATTATTGCCATGCCCGAGAAGCTGAACACTGAGTTGCTCAAGACCATTCGAGACTATTGCCACGGCTTCGCCCACATTCTTCTGGTTCCGGACATGCCAGGACTTTGCAGCCTTGGGATGCTTGCGCGTGATTTCGGCGGCGAGATCGGCTTCGAACTGCCACAGCGTCTGTTTCACAGAAATTCTCAGTTAGCGAAGCGCGCCGTTGATATCCTCGCCAGCGGATTGGCCATCATCGCTCTTTTGCCGCTATTCCTACTTATCGCCCTGTTGGTCAGATTGGCTTCTCCGGGGCCCATTTTTTACGGCCAAGAACGCCTCGGCAAACACGGTAGAACCTTCAAGGCGCTAAAATTCCGGACCATGGTGCCGAATGCCGACGCCCTGTTGGCCGCCTATCTGGTCAGTCATCCTGAGATTCGCTTTGAATGGGAGCGAGATCACAAGCTCAAGAATGATCCGCGTGTCACAAAGGTCGGCAAGTGGCTGCGTGTGTTGAGTCTTGATGAGCTGCCCCAACTTCTAAACGTATTTTTAGGCGATATGAGTCTGGTTGGTCCCCGGCCGATCGTCCAAGCCGAAATTCGACGGTATGGTGATGGATACGACCTTTATAAACGGGTTCGTCCCGGCATTACTGGACTCTGGCAGGTTTCGGGCAGGAATAACACCACTTACGACGAACGCGTAACATTTGACGAATATTATGTGCATAATTGGTCGATCTGGCTCGACCTTTACGTGCTCGCTAGAACCGTCAAAGTTGTCTTAACTGCGGACGGCGCTTATTAATAATCTCGCCGGGCTCTCCTCATGAATAACTCATTGCTTTCCGTCAATCAAGTCGCACCATCTGAGACCGTTGCTCCTAAGGCCATGCGCTTCGAAAGTCTTCAGATTTTTCGTGGCCTGGCTGCGGTCTCTGTTGTGCTTTATCACGCAATGTGTTATACCCGCGATGAGCTCGGCGCTAC
The DNA here is from genome assembly GCA_963840845.1 of Bryobacterales bacterium. Taxonomy (GTDB): domain Bacteria; phylum Acidobacteriota; class Terriglobia; order Bryobacterales; family Bryobacteraceae; genus Bog-105. The sequence goes on from CAWJBS010000180.1 coordinate 39,001, forward strand.
GCCCCTTCTCAATTGGTTAATTCCGGGCGGATCTGGAGTGGATTTCTTTTTTGTTCTCTCCGGCTTCATCATCGCCACCGCTCATCAAAAAGACTTGGGTCAGCCCGGGCGGCTTGGAAGCTTCGCGTACAAACGCTTTGTCCGAATCTATCCGCTCTATTTTATTTTTACGGCTCTAATGCTGTTCAGGGCGGTCGCACACCTTGGCCGGCATGTTCCTGTCTATGGCGCCGACGTCATTCTGAAATCGTTCCTTCTCTTGCCACAGCGCCCCGGAGTAAATCCCATCGTCGTTCCTGGATGGACGCTCGTTTATGAAGCCCTATTCTACGGTCTGTTCGCCGCTTTAATTTATTTCAGTCCGCGGGTAACTGTTTGGATATGCTCCGTCCTCCTGGCATTCACAGTCTACAGTTTCGTCTTTCCAATCCCCGGCCCGTATTGGCTGCATACATGGCTGTTCAGTCCATATAATCTTGAGTTCGCGGCGGGATGTGGCGCCAGCGTATTGGCGAAGCGCCGCGTAGGCTGGATGTTGCCACTGGGCGTAGCGGCACTCATAGTGGGGTGGGCTATCACAGCTACTCAGACAGTTGGCATCAGTCCGGGATCGCCAGGTCTGACAGTACTCCGATTCGGCGTACCCTACTGGTTGATCGTCACGGGTGCAGCCTCTGTTGAGTATTCCGGCAGAATTTTGAAAGGCAGCGGCTTTCTCGTTCGCCTCGGTGATGCAACCTATTCCATCTACTTGGCTCATTTTTTCTTTGCTGCAGTACTTGCAAAGGCAGTATGTGATCGGTTTCATAAAGTATCCCCCGAAATCATAGTCATATTCGTGGCGACGGTGGCGGTGGCGTTCGGGTACCTTGTTCACGTCACCGTGGAACAGCCTCTTCTCAACCGCCTTAGACGCCGGGAGCGCTCCACCTCAAAGCTTTCCGCTCCGCCTGCCGTGGCAGCCTCCATCGATGTCTCACAGGTGTCGATCTCGTAAGAGTCGCTCTTTTATTTGGGTTTACTAATACTGATGAGTATGGGATGGTCTGGAACTTCGAGCGTTGCCGTGTTGCTATTCCGCGAAAGGCTTTCGCTCAATCCTGTTAACGGATCAAAACGCGTAATGGAGTGATTCGCTCCAAGTCTAAGTATTACCGCTACGGGGCGGGCATTCAGGGGCGAACTCGTACCCGCATTCCAGAATGGAGTTCGGTTCCAGATGGCGAGAACAAAAGATCCATCTGACTTCCCAATCAGCAGACTATTCACCGAAGAAGGTGCGCCATGCAAGGTAAAGTTCAAGGAGGCCGTCACGGTTTTAGGATCGGCCAAAAACGACGTCAAATTATGGAGCGCCACGCCAGACGCCTTTGGGGTGTTGTCCAGTTCGAAAAAACCAAAATGTGCGTCGTTGCCAGTTCCTTTCGGATCTGGATATGGATCTAGCAACTCGTAAACAAAGGTTCGCGTGATGTTCTGCTTAACGGTTTCGAAATAGGTGGTGATGATTCCTTTCGCTTGGGTGATGGCGTCCACGCCACCCCAATCTTTACTCGAAGGAAGAGTGTAGTACCCACACTCAGTTACCATTCTGGGAAAAGCCATCCCAGGTGCAAAATTAATGCTGAACGCATTATTGATCCAAAGAGCTGGTTGGTCCCCGCCGTGCGGATAAGGGTGGCAATTCGCGTAATCAGCAAACCCAGGCTTTTTCGATAAATCAACCGGTGCGCCGCCGGTGAAATAGACCACAGGTATGGATTGCAGTAGCGGATCGCTTTTCACTGCGGTGTAGAGATCGTGCTGAAACGTTTCAGCTGCGGTTTGCCCCGCGAGGCCCTTATACACAACGGGAGAATTATTGATTTCATTTGGGCCTTCGATGGAAGCAATCATTCCCCTCTTGTAAATCTCTAGAGCGTCCAGTTGACGAAGATCGTAATCAATGTCACTCCCGCCAACGAAATCCAGATTAAAGCGAATGCCCTTGTCGGCGAGCGTCTTGATAGCGGCAAGGCCGAATCCTGCCGGCCCCCAGTATGGTTGCGGCACGCCATCGCGAACGTGATGGACTCCTAGGTAGGCTAGATCGTTCGCGACGTTACTCCAGTTGGAATACAAACCATCCGAATATTCCATATGAACATTGACACCGATCGTCTCCAGGAACAGCTTCGCGGGCATCGCGGCGATTTGAGTCTGCCCGTCAGCACTAGCTACGCTTCCTACGAGCATCGCCGCGAAGAAACGTGCAAGCGCCATCGCTCTATTCGCAACACCTCGCCGAAGAAGACTTTTTCTCCCGGTTTTACTCATAGAGAAAGGGATGCATTATTTGCCGCGTAAGATGCAGGATTGCCCGAGGCGCAGGAACTCAATGGATGACATCCTGGCGGGCATTGCCCCTTCTGGGCCGGTCCTGTTGAACGATGCGGCTCTTTTCGACAAGGACGATTTATGGAAGCAGTAACAACAAAACGTATCCCCTCGCTAGATGGTATTAGAGCCATTTCTATTCTATTGGTCATTGCCGGACATGCGTCAAGCCGCTTACAGATGCCAGACTCCTTTAGGCATACGTTTGAGATTACTGCGTACTTCGGTGTCACCGTATTTTTCGTTATTTCCGGCTTTCTAATAACCTCGCTGCTCAAGCGCGAGTATGAGAAAGCGGGCCGTATCAATCTGCCGGCCTTCTTTAAGAGGCGTCTAGTTCGAATCGTTCCGGCTGCTGCGGTCTATATTGCCACTATCCTCATCCTGGGCCACCCAACGATATTACAATCCCTCTACGCTGTTACTTTCACCACCAGCTATGTATTTGGCAAAGCATATTTGCCGCTTCAACATCTATGGTCTTTGTCCGTTGAAGAACAGTTTTATCTCCTTTGGCCGATTGCCTTCATGGGCGGCGTGAAAGTGGCGCGACGCTTCTGCTGGCTGGTGGTGTGCGTCGCACCCCTGTGCCGGCTAGCTTTGGTAGGTCACGACTTCCCGCATTTTTTTCCATCGGTCGCTGACTCGCTGGCGTTTGGATGTCTCTTAGCTTTCTACCAAGACGATTTGAAGCGCTCAGTGACTCAAAAACTCTCTTCGCCGTTTGCCTTTGTCGTCTTAAGCTCGATAACGGTTTGGACCGGGTGGGTGATCTACGGTTCTGCGCAAACCCTTACCCGCGGTCTTGCTCCCGCGCTGATTGCCCTTACGGTCGCTGTCGCGATCGAACGAAAAGACTATATATTAAATTGTCTTCCGATGAGATCACTCGGTTTGTTGAGCTATTCTCTTTATCTCTGGCAACAGCCTTTCTTAACCCTACACGGGCCGTACGACATACTGCCCTTACGCCTCGCTTTAAGTCTTGTCGTTGCGTGCGCATCTTACTACTTCGTCGAGCAACCTTGTTTGAGGCTCTTTCGCTCAAGTGGCGGGCGCCCGATGCTACAGAACTCGGATGCCGCTCCCACTCCGGCCGAGGGTATTCCAGCCTAATTGGCAAAGACCGCTCGCTTTCTTAAACTTTCTACGCGAAGGCCACCACGGGCCGAGACATGAACATCTCGGCCCGTAGTGGCCTTTTTGTCTGATCAGGGCTTCAGCGCTCAGTTCGCGCTGAAAGCGTACTCGCGTTCGTTTAGTCGCGAGCGCTACACGTGTAACCGACTTGTCCGGTTACCGGCTGAGCAAAGTTGATAGTAAATGAGGCTGATCCACTGTAGGTCAACCATGGCTGGTTTGAGCCTGCGTTGAACTGCAGACTCAATACGCATTCGGGGTGATTTGCATAAGTGCCGGCAAAGACATAAGTAGCCGTTGTTGCAGTTTTCAATGACAATTCACCCGTAAAGTCCGTGTTTTGCGAAGTGCCGGACATGAGCAACCCGGTCGAGACCCCATCGAAGCTTGCTTGGCCACTACGGAGATTCACGGAAAATACATTAGTGAAGTCTTGCTGCGCAGATGGCGTCTGGGATTGACCATAGGTTGAGAACACGATTTGCCCATCCATCGGACCAAAAAGTCTAGTGCTGAAAGCGCCAGTCGAAAAACCAAGATCCATTCCGTAGTAGAAACCGTTGGCGGCGTATAGTAGCAGTCCCTGGTCTAGTTGCGTGTTGTTCGCGAGATTGGAGTTATTGACGGTCGAATAGCCCATCACGTTGCTGACGGCACTTGAAGTCCCAGCGCTAAGCACCGTCGAAGTTGGTGTAGGAGTCGGAGTTGGTGTAGGAGTCGGGGTTGGTGTGGGAGTCGGTGGGTTGGTGTGGGAGTCGGTGTGGGAGTTGGGGTTGGCGTGGGAGTTGGGGTTGGCGTTGGAGTTGGGGTAGGCGTTGGCGTTGGGGTCACCGGCGTATTTTCCGTTGTCCAAAACGCAGTCGCTAACTCCGAGTGTCCTAGATCGTTCGGATGAAGTGTATCCGTCATCTCTGCCGGAGTGCCGAACAAATACCCACGTACGTTCACAAAGGCTAAGTTAAAACCGTCGGCCGTCAACGTTGCGACGTTAGATTGCGCATCGGAATTATATTGCGCTGTGTCGCTCGACTTGGTGTCATTTTCTTGAAATGGAACCCCTCCAACATAGACAAGAGGTGCAGAAGCAGTCCCCCCGGACGCCGGCGTTCCTAATCCCCAAATCATCACAGAATTTGCGCCATAAGTAGCCGAGGTCACTCTGAATAACACCGTATGAGATCCGGCTGCGAGGCCCGGAATTCTGATCGACATCACTCCGGCGCCTCCGCCGTTCGCTGTGCCAACTGGAACCGTAGTGTAATTATTCGCCGGGACGCCAGTTCCTCCGTCGATCGAATAGGTAAACTGACCACCATTGCCGTCGGCTACCCAATACCAGAAGTACAAAGGGCCGCCGGCAGTCGAGATCGTGCAACTCATCGTGTCGCCATTCGTCTGTGAGTACATTTCAGCGACGGGTAAAGGGCCATATACTTGCCAATTGCCGGTCTTGCTGCAGGAACTACTTTGAGCGGTCACTTTATTTTGGTCCGGGATGCCGATCCAAGTCAAAGAGGCGATTTGACAGCCGTTAAAGTTCGCTTCATAGGGACCAGCTCCCTCCAAATTAGCGTCATTCGTACCTATCATCATAGAAATGACTGCATTCGCCGAGGTTCCCGGGACATCTGCCGTAAACACTTGGGAGTTCGCCATGGCACAAGCGGTCTGACCACCGATTGCCAAGTCAACTAAGGTTGCGTTTTCGTCTGCGGCCAGCAGCGTCGCGTAAGCATGTCCAGGACTGGCCCCTTCTCCCGCCGTGATGGAGTCTCCAAAGGCGTAGTGTGTGCGAGACGCAGCCACCTGCGAATACGCGAGTGGCTGTAAAAACAACAGCATCGAAACATAGGCTAAAATAAGTTTCACGAAAATGAAGTGTTTTTCGCGTCTTTGGTTTCTCTGTGACCCGAACGAATTCGGCCATCAGTTTTTAAGACCAAGGGTTAGATAAAAGGAGGTAAATTCCAGGAGAATTCCCGTGTCGTCTAGCGGCTACGCCATGAAAGTTTTTCGTATCGCAAACCCTGCTACTTTAATAAGGTTGTCGGCTTCGGGCCACGCAATCTTAATTCTTGAGACCTCATTCCTTTGTTTTAATGACTTCAAACTCCATAAGAGAAATCCTAATGAAATTCACCTCAACAGCAATACTCCTCTTGGCTTGCAACGTCGTCGCATACTCGCAAGCCACAACTCACTACGCTTACGGCGATTTCATTACAACCGGACAAGCCTCGGGCGGTGGGGGATCGTACATCACTCTTCTAGCTGCCGCAGAAAACGCAACTTTAGTATCTTATGCCGACGGAGGCAGCACGAGTTGTACGATGTCAGCCGGCCAGGTGTTTGCTGAGAATCTTCCGACGTCCACGAGCAATGTCATCACCACCGTGTTAATCGGGGCAAATGACGCCTATTTGCGCGGAGCAGGCGCGAATGAGGCGAATTTCAACACGTGTTTGCAAGCGTCGCTTACTTGGCTCTCTTTGCCCGCCGCCAATAAAGTCACTGCGCAGAGTAGCTCCTGCAGCAAAACCGGCAACTGGCAAGTATTCGGTCCTTTATCTGTCGCTGAAATGTTCTCACAGACAAATGGCGACAGTATGAGTTGTGCAATTACTACCAGCGGCGGTCCGATCTACATTTGGTCGTGGCTCGCCGATGGAAACGGAGGCCAGTTTTCCTACGCCGTTGACGGTGGCACAGCCGCAACCGTAAATAACTATTCGTCCGTCACCGTTGGCGGTCAGGGTATACTTCTGACTCGTATCACCGGCTTAAGTGCTGCCAAGCACACGGTCAGGTTTGTAGTCACCTCCCCATCAAGTGGTGCTAATTCAGCAATGATTTTCGGGATCGGCTCTCCGCCTCCCTCAGGCACCACAGGTTTACCGGTAGTCTATGTCGGCGGTGTGCCTTATCAGCTAAACAACAGCCAAGCGACTGACACGGCTGCCTATAATAGCGACACCGTCGCTGACGTAGCTGCTGTCGCCGCTGACGGCTTAAACGTGAACTTTGTCAACGTTCGAAACTATCTGCACGGTACGTCCACAGACATGGCAACTTCGATAGCGCCAAATTATACCGGCAACCAGGAATTGGAGACAGCTTTCTTCTCCGCCGAATCATCTACCACCACAACACCCACACCCACACCGACACCAACCCCCACGCCGACTCCTACTACGGTGACAAGTACCGTGTCGATCGTCCAAAATGCTGATGCAACCGGCGCAACGGACAGCACCGCCGCTTTCCGATCCACGATAACGGCAACACCAAGTGGCACCATTGCTTTTGCACCTGGAACCTACCTGATTTCGTCTACGCTGGTACTGACTCGCAATCAACAACTGGCGGGTGCGGGTTCAAAGGCGTCGACATTGGTTTGCACAATGACCTCCGCTCCCTGTATTGTGGTTGCCGACACAACTTTAGGAGGCACTAACTATGCAGTAACCAATTTGCGGGATTTTACACTCAGTGGCCAAAGCACGACCTCGGCTGGGTCCATCGGCATCTTTCTGGGAGGCGATCCTGCGGGCGCCTATAGTTCATCCGCTGCTTTTGCTGATTTCGTCAATCTCCAATCTGTCCGTATTACCGGTTTTCAAGCGGCGTTAATGTTCGGTAACAACGCATATGTAAACAAAATTGATCGGTGCGCTTTTTTTGGAAATAACGTTGGCATTTATTTCCCAACTGGCGTTACTAATTCCGGCGAGGCGGAGGTTGTTACAAACAGTTCAATTTTTAACAACTCTGGTTTGGGACTGAACCTGGCTGGTGGCGGCGAATGGTTCATCAACGGAACCAGTTTTGACTACAACAGCGAAGCGGCTTCTTGGGCCGGCGGGGCCGTCTATTTCAGCCAATGTCACTTTGAACAGCCCACGGCTCCGATTTTGACAATCACTTCGGGTTCCAGTCAATTTTCGATGAGAGACTCCGAAATTCTCGTACAGAACACCAGCGGTGCCTCCCCCACCCTTTTCACATTCGATACATCTGGGATGGCTATTACCATGAGTCATTTATCGATTTATAGTAACTACGTCATTCCGGCATTAATGAATTTCCAGGGTCTAGTTGTGGGCAGCATATCCGACATTACGTCCACAAACATCACTGCGATGAGTAGCATTGCCTACTCCAATCCTAATTTTTCGACATCGAACCTCCCTTGGGCGTCCGGTATCGGGACGGCGACTGTCCGCTACAATCCAGGAACACTATCAAGCTTAGGAACGTGTTCAGCAGCCCATGAGGGAACGCTTGGCGCCGTTACGGATTCTCAGTCCCAGACCTGGGGCTCCGCCACAACCGGCGGTGGCTCTTACCATGTAATGGTGTATTGCAATGGCACAACGTGGGTTGTAAAGTAGGTCGAAAATTCCTCTGGCGAAGAGTGCCGTGCGTCTCGTCCGCGCCCGTCACTCTTTGCCACCCGCAGGCCGCTTCCACTGACTCGAAGCGGCGATAAAAAGCTTACAAGGTGAAAAACTCTCGGGAAAGAGCAAAATGCCACGTTGTTCAAAGATAGAGCGGCCTCGGAGAATGCTGCTCAATTGTGGCCACCAAAGTCGACCGACAGACCGCGCGTTCCCGCAACATGCACGGTAGGTGAATTCACAACCGCGCGACTTGATTTATCGCCAGCACGCACCAAACTGCCAATGTTCGAGTTGAACGCAGGACTTTTTATTGTGGTCTCCCTGTTTTTGCTGGCTCATCACCGGGCCAGAGTTGCGCGCAACTAAAAAGCGGGAAAGAGAACAAGATGTTTGAAGGAAAGAGCCGGGTCATCGGCTCTTTTTTTTTGCCGAGCATGTTCGACAGCTCGCATGTGAAAGTCCTTTTCACAACCTGACGGAGGTGAAGTGATAGCGAAGCGCAAGGGCGTCATCGCGTTCACCTTTCCACCGGAATGCCGTTCGGCTTCCCTCCGGAACCGCGTTCGGATGCGACCGGATTCATCACGCAGGTGCCGAGGGCCCGAACGATTCTCGCAAGGGGTTAGTAGGAAAGACGAGTAATCGGCGCTTCTCATGAGCGATAAGCGGCAGAAGAACCAGCTAGAGTTGGCCTTCACAGACGAGAGTAGGAGCGAAGCTCCGAGGGCATCTGCAGAAGGGACCGAATCGCTTGCAGTGGAGCACGGGACAGAAAGCCTGGCTATTGGCGAAGAGTTGATAGAAGATGTCTGCGAGCAGGATAACTGCAAGCAGGCATCGGCACGAGTTTCGCACGACACACTGATGGCGAAGATCGCAGCGCGGGTCAGTGATAAGAGGTTCTTGAAGCTGATCCGATCTTTTCCGCAAGCCGGAGTGATGGTTTCCGGTCTACCGGCTGGAGTTTGCTCCGCAAACATGGAAGGCGGGCTGGTGAGTTCGGTGGACGAAGGAACGCTACAAGGTGGTCCTTTATCGCGCGAAACGCCTTCGGTGTTGAGAGGCCTTGAGCAGTGGCTGCGTCGTCGATTGCGGTCGGCGATCTGGAAGAAATGGAAGCGAGGTCCGAGGCGTTTTGCCGAATTACGGAAGCGAGCCATTGATTTTCAGCTCGCCGCCAAGACAGCTGGCAGCGCTCACGGCCCGTGGCACTTGGCCAACAGCAACGCGCTCTCGTTTGCACTGCCCAATGTTTACTTCGACTCGCTCCGGATTCCGAGATTGACGACCACACCCATTGCTTAACGTGCCGAACCGCCGGATGCGGGCCCGCATCTCCGGTGGCCTGGCAGGAGATGAGCCGCGACTCAGTTTGCCAGAGGTCCCCACTTGGACCACGCTCGGTCCTGGAACTACCACAATGCCATCCGCTGTTTACATCGGCCTGCTGCAGGCCACATCGATATTCCATAACGTAACTTTGGTGCCGCAGAATCCCCGCGCGAGGGATTTGCTACGATCAGGTAACTTTGACGGCGCAGCGTGATACAACGTTTGATTCAACCACGTCCGGCGCGAGAGGTTGCGTCTTTTAACACACTTCATGAAATTAGGATTGACCTTTAACCAGTGATCATCAGTTCCCGTTTCCGTTCGATTTTGCTGGTAATCGTGATCTGTTGGATGGTCTTGTTAACAGCAGCTTCCCTCTCTCCCTTAGACCGCTTCAAAGCGGGGCTTGCGTCTTATAGTCCGCACGAGGGGGTGCATGCCAACAACCATCATCGCCTTCTGCACTGGATGTCGTTCGGCGGTCTAGCTTTTGCGTTTGGCCTTCTGGGACGTAACACGAAACAACGTGTGCTGGCTGCGGGCGCAGTGGCAGGGCTGGGTCTTACAATCGAATATCTTCAGCACGTAATCTACTCAAACCCGCTTGAGACTTGGGACATTCGTGACGACTTGTGGGCTTGTTCAGTTGCTCTGGCCGCAGTATTACTCTTTGCCGCCATCGGGCGTACGCGAATCGACCACAATTAATTGCCCAACTCCGCGGAGGAAGCCAGTCACCTGAGTGGAACCTTCGCCTCCGTTGATTTTCTCTCCAGGCGTAGGCAACGGCGGATTAGTCGCAGATTTTGTTGGAGGCTTTTCCGTGATGCGATGGCGTTCCATCCTGCAATTTTCCAAATTCCATCATTTCTTTGTCAACAATCGCTTCCGTGGCGCCTTCTCGAAATAATCCCCATCGCCCTTGTGGTGGTATCGGTTGATCGAAGCCTTGTCGGCGGTCGGCGGGAGTACTCTTTGATCACCTGAAGGGGCAACGGACGGATGCTCTTCGAAAACCGCCGGCACCTTGCTGATGCTTTCTCCCTCTTGGAGCACCACAAATTCGCCGGCTTGAGTAAAGCCGATCCAGGGCCTCGGAACCTCGCTCAGGGGTTCGGTGACTACGCTGGCGGGCTGCCCAGCAGAGCGCCTAAAGTCCAGCCCAACTTAGTCCGATCACTTCTGTGGAGAGTGATCGATGAAGTTTGCCGCCTTTTTATTGTCCTTAGCCGCTGTTATGCCGGCTCAAAACCTTTTCACGAGCCCGATGCCGAGCTCCAGAGTGACCATCGCCAACGTTCAGGAGACGCCGCGCGAAGTGCATATGCGCAGGCTCTGGGTTGCCAGTATTTGCGCGATGACCGCCGGGACGGCCGCCGACGCGTACAGCTCTTGGCATAAACGTGAAAGCAACAGTTTTCTCGCTTCTGCCGACGGCACGTTTGGGACGAAAGGCGTGGCCCTGAAGGCTGGAATCGCTGGCGCGGTTTTAGTGCCCCAGATCCTTCTGCGCCACCATCATGATTGGCATTTGCCGTTCGCTGCGAGCAACTTTGCTGAGGCTGGAATTTTCGCCGGCGCCACGGTTCACAATCTGAATATCAAGCAATAGTTTCAAACACTTGCAACACTAGTTCTTGCGAACTAGTGTTGCCTGTCCTGACGCTAAACGATCGCTGCCATGCTTGCTGGTGTCTTTCCAAACCAAGCGCATGGTGTCGGACTCAAGATCTTTAATTTCTAACCAGCCGTAAGCCCCGTTGGGACCCTTCCACTGGTATTTCATCGCTGTTTCGTCGGTCGCTACCAGTTCAAAATTTACATCCGGCGAAACGGGTCGATTTACGTTATAGCGGGCGCTGTATTCGCCTTTCATTCGGCTCGCATCTTTTGTTAGTTTCAAGTCGATGAACTCGGGCGGGAAAACTCCGGCGCGCGGTTTTTCCGGCGACGTTGGAGCATAGACCCATTCCCCTTCTAACGGATCGTTTTTCAGTCTGCTAGCCGGTTTCGGCGGCGGAGGTGGCGCGTAATCCGGTCGTGGAATATCCGCGCCATAAACAACGCCAACCGCAGGATTGGGCGCACTTGTGGCAACCAGTGCGTCGCTGCCTTGTCGCGGCACGCGAACCTCATTATTGCCGGTTGTTGGCTGGTACAGGCGTGGCTTCGGTGCGGTGGGCAGCGATGGAGTCACATTTTTGGGAGCCGCCGCTAGCATTGGAATTTTTGTCGCCGGAAGTTTTGTCGCCGGCTGGATTGGCGGATTCGTCACTTTGGATGTGTTCTGCTGATTCACCGTAACGGCTGGAGGCTTGGACGCCGTTGCCATGTTTGGCTTCACTAGCGGTTGCGGCGGTACTTCCGGTTTTTTCACTAAGACGGGTATGGGCGCCGGTGTAGGAGCTGGTGTCGGGGTAGCAACTGGCGGCGGTGTGTCGGGCACCTGGACCACCGTTGGGGGGTCTTTAACCGGTTGTGGCTCCGGCTCTGGCGTTCTCACTGGAGGCTTTACTGGCTGGTCTACATCGCCGATATCCACTTTCGGGGGTTGATGAGGGCCGGAACCCATACGTTCAGCCAAAAACCACAAAGTTCCCACGGTCAGTATAATCGCGCCTAAAGTACTCGCAATCCACCACGGCACGGCTTTCCAGTTGCTCTGCTGCCCTGCGGCGTGGGCCGTATCACTTCCTCCCCCGCGCAGTTGTTCATCGTATTCCTGGCGCTCTTCAGGATCGAGCAAGGTCGCGACGATAGAGTTTAAGCGGCGCATCTGCGTCTCGGCCAGCGCCTTCAACCCCGCGTCCCGATGTTGGTCGGGATGCATGAGTTTCACTAGCCTTCGATGCGCCTTGCGGATTTCCTCTTCGTCCGCGTCAGGTCTTATTCCGAGTTCCTCGTAATAGTTCATCGCAATTCTTCTGTTTGATCATCATAATCGATTTCGATATAATCGAAAAGTTGTAACCCTGAAAGGGTACTACCTAGCGATTTCGATAATGACGCTACATAAACTTCCCAAGCTCCTCGTGGTTGCGGCAGTTACGATTTCATCCGTGATCGCTGTTTCACCAACAATAGGCGTAGCATCCGCCATAGGAACCTTTACGCTTAACAGTTCCGAGGTTGAGGGCAACGCCAATCTATTTGATGGTTCGCGCATAAGGACCGAAAAGGCCTCTAGTAAAGTGTATCTGATGAGCGGGGCGGCTCTCGTACTAGGAGTTGACTCCGCTGGTACTATCTACCGAGACCATTTTACGCTCAGCGATGGCGCAACGAAAGTTGACAACCTAACGGGCTACGCCGTTCATGTTGACAGGTTTGATGTCCGGCCGGCTAAACCCTCGTCGCAGGCCGTGGTCAGGCTGCATGCAGGCACAGTGGAGGTGGCCGCTACCGCCGGAGCGCTGAATGTTTTCGATGAAAACGGCGTCCTTTTAACCCGAATTGCCGCAGGAACGGCTTCTTCTTTCCAAGCGGGACTAAAGACTCTGCCGTCCGGCGCCAGTGTTGACAACAACAACCACCGGAAGAAACTGGCCTACCTTTATCTTGCGACGGGTGCAGCTTTGACCGGCTTGGGTTTGGCGACCGATGCGATCCTGCAGACCTCGTCCACGAGCCCCTAAACCTCCAACTAAACCAGTACCTCCTAGGTAACGTTTTTCTCTTGCTTTCGGTTCTGATATTTTGAGACTCAGCATAAATCTGAGTCTTAAGGAGCCGTCTGCCAGTGCTTCGCGCCTTTCTCTTCGTGTTCTCCGCCTCGCTGCTCTCTGCCGCTGGAGTTGATTTCCAGCGGCAAGTCCGACCAATCCTCTCTGACAACTGTTTTCTCTGCCATGGTCCCGATAAAGGGACGCGCATGGCCGATCTGCGGCTGGACGTCAAGGAAGGAGCATTGGCGGCGCGGAAAAATGGAACGCCGATTGTTCCGGGCAAACCGGAGGAGAGCTTGTTAATCAAGCGCATCTTTTCAGAAGATGCCTCCTTTCGCATGCCGCCGGCCATGGCGCACAAGACCCTGACCACCGAGCAGAAAGAGACTCTGCGGAAATGGATTGAAGAAGGAGCGCAGTGGAAAGAGCATTGGTCTTTTATTCCTCCGGCGCCGCGAACTCCGCCCCCGGTGAAAGACGCACAATGGCCGAAAACTCCCATCGACCAATTTCTGTTGGCGCGCCTCGAATCCGAAGGGCTCAAGCCGAATGCGCAAGCGGATCGACGAACACTGATTCGCCGGGTAACATTCGATTTGACTGGTTTGCCGCCGACACCGCAAGAAGTGGAAGCATTCGTCAACGACAAATCACCGAAAGCCTATGACAAATTAGTGGACCGGCTGCTGGCTTCTCCGCGTTATGGCGAACACCGCGCCCGTTACTGGCTGGATGCGGCGCGCTATGCGGATAGCCAGGGTTTACACATCGATAATTACCGCGAAATGTGGCCGTATCGCGAATGGGTGATTCGCGCATTCAATAAAAATATGCCGTTCGACCAGTTTACGATCGAGCAATTGGCCGGAGATTTATTGCCAAATGCCACGCTTGACCAAAAAATCGCATCCGGATTTCATCGCTGTAACGTGACTACAAACGAGGGCGGCTCAATTCCGGCCGAAGTGGAGGCAATGTATGCAAAAGACCGCGCGGACACGACTGGCATCGTTTGGCTGGGGCTTACGGTGGGCTGTGCGACTTGCCACAACCACAAGTTCGATCCGATTGCGCAAAAGGAATATTATTCGCTGACTTCATTTTTCAGAAACACCACGCAGTTGGCCTTAGATGGAAACGTTCCCGATACGCCGCCTACCGTTGTGGTGCCGCGGCAAGAAGATTGGAAACGCTGGACTGATTTAAGCGTCGAACGGGCTAATCTGCGTGCGGCGCATTGCCAAGAAAGAACAGGCCAATGAGGGACGCAGCGAGCAGCGGATGGTTACGCGCCGCAGTCGGTCATGGCTGAGTTGAAGACGGATGGCGAAATGCCCAAAGGGTGTGACGCTGGTGGACGGGCCGCCGTCAGTTGGGTAAAGCCGTGCATTTCGACAAGGACGCGTCTCTTGGAAGTGCCGAGCAACCGGCGGATGCGGATAAGCCGTTTACAATTGCGACTTGGGTTTATATTCCGAAAGAAAAAGGCGGTTTTGCGATTGCGAGTCAAAGCGAGTCGCCCAAAGACGGTAAAACGCACGGCTGGATTTTGAGCGTGAATGGCGGCGCAGTTGGGCGTAAGTGGGCGCGCACCCGAATTGCGTCTTCACGCCAACGGGAAATATATCAGCGCCAGGCCCGCCGCAGATTATGAACTGAAGCCCGAAACTTGGACTCACTTGCAGTTCACTTATGACGGAAGCCGCAGCCGGAAAGGCCTGGCGCTTTATATCAACGGTGCGTTTGTGCCGACGTACGGTGACGGCAGCGATAACAATCCTCTTGCAGCTCCTCTAGCGGCGCCTGCGAAGATGAAACTGTCGGGCGCGCAAATCGCGGGATTCAAGATGCTCGCATTTCATTCTGATGAAGTTCAGGCGGAATTGCTGTACGCGTCTGAACAAGGTCCGAGCGGGGGAGCCAAAGCTTTTCACCTATCTGCGCGATCCGAGCGCGCGCAAATTGGTGACGCGGCTTGCACGAGGTGGATGCGGAACGAGAGCAAATCGCACGCCGTGGCGCGGTGACGTTCGTGATGCAGGAAAAGACGGATACGCAACCGGTGGCGCATGTGCTGTATCGCGGACAATATGACCAGATGCGCGATGAGGTGCATCCTGGTGTGCCGGCGGTATTGCCGCCCATGGCCGCATCGTTGCCGCGAAATCGGTTGGGTTTGGCGAAATGGATTGTCGATCCGGCGAATCCGCTGACTGCGCGGGTAACGGTGAATCGTTTCTGGCAGGAACTGTTTGGCACTGGCATTGTGAAAACGTCGGAGGATTTCGGCGCGCAAGGCGAACCGCCGTCGCATCCCGAATTACTGGACTGGTTGGCCATTGAGTTTCGCGACTCAGGCTGGGATGTGAAAAAGTTGTTCCGGTTGATGGTGATGTCGTCGGCGTACCGGCAATCGGCAGTAGCAAGCGAGGAGAAGATCGCCAAAGATCCGGATAACCGTTTGCTTGCTCGCGGACCGCGATTCCGAATGGATGCGGAGATGGTGCGCGATTGCGCGCTCGCCGCGAGCGGGTTGCTGCGGCCGGAGATTGGCGGACCGAGCGTGAAACCATACCAGCCCATCAACATTTGGGAAACGGTGGCGATGGATGACAGCAACACGCGTTTCTACAAGCAGGACCATGGTGAAGGATTGTACCGGCGCAGCATGTATACGTTCTGGAAACGCAGTGCGCCGCCGGCCAGTATGGATATCTTCAACGCTCCGTCGCGCGAAACTTGCGTGGTGCGGCGGGAACGAACCAATACACCTTTGCAGGCGCTGGTAACGATGAACGATCCGCAGTTTGTGGAAGCGGCGCGCTGGTTGGCGCAGCATGCGATTAAAGAGAGCGACAGCAAAGTGGAAGACCAAGTCAACTTCATGGCGGCGCGGTTGATGAGCCGGGCGTTGGACGCCAAAGAGATGGCGATTGTGATGGGTTCTTATCATGACTACCTGGTTTATTACGATGGCAAGCCGGACGATGCGGCCAAGCTCTTAAAGGTTGGCGAATCGCCGGCAGACGAGACCTTGCCGAAGCCGCAGTTCGCGGCGATGACGATGGTGGCAAACGAATTGATGAACATGGACGAGGTGCTGGCGAAATGATGATCGATCCGAGCGACGAAGCGGTATTGACCGAAACAAGACGGCAGTTCTTTGGGCGTGGTGCGCGCGGGCTGGGATCGCTGGCGCTGATGTCGCTGTTGGCGGAGAACGCTAACGGGGCTGCTATTCCTGGGTTGCCGCACTTTCCGGCGAAGGCCAAGCGCGCCATCTATCTCCACATGCTGGGTGCGCCACCGCAGCAGGAGACGTTCGATTATAAGCCGGGCATGGCCGCTTGGTTTGACAAGGATCTGCCGGAATCGATCCGGCAAGGGCAGCGGCTGACGACCATGACGTCGAACCAGACGCGGTTTCCGATAGCGCCTTGCGTGTTCAAGTTTGCGCAGCATGGACAGAGCGGGGCGTGGGTGTCGGAGCTGTTGCCGCACACGGCCAAGATGGTGGACGATATCGCCATCATCAAGACGATGTACACGGAGGCGATCAACCATGAGCCGGCGGTGACGTTCCTGCAGACAGGCTTCATGATTCCGGGCAAGCCTTGTATTGGGTCTTGGCTGTCGTATGGGCTGGGGAGCTTGAATCAGGATCTGCCGACGTTTGTGGTGCTGAATGCGACCCACTCAAATCCGAAGGCCAATGTGCAGGCGATCTCGGCGCGGCTTTGGAGTTCGGGATTCTTGAGCGGGCAGTATTCGGGAGTGGCGCTGCGGTCGAGCGGCGACCCCGTTCTATACATCTCAAACCCCGATGGCGTACCGGGCAATATCAGGCGGCGGATGCTGGACGCGCTAGGGCAATTGAACGAGATTACAAGCGAGAAGATTGCCGACCCGGAAACGCGGGTGCGGATCTCGCAGTATGAAATGGCGTTCCGGATGCAATCGTCGGTGCCGGATTTGACGGACATTAGCAAGGAGCCGGCCAGCACGTTTGAGATGTACGGCGAGGATGCGAAGAAGGGCGGGACGTTTGCGAACTGCTGCTTGATGGCGCGGCGGATGATGGAGCGCAACGTGCGGTTTGTGCAGGTTTACCATCGCGGCTGGGACGTGCATAGCGACCTGCCGGAAGTGTTGCCGAGCCAGTGCAAGGACGTGGATCAAGGGGCTTGGGCGCTGGTGCAGGACTTGAAACAGCGCGGGCTCCTGGACGACACGCTGGTGATTTGGGGCGGGGAATTCGGACGGACGATCTACTCGCAGGGCAAGCTAACGGCGACTGACTATGGGCGCGACCACCATCCGCGCTGCTATTCGATCTGGATGGCCGGGGCGGGGATCAAGGGCGGCGTGGTGCATGGAGAGACGGATGAGTTCTCTTACAACATCGTTAAAGACCCGGTACACGTTCGGGATTTTCAATCGACCATTTTGAACAGGTTCGGGATTGACAGTC
The DNA here is from genome assembly GCA_963840845.1 of Bryobacterales bacterium. GTDB lineage: Bacteria > Acidobacteriota > Terriglobia > Bryobacterales > Bryobacteraceae > Bog-105. The sequence continues at coordinate 56,385 of CAWJBS010000180.1, forward strand.
AGAGATTTCGATACAAGTATCAGGGTCTGGACCAGAGACTGACTGGGGTAGAAAAAGAAGCGCGGGCGGTGAAGGAAATCCTGACCTAAGCCAGGACTTGAGTCACGACCTTTCCGGCGACGTCGGTGAGGCGGAAGTGGCGGCCTTGGAATTGGAAAGTCAATTTTGTGTGATCGATGCCGAGCGTCTTGAGGATCGTCGCTTGCAGATCGTGCATGTGGACGGGGTCTTGAGTGATGTTGTAGCCGTAATCATCGCTGGCGCCGAGAGTGATGCCGGGTTTGATGCCGCCGCCGGCGAGCCACATGGTGAAACAGCGGCCGTGGTGGTCGCGGCCGTAATCGGTGGCGGTGAGGCGGCCTTGGCAATAGACGGTGCGACCGAATTCGCCTCCCCAAACGACCAACGTGTCGTCTAGCATGCCCCGTTGTTTTAGGTCTGTAATGAGAGCTGCGCCGGCTTGATCGACATCTTTGCAGCGTTTTGGGAGTTCGACTGGGAGATTGCCGTGGTGATCCCAATCGCGATGGTAGAGCTGGATGAAGCGCACACCGCGTTCGGCGAGGCGGCGAGCGAGGAGACAGTTCGATGCGAATGTGCCGGATTTCTTGGCGTCTTCTCCATAGAGTTCGAAAGTGCTGGCGGGTTCCTTGGATAGGTCGGTCAGATCAGGGACCGAAGTTTGCATCCGAAACGCCATTTCGTATTGACTGATGCGGGTGTTGGTTTCAGGATCGCCAAATTCGTCGTATTCAAGCTTGTTGAGTTCGCTGAGTGAATCGAGATAGTCGCGACGGTTTTCTTTGTTGAAGCCTTTGGGATCTGAGATGTACAGGACGGGGTCGCCGACGGAACGGAATTTAACGCCTTGATAGCGGCTGGGTAGGAAGCCGTTACCCCAGAGACGGTCGTAGAGAGGCTGGCCGCCGCCCGCGGAGGAAATCATCACTACGAACGCTGGGAGGTCTTCGGTTTCGCAGCCGATGCCATAGGAGATCCAGGCACCCATGCTGGGGCGACCTCCCAAACGGAAGCCGGTTTGCGCCATAGTGACGGCGGGGTCGTGATTGATCTCTTCGGTGTTCATCGATTTGATGAAGGTGAGTTGATCGGCAATGTTGGCGGTGTGCGGGAGAAGCTCACTGACCCAAGCGCCGGATTGGCCATGCTGCGCGAACTTGAAGGCAGATGGGACGCAGGGGAAGGCCGACTGGGTGGCCGACATGCCAGTGAGACGCTGACCACCGCGGATGGATTCTGGGAGGTCTTGACCCTGGAATTCGACTAGGCGGGGCTTGTAATCGAATAGCTCCATTTGGGAGGGACCTCCCGACTGGAACAGATAGATGACACGCTTCGCCGTGGGTGGAAAGTTGGGGAAGCTTGGGAGGCCGCCGTGCGCGGGCGCAGCACTGGCGTTGCGACTCATCAAACCAGCGAGTGCGGCGAGCCCGACTCCGGTTGAAGCCTTTCCGAAAAAGTGACGGCGGGTGATGTCTTCGGTGTGTCATGTTTATTCCTTGCTAATGACGGCGTCGAGATTGAGGATCATGCTGGCGATGCTGGTATAGGCGGCGAGTTCGGGGGCGGGGAGGTTACGGTTGCGCGGTGAATCGCCGTAGTTCAGGAATTCGTCAGCCGCTTTGGGATCTTTTTGATAATTGTTTTCGAACTTGCTGAGGGCGTTGAGCAGGATGTGTTGCTCGGCGGGTTTGGGGTCGCGCGCGAGCAGCAGTTGATAGGCGTGGCTGATGCGATGGGCTGAGTCGTTGCCACCTTCGGTGAGCATGCGCTCGGCGAGTTTGCGCGAGGCTTCGAGGAAGATGGTGTCGTTCATGAGGTCGAGCGCCTGGAGAGGCGTGTTGGTGCGGTTCTCGTAAACGGTGCAGACTTCGCGGTTGGGTGAATCGAAGTTGCCCATGAAGGGCGGGGCGACGGTGCGCTTCCAATAGGTGTAGAGGCTGCGGCGATAGAGGCCTTCGCCGGTGTCTTGCACGTAGCCTTTGCCGCTGGAGAGTTCCTGCCAGAGCCCGGGTGGTTGATAGGGCTTGACGGATGGGCCGCCGATTTTTTCGACAAGGAGACCGGAAGCCGCGAGGGCCTGATCGCGAATCACTTCAGGGCCGAGACGAAGACGAGGGCCGCGAGCGAGGAGACGATTGTCGGGGTCTTTCTGCAGCAGTTCGGGAGTGGCTTTGGATTGCTGGCGATAGGTGGCGCTGGTGACGATGAGGCGCTGCATGGCTTTGACGTTCCAGCCGCTTTCCATAAATTCGACAGCCAGCCAATCGAGCAAAGGCGGGTTGACGGGCCATTCGCCTTGGGAACCGAAATCGTCAACGGTTTTGACGATGCCGAAGCCGAAGTAGGATTGCCAAAAGCGATTGACAGTGACGCGGGCGGTGAGCGGATTGCGGCGATCGACGAACCATTTGGCGAGGCCGAGGCGGTTGGCTGGGAGGTTGGGATCGATTTGCGGGAGGATTGCTGGGATGCCGGGAGTGACGACTTCGCCATGTGAATCGTAAGCGCCGCGTTTGAGGACATAGCTTTGGCGGGCGTTGGGATCATCGACCATGATCATGACGGTGGGGATGGAATCGTAATATTTTTCGCGCTCTTTGCGGGCGGCGAGGAGATCTGTGCGGAGTTTTTTGATCTCGGGAGGTGCGCCTTGGTCGAAGAAGGCGAGACGGAGTTTGGCGGTTTGCGCGGCGGTGCGTTGGGCCACAGGGATGGCGGCGATTTGAGCAGGAGTTTCGCGAGCCGCCAAGGCGGCGACTTCTTCGGGTAAGAGTGCTTCTTTATCAACGCGGACGCCTTCGATGGAGCCTTTGAAAGCAAGGCCGCCGGCGGCACCGATGCGGAAGGGGATTTTCTTGGCGTCTACTTTGAAGGGTTCGTCGTTTTGATCGAAGAGGACTTTGGTTTCTTGGGGGATGCCATCGATATATAAGTGCGCGCCGGCGGCTTTGCGTTTGCCGTCGTACGTGGCGGTGACATGGTGCCATTCGTTGAGTGGGACGGAGTTGACGGTTTCGATGCGGAGGGCGAGGTCTGTCCAACGGAGGACGATGTGGAGGCGGAGTTTGCCATCAATGAGATAGAGAGTGTGGCCTTGACCTTCCATGTAGTCTTCGGCTTGGGAGAGAATGCCGCCCGTGGCGGATTCGGGTTTGATCCAGGCGGAGAAGGTGAAGGGTTCCATGTAGCCGAAGTTGGCGATGGGTTGGAAGAGGGAGATGGGAGCACTGGGAGAGTGCCAGGTTCCTGGGAACCGAAGAGGGGACGGAGCGCTCTGTCGACCCAGACAAAATCCGGACAGCGGGGGGCTTGTGGGTTGGGGACAGAGAGCTCCTTCCCCTTTTTTATTTGGCGTTGGACATTATCTCATTTGGCGGTGAGAGTGGTTACTTTTTGATCGAGCTCGGCGAGGTGTTTTTCCTGGTCGGGTAGAGGGGCTTTGATGGTGGGTTCTTCGTTGCCGTAGTTGTAAGAGAAGCCGCGTTCGTTGGGGATGCGGTTGAAGTAAGCGAAGAGGCGGTAGAAATCTTTTTGGGCGATGGGGTCGTATTTGTGGTCGTGGCAGCGGGCACAGCCCATGGTGAGGCCCATCCAGACGATGCTGGTGGTTTGGGCGCGGTCGGCAACGTACTCGACACGGTATTCCTCCGGAATGATGCCGCCTTCGCCGTTGGTGCGGTGGTTGCGGTTGAAGCCGGTGGCGATGATTTGATCGCGCGTGGGGTGGGGCAGGAGATCGCCGGCGAGTTGATCGACAGTGAACTCGTCGTAAGGCATGTTTTTGTTGAAGGCGTCGATGACCCAATCGCGCCAGCGCCACATTTCGCGGGGACCGTCGGTTTGATAGCCGTTGGTATCGCCGTAGCGGGCGTTTTCCATCCAGCGGAAGGCCATGCGTTCGCCATAGCGGGGTGAGGCGAGGAGACGGTCAACGACTTTTTCGTAGGCGTTGGGAGATGAGTCGGAGAGGAAGGCGTCTACTTCGGCGGGAGGGGGAGGGATGCCGGTGAGATCGAGAGAGACGCGGCGGATGAGAGTGCGCTTGTCGGCTTCGGGAGATGGTTTCAGACCTTCGGCAAGGAGCTTCGCGTAGACGAAGTTATCGATGGGGTTGCGAGCCCAATCGGAGGGGGGCACGGCGGGGCGAATGGGAGGAATGAAGGACCAGAAGGGCTCGTATTTCGCGCCTTGTTCGATCCAAGTTTTGATGAGGGCAATTTCTTTGTCGGAGAGTTTGTCGCGGCCCATGTAGGCGGGGGGCATGCGGACGGTTTTGTCTTGGGAGGAGATGCGGCGATAGGCTTCGGAGTGATCGGGATCGCCGGGGACGAAGGCGTGTTTCCCTTCGCGGAGTTCGATGGATGCGCCGGATTCGGTGTCGAAACGGAGTTTGGTTTTACGGTTGGCGGCGTCGGGGCCGTGACAGGTGAAGCATTTATCGGAGAGGATGGGGCGGATGTCGCGGTTGAAAGAGAGGGTTTGGGCGGGGGCGGAAAACGCGAAGACAATTAGCCACAGATAAACGCTGATGAACACAGATAAGAAAGAACGGATCATGACTGGGGCTCCAGGGTGAGGGAGTCGAAGTACATCAGGTAGTGGTTTAGGTTTTCGGCGGGTTTGAGCACCAATTTATATTGTCCGGCTTTTGGGAAGGAAATGGAGCCGGCATCGAAGGTTTGGTATTGATACGAGTCGCCGGTGGGTTTGACGGCAGCCCGGAGCTGGTGCGAGCCCACCGTGATGAGATAGCTGGCCTCTTTCGACGCGGCGTAGCGGATTTTGAGGTTGTATTTGCCGGCGACGCTGACGGAGAGGATCCAGGTGGCGGAATCGTCGGGCGTGGTCCATTTGGCGATGTGGAAGCCGCCGTCGCGGTTGAAGCGTTTTTTGGCGTTGCCCGAGGTGGTGGCGGTGAGGTAATCGAGTTTGAAGCCGGTGTCGGAGTCTTGGGTGACGACGGGCGGATCGACAACGGGTGGTTTATCGAGTTCAACGGCGATGACGGTATCGCGGGTATCGGGCATGATGGCGGGGACGGTGATGAGTAAGTTGCCACCGTCCTGCGCGCTGACGGGGAGTTTGTGAGCGGGATCGAGTTAGTAAGTGGGCGGAGATTGATGCCGTTATTGAGGCCGGAGAGGCGGATGGTGCGGTCGGCGGGCCAACTGAAGACGTGGAGATAAACGCTTGTTGCCGTTGACGGTGGTGCGGCCCCAGGGGAATTCGGGCAGGGTGCTGGCGGTGGTGCCGTAGATGCATTCGGAGTTGCGCTTCATCCAACGGCCGACTTCGGTGAGAGTGGCGACGCGAGGGCGCGGGGACGGAGCCATCGGGCATGGGGCCGATGTTGAGGAGATAATTGCCGCCTTTGCTGACGATTTCGACAAGCCGGCGAATGACGACGCCGGGCGTTTTCCAATCCTGATCAAACTTGCTGTAACCCCAAGTGGTGTTGAGCGTTTGCGGCGTTTCCCAATCTTCTTCGAGACCGCCGGAGGGCATGCCGTTATCGTTCATATCCTGGTAATCGCCCATGAGTTCCTGTTTATAACTGCCGATGCGGCCGTTGATGAGGCACTGGGGCTGGATGGAGTGCACAAGATCTGCAAATTCCGGGGCGTGTTGGGGCGTATCCATGCCGCGATCAAACCAGATGAGGCCAAGGGGGCCGTAATTGGTGAGTAACTCCTTTAGCTGCGGTTTGGCTTTGGTTTCGAGGTATTGGGAGAAATTTTTTTTAGCGGGATCGTAATCCCAGTTGTTGCCGAAGCCGTTAGGGTCGTCCCAATCTTCGCGGTGGGAGTAATAGACGGAGAAACGGATGCCGGCCTTTTGACAGGCGTCGGAAAGTTCTTTGACGATGTCGCGATGGAAAGGTGTCCAATCGACGATGTTGTAGTTGCTGAGCGCCGATTTATACATGGCGAAGCCGTCGTGATGTTTGGCGGTGACGACGAGATATTTCATGCCTGTGGCCTTGGCGAGAGCGACGATGGCGGTGGCGTCGAACTTGGTGGGATTGAACTGGCGGGCGCGTTCACGATATTCGGCAACGGGGATGTTGAAGCGCTGCATGATCCACTCGGCTTCGGTGTGAGGCGGGATGGCTTGGCCATTCCATTCGCCGGCGAGGGCCGAATAGGGGCCAAAGTGGATGAACATGCCGAACTTGTCGTGGCGGAACCAGTTCATGCGGTCTTCTTGAGCGGGGAGGAGAGCGACGAAGATGAGGAGAGAGAGGAATAAGCGCACGATGATAGGTAACTTATCAAATGCGAGGCGAAGGAATAGCGATTTTTGGCGAGCGGAAGCGAAGAGGCGGCGAAGCTTGGAGAGAAAAGGCTTGGCTGCCGAAGAAATGGATGATAAACGCAGAAAAAACCTCCTTTGCCTTTTTTAGCCAGCGGTGAACGGACCATGACGAAGACGACAACGACAAAATTACTGCTTCCGATAGGAGTTGAGGCGCAGCTATGGCGTACTCTTGTCCAGCGACGAACGAAAGCTCTAGGCAGCCTGAGCGAGAATCAGTTTCTCGGCAATAGAGACTGCGCGCCAGGATTCAAAATCGAAGGTCGATTCGATGCAACTGGCGGGCTGATCCAGATCGATTAATACTTCAGGGCTGACACGCTCTTTGACCCATTCATATTCGCGGGGAATGAGGCCGCCTTGGAAAAAGAAACGGCGATGGACCAAGGCGGGCGGCCCCTGCGTGAAGCGCCGGCGATTTTCGATAATTTTCTTTACAACGTCGTTGGCCGGCGTCAGTTCGAGCTGGGTCACGCCCTCCGCGGTTTGCGAGATGTGCACGGTTTGGTCAATGACCTTTCTGCCGTCTTTGGCGCCGAGAAGATGCTGGAAATCGGCAGGCCGGAAGTTATTCGCTTCGGCTTCCGCCTTGCGAACGGCAATGGCGGTGCGTTCCTTATTGAGCTCAAAGCGCTGGAGATCGAGATCAAAACGTTTCTTCTGCATTTCGTATTGGACGCGCCAGCGTTCGTCGTTGGCTTCCGGCTTCTTGAGATGCCGGAGACCGGCCATGGCGCGCGCGAGGCCACGCTCGGCTTGAATGCGATAGCGGTCGAAGTTAGCGAGATGACGAAGATCATTAGGGCTGAGAGTGTCCTCTTGATCGGCATCGCAGTAGAATTCGAATTCGCACTTACTGTAAGAGCGCTGGCGACGCCAGAGATACCAGCGGGCGAGAGTGGCGTCTGTAACAAAACCGGACTCTTGCACAGTGGTTGGTTTGTGCGTTTCAAAATCTTCGGCGAGCATGTTGTAGAAATCCTGCGGTTGTTCGCCGGGGATGAAAAGCGTGCGCGCCCGATGGCCGTGGCGGAGACCGTTGAGGCAGGTTAACGCCGTGCCGGGGAGAGCGCATTCAGGCTCAAAGTTGTAGTTGTTGTTTTGCTTTTTGTTGAAGCGTTCGAGTTCAGCGGGGTTGCCGGAGAACTCGGGTTCTTTCGGGCTGATGTCAGTGCTACTTTGTTGCAATGGAAAATCCTCTTTTCGGGTTCAGCGTTCCATGCGGCCCTCCGGGAGAATCGACAAAATGCTTGTAGGCGATTGAAAACAAGACAAATATAAATCTGGCTAGAGCTGTGACTGGCAAATGGCAACCCTCCGGGTTGCCACAAAAGATGATGAAAACGGGCGCGACTGGGCACAGAATGAACGGTCCGTAGGCGGAGAAGGCCGCAACCAATTTGCCGCAGTTTAGAGGCCAATAGAGGGGAATTGCTTGGTCTGTGAGACTGATAAACTATGCGTGCTTAGGAGAGGGAGTCAATTGGGTAACTTTTTCACAGACGTAGTCGCGAAGGATTCGAGATTTGGCTGCGCCTCGCGAGTATGCGATGTCGCACTCTTGGAGCCGATCACAAGAGGCCTGGTAGCGCAGATCGTAGCGGGCGCCAAGTCTATGGGCATTGCCACGATGGTGTTTGAGACTTATCGCAGCCAAGTAAGACAACAGGAACTGTTCGAACAGGGAGTTACTCAACTTAGGACAGTCGGCGTTCATCACTATGGCCTTGCTTGCGACATTGTGCGAGTGGTGGATGGGGAGCCTTGCTGGAAGGGCGATTTCTCATTTCTGGGCCAACTGGCGCACAGTTGCGGTCTCATATGGGGCGGAGACTGGGGAAATCCGGGCGCGGAGCATAGTTTTGTTGATGCCGTTCATGTGCAGCGCTGTGCGGTGTCAAGGCAATCGCAGTTATTCGGAGGTGTGTGGTATCCCGACTCGGATTATAATCCGTACACTGATGATCATCACCCGCTGCTGACGGATTTTCTGGCTACTTTTCGTCATATCGAAAGTGAGTGAAGAGACGCAGGCGTATTTGGAAGCGTTGCGCGTAGATCGCTATATCCCCGTGAGTAATCTTTTGGCCTTTCGCAAAGGTCACGGACCGCTCTGTCCACTGCAGATGGATTCAAGACCTTTGAAGAATTGTTAGTTGGGGACAGAGAAGTCCGGCGCCTTTGCTCGTGGCGATGAGCGCAGGCGGCGCGCTTTGATGATGCCGGCTTTCGAAGGTTGGCGGTATGGGATGGGAGAGTCGGGTTGCCAACGCTGCGAAGCCTGCGATCGTCTGCACATTTTTGAACAGCAAACGAAGTGGAACGAGATTGCGTTGAAGTATGATCTGCCGGCAGAAAAATAGGGCGGCGCGTTTGACGATTTCTTCGTCAACTGTGCCGCCCCTTCTCTGAGGTTTTAGGAGTGATTCTTAGCGGCGGCGACGAGTAAATGCGAAGCCGCCGAGGCCGGATAGACCGAGGGTGAGCAAAGTAACTGTGCCGGGCTCGGGTGCGCCACTGATGGGGATGGCGGATGTTTCGATGTCGAAGAAGCCATCGCCGGTCGAACCGGCATTCAGGAATCCGGCGCTGGTGAGTGAGGCATCCAGATAAGATCCGCCGGCGCCGCCGGGGTAGTCGATGCCGTCGCCGCCGCCGCCACCCGAGTATCCACCACCGCCGCCGCCACCCTGCCAGCCGCCGCCACCACCGCCGCCGAAGCCGCCATTCGCGAATGGGCCGGTTGCCGGATTGTCACCACCGCCCGCGCCGCCAGCGAACGAGGAAGGACCGGAGCCGCCGTTGCCCGATCCGCCGGTACCCGCAGTGGGGCCAGTCCCAAGCCCATTGGTTCCGGCACTGAGCCAGCCGCCACCACCACCGCCGTTGTATTGTCCGCCAGCACCGGTGCCACCGCCGCCACCGGCACCGTTGACGCCACCCAAGCCGCCGCCTGGGCCGGCACCATTACTGCCAGCCGTCGAATAAGTGGATGCGGAGAGTCCGCCCGCGCCAGCGTAACCGGCGCCGCCGCCGCCGCCCGCGATGATGAGCGGCGTGCTGCTGCCATTGATCCAAACGAAGGTGCCGCCGCCACCACCACCGCCCCACACGGTGCCGAAGTTACCTGTCAAGCCCGCGCCGCCGACGACTATATCTAACTGTGTTCCAGCCGTCAGGGTGGCATAACCCTCAATCTCCGTGCCGTTGCCGCCAGGATTCAAAATGCCCGAGCCGCCGGCCGCGCCTGCGGCCAGGAGATAGTAAGTTCCCGTTGCTGGAATTATGTAAGTGGTTTCGGTACCGCTATACGTTATAACGTCGGCTACGGCGTTCATCAGCCCGAATGTGATTAGTAAGAAAGAGGCGCTTACTAGTTTGCCATGCATTGTTGTCTCCTCCGTATTTCGCACTTGCCCAAGTCAGTGTGGGCGGATGCGACTCCGATCATCGGATAGGTTCAAAGTAACAGAGCGAATGATGGGCTGTCATCGCCCAAATGAGTTAGTACCGCCGGAAAAGTACTAAGAAAATTGTGTTAAGCGCATTCACCAGTGCCGCCGATCTCCCAGGGCACGGCGCGCCAAGTCGCGTTGATTTTTTCGAAAACGTGCCAGGTCCGCCACCGGCAGTTGGCATACTGCTGAGTCCAGACCATCGCGAGTTGTGATGCTCGATCGAAGTATACTTCGCTCAACGAACACAAGGGACCGCAATGTTTATACTTCCTGGCGAGTGCTTTATTGAGATGCCACGGCTGGGGCGAACCGAGCACCACGACGTTCGGAGGTTCAAGGGCGAGATAGGCTTGGCGATCGGTTTCGCTGAGAAGCAGATAAGGTTTCGGCAAATCCAAGTTTCGCGGGATGGGGCGAGACTCGCCCTTGCGGAGAGCGAAGTCTGCCAGAGCTTCTCTGAACTGTGGCTGGCGCGCAAGGGGAACGGAGATTGGCATCGTATGGGTTTGATCACTCTCCCAACTGCGTCTGAGAGGAGTGCTAGGTGGGTCAGGCTCGATGAAGAGCGGAAATTCTGGAGCGATGGTGGTGTCGAAAATCAGGTATTTGCGCGCGGCTGGTTGAAGGATGGGGATGAGCGCGGATAGCACGTCGCGGGAGTCTCCGGCAGATTGAGCAAGGCGATGCGAAAAGGCGGAGGCGGTTGCGGCAAGGAAGGTGCGTCGCGTCATTGTATTTTCAGCTTCGTTAAAAGTCTAATATTTTTTGTGCGGCGCGCGCACTGGGGCGACTACGAGAGCTGAAACGAAGTGGGACTGGCGACAGTCAGCCACATGAATGGCCGCCACAACGCAAGCGCAACCACAAGAAAAGCAGAGCACCGAGCAGCAAAATATTGCGCCTGGGGTGAACCCGTGGATGGTGGCGGTGGCGGTGATCTTGCCGGCGTTCATGGAGGTGATTGATACTTCGATCGCTTCGGTTTGCATTCCTTATATTGCGGGGAGTTTGTCGGCTTCGAACGATGAGGCGACTTACGTTTTAACCTTTTATTTGCTGTCGAATGCGGTGGTGTTGCCGGCGAGTGCGTGGTTTTCGCTGCGGTTCGGGCGGAAGCGGTTTTTGCTGGCGTCGATCGCGATCTTTACGGTGGCGTCGTTTTTTTGCGGGTCGGCGGATAGCTTGGTGATGATTTTGATCGCGCGGCTTGTGCAGGGCGCGGGGGGCGGGGCGTTGCAGCCGTTGTCGCAAGCGATTTTGACGGAAAGCTTTCCGCCAGAGAAGCGTGGGATGGCGATGGGATTATTTGGGCTGGGCGTGGTGGTGGCGCCGATCCTGGGACCGACGTTGGGCGGTTGGCTGACCGATAACTATTCGTGGCGCTGGGCGTTTTGGATCAATATTCCCGTAGGCCTCTTAGCGGTGATTTTGATTTCGCGGTATATCAAAGATCCGCCGTATATCAAGAACGCGAAGGCGGGCCAACTGGATTATATTGGCTTGGGTTTGCTGGCGATTGGGTTGGGATGTATGCAGATTATCCTTGACCGCGGGCAGCAAGCGGATTGGTTTGGCGCGGAGTGGGTGCGGATTGCGTTTCCGATTACGGTGCTGGCGCTGGGTGGCTTTATTTATTCGCAATTGGCGCGGAAGAATACGCTGGTGGATTTGCGGATTTTCAAGAATCGAAATTTTGCGGTGGGGACGCTGCTGATTTTCATGTTCGGCGCAGCGGTGTATTCGGCGGTTACGCTGCTGCCGCTTTACTATCAATCGCTGATGGATTACTCGGCGTGGAGCGCGGGGCTGATTGTTTCGCCGCGCGGGATTGGGGCCATTCTGGCGATGCCGATTGTGGGGATGCTGGTGGCGAAAATAGATACGCGTTATCTAGTGACGCTGGGGTTCACGATTTTTGGGATATGCAGTTTTGTGTGGGGGGAACTGACGCTGCAAATATCACCTTGGAGCTTGACGATTCCGATTATCGTGAGCGGCTTTGCGTTGGGGATGGTGTTTGTGCCGCTGTCGGTGACGTCGTTGGGTGGTTTGAAGCCGGAGCAAGTGGGTAATGGGAGTGGGCTTTACAACCTGATGCGGAACATTGGGGGGAGTGTTGGCATTTCGGTTGTGGAGACGCTGCTGGCAAGGCATTCGCAATTTCACCAGGATCGATTAGTCAATCATTTGGCTTCGACGGGAGAGGCGTGGCGGAATCAGGTAGGCGCTTTGACTCAGGCGTTGACGCCGAGCAGCGGTTCTATCACGGCGCATGCGCAGGCGATTGCGGAGATTGGGCGGCAGATCCAGAGGCAGGCGGATTTAATGTCTTATATTGACGATTTTCGTTATATGGCGCTGGCGTGTCTTTGCTGTGTGCCGTTTGTCTGGCTGTTGAAGAGGGTGAAGAAATCGGCAGCGAGTGCGCCGGTGCATTAGGCGATCTCCCATTCGAAAGTATAGGTAGTGCCTGGAGATGTGGTGATGTTGAGTTCGCCATCCATTTGCGTGACGAGCGCTTGGACGAGGGTGAGTCCCAAGGTGGAGATATCGTTGAGGTCGAAGTTGGCTGGGAGGCCGATGCCGTTATCGCTAAATGAAAATTGCGCGGTGCTGGGCGAAATTTGTTTGAGATGGAACTGAATGAGGCCGGAGCGCTTTTTCGGGAAGCCGTGTTTAAGGGAATTGGCCAGGAGTTCGTTGAGAATGAGACCGCAGTTCATGGCGTCGTCCACGTTTAGCGGGAAGCGGGCGATTTCGGTTTTGAACTGGACGCGACTGGGATCGATGGAGTAAGCCTGATAGAGCTTGGCGGAGAGGGCCTGGACGTATTGGGCGAAATCGAGGTCGGATTCGACGGCGGTGGATTCGAAAAGCTGCTCATGAATAAGTGCGATGGCGAGGACGCGGTGATGGGCGCGATGGAGGGGATCGGTGAAGCGGTTATCGTCGCCGAGGCAATCGATTTGCATAGCTAAGAGGCTAGAGATGAGCTGGAGATTATTGCGGACGCGGTGATGGACCTCTTGCAGCAGGATGGTGTTTTCGCGGGCGGACTGTTCGCCCTTTAAGCGGCGGGCTTCCGCATTTTGTTCCTTGATGCGGAGCTGGTTGGCGAGGTTGCGGTATTCGCGGTGGAGTTCGGTACGCGCGCGGGCGGCCTGTGTCTCACGCTGAACAGCGGCGGCAAGGCGCACCATGCGGTGTTTGAGGATGTAATCTTGCGCTCCGGCGCGCATCATTTCCACAGCAGTATCTTCGCCGATGGTGCCGGAAACGATGATGAAGGGCACATCGCGCGCATGGCGGTTGCGGATTTTCAGAGCCTCGCCCGCGCCAAATTGAGGTATTTGGTAGTCGGCGATGATGACGTCCCATTCGCTGGCGCCAAGAGCTTTCTTCATGGTGTCGGCTTTATCAACGCGGGTGGCGTCAATGGTGTAGCCGGCCTTTTGCAGGTGGCGAACGATCAGCGCGGCGTCCGATTCGGAGTCTTCGACCTGGAGAACGCGGAGAGTTTCACTCATTGTTAGCGGCAGCTCCGAGAGTGAAAAAGAAAGTAGCGCCTTGATTGACGCGCGCTTCGGCCCAAACGCGGCCAGCATGGCGAGCGATGACGCGCTGCACGATGGCGAGGCCGATGCCAGTGCCGGGGAATTCGGAATCGTTGTGGAGGCGCTGGAAAGCGCCGAATAAGGTTGAGGCGTATTTCATGTCGAAACCGGCGCCGTTATCGCGGATGTAAAACGCAGTGACGCCTTCTTTCTGAAGTGAAGCGAATTCGATGAGAGCGTTAGGCTGTTGGGCGGTGAATTTGACAGCATTGCTGAAAAGGTTGGTAAGGGCCAGATCGAGGAGACGGGCGTCGCCGGTGACTTGCAAGTCGGGCGCGATAGTAAATTGCAGAGCGCGATCGGGATGAGAGTCGCGGAGAGTGGCGCTGATGTTGCGGGCAAGTGCGGAAAGGTCGACCGGATGAAAATTCATTTCATCGCGCGAGAGGCGGGAGAGGAGCAGCATGTCGTCGATGAGATTGCCCATGCGGTGGGTTTCACTGAGGACGCGCATGAGGTACTGCTGGCCGGTGGGATCTAATTGATGGCGGTAATCTTCGAGGAGCGCGGTGCTCCAACCATCGATGCCGCGCAGGGGAGCGCGGAGGTCGTGGGAGACGGAATAGGCGAAAGCGGACAGTTCTTTGTTGGCGGATTCGAGTTCGGCGGTTCGGCTGAGGACGCGGCGTTCGAGTTCGGCGTTGAGCTCGCGCGTTTCCATTTCGGCGCGTTCGCGCTCACGCAGTTCGATGCTGAGCTGTTGATTCATGAACGCTAGTTGCTTAGTTCGTTCGGAGACGATTGTTTCCAGCCGTTCGTTGACAAGGTGCTCTTGGCGGAGTTTGGATTGCATACGGCCGGCGGCGGCTTTTGCTCGAAAAACGAGAATGACGCCGGCGTAGGCAAGGATGAGGGCGAAGGCGAAGGAGGCTTCCAAGCGGGCCGTGCGATGAAAATCGGCGAGGGCTTCGTCGCTATTCACTTTGACGATGAGGACGCTATCGATGGCGGGGATCTTCTGCATGGCGGCCATGACGGAGAGGCCGCGGTAATCGGTAAACTCGCCGAAGGTGGCGTGATCTTCGACAGCGTTGAGAGTGGAGGTGCGCAGAGTGTCGGTGGGAGACGGGGCGCGCGAGGCGGCGGGATCTGTGACGTAGCGCGCGGGATGCAGCTGTAGCAGTGGCGCTTCCAGAGTTTTCATGGGCAGATCTTTGATGGTGAGAAGGGGCAGCAGATCTTGCGAGAAGGGATCAAACATGGCGACGGCACCGATGGGCGCGGCATGGGCTCGCTGAGCGGCGATGGAGGCGAATACGGGCGTGGCGAAAACGAGGAGCGGTATCTGATCGGGATTGTGGACGAGTTTGACTTGGAAGCGCGCGGATTGGAGAGAGGCGCGAAGAAGTTGGCGGAAGTCGGCGCTGGAGGTGACTTTGGACAAAAGAGAGGATTTGTCAGTGGCGTAGAGGATGGTTTGCTGGCGGCTGTCGAATAAGCAGAGAGCGGAGTATTCGTATGCTTCGCGAAAATCGTTGAAGAGATTGAATACGATCTCTTGCGAGTTGTTATGGGCAGTGAGGAGTTGGCGGGTGGCGATGAAATCGGCTAAGACTTGGGCATCGTCCTGACTCTGTTGGAGAGAACTGCGAAGAGTCCAAGCGCGGTGGGCGACAGCGGCGGAAAGGCGTGTTCTCCAAAGGTTGAGAGTGGTGCGGTAATCCTGCTGGATCATGAGCAAAGCAAAGCCCAGGATCAGGATTGTCCCGCCGATGAAAATTAACGTGTCAGATTTATCAAGCCAGGATGACCATCTTGGCAGAGAAGTGTGTTGGCCCTCACGACTCGAGGAACCAGTTCTCCAGGCCCGGAACCCGCCAAACAACATCTATGGAACTAATCTGAGGCTAACATCATTCGCTTGAAGTTCGTCAGGGGGAGTAGTACAGGAATAATTGAAGTCGGCAAACTCCGATGAATACATTAGATGGTTTTCAGACACTCATTGTGAGGGTGGGCGTTAGAAAAAACCCACCTTTTTCAGAGGAAAAAACACAAAAATGAAAACCATACAACGATCCTTATTTTCAGCTCTTTTAGTTGCTTCTTTTGTTGCGACTAATGCAGCCGCGAGGCCGATTAAAGTGCCGGGACCATCCACGGTTCCTTTTTTGAGTTCGATACTTGATCCGCTTTGGGCTTTAGTGACATCAATCCTTTCTTAGATCCACGACTCAGGCGAAGCGGTACGGCGATGAAGTACCGCTTCGCTGCAGTTTCAATTTCCTACCAGGACCAGCTCCAACTAAAGGAACCATCTTTGAGGTCGGCGTAACCGTCAACACCGAATCCGTAAGCAGGCCAGAAGCAACCATAGGAAGCTTCGGCGGATGCGGTGAGCGTGTCGCAATTGCGGCAGGTTCGATCAACGGTATTGGTGCCGCTCGACCAGGCGCGGGTTTCGATGTATTGAATGAAGGTATGCGGGCGCGCGCCATTTTGCGATGGTCCCCAAGCGTCGGCTCCGGTGGTAGCGGTGACGGAACGGCAGAAGCCATTATCGGCGTACCAATAGCTCCAGGCACTGACGTAGCTCAATGGATATGGGCTGGCGGCGTGGGCGGCTGGGAGGAGACTCCAGCGTTCAGAAGCTCTTCATCCGGCCGTTCGGACCGCGGGCCCTCGCCACGTACGTGGCGGAGGCGAGCGCGGCATCTCCACCCGTCTACGGCGTTTCGCGAGAAGACGCGGACCGCATGGATCTCTCCTCGGTCAAATCGAAGGCGCCGAGCGCGGCCAGCGGCTGCTGAGCGCCACGGCTTTTCTCGGTCTGGCGGCGGTCTACGGCGCGGTCGGGGTGTCCAGATCGCCTTCGACCGCAGTGATTCTGCGACCCCGAAGAGCAGCGCCGACGCGGCCGGCGCCTCTTTCTGGGACTCGGCGCACTGTCGCTCGGTTACAGCGCATATACGTTCGCGAGGCCGTGGGCCGGCGAGCGTCTCGCATCAAGTACGCGGCGCGCTCGCCGCCGGCGATTACGCGCACGCGTTCGCGGTCGCCAACGAGCGAGCGATG
>CAWJBS010000181.1:0-86367 GCA_963840845.1 Bryobacterales bacterium
CACGTCGGTCGCAAGACCTGACCCAGGCGGGGATCGGCGGGGAGGTTGCATGCACGCAAGTGGGTGTGGGCTTGCCCGAAACGTAGGATGAAAGACCTGCGGTGGATGCAAGGGGGGTGTGGGCAACACCCGGCGGACTGAAAAGTTCGTCAGGCCGAAGTAACGGTCGGACCGGTATCCAAGCAGCAACCCCGCGAAGCGCAAGCTCCCGCGGGGATTGGTGTGTTTAGGGGATTTTTGTGCTCGCCTGCTTGGCACCCCTCCCGGCAGGAGAGGGATCGGAACTACATAACGCACTTTCGGGAAAAACGTAGATACCCTTGTTTGCAACAGGAGTCTGGGCATCCGTGGCCGAAGGTCAGCTATCCGATAGGGCCGCCGGGAAGACGAGCCCGCGATCGCCCCGCGCGTGCGCGCCCACAAGCTGTAGGCCCGCTCCAACCTCGAGAGCTTCGACTTCCGCTCCCCGTTCACGCTCGCGCCGAGCCTCCCGCGCATCCGGCTGGTCGCCCTGCTGGACGACGGCCCGGCCTACGCCGACCCGTTGCTGGACGGCAGCGACGACACCACCAACCTGCAGGCGGCGCCGTGAGCTGCTCGCCACGCCGGCTCGGCGTGGTGGGGGCGATCGCCGGGCCTGCGCCGATGGTGCCAGGCGTCCTACAGGTCCTCGATCACCCTGTCGCGCGCGGCGGCCAGCGAGCCACGGGCGGTGTCCTGGCCGAAGAAGGCCACGGCCAGGCAGGCGGCCACAACGATCGGGTTGCGCAAGTACGCGGCCAGCACGGCACCGACCACGCCGCACGCGGTGGCCACCCACGCCAGCGCCCCGCACGTGCCTGCCGTCCTCCACCGCCTCCGCATCCGGCACGGCGGCCGGCTGGGCGTCACGATCCCCGCTCGATCGCCACCCTCAGCTCGTCACGCGAGATCAGCCCGTCGTGGTTGGTGTCCACGGCGTCAAACTTGGAAATGGGCAGCTGCTTGCGCGTGAGACCCGGCCTGGCGCCCGCCCAGGACGATCAGCGTGTCGTCCGCAACGCGCTGGGCCATCTTGTAGGGCAACGAACGGTCGAGCGTGGGGGGCAACGGGGATGTTGGCGGTGGCGGTCGTATGGGAGGGGCCCCGTCGGTGCGGCGGTCCGGGCCTTGGTCCGGACGGCAGGGTGCTACCCCCTCATCATCGCGGACATGGGTCCCGGATGCCTTCACACTTGGTTAACAGATGTTGGTCGACGGCCTGTCGTCCAAAATACCTCCTTGGGACAGGTCAATGTGATCTATTCATAGGTGCGCTGCATCCCCGGCCCGACCACGAGGGCTCGCCGACTTTGGCAAGACCCTAAAAAGGGGGCGGGAGAAGGCCAGGACGCCATGTCCTGGTCGGGCACGCTGCCGGCCAGCGGCACCTACCTGATCGTGGTGGGTGGCACCCGGGGCAACACGAACTACCACCTCTCGGTGGGGATCAAGTAGCCGAGGGGCAAGCAGGTCCAGCTGGCCGCCGCCACGCCAAGCCGATCGAGCCGCGTCAATTGGACCCGGCAGGGTCACTTGTGCCTAGACGTGCCTGATGCGCGAGCCTAAACTCCGGTCCCATCGTGGGCCACCACACCGCGGGCTGGCCAGCCTTCGCCTGCCGGCGTGGCGATGTCGACCTCGCAGCGTCCCGGGCCCAGGATGCGACGGATGCCCGAAATCCAGCGGCTGCGCGGCGTCTGGTCGGCGCCTCCAGAGAAATCGACCCGAGCCGGTGGGCGTCTCGACCAGGCCGGCGGAGCGCACGAAATCAACGCCCGGCCATTCCAGCGCAGCACGCGGAAGTGCTCGACCCGGACGTCCGACTGCATCTCCTTCACCACGACCTCGCCTTGCCCCGCGCGCTCGAACGGGCCCGCTACCTGCAGGTCCGTCTCGCCGGCGGGGCCGCCCTGGAAGGGAAAGGGGCCGCCAAGCGTAGCGGCCCGCGGCCCCTGCCACAATGGCTTGCCCGCTGGCGAGGCCAGCACGAGCTGCGCGCTCCAGCCCACGTCTTCCGCCAGCGCCTCGACGTTGTACAAATCAAGCTGGCGGTCTGGCCGCTCGAGGCGCCCGTGACGTTGCCCGTGACCGGCCGTAGATCTGCCCGACCTTCAACGGCGCAGAAGCAGCCCAAGCAGGCAGGGCGGCAAGCCCTATCAGGCCGGCCGCCAGAGGAACAACTTCGCCCTCGAAGGGGCCATTGTAGGCTAGATCGACCCAGTGAACGCGCCACGCGGCGAGCTGTCAAGCCCAGCCATTCTTAGGGAGCGCTGGTGGACGCCCCCTCGTGCAGCACCCGCAGGCCCTCGCCATCTTCGGCCGCGAAGGTGCCGCTCAGCTTGATTTGCTGACCAGCTTGCGTCACGCCGGTGCCGGGACCAGTCGAAATCACCGCTTGATCCGTGATGCGGACCCGCGGATGTTCTGGACGTCGACGTACTTGTTCTGCAGCGGGGCATCGTTGGCGATCGTCGGGCGATGATGCAGGCCTTCACCATCTGCGCCTCTTGGCTCGGCTTGGCGGCCCGCGCGGCAACGGCACCGCCCACGGGCATGCGTGCGGCCACGTTCAGCGGGCTCGCCCCGCAACCGGCCAGGAGGCGACCAAGACGGCGGTTGCGATGGAAATTAGGCGCATGGGAAAACCAACCTTTCTATTGGGGGTAGGCGGGTTTCGGTGGACGGGCCCGGTACGCACCGGGGGGTCCAACGTCGGTTATCCCAGCGCTAAGAAGACAATCTGATGTTAACCATATAGCGTCGGCGCGGCTGGACTTGCTAAGGTTTTTGAAAATAAATTGCCGCCGCAAATCGAGCGCCGCGGGGCTTGCAGCGAGCGGGCTCTATGCGGAAGTCCGACCATCCGCTAACATTGGGGCCAATCGTTAGAATCGGAGGTCTCTGGCCGTGCCTAGAATCGACAGGCGGCTGGCCCTGGTGGTCGCCCTCGCGGTGGCTTTCTGCCCCGGCGTCGCGAGCGCGGCGACCTCGCCGGCCGCCGTGGTCGACGCCTTCTACCACGACTGGATGACCGTGATCTGGGCCCAGCACCCGGGTCCCCTGTCCAAGCGCCTGGGGGCCGAGTCGAGGCTGTTCGACCCGGCGTTCCTGGCCGCCGATCGTGCAGACGCTGCAACTGGATGGACATGGCTCGGGCGCCGGCGTTCGCGGGTACGACGAGGATCCGTTCTTCAACACGCAAGACGAGGTCGCGTCGTACCGCGTGGGCATTTCGAAGGTACACGGCTCCACGGCCAGCGTTCCGCTGTATTCCACCGGGGGCCGGGGCGGCAAGCCCGTCGGCAAGGAATTCTTGAAAGTCGTGGTGGACCTGGCCAGCGCGCACGGCGTCTGGCGCATCACGGACGTGGAGTATCCGGGGGTGTCCGGGACGGAGCACAGCCTGCGGGCCTGGTCGAAGTCCCTGCTTGCCCAGGCGCACCAGGGCAAGCGCTCGATGGTGTCCGTCAGGGGCGACGCTCGAGGAGAACGCGGCGGCCTGAAGGTGACCCCGAGCCCACAGAAGCTGGCCGAGGAATCGAGCGCATCGCGCCCAAGGGCGTGGCGGCCGGCGAGCGGTACCCGGTCCAGGCATGAAGTCGCTCGACCGCTAGAGGGGGCGCACCGGGAACGGGTCCTGTTTATTTGTTTACTGAAAGACCACCCCCATTCCTTTTACTCGAGATAGCGAATCCATAACCGAACGCGCGAAGCGCATGGCGATGACAGGATCATCGTTTGAGTCTCGAGTTTGAAGGAGTCTTTTTATGTCATTAGCCGCGTCCGGCACCAGCATCATGACGAGGAGTGCCCACCGGGCATTCGCCCACAAAGCGTCAACTTCCGTCGCCAAGCCGGCATCCAAGAGCATGCGCGCCATCGTTGGAAGGGCAATGGGAAAGAAAACTCCGCCGCCTCAAAACCCGTCTCATCTAGCTTCTTATTCGAAAGACCGACCAAGCCCAAGGATCTTTTCAAACATATTTTAAAAGGTTATCTTTTAACAAACTGATACAAATCTTTATACCAATGCTAACCAAACACAAACAAACAACTCTACAAAAAATTCAATCAATCTCTGCACACCTCAGATCCACTGGATGCCCCACTTGACTCATTCTTACTCCAATCCATCGGACATATCTCGTACCCTCCGTTCTCTCGCGCCGTCCAAAGCTCGCTCGATGTCCTTCTCGCTCGTCTGTCTGCTCGTCGTTCGCCGGCTCCAACTCGCTGCGTGCCCGCATCCCTTTTCATCTCCTCTCCCTTCTGCGTCGTGCCCTACCCGTCTGCCCGCACCATCTCCGTCGCCAACTCCGCCTGACCATCTTCCTCGACCGTCTCCTTATCCCAACAAAAGCCAGGAACCACGTGCCAACACCCCTTTCATTGGACAAAGGGCCAACGGAACCCTATCCACCATCCTTCCAAACTCAATAGCCGGGCCCAAAAACAAATACTTCCCATTACATCTAAACATTTGTGTTATAATTGAACTTCATGAATGCCATTTTCCTCCTTTATTACTTCTATACCCTTATTCTATATATTCTCATAACCATTCGGTCATTTGTCGTTCAATGTTCGTCTCGCCGGTGCTTCAAACCTCTGAACATCAAAGTTTTCCCGCCCACCACTGATTTCCCACCCCGGGAAACAGCCGCGCCGCCTGCTGCCGAAACCCCCGTTGCACCGCCGGTCACCGAAACAGCGGTCGCCAATCGTCCCAAGGTGCCCAAGCGTCCTGAGCCGTCTCGCGTCCCGCCGCCCATGCGGCCTCGCCCTGCCGAAGACCCCGACCTGCTCAAGGAACTCAGCTTCAAGGGACCCATTTGGCTTGTGGCCGGTCTCGTCGCGCTCGCTCTTATTCTCACGGCGGGTGTCTATCAGCTTATCCGCAACAAGGGGAAACTGCCCGGCGGAGCCGTAGCCGACGCCACCGCTAAAAGGGTCACCAACCGTCCCGAATCGCCGGATGCCTTGCTCCGCTTCCCGGTTTCCTTTGAATCCAATGTGCCGGGCACGCGCTTTAGTGAGGATGGTCAAACGCTCGAACCTAACGCGCAACTCAGCGCCGGCAACCATAACGTTGAGGCGTTTCACGAAGGTTACTTGCCCGAAAGTAGAACGGTCTCGGTTGACCCGTCTTCCAGTGAGCCGCTAGCGGTTAAGTTTGATCTGCGCGCCATCTTGCCGCTCCTCCGCTTGAGTTCGTCTATCCCGCGCGGCCGCATGCTGCTCGACGAAACCGAATCTCTCGATCTTCAATCTGGAGTGGCCAGCAAAGAAGACATTGCCATCGGCCCACATACAGTAAAGATCTACGACGGCCGCCGCCAAGTCTTCGCTTTTGCTTTCGAGGCCAAGGCAAATGCCATCCCCACCTTGCTCACTCCTCTTTCTGCTCAGCCCGTGGCGGGTGTGGTCGTTGCTTCCTTATCGGGATCGGCGAAAGTCTATGCGTCCGCGGGTGTGCAGGCAGCCGCGTCATTACCTGTCTCCGCCGTCCCCGCCGCTGGCTTGGCCCTCACTGGTTCGCCCGAAAATCCAGCTCACTTCTTCCTCGATAACGGTAAGGGCAAAGGTCCGCAAGAACAGTCCGTCGATTCATCCGTCTTCCCCGCACTCACCGTCCAACTCGCTGGCGCTGCCGACGTTTCTTACTTGGCCATCACCGCCAACGCCTCCGATTGCCAGATCACGGTGGACGGCAAGCCGCTCAAGCGCAACGCCAACGGTCAAACGCTTTCCGTTCCTCTCGATCCCGGCAACCATCCTGTACGCCTCTCCTGCCCGGGCTTCCAAGATATGGAGCAGGTGGCAGTCGTGAAAGCAGGCGAAGTCAGTCCGCATAAGCTCGATTTTGAAATGACGCCCATTGCCGCCCGCCACCGTTGCCCCTGCGCCCACGCCGGCACCGATTCGTCATGCCCAGCTTGTCCTCTCTGGCGCCCCGCCCGAAGCGGCTGTCTTTCAAAACCAAGTTCGTATCGGAACCGTTGGCGCCGATGGCACTTTTGCTCGTGAAATTGATCCGGGCACGTTCGTCTGGGAATGGCGCAAAGCCAATTACGAATCGCGCAAGGAAACGCACGTCGTTCGAGCCGGCGAGACCATTCACATCGATGGCGCAATGGTTCCCACCATCGGCAGTTTACTTTTGAAAGTCGTTCCGGAAAGCGCCCACATCACCGTCCGCCGCGACTCCGACAACGCAACCTTCAACGCCTCTAACAACACACCGCTCCCGCTGTCTGCCGGCTCTTATCATGTTTCCGCGCAAGCACAGGACTACCGCGAGCGCACTGAGTCCGTCACAATTGCCAGTGGCAAGCCGACCAACTTGAGTTGGGATCTTGAAAAGGTTCCGGTCTTATCGGTGCCCGTTCGTTTCTTTGAAAACGGCGATACTTGGAAGCCGCTCGAAGGGGAGCAAGGTTGGTGGATTCATCCCGGCTCTGGCTATAGCAACTTGCGTGCTTCCACCGGAGCCGTGAGCATCGATTTCCTGCGCAAGAAGCACTCGCACAAAATCAACATTCTCGCCGATTGCCAGGACCATGCCAACTGCATCGTCTATTCAATGGATAGCCACGTTTTTACCACCAAGGTTGTTTCTCAAGGCGTAACTGTGTCCGATGAAAAGAAAGTCCATGGCATGGATAACAACTCATCTTTCCACTTAGTATTCGAGATGTCGCCTGATGCCATTGTCGTCAAGAACCAGGCCGGTGCCGTTCTTTCGTCCGTTCAGCGTACAACTCCCAAGGGAAAGCTGGCCATTCAAGACGATAACCCGCTCAATATTAACTAAGCGTCAGATCCGGCAGATTAAGAGTTCTCGCTCGTAAACCATCTCGGGCGGCAAGTGATCGTGCAACTCAATAAAGAGTTCTTCGTGGCCCATCACTTCCGCCTTCCAGTCCTCGCGCCGGAACGCCTGCAGTTCTTCAAATTTCTCTTTGGGAAAACTCAGGCCTTCCCAATCGATGTCTTCATAACGCGGAATCCAGCCAATCGGCGATTCCTTGGCGCCCGCCGCGGCTGTGCGCCCGGTCTACAACCCAGCGCAGCACCCGCATGTTCTGGCTGAAACCAGGCCAGATGAAATCGCCATCGCTATCCTTGCGGAACCAATTCACGTGGAAGATCTTCGGCGTCACTGTGAGCAAGCGCTGCATGGTCAGCCAATGGCGGAAGTAGTCGCCCATGTGATAGCCGCAGAAAGGCAGCATAGCCATCGGATCGCGCCGCACCTTGCCCACCGCCCCCGCCGCTGCCGCCGTCGTCTCCGAGCCCATCGTGGCGCCTAAGTAAACACCCGCGCTCCAATTGAACGCTTGAAATACCAGCGGAATGCTCGACGCTCTTCGTCCGCCGAAAATGAACGCGCTAATCGGCACGCCTTTGGGGTCTTCCCAAGCCGGATCGATCGACGGACACTGCGCTGCCGGCGACGTGAAGCGTGCATTCGGATGTGCAGCCTTGCGGCCGGTTTGCTGGCCGATTTGCGGTGTCCACTTTTGCCCTTGCCAGTCCAAACATTCGGCTGGCGGTGTATCCGTCAGTCCTTCCCACCAGACGCCGCCCTCTGGCGTCAGGGCAACGTTGGTGAAAATTGTGTTCTTCGATAACGCCGCAATCGCGTTCGGATTGGTCTTGGGCGATGTGCCCGGCGCTACACCGAAGAAGCCGGCTTCCGGATTGATCGCGCGCAAGACGCCCTCTTCATCCGGCTTGATCCACGCGATATCGTCGCCCACTGTCCAAACCTTCCAGCCATCAAAGCCTTTGGGCGGTATCATCATCGCGAAGTTCGTCTTACCGCATGCGCTCGGGAAACGCCGCCGCTACGTAGGTCTTCTCACCCTGCGGATCTTCCACGCCCAGAATGAGCATGTGCTCCGCCATCCAACCTTCGTCGCGCGCAATGTTCGAGGCAATGCGCAGGGCAAAGCACTTCTTGCCTAACAATGCATTCCCGCCGTAGCCCGAGCCGTAAGACCAGATCTGCCGGGTCTCCGGAAAGTGCACAATGTACTTCTCTTTGTTGCACGGCCACGCAACATCCTTCTCACCCGGCGCCAGTGGTTTGCCTACGCTATGAATGCAAGGCACAACGCGCTTCTCATCCTTGTCGATCTCTTTCAGAACAGGCAGCCCTATGCGCGCCATGATGCGCATATTCGCTACAACGTAAGGCGAGTCGGTTAATTGGACGCCAATCTGCGAGAGCGGTGAATCAATCGGCCCCATGGTGAAGGCCAGCACAAACATTGTCCGGCCGCGCATGCATCCGCGAAACAACCCTTTGAGCGTCTTACGCATCTCAAACGGGTTAACCCAGTTGTTAGTCGGTCCGGCGTTTTCCTTGCTCAACGAACAGATGAAAGTGCGGTCTTCGACACGCGCTACGTCGCCCGCATCTGACTTTGCGTAATAGCAACCCGGCCAAAGATCTTGGTTCAGCCGGATGAAGGTGCCGCTATCCACCATGAGCTGACAGAGGGCATCATTCTCTTCTTGTGATCCGTTCACCCAGTGAATGGCCGCGGGCTTGGTGAGGTCCGCCATTTTCTCAACCCAACGCAGGAGATGCTTATTCGTACTAAGCGGCGTCGCGGAGGGCTTGAAAACAGCTTGTTGGGTCGTCATATGAACCGATAATTTAATTTACCAGTCACAAGCTCGACCCAACAAGATTTAAGGTTAACTATTTGTTCGCGCAGGACGAGTGGCCACAGCCGCACTCTACGTCTGGGTTCTTAGCCTGACCTTCGCAATAAGTACTACAGTAGACGCTCCCTTCCTTCGCAGGACAGTTACAGGAGGGGTGTGCGCATTTCTTTGTGTCCGCCATCACTAATTCCTTTCGGTTTTACTTGGTTCCACCAAAATCACCCTGGATTTTTTCAATCCTCGTCAAATGGCCTTGCAGCACCGGCAGCGTCTTGCTGGCAAAGTGCTTCACATCAGGGTCTTGCGAGTACTCCGCTGCTTTCTGGAATGCCGCCACGTCTTCTTTGTGATCATCGACCATCATCTTGATGTAGGCGTCGTCAAAAGATTTGCCTGAAAGCATCTTCAGATGCGCCACCGAAACGTCTTCTCCAAGAGAGATATTTTCGGGACGTCCACACCTTTCGACGCCGCCAGCGCGCTGAGTTGCTCGTTTGCTTTCGTATGATCGCGGATCATCCGATTCGCGAAGTCCTTGACTTCAGGACTCGAAGATTTCTGAACAGCCAACCGCCCCAATTCCACTTCGGCAAGATTGCCCTTAGCGGCATTTTTGACAAAATCTGTGTCGTCTGATCCGAGGCTCGAGGCCAAAAGTCCGTGCGCGGAGAAAAGCAGAAGTGCGGCGGGCAAGAGACAGAACGAAGCTTTCATAGGTAACTCCTCGCCCGTTGGAGACGTCATCTACTGTGCTCGTTACTGCGCACAAGTACTTGCTTTTTATTTATTTCTTCCGTAGATACGAAGATTGCCCAGGAGGGCAATCAGGCAAAGCAACGAGTGTCCCCGCAGGCGCTGTTTCGAATTGCCGTAAGAACACCTTAAAGTTCTGGTCGGGGTAGGGAGGGTACCGGTGATCATGCACAAGGCCATGCAGTAGAGTTATAAAGGCAATTCTGGTTCCGATGCGAACAATTCGATCGTCAGATTGAGTGGCACAAAAAAGCATAGACCAGATGAACGCCAGCATTGGCATAAACCAATAACGCCCGCTCGCCACAATGGTGAGCAACTGCCATTGCGGCATTGGTCCTTCGATGAGCGGCTTACTAAGACCTGCGGCGAAAAGCGCCAGTGCGAAGGCGATGAATAAGCGTAATTCGAGCGTGCAACGAAGGAGTGTATAAACCAAAACGCAGGTTCCGGCAATCGACACCAAAATGGCGATGATCGGGAAGTAGTGTCGCGCAAACCCGTTCTCTCCCCAAAAGCTTCCTATATAGATGTCGGCCGGCCAGCAGACGAAAGAAGAGGATTGGCGTGGCTCCCAGCTGCGCGGGCGCGCGGTGAGCGTAGCCGCCGAACAGCAATTCGACCGCCTGCAAACTGATGAAGGGCAGCAAGCAGCCATTACGACAAGCCTCCAACGTTCCCGGCGCAGAAACCAGAAAACAAAGACCAACGGAAAGAGCACGATACAAAAGGGTCCGGAAAGCGCGCTAATAGCAAGCACGCAAACGTCGAAGATCTTCCAACCCCAGTTCTCGGGCGGCGCCGCAACCGCCACCAGAAAGGCCAGTAAAGCAAAATGAAATGGTGCGTTGGTGAGCGAATATGAATCTCCCGCTCGTTCGGCAACACCACATACAGCGCAGCTTGCAAGAGGCGAATGTGCAGCGGCCACCAACGGGCACAGCGACTGGAAAGAAGAAAGCAGGCCGGCAGAACCTGAATCACCAAACCGCAGATGTTCATCAATGTGGGCGCTAAGCGAATGGGCAGGAGCAACGAGGCAGACGCAACCAGGCGCTGCAAGGTATTGAGATAACCGCCGGCTGTTATGGTGAGCGCGTGCAGCCAGCCGTAGTTGTAGGCATCGGCGTACCATTGTGCGCCATCCTCCGCGTAGAAATGGGCATTGGTGATCAAGTCGGGCCGCCTGGCAAAAACAAAAAGAGCGGCTACCAAGAAGACCGCGCACTGCATTTGCCAAGAAAGGCCTGCGCGCAAGTCGTTTTCGTTTCGGTCGATGTTCACGCTTGCCCAACTTCCAGCAAACCCAAGTGCCGCAAGACGCGCCGCACCTTCTTGGGCGATACCGCCAGCTTGTTCGCCACTCTCGATACTTTCCGGCCTTCCCGCTCCCAAACCCGCCGAATCAGCACTTCCTCAAAATCCGCCACCACCTGTTGCAAACTCTTGTCTCCCACCGCCCCTTGCGACCAAGCACGCAAATTCGGATCCTCCAGTCCCGCATGCAAAATGCGCGAGCGTAAAATTTCCACTTCCTGCCAGAGCGCATCGTGCCGGTCGTTATTCAGATACGCCTCCGCACTGTCACAACAGGCGCGCGCTTTCTCCGTATTGTTGAAGAAGCCGTTTACCAGTGTCATGCCCTCACAGATATAGGCTTGTGCGGCCAAGCGCCGGCTTTGCGTCCGTTCTCCCAGCGCCACCGCCTCCCGAGCGCAATCGTTCGCCAGTTGTGCGAAGCGGCTGGGGTCGTCCGATTCGCCGATTTGTTCCTCAAAGCGAGCATTAGCCACCGTGGCCTGCACGATGCGGGCCCGGCACATCAACAAATAATCAGCCTTGGTGGATGCCAGATCGAAGGCTTCGGTGGCGCGCTGTTCGGCCATATCGAGATCGCCCAGTTCCACACAAATCTGTGCGTAGTTCACATCCACGTTGCCGATACCGTGGGGATTTCCGCGCCGCCGGTAAATCTCGTCCGCTTTCGCTAAATCTGTCTGCGCATTTCGCAACAATTCATGCATGCGCTCCAGTTGGCCGGCTTTATCTTTCTTGTCTTCTGAGAGCTCCGGCTGGTTGTTGAGCCGCTGCCGCTCTCTTCTGGCGTCAATGCTGCGACGTAGTTGCAGCGCCAGAAAACGTTTGGCTTGGGCAATGTTGGTAAGCGAGCGAGCCAGGTACCCTTCGAGTGAGGAGCGCTTTTTGAACAATTCAATCGACGCCTCGAAGTATTGCATCGCATGATCATAACGGCCTTCCCGCAGCGCGATGCGGCCGTAGGCGGATTGAATATTTCCGAGCGTGATGAAATCGTCGGTTTCGCGTAACACTGCCTCGGCTTCCTGCAAAATTCGAACGGCTTCGCCGGATTCGCCGCGCTGGAAAATCATCCAGCTTTCAAGCGTCCGCAAAAGCGCCGCCAAATGCGAAAGGCCTTCCGCCTCGGCCAGCTTCATGCTTTGCCGAGTTACCTCGAGCGCCTCTTCGTACTCGCCGGATTTACGCAAACAGCGCGCCTTCCAGAGGCCGGCGATGACAGCGATTCTGGGGTCGTGAATATCCTTCTCGATGACCATGACGGCGGTCAAATGATCGAGCGCTTCCGTCAAATCTTCCCGCCGCATGGCGACCACGGCTTCGGCCAAGCGAAGCTGCAAGTAGTCGTTGAGGGGGAGGAATGGCCGCTGGTCGGCCGGAAAGCGCGCCAGCAATCGGGAAAGTAAGTCACCGCCTTCGTAGCCCACATCAATCCATTGAGCCAGCGCGCCTAAGGCGACTCCCGTATTGTGTTCACCGGCTTTCATTTCTTCCAACTGCGGCCGATAAGACTCCAGTAGAGAAATGCCGGCGCCGATTTGTCTGTCGTGAAGCAGGCGGCGGAGAACTTGCAGTTGATCCGATGAGAGCATTTGTGGCGCTGACACCTGAGGCGAGAGCGTTCATAACTACTGTAAGCGAGAGCTTCAGCGGGAAAAGCGCAGACGGCCTGCTAATCCATAACCAGAGGAACCGAATAAGGCGCCTTTAGAGCTAACAAAGGGAGCCTCCGCTTCGATAAGGGTTATGAGCCGATGAAAAAAAGCATTTTTTCGCCCAACCGAAGTGCTCGATCGACGCAGGCGAGCCGATCTGAAAAGAGTCCCTTTATGCGTAGTTTGAACCTTGCCATCCCATTCCTGGCATTAGGAGCGTTGACCCACGCTCAGAACGCCAAACTTTCCGCCGAATTGCAGGGCGTTGACCCTGGAACTCCGGTCAAGGTTATTGTGCAATACAACCACGTCCCAACGTCGGCGGATCACAAGAGAATCTGCGGCATGAACTGCGTGATGAATAGCAATCTGGCGGTGGTGTCGGCCGGATCGTACACGCTGGCGGGCGCGGCGCTTTCCAGTGTCGCCAATGATGCCAGTGTGACGCACGTCTCAATAGACCATCCCATTCAAGCGCATTTAGACTACGCTGTTGCGGCCACCAACGCCACTATCGCCCATACGTGGGGGGCTACCGGTTCGGGCGTGGGTGTGGTGGTGATTGACAGCGGCATTGCCGCAAGCGCCGACTTTGGCAGCCGAGTTGTGCTAACGCTGGACTTCACCGGCGGTAACGGTCAAGATGCCTTCGGTCACGGGACGCATGTGGCAGGCATTATTGGCGGCAGTGGCGCCAATTCTCACTGCACCACTTGTACGCGGAATTTGGAAGGCATGGCACCGGGCGTGAACTTGTTGAATTTCCGAGTACTCGACCAATATGGCGCCTCCACCGACAGCACCGTGATCCAGGCGATCAACTATGCGATCTCGCTCAAAAACACATACAACATTCGGGTGATTAATTTGTCGATCGGGCGTCCAGTATTTGAGAGCTACAAGCAGGATCCTCTGTGTCAGGCCGTGGAAGCAGCCTGGAAGGCGGGAATTGTGGTTGTGGTCGCTGCCGGGAATGACGGGCGTTTGAGCTTTGTGGGCAATCTTGGCTACGGTACGATCAACTCGCCTGGTAACGATCCTTATGCCCTCACAGTAGGCGCAATGAAAACGGAAGCTACTTATGACCGCTCTGACGACCAACTCGCCAGCTACAGTTCAAAAGGCCCGTCTTTGCTCGACAATGTGGCTAAACCGGACCTAGTGGCTCCCGGCAACCAAATTGTTTCGGTGATGGCAAGTTCAACGGACACGCTGGCGCAGTTAGCCCCAGCGAACGTTGTGGCTACCAACTATTACGACTCAAAGGGTAGCGCCTCCAAAAAGTCGCCCTATTACATGGCGCTAAGCGGGACAAGTATGGCCGCCGCAGTGGCGAGCGGCGCGGTGGCCGATCTGCTGCAGGTTCAACCTTGGCTCACACCTGATCAGGTGAAGGCGCGGTTGATGCAAACGGCATACAAAGCTTTACCGTATTCGAGCGTGGCTTACGACCCTACCGTGAACGAGTCTTTCACTGATTATTATGACGTGTTGAGTCGCGGTGCTGGCTACCTTGATTTGGCCGCGGCCATCCAGTCCAACACTCAGTCTGCAGGTTCGTCGCTTTCTCCGGTTGTGCAAAAGAATTTATTGTTCGGCGGATTAACGCTGCAGTGTGACTTGCTCTCAACCTGGAATCTGGCCGGAGTGCTGGGAATTCTTTCGCCCACTAATGTATGGGGTTCGTCGGTTTTGGGGCTCGGCAACAGTGTCATCACGCCGGAGTCTTCGGTTGTGTCGAAAGTTGCCTCGGTTGCTACCTCGGCTTCGGCTACTTCGGCAGCTTGGGGAACGTCGGCGGCATGGGGCACTTCGGCAGCGTGGGGTACATCCGCGGTCTGGGGAACTGCTGCCGTTGCTTCGACCAGTACTACCTCCGCCACTAGCGCGGTGTGGGCTACTTCGAGCGGCACTTTGCTGACCGGGGAAAACTGAGCAACTCAAGTTGTTGTTCGAAAGTGTCGATGAAACAAACGTGGCGGCTGCGACCTTTGTGAAGGCCGGAGCCGCTGACGGATTAGTTGATCACTTGGCTCGCAAACGCATGCACCGCAGCTTCGCTTCGTCGGAATCAGGCTCCGCTCTGATCGAATTCAGTATTGCGCTTCTGCCGCTGGTGGCCTTGTTACTGCTTACGGTTGACGTTGCCTGGTCGATTTTTGCCAAGGCCACTCTGCAAAACGCTGTCAGGGAAGGGGTTCGCTTTGCCGTAACCGGCCAAGTATCCACAGGCAACAGTTGTCTGGGTTCATCCATTCAGCAGGTTGTCGCACAAAATTCGTTCGGGTTCATCTCGCCAACCAACGCTAGCTCTTACGTTACCGTGAGCTACTATTCACCAGCCGATCTATCACCAATCTCAGGCGCGGGCGGCCCTGCGGGTGGCAACGTAGTGCAAGTGTCGGTCAGTAACGTTACCCTTCGTTCTTTTGGCCCGCTTTGGCGCGCTACCTCGCCCATTCCGCTTTCGGCCATTGCCTCCGATGTGATGGAGAGCTCTCCTAATGGAGTTGCTCCGTGCCCTTAGTGTCGTCCGTTAAACCCATCGCTGCTCGCCGCCGCAGGCAGCAACAAGGCAGCGCATTGATTGAATTCTTACTGGCTGTCATGCTTTTGATTGTTCCGTTGCTCTTCGGCACGTTTACGTTTGGGATGCGGCTCGTCCGGGCGAATCAAGTGGCGGAAGTCTGCCGCGATGCCGGACACATCTATGCCTACGGCAACGTCGATTTCTCCCAGACCAGCAGCCAGAACCTTCTTGTGCAACTGGCACAAGGTTTGAATATGACGCCGACGGGCGGAAACGGGGTCATCATCCTATCAACGATCACATTTATCGGTCCTAACGACTGTCAGACTGGGGGGTACACAACAGGGAGTTGCCCGAATTTGAATAATACGGTGTTCACCCGCCGCATTGTGGTCGGCAATGCGAATCTAACTATAAATTCACAAGCCCAAGTCAGCGCCTTTGGCACTCCGCCTGCCAGCATTATTGGCACTTCCGGCAATATCAAGGCGTCTGATTACACCGGAAACTCCGGTGCAATTGCCAGCAACTTCTCTAACGTCATTCCGGTTAGCTCCGGTCAGTTCGCCTACGTAGCAGAAGCCTTCTTTGTGTCGCCAGACTACAGTTTTTTTGCCCCTGGGCCCATTTCGGCGCGCTCTATTTTTTAGACGGTGGAGTGAGCCGCCTCGCGGAGCGGCTTCAGCGCATACGCTTGGCTGGGATATCCGAACCGGCTTGATGGAGTATGAGCATGTATGCGTTACCGGTGCGATCGGTCACGAACGTCAACTGGCCTTCGACATTCTTGATGAAAAAGTCTCTGGTGCTTTCCGCGGCGAGCATGAATTTTTGCTGGCCAAGTTGAGCGATTAGATTCTCACCGCTCTGACTAATGGTGAGTTGCATCCCGTCGTTCATTTGATAAACGCCTACGTAGTTGGCGAAAATTCGCGGGTCAACTTTGATTTCGACATGTTCACGCTGCAGCGACACTTCGGCGGGAACCGGCGTGAATAGGCGCAGACCGATATCTTCAATGCCACTGGCGCCATCGGTGTTCGATAAGACCACGATTCCGACTTTGTTACGAGGCGAGAATCCCAGGAAAGATCGAAACCCGCCGGTGCCGCCGTTGTCCCAAATGATTTGCGAATTGCTGGTTGAGAGAATGTGCCATCCCAGCGCCAACTCCAAGCCAGCGTAGCGAGTTGGGCGGCGCGTGTTTAGCATACCCGCCATCGAAGCGGCGAGTGGCGAAGGCTTATAGCCCAGTGCCGCCTCCACGAACGTCAATAGATCCTGCGCCGTGGATTTCAGTCCCACAGCACCCGCTAGCGCTCCACCGTCCCAATAACTGACAGGCTGCAGATAGGCGTTATGACCCACTGCGAGTTGGGCCTTCATGTCTGGACTGAGGCTCACACCGGAATTGTTCATACCCAGCGGTCCAAATATTCTACTCCTTAACAAGGCTTCATAGGTTTGTCCGGAGCGATGGCTCAACGCAATGGCAAGAAGCGCCATCCCGACGTGAGAATAGTTGTAATCTTGCCCGAGATGTCCGATCAGTTTGGTGTTTGCTAGCGATTGATACAAGTCGTTCTCGCTGTAATCGGCATAAGGATTGGCGGGATTTTTAGCGCGAAAGTTGGACGGCAGCAGCGGCAATCCAGAAGTATGAGTTGCCAAATCCACTAATGTGATGGGCTGAGTCCCCTGGCTAGGTAACTTCACGGTTGACGGCAAGTATTTGGATACTGGCTCGGTCAGGGCGACTTCGCCGCGGCGCGCCATATCGGCCAGTAGCAAGGATGTGAAAACGCTGGTCAAGCCGCCGATTTCGAAGGTCGTCGATGCACCGAGTGCACGCGGATCTCCCTGATTCAAAGCCCCCTGCGAAACGAACCGCTCTCCCCGGTCTTCGATCACGCCCACGACAATTCCGACACTCTGCTGTTTTTGCTCGATGCGATCCGCCAGTAACTGGTGGATCTCAGTGTCCGAGATGACCGCGTCTTGGGACAGTTGCTGCCCATTGAGCGCGCTACACAAAACTAAAACCGGAACTAAGCAGGATTTCGCCAGCGGCCGGCGCCGTTTACGATTCATCTGTACCTATCGTACCGATGTTGATTGCTGCGGGCATGTCGTGATATCGGGGAATTCCGAAGTGCGTAAGATAGTTCACATGCCCACTCGACGACGCTTTTTCCGATCGGCCGCCGCTCTGAGCGCCGCCCTGCCGCTTACCGCTGAACCAGCCACGTCGCTGCCCCCATCCATTGCTGCCCTGAAATCGATGCGCGGCCAAGCCCGGCCCATCACGACATCCGAGCGCGAACAACGTTTGGAGCGCGCCCGCCAACTCATGCGAGAGAACAAAATTGACGCCCTATTCTTGGCAGGGGGCACATCGCTAAGCTATTTCACCGGCGTGCGTTGGGGCAACAGCGAGCGCCTGTTTGCCACCGTGGTCCCGGTTTCCGGCAAAGCGTTTTGCATTTGCCCATCGTTTGAAGAAGGTCGTGCGCGTGAACAGCTAAATGCCGGGCCGCTCGAAAACGCCGATGTCCTGACTTGGCACGAAGATGAAAGCCCTTATCGTTTGCTGGCTGTGGGTTTGCAAAATGCCAAAATCTCCGGTGGCGGCACGCTGGGCGTTGAAGAACGGACTCCCTTTGTCTTTGCCGATAGCTTGGCGCAAGCGTCGCCGGGTATCAAACTTGTAAGCGCGACGCCGGTAACCGCCGGCTGTCGAATGATTAAGAGCGAGCATGAACTGGAGCTGATGAAAATCGCCAATGCGGCAACGTTGTCAGTTTATGAAGCAGTGTTCCGCGCACTGACGCCGGGCATGACGGCACAGCAGGCATCGGGCCTAATCAATCTCGCGTATGCGCAAGTGGGTTTCCGCGGCGAGGCTAGTTTCGAAGTAGGCATCGCGAGTGCCAACCCGCACGGCAGCATTGCGCCGCAAGTGATCAGCGAAGGCACGCCCGTGATTATGGACGACGGCTGCACAGTTGAAGGGTACCAATCGGATATCTCGCGTACCTTTGTGTTGGGCAAGGCTAGCGATCGGGCCAAACAAGTTTTCGAGATTGTTCATCGGGCGCAGAAAGCCGCTCTGGACGCAGCGCGGCCCGGGGTAGCTTGTCAGGAGGTGGATGCGGCCGCGCGCAAAGTGATTGCCGAGTCAGGCTTCGGGCCGGACTATAAATTTTTTGGCCACCGCGTTGGCCATGGCATCGGAATGGATGGCCACGAATGGCCCTACCTGGTTCGAGGCAACACTCTGCCGCTGGCTACGGGTATGACGTTTAGCGATGAGCCCGGCGTGTATATTCCCGGCGAATTCGGTGTCCGTCTGGAAGACGACATGTACCTCACTCCCGACGGAGCAAAATTGTTTACGCCGCAAAGTCCGAGCATCGAACAGCCTTTCGGTTGATAAAAAAACGGCGGCACGAGTGTGAAGTCGGAACCGCCGTTGCTACCTAGCAAAGACTCGATCTATCGATAGCAGGGACGACCGAAGCGATCGTAATAAATCGGGCGATAGGCTCTGCGTTCCCAGCGCTCATGTTCACGCCATTCGCGGCGATCGACGCGGCGTTCATAGCGCCGGTAATCGTGGAAGTCCGCCGCCTGCGCCACTGCGGGAGTGAAAAGCGCCATACTGCCAGTCAAAAGTAAAGCCAAAGCACCAATTCGTTTGAACATGTGAACCTCCTTTTAGGTCCTTCGAAAGCCGTCTTCTTAACTGCTTTCTGCTTCTAAAGACGCGATCACCTCACAGGAAGGCCAACCCCAATCCACGTGAATCCGCATGAAGCTTTTTTCTTAGAAGAAGGAGACCAAAAAATGAGAGATGAGCTGCCAGTCTCGGCTGGCGGCTCATCTCTCGTTGAGGGATCAAAGGAGACGTTTTACGCGGCGGTGGAACTCATGGTGAAGGCGCCGTTCGTTCCAGTCGGGAAGAACCCACCGCTACTGACGTTGGCTTGTAAGCCATAGGCCAGGTAGAGTACCTGTCCAGGCGTGCGGGTGGCGCAGAGTCCGTTGTTGTCCAGAGAAAAGTATTTGGTGCCGGAGGGAGGAGGAATGATGTCCACCGGATCCAGGGCGAAAGTGGTCACGTTCAAACGGGCAATTTGCAGACGAATGTTGGCGACGTGTTCAGCTTCTGCGGCGAGAATTTGGGCCGCGTAGCCGAGAATGGTCCCGGTGCCGAGAGGGGCGGTTGAGAGAAGCGGGGCTGCGCCGGCATAAGCACTCACTCCAATATCTTCGAAGATACGAGCGAGTTTGAGGAAGTCGTTCTGATTGCCGAAGCCGAAACCCAGCGCGCCGAGATTGATGTTGGGTTTGGCAATGGCAGCGCTGCCCAGCGCGCTGCGTAAGAGCGCAACGTGAGCCCGTTCGTCAGCGGCAATCTCAGTCGCGACCTGCTGGGTGTAAACCAAACTATTGGCGAAAGTCACTTGCGAGCCGCCGATGGTATAGCCGCCGCTGGTGGGATTGCCTGGGTTGGCCACGCCGTTGATTCCCAGGCCGAAGCTGGTAATGGATTCGCCGGTGGTGGCGTAGGTGTAGAACTCAGCTTCCAAATATTCAAGATTGAGAGCGAAATTCAGTACGCTGACATCTGTACTGGTCTGCGCCTCGGCCTTCTGGCCCGTCAGCGAAACAGCGCCGGCTGCCGCCGCGGCGATGCCCAACTTTCTGACAAAGCTGCGGCGATTTGAGGCAGCGTCAATTACATCCGGGATGATACTTTTAGCCATTTGTTTCTCCAAAAACCTTTCTGATTTAGTTAGTCGGAACACTCAAACGAAACTTGTTACGATTTGGCGGATCGGCGCCTTAGCAAGCCAAAGGCGATGGCCGGCAGAGCGAACCAAAGATCGGAAGGCTCCGGAACGGTGGTAACGTCCAACGTGAAGTTTCCGGTTCTTTGAACGCAGGTCGCCAGATCTGTTTCATAGAACGCTCCGGTGGTACCGCAAGTCTGTCCGGTAAAGTTACCCTGACCTTGCTCTAGGAAACCGTCGGAAAGATTGGGACCAACGGGGACGTTGAAGAACTCGCTGACCGCGACAATGTAGCTGCCCGATCCAAGCGAGAGCATCAGGTTGGCGTCGTCGCACATACCGGTAATAGAATCAGCGGTCATGGCACCGGAACAGACGCCGTCGGCTCCATCGCTGGCGAGCAGTAATCCGGTAGAGGCGTTAAACACGGAAATCACCGGCACGAAGCCGCCGCTGGGAGTGGTGGTGCCATTCACGGTGCCGCCACCGTAAGAATCAGTGGAGAAATCGACGCTCGTGCCGGCAGCGATGCTGAAGGCGTACTGCTGGACTTGGTCATCTCCGGCTAGCGTGCCGGTATAAGTGACGGTTGAGGCCTGAGCATGGGCTGCTGCGAGCACGCCTGCTAGAACGCAACTTACAATCTGTATGCGCTTGGCCGTGTTTCCGTTACGAAGAAGGTTCATATTGTTTTTCTCCTAGTTGAGGTGGTAACGAAATCAGATACGGAGGAGAGGTTAGCTCGGATCAACGGCAGTTTTACTGGGTGACCATCTCTGTGATGTAAAGGCTACAATCACAGCTGATGGCGCAAACTCCCTGGGGCGAACTAGCTGTACAAGATGCCCACGTTCATTTCTTCTCTCACAAGTTCTATTCGGCGCTGGCGCAGCAGAAGAAAGCCGCGAATGCGGAAGCTCTGGCTCCGCTGCTGAACTTTGAAATCCCAGTGGCCGATCCCGCGGCTTTGGGAACTCGGTGGGAGGCGGAACTCGCGCGCTTCGCGGTGGAACGGGCGGCCCTCATCGCGAGTATGCCCGGAGATGAGGATAGCGTAGCGGCGGCAGTGGCCGCGCACCCCGAGCGATTCTACGGATATTTCATGTTGGATCCGACGCAGCCGGATTCATTGGAACGAGTGAAGAAGGCAGCGGGGAATCCACATTTGCATGCGATCTGCCTTTTCCCAGCGATGCATACCTATTCGATTACCGACGCCCGTCTGGTGCCGATTCTGGAAGTAGCCAGCGATTATCACCTAGCCGTGTTCGTTCATTGCGGCGCGATTAGCGTGGGCATTCGGAAGAAACTCGGGCTGGCGAGTCAGTTCAACCTGCACTATTCGAACCCGCTTGACTTGCATCCGGTGGCACTGCACTTCCCTCTGGTGCGTTTTGTGATTCCGCACTTTGGAGCGGGTCTGTTTCGCGAAGCGCTCATGCTAGCGGATCTTTGCCCGAATGTCTTCTTTGATACGTCAAGCAGCAATCGTTGGCTGGTGTACGAAGGGATCAATCTGGCTGACGCGTTCCGGCGCTCGATTGATGTACTCGGCATTCAGCGGTTGCTGTTTGGGAGCGATTCGAGCTTCTTTCCGCGGGGGTGGCATGCGGCCATTCTTGAGCAGCAGACGAAGGTGATGTATGAACTGGGGTTGGATGCGCCTCAGGCGGAGCAGGTCTTGTGTTCCAATTTAAAACAACTTCATCAGCCCCGGATACTAAAGGCTAGTACCGAACGTACCCTTCAATCGGAATAACCTGACGGACATCTTCAACGGCGCAATCGCACTTTCTTGTTGTGATGTCTATTCGCAAAGTGCAGAACAGTATCAAGCGGCGCCGTAGCAGCAAGAACCCGCCCATCGTGCTGCCTTTCCCGGTTTCGCCTACGCTACGGTTGGCACAACTCTCGCCCGGCCCCAAATTTGCGGGGGTAGAGCCGCTGGTTTTGAAGCGTTGGTCGGATCTAGCTGCGTTTGAGCCTAATGTTGTCGTGGGCACGCTCAGTGAGATGCAGAGACTGGCCGAACAGCATGTCTCGTCGATCGACCGGGCGCTGGTGCTTTTGACAAGTTTCGGATCTAAACCGCTCAATGATGTCGCGCGCGTTGGCCTTTGGCAGGCTTTTGGGGTGCCGATTTTCGAGCTGTTTTTGGGGCTCGATCAGTCGTTACTAGCTTCAGAATGTGAGGCACATGAGGGTTGGCATCTGTCGCCCGGTATTGAGCCGCTGGCTCTAGAGGACGGGGAACTGATTCTGGACGGGGCAGGGAATTCTGGTCTCAGAACCGGACTGCGGGCTTCTGTGGACCGAACGACATGCCCCTGTGGGCTTAGCACGACGCGGGTGCTCAACGTGGAGCAATTGCGGCGTTTGGATAGTCGCTATCTGGCGGTAACCGCCTAGCTTTGCCTGCTGATGTGAACGCTGCCGTTTACCGTTTCCGCTTCAATCTTAGTTCCGCCGGCGCCGATGGTAAACCGCTGCGTGCGCAGATCCTTATCTTCAGGCGCGCTCTCCGCAAAATCGTTCTTGACGCGGCCGTGAACGGTGGATGCTTCGACGTCGGCCCCGAAAGTGGAGGGCAGCTGCAAGTGAATGGAGCCGTTGACCGTTTTGAGCTTCATTCCTTTGCCCGATGAAGTCCCCTCAGCGAGGTTGATGGTGACTGAGCCGTTTGTGGTTTCGGCATCTACATCGCCGCTGACGTTCGTTAATGTGAGTGATCCGTTCAAAGTTTGAGCACGAAGTTGCCCAGTTGTTGCTTCGACATGAATGCTGCCGTTGAAGGCGTGCACATCGAGATTTGCCGAGGCGGGCATCCAGACGTCGTACGAAACGCTCCACCACTTATTGCTGCCTTGCGTGTCCGGGCCTTTGGCGACAATGCGGCCGGGGCCATCGGTAACGGTTACTTGTTTGGCAAGCGCCGCGCCGGTGGCTTCGTCTTGGGCGGTGGCTTGGACGCAGGCTTTGACTAGGATGTCGCTGTTAGCCCAGGCATGAACGTGAATGGAGCCGTTCTGTGCCGGGTTGATTACGTTCTGCGCAGCGGCAGCTAAGTGTTCTTCCCGCACTTCGTTGTGGGTGACCATGCCGTCGTTGTGCCAACCACGGTCTGAGCACCAATTTTGTTGTGCCGCCAAGGGCAGGCATCCAGCCACTGCCAGTAGTGCAACGAGTCTCATGTAATAAAAACCTCTTTCGCGAGCTTTGACGGAACTCTGGCTCGGCGGTTAGCTAGCGGGTTGATTTTTCCTAAGAACCAAAACGGAAGGCGTGAAGATCTGGACAACTTCATCGCGCTGATTCAGAGTGGTGAGGCGGACTTTCGCCATTCCTTGGCCGGGTTTGGAGCGGGACGGAGTGACCTCTAGAATTTCGCCTTCTAAGCGCAGGATGTCGCCGGCGCGGGTGGGGCGGGGCCAACTGAGTTCGCCGCCAACGCCGATGATGCCACCGGCGAAGGTGAAATCGGAATCGACAAGGAGACGCATGGAAACAGCGGCGGTATGCCAGCCGCTAGCCGCGAGTCCTTTGAAAACGCTTTGTGCGCCGGCGACTTCGTCGAGGTGGAAGGGTTGGGGGTCAAACTCGGCGGCGAATGCTTTCATGCGGGCTTCGTCCATTTGATAGGTGGCCGGAAGTGAATTTGTAGCCGACTTGCAGGTCTTCTAGATAGAGTGTTTGTTTGGCCATGTGCTTAGTTCATTGCTCTTTCAAGATCTGTGGAGAGGGCCGTGGGGCTCCAATACTTTTCGATGTATTGGATGACGAGTTCGGTTCCGGCGGCGTGACTTACATGAGGTTCATCTTGCGGGTTATACATGGCGTCGGTTAGGTCTCTTAGTAGGATGCAGCGTACGCCCCACTTACTCATTTGACGGATGGCGAAGGTGCGATTGAGAATACACATGTTGGCATGGACGCCGGTGTAGAAGACGGTTTCGATACCGCGGGAACGGAGCAGGTTGTAGATCTCTGGGCCTTTGTCGGAAATGTAGTCTTCGGGGGCGATGCGGAGGCCGGGATTTTCGCACTGCCAGGCGATATGCTCGGTTTCGCCGGGCGTGTCGCAGCCGCCGCGCGAATCGTCGATGGGCAACGGGGGAGCGGTGAGCGGGAGTTCTGGCGGTGGCGTGAAGTGCGCGAGTTGCAACATTTTGAGGCGCTGCGGGGCGTTGGCGTAGTAGGCCATGGTGTCGGAGGGCGCATGGATGATGACCATTCCATGTTGGCGAGCGGATTTCAAAAACGGCTCCATCCGTTTGACGAGTGCGGCTACGCGGGTGTTGGCGCCGGTACACCAATGCTTGTCCCACATGTCGCAGACGATGATGGCGCTCTTGTTGGGGTTGAATTGGAAATCGGTGTGGACTTCGTTCCATTCCGTGCTGCCGCGGAATAGTTGGGCGCGGGAACGAAGAGCCACGTGCGCGGATTCGGTGGCAGCGGCGGCGGAGAGAAGTAAGACGAGGGCGTGTCGGATCATAGTTCCACCTTGTTCGTATCATTATTCCAGCGCAGGCGGCGACCGCGCTTTAGAGATAGGTTAGCGAGTTGGACGACGAGGGCCGCCTGGAAGCCTAACTCCACGGGTGCGCTGGGGGTGTTGCGGGTTTGAACGCATTCTAAGAAGTTGGCGACGTGTAGATCAGTGGCGTGCGCGAAGCCGAGTTCGGAGGTTTGTGAGATCTGGGGCTGCTCTTCGCTGCCTTGTTTGAATAGCTTGAAGTCTTCGCGGCCGATATCGAGGCGCGCGAGATCGCCATCGAGCTGACTGAGTTGGTCGTTCTTCGGTTTGTAGTGCATGGCGGCGTAGTTGATGGTGAAGACGGCGAGGAAGTCTTCGGGATATTCGGCAATGACGACAACCGACTCCGGAGTCTCGAAGCCGTCTCGGTGAATTCGGCCGGCGGAGGCGTTGACGGCGAGGGGGAAGCCGGCGTTCATGAGGAGATGGATGCCGTCGAAGACGTGGGCTCCTTGGTCGGCAACGATGCCGCCGGAGTATTCGGAGTATTCGCGCCAGTTGCGAAAACGGTCGGGGGTGAGTGGTTTGTGAGAGGCGGGGCCTTGCCATTGCTCCCAATCGAGCTTGCCATCGAGGGGCTGAACGGGTGCAGAGCCGAGATAGTTGTTGAGCCACCAGGAGCGGACCATGCGAATTTTGCCAAGGGCGCCTCTGGCGACGATGCGGCGGGCGTTGAGATAGAGGTCGTAACTGCGGCGTTGCATGCCTACTTGGATGACGGACTTTGAGTTTTGTTCTGCTTCGACTAGCTTGACGCCTTCTTCGGGTGTGCGGCATAACGGCTTTTCAACGTAGATGTCTTTGCCGGCGGCGATCGCATCGAGAACCATTTGAGCGTGCCAGTGCTCGGGCGTGGCGATGAGGACGACTTGGATATTTTTGTCGGCGAGGAGGTCTTTGTAGTTCCGGTAGGCTTTGGGCTGGGAGCCGGCTCTCTTGGCGACTGAGAGAGCGTTTTCGAGATTGGGTTCATATACGTCGCAGATGGCGCCGACCTTGACGTTTGGGTTCTGTTGGAATACTTGCATGACGGCGGTGCCACGGCCGCCGCTGCCGATTACGCCGAGGATGATTTGTTCGGAGGGTGCGGCCGCGGTGACGACCAAGCTGCTGCCGGCGAGTAAGAATGTTCGTCTGTTCATTTGGAAAGAGTGTATGACAGTTATTTTCGCGAGGAACTTCAGGAGTCGGGTTGCCAACCCTCCGCAGGTTTTCAACCTGCCCTACTGCGCTTATGGGCACACTTCGGGTGTGCGCATTGTTGTGCGGCGTTGAAATGAGCTAGGCGGCTTGGGCCATTGGCTCCTTTTGCTTCATCGGAAGGCCGAGTTCGGCGAGAGCGGCCTCCAGATCAGCGTCGTAATTCGTGAATTGGCTCTTGGCTTGGAGGTATTGGGTCAAGTTCATGGCCACTTGGAAGCGGGCTTGCGCTTCTTTGCGGAAATTGTCCCAGGCGAAACCCTCGTTTTCGGCTTCCTCTTTCAATGTTTTGCGGAGTTTTTCGTACTTTTTGTCTTCCTCCGCTTCGAACCCGAGACCGGCTTTGCGCGTTTCGGCACGAAGCTTTTGGAGTTCGGTGATCGCCTTATAGAACGCGCGGCGGTGCGCGGTTTCATATCGCAGATATAAGGCGAACTTTTTATCGTTGGCGATTTCGCCGGTTTCGGGATGCAGGCAGGTGTTTTGAAGACGCTGCGCGCGATCGGCGAGCCAGTGCGATTCGGCCATGGTGTTGACGAGGAGGCATTCCGTCTCTGTACTTGGGGAATGTTCCTTGCTGAGAGAGTGTTTAAACGCTTCGAACCCAGCGGGATCTTCGGAAGTTAGGAGTTTGAAGGTTCCGTTGATGTGACGAGCGAGGCCGTGCGTGGTGTGATTTTGCGCAGAGGTGGCGCGGGTCTCGGCAGTTTTCGGACCCTGTGAATGGCTGCCGTTTTCGCGACTGGCGGCTTGGCGCGCTTCGGAGATGAAGGGCGTGGCCGGTGCTTGGTGATTGAGATTTTCGGTGACGCATTGCAGGGGTGGTGCGGCGGCCGGAGTACTGCCGGCTTTGCGGTCGGCCTTGCGTTGAGCGCGCTCGGCGGCGCGGCGGAGTTGGCGTGGGGTCATGGTGTTGGTTGACATGATTTTGTCCTTTGGAGGATTGATTCTGCGTGTGAACGGGCGCAGAGGGGAAGCGGCGACAGCGGATCTCCCACGGTTTAAAATTCGCAGGTGTTGCCGTCCGGCTGAGTAGCGGCGCATGGGCGGGTTTTGGATAAGAGTAGTGGAATGAAGGGGTTAGGAGAGAGAAATATTTCTTGAAGTGTTGTGATCGGATTTGGCGACGCACCACAGCGCGCTAAAGGTGCTGCGGTTCTGCAAGAATCCGGAGTAGCCAAGATTGCCGGAACATGCCGACCTTGCGTGGTGTCCAAACTAACTATGGAGTTCCCAAGATGGAGGCTGTACATCGCCATTCTCTCGGCCATCATGCTCGCGGCTCTAGGGGCGCTTTTCGTCTACGGCCTGTGGATCGGAGCGAGGGCGAACGAATTGCTGACGACTGCGCTCGATCTCACCGCTCAGAAGCACGTCTCAAAAAACTTTGTGCAGATAAGGCAAGAATATGGCGATCGACTCCGCACGTTGGGATGCGCGCCCAACGGTTGCTCCTACGAGGTTTCCGTTGACAATCGATTGCTGTCTGCTCTGCACTTGGTTCCGTACACTGAACTGACGGCGCGCTTCGATTTAAGCAGAGGAGGCCACCTTCAACTCATGATGCTGGAAT
Organism: Bryobacterales bacterium; assembly: GCA_963840845.1. GTDB lineage: Bacteria > Acidobacteriota > Terriglobia > Bryobacterales > Bryobacteraceae > Bog-105. Next base: position 27,062 of record CAWJBS010000181.1, read on the forward strand.
TGAGAGCTGGTCGCAATGGTGATCGAGGCACGGTGGTGCACGTGCAGACTGATTTCTGCTACAGCGGTGGGTGCGGCGGCGTCTCGATGGATCCTTGGTCTCAGTCTTCGGAGCAGCGATTGAACGGAATCGTCGAACTGAGCTACAGGGGAACAACATTGAGGCAAAGGCGGCAAGCCTATGCTCTGCAAGTACCTTGTCTTTATCACCTGGGAGGATGCAAAGACATCGCCGATCTACTACCAACCGTGTGGGGGCGGAACGGTTCCGGTAAAGTGGCGTGTGTCATTCCGAATGACAGGGGTATGGGTCAAAATTACGAAGAGGCAGACTCTGAGCGAGGGGGTGACAGCGATGCTGCAGCCGACGAAGAGAGTGAGCCCAGTCCGATGCGACCATTTATGGAAAGGTCATTGATCGAGAAGGACGGCCCGCGAGAGGCTTACTTGTACAGGTGCGGCCGTTAGATGTATCACTGAGCGGAGCGCTTCCACGAACCCAAACGAACGATCTTGGCGAGTATCGGTTTGAGCATCTTGGGTGGTGGGGAAGATACACGGTTTATGCTGAAGATCCCGAGGCGGGATTCTCATGGTTCGCTATGGGTCCGGGAGGAGACCTGTATCCTCCAACAGTCGAGATTACCGCCGAGAATCAGCAGAAGGAGTTGACGGTTTATCTGCCGCCTAAAGCGGGCTTTCTTCATATTCACGTTACAAATCGAAGAACTGGCCTTTTGATCGCTCGGGTGCAAGTGAAGATGATAAGCACCCTTGATCCTCAGTCAGAGCTTACTACGACAGGTCATCCAGACCGAGTCATCTTGGTGCCACCTGATAAGGACCTGCTTTTGCACGTCACTTCACACGGGTTTCACGAATGGGATGAAAGTGTTGGCAAAGGAAAGCTGATTCGAATGGCGGCGGGCGCTCGGCGAACAGTGGATGTGCAATTGGAGTCTTTAGAGCCTTGATGGTGGTTCAGAACCGGTGAGTGGATTATTTGGGAGGCGGGTGGCTTCACGCTTGCGCGTTCTAAAAGCCAGATAGCGCCTAACGAAACATCCAAGTTGTCCCGTATCGTCCGGCATTCGGACATCATACATTCCCTTAGGTGGGGATCGGCGAGGGACGTCTCGACACGGGTGTCGAAACGAAACACGAATGTTCGCGCCACGGTTTCAGAAGAAGGATGTACCCCGGTCGCTGGAGCACGGTGAACCCGCGCCGCTCATATCTGTTCCGCAGCTAGCAAATGGTGATCAAGTGTACTGTCTCCCAATTACCCAGGGACTACACGTCAACATCGAGAAAATTAAGACTCTTGATTGAAGCCGCACGCCAGTGTGCGTACCTCGGGCCAGCGGCGCTCGGACAGGGTGCAAAGTACGAGCCGAACCGATTGCGCTGACCCAGTGCGAGTGTCCAAGTTCGATCAAGACGTGATCCGTTGTAACCAGGGGTTCTCCGCCCGATAGGATCGCCTTTGCCCGTGAGTTACTGGAATCCGATTTGTCCGCGGCGGCGTCACCAGATTGAGGTATCGACGAAAAGACTCATACTATCGTCGGCGGGGTTTTCGGCGCTCGGAGGAAAAGGCTTCGCGAATCATAGCGTCCTCGTCACTGGCAATTTCGGAGCCGCTCGGACGATCCCAGGTCAAGACACCGAAGTCGGGCTGACGACCAACTTTGGTCGGCCGGGATCGCGATTCGACGAGGCGGCGAACGTATTCAGCAAGAGAAATGCCCATATCACTGGCGAGCTGGCGAACACGGCGCTGGATTCCGGGTCAAGCGTGATCTGGGTGCGTGCCATCATGATGTTACCATCATATCCAAGCGTGCTGACCTTCAACGGGGCTGCTTGATGAAGTTGAAGGTTGGGGAACCGCGTTAACGGCAGGATGTGAAATCTTGACGCTAGTGTACAGCGGCCTGGCCGCACGATAAGATAGCCGATACTGTGAAAGTCTCTATTTTTTCGAAGCATCTGCAATTTTTGCAAGGGGCGGAACTGGCGCGAGCGGCGGCGGAGATGGGATTTGATGGGATTGATCTCACCGTGCGAGCGGGCGGGCATGTGGAGCCGGCGCGGGTGGCGGAAGATTTGCCACCGTTGGTGAAGTTGATTCGCGAGCATCAGCTGGCGGTGCCGATGGTGACGACGGACATTGTGGATGTGACTTCGCCGCATGCGCGGGCGGTGCTGAAGACGTTGGCGGACTTGGGTATTCGTTACTACCGGTGGGGCGGGTTCAAATATTCGAGCGGGCCGATAGCTGCGCAGTTGGAGGAGTTTCACAAACGCTCGGGGGCGCTGGCGGCGCTGAATGCGGAATACAAAGTGTGCGCGATGTACCACACGCATTCGGGAGTTGACTTGGTGGGCGCGCCGGTTTGGGACATCGTGGAGATCCTGAAGGGGCTTGACCCGGCAGTGATTGGCATCAATTACGACATTGGGCATGCGACGGTGGAAGGCGGGTTTGGGGGCTGGATTGACAGCTTTCGGGTGGCGCAACCTTGGATGCGCGGCGTGGCGGTGAAGGATTTTTTGTGGGAGAAAGAGAAGGACGATTACCAGCCGGAGTGGGTGCCGTTAGGGCAGGGGATGGTGCGGTTGCAATCGTTCTTCACGATGCTGGCGCATACTTCGTTTGATGGTCCGTTGCAACTGCATTTTGAATATCCGTTGTTCGGTGCGGATGCGGGGAAGCGGCAACTTACGGGTGATCCGGCGCAGGTGTTTGCGGCGATGCGGCGGGATTTGCGGCAGTTGCGTTCGTATCTTCAGTGTTGCGGGGCTGGCGGTGGCCGCTGCGCCTGCGATGATCAAACCGAACCCTATGGCGATTCGGATTGAAGAGGTTTCGCATTCTTATCAGGACTTTCGGTATCGGGCGCCTTATAAGTTTGGTGGGTTTGCGGTAGACCGGGTCACGCTCTTGAACGTAGAGTGCGTGGTGAGTTTGCGCAATGGTAGGCGCGCCAAAGGGTTTGGCTCGATGACGATGGGGAATGTGTGGTCGTTTCCTTCGCACACGCTGACTTACGATCAGACGCTGACGGCGATGAAGGATTTGGCAGAGAAGATTAGTAAAGCCACTGGGGATTATCGGGAATACGGGCATCCGATTGATATCAATTGCGCGCTTGAGCCGGAGTATCTGCGGTTGGCTGGGGCGTCTGTTCCCAAGCTGTGCACGCTGGTAACGGCGAGTCCGTTCGATGCGGCGCTGCATGATGCGTTTGGAAAGATTCACGGGCGGAGTTCGTATCAGTGTTATGGGCGGGGTCTTTTGCCGGATGACCTTGCGAGGTATTTGGGCAAGGGGTATGAGGGGCGGTGGTTGGATGAATTTTTGTTGCCAAGGCCGCAGGCGGAGGTTCCGCTCTATCATTCGGTGGGGGCCTTGGATGCGCTTACGAGCAGTGAATTGCTGAAGCCGGTGGATGACGGATTGCCGGAAACGCTGGCGGATTGGATTCCTTACTCCGGGCTTGATCACATCAAGATCAAGCTGAACGGCGATGATTTGGGTTGGGATCTGGAACGCGTGTTGGGCGTGGATGCGGTGGCGACAAAAGCTAGGCCGGGGACTGTTTGGTTTTACTCGCTTGATTTCAATGAGCGGTGCCGGAATGTGGAGTATCTGCTTGAGTTCGTCCGCAAACTGAAAGAGCGGAATAGTGCGGCGTTTGGGCGGATTCAATATATTGAGCAGCCGACGGCGCGCGACTTAGCGGCGGATCGGCATAACGAAATGCATGAAGCTGCGAAGTTAGTGCCGGTGGTGATTGATGAGTCTTTGACGGGGCTGGACATGCTGCTGCTGGCGCGCGAGATGGGCTATAGCGGAGTGGCATTGAAGGCTTGTAAAGGGCAATCGCAAGCGCTGCTGATGGCAGCTGCGGGGCAGATTCACAAGATGTTTCTTTGTGTGCAGGATCTGACATGTCCGGGGGCGTCGCTGATTCAATCGGCTGGTTTGGCGGCGCATGTGCCTGGGGTGGCGGGGATTGAGGCGAATGCGCGCGAGTATGTGCCGGCGGCGAATGTGGAGTGGCAGAAGCGGTTTCCCGGAATATTCGATGTTAGGAACGGGCGGGTGGCGACGGGAGAGATCACGGGCTTGGGTTTGGGAGCGGTGGCATGATTGCGGCAGCTACTGCGGTGGCGCTGTTTGTGACGCATTGTGCGGGATGCCATGGGGACGATGCGCGGGGAACGGCAAAGGGCCCAGGGTTAGTTGGTAATGGGCACATTGCGGGACAGACGGTTGAGCAGTTAGAAGACTTTCTGAAGCGTGGAAATCCTGGGGCGGGGATGCCGGCGTTTGGCGATTTGGCTCCATCGGACTTGGTGGCACTGGCGTCTTATGTGCGAACGCTAGGGCCGAGCGGTGCCGTGCCGCGTGCGTCTTCGGCGAAGATTAGCTGGCATGCGCCGCAGCCGGGCGACTGGCTGACTTACAACGGGAGTTACTCGGGTAACCGTTACAGCGAATTAAAGCAGATCACTGTTAGCAATGTTTCGAATTTGCGGTTGAAGTGGATTTACCCTACGGCGAACTTCGGGCTGGAGACGACGCCGCTGGCGAGCGATGGCGTGTTGTACTTTACTGGGCCGAACCAAGTGATCGCGGTGAATGCGCTTACTGGTGCGGAGCTTTGGAAGTATGGGCGTGCCATGACGCCGGGGATGCAGGGTGATGCGAAGCTGGGGACGAATCGCGGGGTGGGGATTTTGGATGACAAGGTGTTTTTCGTTACCGATAATGCGCATCTGCTGGCTCTGAGCCGGGCGAACGGTGAGTTGTTGTGGGAGGTGCCGATGTTCGATGAGCCGTATCCGTATGGCGGGACGATGGCGCCGCTGGTGGTAGACGGCAATGTGGTGGTGGGTGTGGCGGGCGCGGATCATGGCATTCGCGGTTTTGTGGCGGCGTTTCGGGCGAGCGATGGAGGGTTGGTTTGGCGGCACTATACGGTGGCGGAGAAGCCGGTGGCGCTGGGTGGTTCGACGTGGTTGACGGGTTCTTACGATGCGGAGACGGGGACGCTGTACTGGCCGACGGGTAATCCGTTTCCGGATGGGGAAGACCGTGACAGACCGGGAGACAATTTATACACGGATTCGCTGCTGGCGTTGGATGCGAAGACTGGTGAGTTGAAGTGGCATTACCAATTTACGCCGCATGATTTGTTGGACCGAGATGCGACGGAGCCGATGGTGCTGGTGGATACGGAGTGGAAAGGCAAGCCGCGCAAACTGATTTTGCATGCAGACCGGAATGGATTTTTTTATGTGCTGGACCGGACGAATGGCGAATTGCTTTTGGCCAAGCCGTTCCTGAAGCGGGTGGATTGGGCTTCGTCGATTGGCAAAGATGGGCGGCCGGTGGTGATGGCGCCGAAGGGATGTCCGTCGGATGCGGCGAATTGGAGTTCGACGGTGTTCAGTCCGGAGACGAAGCTGTACTATTTTTTGGCGCTGGAAGAATGTGTGGGAAAACCGACGGGCTATCCGGATCAGACGGGGCAGCGGTATCTGCGGGCGCTGAACATTGAGAGTGGGGACATCGTGTGGGAGGTTGCACAACCGGGGCCGGCGCGGGCGAAAACTTGGACAGGGGTGTTGGGGACTGCGAGCGGGTTATTGTTCTACGGCAAGCCGAACGGTGGGTTCGATGCGGTGGATGAGAAGACGGGCGAGACGCTTTTTCATTTTCCGACGAACGTGAGGATGAAGGCGCCACCGATTACTTTCGCGGTGGATGGCAATCAATATGTGGTTGTAGCGGCGGGGCCGAATCTTTTGTGTTTTGGACTCTAATCCGATTCGCTTTTCGCGAAGGCTTTGTCGAGGAGCAAGGCAAAATCGCGCGACTTGTCTTGGACAGTGTGGCGCAGGGTACCGAGTTGTTTTTCGGCGGTGCGGAGACGGTCGGCTAAGTGGAGACAGGCGAGGACGGCGGTGCGGGCGGAATCGAGGTTGCCGGCGCGGCGGGCAATGCTGGACATGAGTTCGTCGATCTCATGGGCGAGGGCCATAGTCTCTTGGGGATCGCCAGACGTACTGAGAGCGTACGTCTGGTTGAAGATCGTCACACGGACTACTTGCTTTTCAGTATCCGGCGTGTCCATGAGAAATACCTCAACTGGCGCTTAGAGTTTCAAGTTGGCTGAGCAGTTTTTCAATGCGGGTACGGACCTGCTTGCGTTCGCCGCGCAGATCGTCGAGTTCGTCGGACAGGCGTTTGACGCGGAGATTGAGTTCGTCGCGTTCGCGCTGCATGGCAGTGGCGCGAGCTTCGCCCTGATCGCGGGCGCCGGAGGCGTTCTTCAATTCATCCAACGCGGCTTTGAGGCGCTGCTGCAATTGCTGATTCTCACTGCGCAGGGAGGTGATCGCCTGTACAGCCTTCGTGATTCGCTCCTCGAGATGAGCGAGCGAATCTATGCCTTGCTCCTGGGCTGCTGCTGCTTCCATAACTTTAAAAACTATAGCAGCTATTGGACGTGAGCTGTATGGGCCGCTTTCGCACGACCGACGAGAGCCTGGAAACCAGGAACATCGTTGATGGCGATATCGGCGAGGACTTTGCGGTTGAGGGTGATGCCCGCGCGTTTGAGTCCGCTCACGAACTTGCTGTAGGAAATCTCGGACATGCGGCAAGCGGCGTTAATGCGCACAATCCACAAAGAGCGGAAATTGCGCTTCTTCAGCCTGCGGCCGACATAGCCGTAACGAAGGGCTTTTTCGACAGCTTCCTGGGCGGAACGGTTCAGTTTGGACTTGGTGAGGAAGAAACCCTTGGCGCGGCGAAGGGTTTTGTGGCGATAATCTCGCCGACCGGTACCTCTTTTTACTCTTGGCACGTTTTCTCCTTTGAATTATTGATGTAGCGGAGGGTTGACAGGCACGTGCGGCGCACAGCTCCCACTCCTGAAAAATTTGTCAGAAACTCTTAATACGGCAGCATGGTGCGCAACGTGTGCTGATTGGTCTCGTCGGCGACGACACCTTGCTTCAGTTTGCGCTTGCGGGCACGTGTCTTAGACGTCAAGATATGGCGGGCGGAGGCGTGATGGCGCATCACCTTGCCGGTGCCGGTTTTCTTGAAGCGTTTAGACGCACCCTTATGGGTCTTCATCTTGGGCATAATCTGTCCTGGGAGTTCGTTCGATTGGCGACGGAGCCGCCGGTGAGGAACTACTCCATAAAGCATAACACGCGGGGCTAAAAAATGCGATTTTGGCGCGGGAGGGTGCCGACGGAGCCAATGTTGGCGACGCTGAAGGAGAAGAGGTACTGATTGTCGTCGCGAATGATGTTATTGACGCGGCGGAGCTCAGGCCGAAAAGCCGCAGCAGTTGGTGTTGTAACTGACCTGATAGTTGCTGCTGGTGAGTTCATGATGGAGGAAATCATAGAAGACTTGGGCAGCCACGTTGAAGCCCTGGCGGTTTGTGCTGCCGTAGCCTAGGCGGAAATAGCCTTGGTTTGTGAGCGGGAACAACTGCTGTATATCAGGTTGCAAAAGAGTGGGGGACGTAAGGGAACCGGCGGCGTTCGGGACGCCATAGAGCTGGTACGCGGTGATGGCGGTTTCGCCAAGATCTAGCAGATATTTGGAGTAACGGACGTTAGCGGTGAAGGTTTGATTGTCAAATCTGTGGTGGCGTGGATCATAGGACGTTTCGTAAGTAAGGCCGAACGTGGCCCACGGACTAATTGTTAACGATGAAACGACCGGTGAATAGCCACGGGGACCATCGAGGAAAGTGTAGGGTGTGATTTCTTCCTGGGCGAGATTGACGTAGCGCTGGCCATAGGTGGTGACAGTGCCGCCGAAGGTGGGGTCAAAATAGCGAGCTTGGCGGACACGCCAGGTGAAGAATTCGACCACGTCGCCCTTGGCGTCTTTTTTGTAAAGGCGGTTTGTGAGGCCGAGCGTCAGTTGATTTGTGTCGGAGACGATATCGGTGCCGTCGTAATGGATGGTTCGTTGAAACTGATTGATGCCTGTGACGTATTCGTATTGCGCTTCGGCTTCTATTACGTGCTTTACCTTTTTCCCGAGGTGCAGCCAAGCGGGCGGAGTGAAAATTCGTTCGATAGACGGGAGACGGAAATCGGCAACGAAATCGGCGTCGTGGCGCAAGAGGTTGGCGGCGGCGATGGTGCCGGAGAGTTCAGTGTTGGATGAATAGTCGTGGTTGTAATCGGTAGCTTCAAAAGAGACGCTGGGATAGAGAGAAAAGCCGGCGAAGCTGAAGGCAGACGAGAGCGTCGGCCTGATGTCGGTGCGCTGATTGAGCAGCCCCGTGGAACTGGCGGCGACATTGGGTGAGCCTAGAGTTGTTGAGTTCGCGCCGTTCGCGGGGGTATCTGGCTCGCTCCGGCTGATTAATCCGCCGGATGCGTTGAAAGAAAACCAGAGAGGGATTTTGCCCTGGAGAATCTGTTGGAGCCTACTGGAGGTTTCTAGCATGGGCAACTTTTCGACGACGGCCGGCTTCGCGTTCGCGTTGAAACTTTCATAGACTTCGTTGCGGCTGAAGACGATGCTGAGGGTGTAGATGTCGTTATCGAAGTGACGTTGGAGAAAGCCGACGGAATTGTGCTGCGGAACGAAATTGTTGGTGAAAGCTGCGGCAAACGGAAACGAGCTTAGATAATTGACATCGATCAGGCCGCGAAAGCCAAAGATTTCGGTTCTGCCTGAAGCTTGAAATTGAATGCCACCCTGCTTGTCGGGGAGGCATGTGCCTGCTACCGGGTTCAGCGGATTACAAGTTGTACCGGGCGGGGCGCTGTAGTTTTTTTCGTTATATTTGATGCCGCTATCCTGTACGCCGAAAAAATTGAAACTAAATGAACTCACATCGTTTGGCTTGCCGCGAAAATCAACGTTGTGCGCGGTGCCGCGCTGGGTGTAATAACTGAAAAGGTAATCAAGATCGTAGCTGCGATCAATGGCCCAGTAGTAGCCTGTGCCGTAGATGTAACCGAGAGTGGTGCTGTGGCCGGCATTTGGGGTAAGAAGCCCGCTTTGGCGTTCATTCTTTCCTAAGACGCGACGGAAATATGGCAGATATAGCACTGGCACATGTTTGATGTGGAAAACGCTGCGACGCGCAATGGCGCGCTGGCCGGGGACGATGTCGAAGATTGGCCCTTGAAAGGTCCACCAGGGTTTGGGGGTTTTGCAGTCGGTGATGAAGCCTTGGTGCAAGATGATGCGGCCTTTGATGCGGTCGGCGGACTGGCCTTCGTAATAGAAGGGGTTGGTGGTGGTGAGGAGACCGGGGCTGGTGATGAGGCGGGTAGGGGATGTGCCGTTGACGATGAAGAATTTGCCTTCTTCGGTACGGAGATTGTATTCGGCGTGGTCGGCGTTGAGAATGTCGCCCGTGACGTAATGGACTAAACGAACGTGACCGCGCGCATAAGCCCAGGCTGTTTCGGTGTTGAAATCAATTTCGTCGGCGGTGATTTTCATTTCCGACGTGTGGACTTCGGCAGCGCCTTTGAGATACTTCCACTCCGATTGGGAGTCTTCGGTGACACTCTTGTACCAGATTTCGGAATCGGGAGGGACGTCCGATTTGGCCGCTGTGCGCGCGACGTTTTGCTGGGCGATGGAGGGAAGAGAAAGCGAAAGTAAGAGAGATGCGTATAAAAAGAACAACTTACATGAGAAATGTTCTAGACAAGATTCACATTTAATGTTAGAAGTTGTTATTGGGAAGGGTTGCTTCGCGAAAAGGAGATGCAATCGAGCACCGTAGCACGTTAGACCAGTACGCCGCAAGTCAAAGGGCGAATGGGGTGAACGAGACGGGTTGAAAGTAGTAACCGGATGACTTGTCAGCATTGCCAAACTAGAATCTTAGACGAAGACCACCGTTGCCGCCGTTGCGGGAGAAGAGTGCGAGAGGGCCGCTCGGGCGCAGAAAGTTTTCCTGTGCAAGGGGGCGCGACTGCTCCGGCCTACGATTTTGAACCAGAGGTTGCTTCCGCACCGCCTGTGGCGAGCGCGAAAGAACAGCAGGCCCTTTTTAATAATCCGAATCCGGCGCGTGTGATTTCGTTTGAATCGCTGCGGAGTCCGAGCGAGCAACGATCGATTCGCGAGCGCGGCGCTGAGATGCAGCGGCCGCGGCCTGAACCAGCGCCGCAAGCGAAAGTAGAACTGAAGCGCGCTAAGCCACGGAAGAAGGCAGCGGAGAATCAGCAGCGCTTAGATTTTTTGGGCGTGGAAGATGTGGTGAGCCCGCCGCAATCGCATATTATTTGCGATGCGCCGGTGGCGCCAGCGATGATGCGGGTGGAAGCGGCGTTGATCGACGCTGCGATTATGCTGGGGCCTGTGGTGCTGGGCCTGGCGATTTTCTTGTACGAAGGCGGGACGATTGTGATGAACAAAGGGACTGCGCCATTTTGGGCGGCTGTGCTTTTCACCGTGCCGATTCTTTACAAGCTGCTTTGGAGTTGGGCTGGGCGCGACTCCGTGGGGCTATCGAGCATGGGACTGCGGCTGGTGGACTTTGACGGCAATCCGCCATCGAGGGAGCGGCGTTATCAGCGGTCGTTGGCGAGCTTTATTAGCTTGCTGGCAGCAGGCATTGGCTTGGTTTGGGCATTAGTGGATGAAGACGCGCTGACGTGGCATGATCACATGTCGAGTACGTTTCCAACGATTGCCGGAAATTAATTAAACTACTTTGTTTTGGTGTTGGACGCGGGCACCAGAACAGCCGACATAGATCCTTTGGATTTGGGCATTCGAGGGTCAGCGCCAAAGCCCTGAATCTGGTCGCGGGCAAACTCGGCTTCCGGGCGTTCACAAGTAATCACTATAGTTCGACCGGTGGTGTCTACCTCGATGGCGTGCTGAAGCGCTCTTTCCAATGAGAGGAAGAAGAGCTTCTGCAGCATCTCGATCACGTAGTCGTACGTGTGCTCATCGTCGTCGAGTAAGACAACGTGGTAGAGACGGCCATGTTGTTCTTCATGAATGTCCTCGGTTTCGCTCGCGAGGTTCGGGAGAGCCAAGGCGCTCTTCATCTGGTCTTTTAATTTTAATGCACGGGCAAATTTTTCTGACCGAGCTCAGACTGGAGAAGGTCATGAATCTGCTCGGTGAGACGGCCGCGATCTTTGAGAGTGAGGCCGGTGGTGGCGACGGGGGCGAGGATGCGGAGGGTGATTTTGCCGGATTGGACGACGCCGGCGCCGTAGGGAAGAACGTGAGTGCCACCCATTAGGACCAACGGAACGATAGGCGCGCCAGCGCGAATGGCGATGTAGGCACCGCCTTCTTTGAATTCTGTAAGGACACCGTCGTGGGAGCGGCCGCCCTCTGGAAAGATCAGCAAAGAAATTTTTTTCTGTTGAACGGTTTCGGCAGCGAGTTGAAGTGTTTTAACGGCGGCGCGAGGGTCTTCGCGTGGAACAGGGATATGGCCTGCGCGACTGAGATGCGTTCCGAGGAACGGGATCTGAAAGAGGCCGCGCTTGGCGAGGAAACGGAAGCGCGAAGAGATATTGGCGAGTACCACTGGGGTATCGATATAGCTTGTGTGGTTGGCAATAAAGATATAGCTGCCGTTTGGATCGATGTTTTGGAGGCCTTCGACGGCTACAGTGACGCCGCTTGCCCACAGAAGAAACTTCGCCCAAGCCTGAGCGACTGCATCCGGCTTTCGACCTGAACTGTCAAAGAAAGAGATCAGAACGCTGGCGGTGCCACAGACCATGGTGGAAAGGATAATGGCGGGATCGGCAATGAGGAGACCGCGTAACCATCGCATGCAAGAACTCATTCTACGAAACGATGCCGGTAAGAATGGCGCGGGCTTCGCCGACGAGGAAAAGAGAGCCGGTGAAGAAGACGGCGGCGTCAGGTGGAGCATGGCGAGCCAGTTCGATGGCGGCGGCGACGGTTTCGGCCGTGGTGGCTTCGTGATGAGCGCTCAATTCGAGAATGGCTTGAGGACGGAGGGCGCGGGGAAAATTGGGCGCGGTAGCGATGAGCTTAGCGGCGAGCGGGAAAAGTTGTTCGGCGACCTCTTCGACGGCTTTGTCGCGCATGGCGCCATAGACAAGCCAAACTGGGCGGTGGGCGTGGAATTCGCGAATGTAGGCGGCTAACGCGGAGGCGCCTGCGGGATTGTGAGCACCGTCAAGAATGAAGTCTGGATGGCGCGAGATGAGCTCGAGACGGCCGGGCCATTGGACAGATTCGAGACCGGCGCGGATCACCTTTGGCGGAATGCCGAGAGCGCGGCAAGCGAGAATGGCGGCTTTAGCGTTTTCGATTTGATGGCGACCGGCGAGGGGGCACAGGTATGCTTCGCCATCGAGTTCGAAGTGGCACGCGTGGGCGTCTGCTTGGATGTTGCGGGCTTCGTGATCGCTGGTGCGAATCAACGGGCAGCCGAGGTCGCGAGCACGATTTTCAATTACGATAAGGGCGGAGGGCTCCTGGTGCGCGATGACTGCGGGAACGCCGGGCTTCAGGATACCTGCTTTTTCGCCGGCGATCAAGGGAAGCGTGTTGCCGAGATAAGCCTCATGATCATAAGAAACGGGAGTGATGACGCACAGTTCGGGGTCTATCACATTTGTGGCGTCGAGACGACCGCCAAGGCCGACCTCGATGACGCTGATGACGCAACGCTGTTTGAAGATTAGCAGCGCCATGGCTGTGACGGTTTCGAAATAGGATGGGTGAGCGTCGAGCTTGTTCGCCAGCAACATTTGTTCTGCGACGTTATGAACGGTAGCGAAGGCGTCGGCGAATTCGTCTTTAGTCACGGATGCACCGTCAATCTTGATTCTTTCGGTAGGTTGGATAAGGTGCGGCGACGTGTAAAGGCCTGTTGGCAAGCCAGCGTATTGGAGCACAGAAGCGATCATGGCGCTGGTTGAGCCTTTGCCATTTGTGCCGGCTACATGGATGAAACGTTGCGAGCGCTGTGGCTCGCCGAGTCCAGCCAGCAGGTCACGCATTCTTTCCAGGCCTAGCTTCGCGCCGGCTTTGATCTCATTGCCTAATGAATATAGGTATTGAACGGAATCGGGGTAGCTCAAGTCGCCTTTGAGGATCTTCGCGAAAGATTCGCTACTCGAAAAAACATCCAGAACTCTGAATTAATAAGTCAGTGTTTGACTCAGAATCATCCAGGCCTTTGTACAGATCTTCGCATAGGTTGGCGCGAAGACTGAAAACTCAGGAGAAGAGAATGAGAATCAAATCAGTACTTGTTATGGGGATGCTCGCTTTGTCGGTGTTGACGGCTTCGGCCAAGGATAAGGCCAAGGCTTCCTCGCAGGACATTGTGGATTTTGCGGCGGCATCGCCCGATTTCAGCACGTTGGTGGCGGCGGTGAAGGCCGCAGGGCTGGTAGATACATTGAAGGGCGCAGGTCCGTTCACTGTGTTCGCGCCGACAAATGAGGCCTTCGCCAAGTTGCCGGCCGGCACGATTGATACGCTGCTGAAGCCGGAAAACAAGGATACGTTGAGCAAGATTTTGACATATCACGTTGTTTCGGGCGAGGTGTCTGCGAAGCAGTTGATTGGGCTGATCAAAAAGGGACACGGCAAGGCAGTGGTCAAAACCGTTGAAGGCGGGACGCTTACCGCGTCGCTGAGTGGCTCTAGCGTCATTCTTACCGACGAAAAAGGCGGCACCTCGACGGTGACGAAGACCGATGTTTTTGTGAAGAACGGCGTGATTCACGTGATCGATACAGTCGTGATGCCGAACTAGCTTGAGGAGTTACCTTGGGGTTGCGCGCGAAAGATTCGGTCGGATGAGATCGAAAACGTCGCGCGCAACGATTTTATTGCCCTCGCCGTTCGGGTGAATGCCATCGGGTTGCATGAGCGCTTGGTTTTGGAAGACGTGCAGCAACAAAAACGGCATCAGTTTCAGGTGATGGGCCTGAGAAAGTTTGGGAAACATAGCCGTGAATGGCTTGACATAATCGGGACCGTAATTGGGCGGTAAAGTTATGCCGAGCAGGATGACAGGGATGGATTCCCGCTGCAAACGGGTAATCATTTCATCTAGATTTTTCTCAGTGGCCGTGACGGGAACACCGCGGAGTCCATCGTTCCCACCAAACTCGAGCAGAACTAGGCGTGGGTGCTGAGAAATGACATTATCGATTCTGGCAAGGCCGTCCGTGGTCGTGTCGCCGCTTACGCCCTGGTTATCGACTCTATAGGCATAACCGTTTTGGTCTAGGATGTCTTGTAAATCTTCGGGATAGCTGCGGCCCGCGACACCCGCGGTTAGGCTGTCGCCGAATGTGACGATCACCGGTCGAGTGTCAGGGGCTGCCGGTGGGGTGGAACTTGGCGGTTCAGGTTTGCGTTCTTCTTGTTGAGGCGGTGCGGTGCGGTCTGGTTGAGAGGACGAACTGCAAGCCGAGAGGAAAGATACTGCGACAATAAAGGAAATCTGAATCGTTCTCACTTCTCTAAGTTGACATGACCCATTACACAGAGCAGGACCGAAAGCGCCAGCCGTGATCCAAGTTGAAAATTTAAATAAGACGATTGAGAATCCGCCGAGCCGTGTCGAAATTCTTCGGGGCATTTCCTTTGAAGTGCCGAGCGGCCAATTTTTGGCCATTATGGGGGCTTCCGGCAGCGGGAAGAGCACCTTATTAGGGTTGCTGGCGGGGTTGGACAACGCGACTTCAGGCCGCATCATTCTAGATGGAACGGATATTACGAACCTGGCAGAAGATGCGATGGCGCGCGTGCGGGGCCGGAAGATCGGTTTCGTTTTTCAGAATTACCAGTTGGTCCCGACGCTGACGGCGGAGGAGAATGTACTGTTGCCGGCGGAATTGGGCGGGATGAATGCTACGGCGTCTCGTCAACGCGCGCGCGATTTGTTGGAGCGAGTGGGGCTGACGAATCGCTCGCATCACTACCCGGTGCAACTTTCCGGCGGAGAACAGCAGCGAGTGGCGCTGGCGCGAGCATTTGTTACGCAGCCGCCGATTCTGATGGCCGACGAGCCCACAGGCAACTTGGACTCGATCAATGGCCAACACATCCTGGACTTGTTGCTTCGCTTGAATCGCGAGGAAAAAGCGACGTTGGTATTAGTGACACACGACCGGGCGCTGGCGGAACACGCCAACCGCATTCTGACGCTACGCGACGGGACGATTCTGAGCGACGAGCCGGTAGCAGCGCGAGTGAGTTCCTAAGCATGTTCCTTGGGACGGCATCGAGAATCGCCTGGCGGGAGTTACGTGTAGCGCCAGCCAAGTTTCTGTTTGTGGTTTTCGCCGTTGCGATTGGCGTAGCGGCGCTGAGTGGCGTGAAAGGTTTCGGCTATGCATTTAAAGGCATGCTTTCACGAAATGCAAAGCAGTTAATTGCCGGTGATCTGCAGGCGCAGGTTTATCAACAACCGCCAGCCGGATGAGATGGCGCGGATGATGGCGCTGAGTTCACGCTACGGCGTGATGACCCGGGTGACGGAAACGGAATCGATGGCGGCGTCGGCCAAAGACGGCATTCCGCAGATGATTTCGATAAAAGCTGTTGATCCGAAAGTTTTCCCTTTCTATGGCTCGTTGAGCTTGCGTCCCGCGGAGCCGTTAGCGACGCTGCTCAAGGACGATTCTTCCGTGGTAGTAACTCCCGAACTGCTGATGCGACTGCGCGTGGCTCAGGGAGATGCGATTCGTTTGGGTGGGCAGGATTACCGGATTACAGGTGTCTTGATTACAGAGCCGGACCGGCTTGCTTCGGGCTTTCGTCCGGGCATGAGGGTGCTGATGAGCCGCGAGGGTCTAGAGCGCAGCGGCTTGATTCAGTTTGGAAGCCGCGCGGCAGAACGTTTTCTGTTTAAGCTCAAGCCGGGCGCCGATCTCAATGCGGCGAAGGCCGATATCAAAGGTGCGGTGCATCGAGTTTTCATTACGGACTACAAAGACGGGAGTCCGATTGTTGGAAAGGCGATTGATGCAACCACGACGTTCTTGAGCTTGATCAGTTTGATCGCGTTGATTGTGGGTTCGCTTGGAGTGGCGATGGCGATGTACTCGCATCTGCAGCAGCGCATGGACACCATTGCGGTGATGAAAGCCGTAGGCGCGCGGGCGCAGCAAGTGATTCAAATTTACATGGTACAGACGTTGTGGCTGGGGCTCGCGGGCGGGTTGATCGGCATTTCACTAGGCGCGATTGTGCAGAAGTCTTTTCCCTGGCTGATTCAGCGAGTTTTCGCCTTACTGCCTGACGTGCCCTGGGATTGGTCTTTCAGCATCCAGGGGCTGAGCGTAGGAGTTTTGGGCACGTTGCTTTTCACATTGCCCCCACTGTTGGCGATTCGCAACATACGACCCAGTTTGGTTCTGCGGCGAAATATGAGTGATGCCGCACTGGAAAGCCGCCGGCACTGGAAAGACAAAATTCCGGGTTGGCTTGGAGGGTTCTGGTATTGTAGCGGGTTTTTTCCTCATCACCGTATGGCTGAGCGGGTCTTGGCTCATGAGCTGGTACTTCGTTTTGGCTTCAGTGTGAGTATTTTGTTGCTGGCCGGGGTCGCGGCGCTGATGCTGTGGGCTTGCGGATTGGTCAAGACGTTTCAGCAGGTTTGCCGCTGGCGTTTCGTCACGGGTTTGCGAATCTTTATCGTCCGGGGAATCAGGCGCGTTCTGTGCTTGGTGGCGTTGGGTATTGGTGTGATGTTTACACTTTCCACTTACTCTGCTGCAGCGTACGGTTTTGCGTGAGGTGAGCGGCGAGGGGCCCGGGAGGCAGGGCAACTTATTTCTTCTGGACATCCGTGATTCTGGCCAGGTTGGAGAGCTTGCTGAAGAATCAACCGGGGTCCAGGGAAAACTTGCAGTTAGTTGGCTACGTGGTTTCGCGAGTGCTTGAGAAAAATGGCGTGGCGGCGGCTAACTTCCACTTACTAACAGCGAGAAAAGATCAGCTACAAACGGCCCGACTTACCAGCGCGGACGGGTTGCCGGATGGTGTGAAGGTCGTAGCAGGGGCATTGGTGGAAGGCCGGAGCTTCGCGTCCACAACTGGCGGTTTCGGAAGAAGAGCGCGCGATTTTCAGATTCATCTGGGCGACGATGTGAAGTTCCAGGTGGCCGGCCGTCCATTGGAAGCGCGCGTTGTGGCTGTTTTCAATCGCGAAGGTCGTGCGCCGGTACGTTATGACTTAGTTTTTCCGCAAGTCGCGCTTGAAGGGATTTCCGGTTGTCTACTACGGGGCGGTCCACGTTGATCCGAACAAAATTCCGCAAGTTGAGCGAGCGATCTTTGAAAAATTTCCAACGATTACGGTTATGAATTTGGCGGATGTGCTGGCGCGGATCCAGGAAGCTGTGGATCAAGTGGCGTTGGTGATTCGCTTTCTGGCCGCTTTTTGCGATCTAGCGGGCGTCGATCATTCTGTGTTCGAGCATAGCGGGAACGCGGTACCGGCGGGTGACGAGAGGTGGCTGTTCTGAAGACGCTAGGGGCTACGAGAATCGTATTGTCAGCATTTTCTCGATTGAGTTTTCGATTCTTGGCGCCATCGGCGGTTTTGTGGGCGGAGTCTTAGCGAACTTATTCACACGCGTCTTTTGCGACAAGTTCCTGGAAATGAAGTTTGAATTCGACTCGATTTCGCTGTTGGTGGTTATTGTGGGGACGGCGCTGTTGGCTAACTTGGCCGGATGGCTGGCTAGCGCTCGCATTCTGGACCAACGTCCGCTCGAAGTACTGCGCGGCGAATAAGATTCCCTCAAAATTTACCTGATTATGAGTCCGCAGAAACTGGCGCGATTTCACGCCTGTTCACGGCGAGACGCTGGCCCAAACAGCACCGTTTTCGCGACTTAGCGATCCAAATTTTCGGTCACAAAAGTTTGAAAAAATCTTTTTGCCTTGTTTTCAATAACTTACGTGATTTTTTTCGATTTGCGTGAACGCTAGCGTATGGGAACTTGATGAGCGGATGAGCATTCCTGAAACGCAAGCTGACGCGATCTCAAGTGAGGCGGTGAAGTCGCCTCCTTTAGGTGACTCAGTGAGAAAACGATGATACAGATTGATACCGAACATCCTGATTATCGCCGGATGGCGCCGACGTGGGCCATGTACCGAGACCTCTACGTGGGGGGGCAGCAATTTAAGCACGTGCGATTAACTATCTGACACGGAGACAGAAGGAGCCACTTGAAGTTTATTCGGAACGGCTTGGGCGAGCATTTTATGAAAACTACATAGGTTCGATTGTGGATTGGTATAGCGCCACACTGTTCCACCGCGAAGCGAGCCTGCAGTACGAGGGCGGGGTGGATCGCAGAACGGAGGTTCCTGTCCGAGTTGCAAGACAATTGCGACCGGCGGGGAACGACGCTTTCGGCGTTCTTCCAAGAAGCATTTCGTAATGCTCTGGTGGCTGGACGTAGCGTAATTCTTGTGGATTTTCCACGGGCATTGAAAGCTCCGTTGAATCGAGCGGAGGAGGAGGCCAGCGGTTTATCCAGGGCATTCCTGTTGTCTTTTCAGGCGGAGGAGCTCATCAATTGGAGCAAAGACGACACGGGGAGCTACGAGTGGGCAGTACTCCGGATACGAGTGGACACGCAGCCGAGCGTGGCCTCGACGCAAAGAGTGACAGAAACGATTTGGCGTTACTACGACCGAACCTCTTACAAAATCTTCCGACGGACGGAAGGAGGCGAACGAAGCCCGGTGAGATTGAACTGGTGGGTGAGGGCTTGCACGCGCTGGCCAACCAGAACCAAGTGCCCATTTTCGAGTTGGAGGCGACAACACTTGCTGGCTGATGAATAAAGCGGCTCAATTGCAGTTGGAGCATTTCAACAAGTCGAATGCGTTGGGTTGGGCGGTCACGATGGGGTTATTTGCGATGCCGGTGATCTACTCGGAACGTGAATGGAACCAGATCGTCGGTGAAAGCTACTACATTCAGCTTGCGCCGGGCGATCGCTTCGGATGGGCCGAGCCGGATGGCAAAGTTCATCAGATCGCGGCCGACCATCTAGCCACACTGAAGGAGGAGATTTACCGGGTTTGTTATCTGTCGCAAGCGTCCGGTGAAGATGCAGGCGGGCAGGTGCAATCGGCATTGAGCAAGCAGCTTGATTTTCAAATGACGCAGGAGATGCTGCGGGCATACGGAGTCTGGGTGAAGAGTGTCATGCGGAAAGTCTTAGAAGCAATTGTGACGGCTCGGCAAGACGATATCCGCGTGGTGATTACGGGCATGGACGAGGTGGACATCAGTAATTTCGCCAGCGAGTTACAACAGGCCACAAGCCTTCTTGCGCTCGGGTATTCCTTCGGAAACGTTCAAAAAACAGGTGTTTGAAAGGCTCGCGCTTAAATACTTGAGCGACGTGCGGCAGGAGACGAAGGATCAGATTGTGAAGGAGATTGAGATCACAAATCAATAGTCGAATGGAGAAGAATTAAATGTCAGAACAACGAATTATAGAAACGCCAGATGGATCACAGTCCGATATCCGGGATGTGGTGAGGCAAACAATCCAGGAGTTTGTACAAGCTGAGCAAAGCAAGGCGGAGCCGGCTTATAAGGCGGAATTGCAGGAAGAGCGCAGTCGACGCGAGAGCCTGGAAGGCCGGCTGAATCAACTGGTGGAAGAAAATCGAAAAGCCCGTGCCATGGCCGATGAAGCGGATCGCAATTCACAGATCCGCAGCGAGTTGCAGCGGCTAGGCGTGGCTAAGGTGGAACTGGCGTTTCGCGCGGTTAAAGACGATATCGTGCGAACGCGAAGATGGGCGGCTGCAAGCGCGCGGACCGGAAGGCAAGACACTGCAGGATTACCTCACGAACTTCGTGCAGGAGAATCCCGAGCTTTTGCCAGCCCGAATCGCCGGTGGCAGCGGTGCGCAGAATCCGAGCCGGAATGCTGACAGACCAGGTTCTGGCGGGATTGAGATCGAAAAGATCAAACCGGGAATGAGCAAGGACGAGAGTGACCGGGTGCGCCAGGAGATTGCGAAGCTAGCGTCGCAAATGTTGCGGGGGATTTAGTCGATCCGCACGAAGGTAACCAGCAACGGTGAAGAGGCCGTTGTGAGTTTGTCCACGGTCTTGAGTAATGCGGCGCAATGCGCCCTAAGATATTTAGGAGAGTTATGGCTATTATTACGTCCGCCAATTTGGCGAATGCGATTGTGAAGCTGGTAGCTGCGGATGCACTGCCGGCGTTGATGGGGAACATGGTGATGGGTAACCTTGTGAACCGCGATTACGAACCTGTGTTGGCGAATGCCGGCGACACGGTCAATGTGCCGATTCCACCCGTTCTGGTGGCGAACAACATTGCGGAAGGCGGCACGGTTAGTCCGCAAAACCCGAGTTTGGGTAATGCCCAAATTGTGCTCAATACACATGCCGAGGCAACGTTCCAGATTCCGGATGTGACTAAGGCTCTAGCATTTCCGGAATTACTGCGCGCCTACATGCAGCCCGCGGTTATTGCCATTGCTTCGAAGGTGGAGACGGATCTGCTTAACCTTTACAGCCAGTTCACGGCCAACCCGGTGCTGGGTACGGCGGGTACGCCGGTCACTGAAGCAGTGATTGATTCGGCGGAAACTGCGCTGTTTTCGGCGCACGTTCCTCCGAGCATGTCGAAGTATCTGGTGGTAGATTCGAGTACTTATTCCGCCATTCGTCAGATTCCGCGCTTCAGTGAATATTACAGCGCCGGAGAAGCGGGGCTCAAGGCATTGGTGGAAGGCAACGTCGGCAAGATGAAGGATTTCTTTATCTTCCGTTCGCAATACGTGCCGGCTACTGGATCTCCATCGCCGACCATTCACAACCTTGCCTTCACGAAGGATGCGATTGGCTTGGTGGTGCGCCGCCTGCCTCAGCCTTTGCCGGGTACGGGCGCGGTGGCTGAGTATGCGGAAGTTGGCAATTTTGGACTCCGTATTGTAATGAGCTACCAGCCGAACACGCTGGCGCAACAGTTCACGGTTGACGTGCTGTACGGTTGCGGCGTTCTGCGCAACAATTTTGCAGTCCAAATCAACGCTTAGTCACGAGTCGAGTGTAGCTAGAAGGAGCCGCCGAGAGGTGGCTCCTTTATTTTTTGAGGAGAAACAAATGGATTTGAAGCAGTATTTCAAAAAAATCAAAGATACGGAAGAGTCAATTCAAGACGAGTATCCGCTGGTCGTGAGTTTGGAAACGACGGACGGCGGAAAGGCCGGTACCGTCGTCGAAGTATCTCGACGCGAAGCGGCGAAATCGATTGTCGAGAACCGGGCAGTCCTGGCGAACGAAGTGCAAAAAAGGATGTACTTCGAACGCGAGGCCGCCCGCAGAAAATCGGCGGAGAAAGCAGAGATGTCGCGCCGGCTGCAAATCGCGATTATCTCCAACGAGGAGTTTCGTGATTTGAATTCAGCCTCGGCGGAAGAAGGGGAACCAACGGGCTCGCGGTAACTCTTATGGCGTTATTTACTGACGTTCAGCTCATCACGCCGCAGGATTTGCTGCCGTACGAATCCTCCTTGCTTCAGATAGCGTCTACGCAGTCGATCAACTTGGACCAAAAAATTGCCTTGGCTAAGCATGCAGTGGGAGAAAAGCTCATGCTGTTTCTGCAGGATGCCGGCGTTTCGGATCCGCAGTGGCTCAGCCGATTAGTCATTGGGCTATCAACGGTTGTCGTTACTCCGCCGCTGAAACGTTGGTTGTGTTATGAATCCCTGGCCAGAGTGTTTGCAGAGGCTTACGACCTCCAATTGAATACCCGATTTAAAGCGAAATTCACGGAATATCAGCTGGAGGTTCGACACGCTTCGGATCAGGCGCTACATGCAGGCTTGGGCATCGTGTATAAGCCGCTACCGAAGCCCAAGATGCCGCAAGTGGCCGTGCAAGCCGGGATCGCACCGGCGGAGCCATTGTACGTGCAGGTGTCATGGCTTGACTCTCAAGGGAACGAAAGCGCCTTAAGTCCAGTGAATGGCGTGGTGGCGAATAGTCAGAGCAGTATCTCGGTGCAAACCGCTGAGGGCGCCTTGCAGTCGCCGCCCGCAGCGCTTGGATGGAACGTGTATGTGGGTTCGAACGAGGATGTCATCACGCTGCAAAACGAAAATCCACTGAGTATTGGATCGACTTGGAGTTTGCCGGCTTCCGGCATTGCGAACGGGCGATCCGGTGGAGACGGTCAAGTTCCGGATTTCATTGTGCCAATTTCAAGGCAAATTAGAAGAGGCTAAAATATGCTCCCCTTGACGCTGCTTGCGACTAACAAACTGCTGAACCTGCTTACGGTGAACGACGCCTTGTCAAAGGCAATTAGTTCCAATGCAGCGTCATCCGGAGTGGATGTAACGCCTCTTGGTACACAGCAGATCATCAGCTCATATGTGAATCCCGACATGGGCGATCTGAATTTACAGCTTACTTATCCGCGCGTTTGTATTTATGCGAGTCAGGTTGCCAACAATCAACGGGAAAAATTCCGGGCGTTTTCCGGAACTGTTAGCGTGACCGCGGATGTCTGGTCTAGCGCCAGTTTGGAGCAGCCCGTGGAGACGGCACTGCACTTCTATATAGAAGGGATTGCCGAGATTCTTCAGGCGAACTTAGGCGACTGGGGTGACGGATTTCGGTTTTCGGGCGTTTATGGGGCTCATCTTCAACCTCCCCAAGTAGGTGGGTTGGGTTTTGTCCAATTGGGAAGGGTCACGTGTGATTTACACGTGACGTATTGAAAAGGAATAACAATGGCCAGTTATATTTTGTCCGATGCGAACCGCTTTTATGTCGCGATGGAGAGTTCGTATGGGATCCCCGCGCCTGTGCTCGTGTCGAATCGTTTCGGCGGCTTCAAACTAGATTGTCACCAAAGTTTGGGGGTCAGCAAAAGAAGAGATAAAACGGGTGCGCGCACCTATGCCGGGGTATCTTCCAGCTCGACGCGACAAAGTAGTTTTGAAGTAACGGCACATCTCACATCTTGGGATCAAGTGAGTGAGCCAGGCTTGGGGCCGCTTGTACAGGCGGCTATGGGCGCAGCGCCGGATCTGAATGATGGCCTTATCGTAGCCGCAGTCAATGGTGCACAAATTCAAACACAGGCTCCCCACGGCCTGATGACCGGATCGGCCATTTCGACCGGTACCGAAATCCGATTCGTGTCGGTGGTGGAGGATTCCATGACGGTCAGCGTCAACGCACCATTTTCAGTAGGACCCAGTGTTGGCATGACTCTGGGTGCAACGATCGGCTACCGATTGGGAACGCAGTTACCCAGTGTCTCGCTTTATGATTACTGGGATCCGGCGGGAGGTGTTAGTCGTTTGGCCGTTGGCGCGGGCGTGGACAAGTTTCAAATCGATGTGAAAGGTGACGTTCACGAATTGACGTTCAGCGGTCCTGCTGCTGACGTGATTGACTCTAGCAGCTTGGTATTCGGGGTTTCTGGTTTAACCACGTTTCCGCCGGAACCGGCGTTGGCCGAGTTCGATTATTCAATCGTGGGCGGGCAACTGGGTCAAGTATGGCTTGGTGCTCCATTGAATCAAGTGTTTGCGCTGACGGAGGCGTCCATCGAAATCAATAACAATCTCCTTGTCAGAGATCAGGAGTTTGGCTCTTCCTACCCGATGGCGCTCGTTCCCGGCCCGAGGGAAGTTACATCCGGTTTTACACTTTTTGCGCAACCGGACTCGGCGACTCGGCAGCTATATGCTTGGGCTAAATCTAGAACGTCGATTTCGGCACTGTTGCAACTCGGCCAGCAAAAAGGGCAGATGATGGCGGTTTATTTGCCTAACGTCGTTCCTGAAATGCCTCGTTTCGACGATTCTCAACCGTTTTTGATGTGGGAGTTTAAAAACAACATTGGGCAGGGGGTATCAAACGATGAAGCTTACATCGCTTTTTCATAAGTCCGAAGGCTACGCGAGCGTCTCATGGTATTCGAGTCAGGTCATGCCGGGAGTCCGGTTTGCGATTCGGCGAGTTTCTCTACAACAACGTATTGATCTGAATCGAAGGCTCAGAGATTTGACCCTTCAGTACGAATTTCTGAAGACGGGGGATGCGTCGAGCCAGTTGGAGGCCGCGCTTTCCGACTTACTTGTTGCCAAGTTGTACATCGAATGGGGACTGGTGGAGATGGAGGGTCTCTCGATTGATGGCAGGAAAGCCACTGGGGCCTCGCTTATTGCGCAGGGTCCCGAGAACTTAACGGACGAGATAGTCCAACGCATCCAAGCAGAAAGTATTTTGACGGAAGACGAACGAAAAAACTTCTAATCGCATTCCATTTTCAGCTGTCGGACCAAGCCGCGTGGAAATGCGATCAATGTGTGTCGAGCGGCTTGGTGACTGTGCGCCAGTGTGCGTGGAAAAAAGACCCGGGACGGATTCAATCGCGGCCTGTTTGGGTGAGTGGAAAGACGCTGTCGTTTCACTGCCCGAAGTCGATTATAACGGGCCAGAGTCTTAGCTTCATCGAGCGGTTTCTTTATTGGAAGCGTTGCGGCGGTGATCTGTGGGCACTGGATGCCAAGACGGTGGATGCATTGTTATTACTGCAAGAAGAGAGTGAGAAAGAGAGCAGAAATGAAAAGTAACTACAAGTTGCCGGGAATTCCTGGCTTACCGGCTGAGCCGATGAGCACCGCCAAAACAACGCCGACGCGAACTGCGGCCCTTTCGAAAGTTAGCGGGTTCAACAAAAGTGCGCCCCAATCGATCAATTTCGGTCGAGCCTCGCGGGCGGCTACTCGAAATCCTAAAACGACGAGTACGTTCTCTCAGCTTTTCTCGTCCAGTACTTCAAGCGGCGGTTTGGGCGGAACGATTAGTCAAGCTGCCGGCTTTGGTGGTGGGATTGGCTCGCTCATTTCCGGGCTCACCAGCCTCTTCGGAGGCGGAAAGACCGCACCTCCAGCCCTTACTGCTTATCAACTGCCGACCTCCCAAGTGCAAACAGTCTCTACCGGCAGTGTCGTATCGACACCAGGGGTCTATGGGGGGCCTTCGGCATCGTCGTCGTTTGAAGCGCAAAGTGGCCAAATTGTTAAGTCGGTTAAGCAAGCTCTATTGAATTCGAGCTCGCTTAATGACGTGATTGCGGAGCTTTAATCAGATGCAATTCCCCACACTAACGTCTGGTGCAGTTACTCAATACGGATCTCCCATTGGATTTGTATGGCCCGCGCAAGTTTTGCGTTTCATTGATGGTACGGATCAACGTTTCTTGAGCTGCGGTCAAGTGTTTCGTCGCTGGCTCATTAATCTTCGCTTGCTCAATGAGTCGGAGATTGCTTCGTTGGAAACGTTTTTTAGCGCGATGGGAGGAGAATATTCCACGTTTACGTTTCCAGATCCGATCAGTGGCACGGCGGTTCCCAACTGTAGGATCGGTGGGCCTGAATTGATCACGGAATACCAGGGCGTCGATATTGGCGCTACTTCTTTGTGGGTGGTTGAAACCCATGGTTAATCTTGTTTTTCCGCAACTCAGCAGCGGCGCGATGGCGCAGTATCCCATCCGTAAACGCGTTTTGATTCGTACGATCAAGAATCTCTTGGCCGACGGGAGCATGTTTGTTGCCGCGGATCCAGGGGCAAGTCAACTTGTCTGGACCCTGAATTATGTAGATCTATCGACTGTTGACATGGAGATGTTACTCTCTCATTTCGAAGCGTGTAGTGGCCAGTTGAGAGCCTTCACATTTTTGGATCCTACGGATAACCTTCTCACTTATAGCTCGGACCTCACGCAGCCGAGTTGGATAACTCCGGCTGGGATCAATATTGAGACGGGTTTACCTGATCCTAATGGCGGCGCCGCCGCATTTCGCCTGACTAATGCCAGCGCGGCTACCCTGCAGATTTCGCAAACTCTTCCTGCGCCGGTTGACTTTCAGTACTGCTTTTCTGCTACGCTTCACTGTCAACAACAGGGACTTGTGTTCTAAAAACGAGCAGCGCCAACGCTCAACAATCGATTGCTGGCCAAGTTGGACCCAACTGGTCAAGGATCTCAACGAGCGGGGCGCTACAAGACGCCGGGATCGGTTTAACCGCTGGTATCAGCTTGGCGTCGGGGCAGAGTATTTCCGTTTTTGGGCCGCAGCTAGAGCCGCAGTTTGCACCTTCAAGGTTCCGGCCTACCTATTCGAATAGCGGAATTTATCTTAGCGCGCACTGGGCGTCACCGGAACTTATTTTTACGGCGGAAGGGCCGAATTTGTTTTCAACTTCTTTCAATATCGAAACGAGCGTCCGGAATTAACGCATGTCAACCATCAACCAGATCAAACAATTAGCTGAAGCCGACACGCCGCTGTTGTTCTTTCAGTGTGTGCTCCCATCCGGCGATGTCCAGTATTGGAGTACTTACACGATTCCCTTTGCCGGGAACACTTACGCCGCTAGAGTGCTGAAGCATAATCTTTTTGATCTGCAGTTGTGTGCAGACGACGCAATGGACGGCCTCACAAGGCTATCTCTCACACTGGCCAACGCCGATTCAGAATTGTCACAGCTGAATGCGGCTATCGGATTTAAAGGTTCGCAGTTGACTGCGTACTTCGCCTTTGTGGATTTGCCAAGCCTGACGGTGACTTCCGAGAGCACTGTGCTGTTTCAAGGTATTGCCGGAGATCCGGACCAGATTGGCGAAGATTACTTGACTCTTAGTTTTAACAACAAGCTAAGTTTGCAACGAATTCCTGTGCCGGATGCGCGCGTGCAACGATCTTGCCCGTGGACTTTTCCGACGACGTTAGAGCAACGCCAAGAAGCCGTAAACGGCGGCGTTAAGGGGAAGTTCTCCCGTTACTATCGATGCGGTTATTCGGCAGATGTCGCAGGAGGTGTCGGGAACTTGAACGGCAATGCGGCCTTTACCTCTTGCGACTATTCGCGCGGTCAGTGTGTGCAACGGGGGATGTTTGGTGTCGACGCGGCGGGCAATACCAATGCTCGCTTCGGTGGTTTGGAATTTGTTCCCGCAGCCATACTGGTGCGCGGGGCTGGTGATAAAACCGCACAGTTGTCGGCGATCGTTGACAACACAGCCAAGTATAACGATGCCATTCCGATTGTTTATGGAACTGGTTGGATCAAGTCCCCAGTCATCTTCTCCAGGAACGACGGAAATCTCACTCACATGGAGACGCTATTAGGCCTAGGTCCCATTACCAGCGTCCTGAAGGTGGTTGTCAACGATATTGAAATTCCTCTGGTGGCCGCCGGACAAGACATGTCTACTACGGGCTGGTATGCCGTTGTCTCCAGCGGAAGCCGCCAAGGCGCTTTCAACCTGGATTTTACCGACTCATCGGGGAATCCATTGGGCGACCCACACGGCAGTATTGCCTCCCTGTCGATCGTCGTGCCGAACAGAATTAGCACCGGCCAATCGGCGCCGACTGTGCAGGTCCTGATGCAAGGACTACAAGTTGATACTTTTACGGCCGATGGCAGTCTGCAAGGTACGCTCTTTTCGAATAATCCCGCCTGGGTCATCCTTGACATTTTACGGCGTTGCGGCTGGAGTCTTACAGATCTAAATCTGGCGACCTTCTCGACTGCCGCTGCTTTCTGCAGTGCGCTCATCAGCGTTACTGACTTAAATGGAAATCAGATACAGGCGCCGCGGTATAGCTGCAATCTGATCATGACAAAACGCCAAAGTGCGGCTGTCGTTGTGCGCGGTATTCGAGTTGCCTCGAGCTTAATGCTGAGATATGGGGTGTCGGGTCTGCTTGAACTCCTACCCGAGACTACGCTTGCAAACCAGCAAAGCTCGTTACCAGATGGCAGCAATAGTGTAGAGCCACTCAATAGCGGTTGGCCTGTCTACGAATTCAGTGATGCGTCGGGTCAATTCTCGGGAATCGCCAGAGATCCAAAGGGCAAATCCACTGTTATCCTTACCGCTAACACTGTAGCTGAAACATCCAATTGCCTGAATGTGGAATTTCAGGATGAGTTTAACGAATACCAACAGGATAGTCTTTCCACTGTCAAGGCAGAGGACATAGCGCTCATCGGCTACGAAATCAGCAGCCAGTCGACTGCGATGGGGATTACTAACTACAGTCAGGCCACGCGCGTCTTGTTGCGCCAGCTTGATAAAGCGACAGACGGCAATTTGTTTATCAACTTCGTTACTAGCTTTCGGGCCTTGAAGGTGCGCCCCGGAGATATTATTGCCGTCACCTATGAGAAAGAGGGGTTCGCGCGAACTCCCTTCCGCGTAGTGAAAATGTCGCCGGCCATGAACTTTGAATTCGTCAATATAGAAGCTCAACTTCATAACGACGATTGGTACAGCGACAGTATTGCGACGCTGCTGGCGGCTGGCCGCCAACCCTCGAGCCAAATGCAGATCCCCAAGCCGCTCATTGGGCTGGTGCCGATTTTGGATGGGCACGGCCAGACGATTAGTTTCGATTTTGAGGTAAGTGAGCAAATAGCGGCTAAAACTGATGGATCGACCACGGACACCCTCACCATTGGTTTTTCTATTCCGTCAGCGCCGTCTTTGGCTTCCTTAAACATACCTCTGTTGAGCTTGTCTCCTTCGTACGCAGCGAGCGGGGGTAGCTTGGAGGGCGGCCAAACGTACTATTACGCAGTGAGTGCCGTGGATACTAGCGGTAATGAAGGCCCTCTTTCATTCACGGCGTCCGTCAGCTTGCCTCCTGGCGCAAGCAGCTACACTGCAACGATAAATCAGCTTAGTTTCTCGTCGAACAGCGCGACATTCAATGTCTATCGCGGATTTAATCCCCAAGTGTTATTTCGGATAGCCGTTACTGTTGCTCTGGCAAATAGCTTCACCGATATCGGCCTTCCGATTCTGCCGATCGGACCGCCGGATGCCAGTTTCGATCACGCTAATTTCTATTACCGCTATGAATATGGAGGACCCTACCAGACGACCGCTGCCACCGCATCGACAATTACAAACGCAGATATGGGGGCGACTATAGGCGCCTATGCGACCTTCGCAGCGCGCATAGTGAGCGGAACGGGTCAAGGCCAGGAGCGCACAATTTCGTCAAATACGCAGACCACGCTGACGGTTACTCCTCAATGGTCAACGGTTCCCGATGCAACGAGCGTTTTTGTGATTGTAGAATCGTCCTGGATCTTCGCCGCTGTTTCGAATACCAGTCCGCTGCAATTTGAGATTGCCTTTTCGCAGGGAGAAGTGATCCAGATTTCGGGGCGTAGCGCCAACGTAGCTAATCAAGAAGCGAGCGTAGATCTCTGTCCGATCACGCGTCTGGCGTTGGGAGGTGGAAACTCCCAATACGGTGTGGCCGACCCGCCGGCATTCTCCTTGATTGCTCCGGGCGGTGGCAATTTGACCTTGCAAGCCGTAGGCTTTGCGGATCCCTTGACCGCAGCGTCTGTTACGAGCGGCACTTTGCAACTGTTTCAGTGGAACGAACTGCATACTCCCAGTTCGTGCGCGCTAACGGCGGCCATCGATATTTCTGCCTCTGTCATTCAGTTGACTCAGCCGAATGAGCCGGTTGCGTTATCTTTTGGCCAGGCAATTCAGATCGGTTCAGAACTGATGATGAATCTCACTGCCAATAGCGCGAATGGTTCTTATAACGTCCTGCGTGGAGCTCTGGGATCGACGCCCAGCGCTCATTCCGCGGGCGATTCGGTTCTCTTGTTGGATAGCACCGCGATCATAGTGCCTTTTGCTCAGAACTTCTTCGAAAATAGTGCGTCGGCGAACTTTATGCATACGATCTTGCTGCCAGACGTCCGAATCGTCGCTGCTGAATTCGCCGTGACAAATTCCTTTGGGCAAAGCGAGTCTACGCAGCAGTCTTATGCGGCGATCGATCCAGATGACGGTGGTTTGCGTACGTTATCCGGCGGGCAGTTTTCCATTCAAGTTAATGGTTATTTGGCTACACAACAAAACGCTGCGCCGCCCCTGGTCATTGAGGCAAGCCATGCCATTCGTGATATCCGCGCCACCGTTAATCAAGCCGCGATCGGCTATGACATAGCGGTGCAAGTGCTTCAGAACGGAGCGCCGTATGGGAGCGGTTTATTGATACCGTCGGGCACAACCATTTCGAGTTCGATCATTCTTGGTTCGCCGCTACCGCCGCTGGTCGTGAGCGACGTACTTAATATCAATGTGACATTAAATGTTGATGCTTCTGCCTCGCTAACAAACGGACCCAGCCCGGGTCGGGATTTGACGGTAACCATAAGGCTCTAACACTATGTCTGAACAAATTAGAAAACTAACACCAAATAGAGACTTACAGGCATACTTTTTGACGCCGTCAGCAATTGCCGCCCTAAGTTCCGCCACTAGCACCGGCTTTGTGCTGTCTGGTAAATGGCGCCAGCAGTTTGACTGGGCAGTTGTCGAGTGGAACAGGGATAATGTGTTTGAACATCCATCTTTGCGGAATCTGCCTGACGGAGATCTCAGTGGCCTCACTTTGACTTATCAGGAGGAACGGGTTGGATGTATTCCGTTTGAATCGAATATATATCCAGTCGTTTCTTGGAATTCTGTTCGTTTGTGGGTAGCAGAGGCGGACGGAAGCGAGACGGTTTATTACGTGAATCTCTCGTCGGATGTGGCAACACCAGTATCGGGTTCTGAGCAGCCAGCGTCGGCTACCATGACTCTGGTGGCTTCCCCCGGCACGAATAGAGTGGGCGTGGCTTTGTCTGAAGAGCACTATTACTTCCAGGGTGCTGGCGGTGAGAGTCTGACCGTGGTGGCTGCGGGAATTGCCGCTGCTGTTAACACCGGCAGCACCCGTTTCAGCGCAACCTCTTCCGGTGCTTCGATAACCGTGTATTGCAATGGAACCGATGCGGAGCCGGCGATCAAAGGCAGCAATGGTAACCGTATGTCGATGTACGGCTTCTGCGAAGGCACTGCAGTTGTCTGGCAAGAGCCGAACGCGACATTTTCAGGTGGTGCATTCCCCTCCGCTTACCGGGTCACTCTTAACTTCGGAAATCTAAGCGGCACCACCGACGCCGAGCCCTATACCGTGCAACTCATTCCCACTACCAATGTCCGAAAAGTCCGCTGGACATGGTCGGCCGATCTTCAAAATAGCGAATTTTCCCAAACCGAGTTTCAGGTCACGATTTCCAACTGGTCCGTGACTGGAACGAATGAATTTTACAGTTTCGCTGGACCGGGCAGCCGTCGAATTGAGGACACGGATTCCTCGGTTAGTCTTGCCGGCTCTTGGCAACTGGAGACAGGTAACTATTCAGGCAGCAAAATTCACGTCACCAGCACGCCAGGAGATACCTGCACCATAACTTACAGTGAGACAAGCGCGCATCAGGCATATTTGGGTTTACGCCGAACTAGTGGTGCACCACCAATTAGCATCGTGATTGACGGGGCACCCCCGCTCATCACAACTCTGACGCTGGCGGGAGAAGATGTGTTGGTCCGCTATCCGCTTGGTGTCATGAGTGCAGGGTCTCATACGGTGACAGTTGCCCATAACGGCACAACCGACCAATCGCTTTATTTCGATTTTTTAGAAATCGCTTATCCTTCCAATAATTTGCCGGATTTCACCGGCAATACGCAGCTAGCGCTGGCCACTGACTGGGATACTTATCACTCGCAATCGCTTCCTGCTGAACGGACGGCTTGGCTTATCAATAAACTTGGCTTTACGGGCCGCGTGAATCATTACGTCGGTGCACTTTGGTTCTATGAACTTGTTCGCACCGGTACGCAATATGCCACACTTACGGCACAGCTGCAGTTGGTAGGTACGCTGGCTGACAATGCTGTGATCACATTCAAATTAGCGGCCGATCAAACATCACTGGAGAAAGGGCCTTACGCAGAGATCACTCATCTGGTGCTGCTTGACGACACGAACTCCACGGTGGCTCAGGCCTTCGCAGGACTCATCAATGTGGGAAGTAACTTGGTTTGGGCAAGCGCCAGCGGTAACCAATTGACTCTTACTGCTCGCGCCATGGGCGTGGCGGGCAATGGTATTGGATTTGGACTGTTGTCCACCAATACGGGTCTCGCGGTCACCCAACCATCTACCGCGCTCACTGGAGGCATCGACGGCGCTCCTTACGATTTAGTATCGAGCGCATATAACAATAGCCTGATGGCTGCGACAGATTTCTGGCGTACAGATACAACGTTGCCTCAGTTGAACCGAGCCGCGCGCGACTGGCATTCCGCTTACTTCACGGCCATCAAGAGTTACGGCATGGATGTTGTGGCGTCGTTTAGCACTGAACTCATGAACGCCGACCCTTCCGCCGCAGCTGGTTTGGCCCAACGCTACTATGACGGCACGCCCGTTGTGCTAAACACGCCCTCGATTCAAACGAATTTCTCCCCAACAGCACTTGCCTATTGGAAGCAGATTTATCTAGACGTCGCTGGTCTTCAGAATGCGGCGGGTCTGACCCCTTACTTGCAGTCTGGC
The DNA here is from genome assembly GCA_963840845.1 of Bryobacterales bacterium. GTDB lineage: Bacteria > Acidobacteriota > Terriglobia > Bryobacterales > Bryobacteraceae > Bog-105. The sequence continues at coordinate 59,588 of CAWJBS010000181.1, forward strand.
GAAGTGCAGTGGTGGTACTTCCCCACAAGCGGCGTTAGCATGCCTTTCTATGATGCTTATACTCAGGAGCAATTCACCGGCATCTATGGTGTCCCTATGCAAGACATTCTCAGCAACATCAGCGATCCAGTTTCTTTTCCCAACGAGGTGGCATTCTTACCTACACTCATCGGAGCCTACACCGCAGCGATCCGCACTGCGCTTCAGGCGGCCTATCCTGCTTGCCGCTTTGAGGTTTTGTACCCGACCGATGTCAACAATACGCCCCTCAATCGAACTGATCAACTATCCTTCTTCCGATTGGAATTCCGCGAATCTTACCTGTCTAAAGACGGAGAGCTTTAGTTTTACCAGCGGATACGATCTTGTAAGCTGCACTACCTCCATGAATACTAGTGCCGCCAAAGGTTTCCCGAATAGTCAACGTTCTCACCTTGTTGGCATTAGCGATGCTTGGAGCGCATGGCTCAAGGAAGTTGATATTGCAGAGTCGCAGGGACTCGAGACCGTAGTTCTTTTTGCCCTCGATCAGTACTGCCTCATCGGGTACCCACCACCGCCGTTTGTGAATTCAACCAGCAGTTCACGCCAAGGCTAACTGCCGACATCGGTAATATGGTCGATTCATGATCTACGTCATAACGCTTTCTTTTGTTGTGCTCCTTTTGGTGAGCATTACCGTCTTCAAGTTCACCCAGGTTAAGACACAAACCGATTTCATGGTTGCCGGCCGGAAGCTGAGTTGGCCTGTTCTTGTGTTTACTCTTCTCTCGTCCTGGATTGGCGCGGGTAGCCTGCTGGGCGGGTCTGAGAATGCCTATAAACATGGACTCGCCGCGCTGTGGCAACCGGCAGGCGGATGGCTGGGGCTGATTCTGATCGCGGCCATTGCCGGACGCGCTCGAAAGTTTGCGCAGTTCACGGTTCCCGACCTTTTAGAAGCCCGCTTCAACTACGTCGCTCGCGTCCTAGCCACTATCGCGATCGTCATCTCCTATGTCATTATCACGAGCTATCAATTCATCGGTGGCGGCGACATCCTTCACTTGATCTTTCCTTCCGTCTCGCGTGACACAGGTCTGTGGATTATGGCGGCTTTCGTCATCTTTTTTACGGCAATGGCGGGTATGGCGTCCATCGCTTACCTCGATTTGGTGATCGGCTCCGTTGTCACTTGCACCGTAATCGTGGCTGTGCCGGTACTGCTTCATAAAGCCGGCGGCTGGAGCGCGGTTCAGGCGAAACTCCCTGCCACCCATTTTCAGGTGCTCGGCGATTACGACGTCTGGGGTGCTCTTGGCCTGATGCTGCCTACTACGCTTCTCCTGATAGGAAATCAGGGCATGTATCAGAAATTTTTCTCCGCCAAGTCGGAAAGTGATGCTCGAAAATCGGTGATCGGTTGGATTGTCGGCACTGTCACTCTTGAGACACTGCTTATTCTTTTGGCCGTCATTGCTAGTTCTGTCCTACATGCGGAAAATCCGCGCGAAATCCTTGCTCTCACCGCCAAACAAGCCCTACCTCCACTACTAGGCGCGATCCTCCTCGGGGGCGTTTTCGCGAAGGTTATTTCTACTGCCAATAATTATCTGTTTTCCCCCTCCACCAACTTGATCCACGATGTTTATCAGCGCTTCATCAATAAAAATGCCTCGCCTATGCGGATCATGGTTGTTTCTCGCCTCATTGTAGTTTTCCTGGGAATCTTTGCCGTCTTGCAAGCCGCCGAGTTCACTTCGGTGTTGAAAGCGTCTCTTTACGCATACACCGTTTACGGGCTGCTGTTACTCCGACGGTCATGGCGGTCTTCTTTCTGGCGTCGCAGCACCACTGCCGGCGCTATAACCTCGATTATTCTTGGGACCATTGTCACCGTTGCTTGGCAGCTGTTTCAGAACTACGGGCTCGCCTGCAATCAAATCAGCAATCGGCGCTGTCGATGGCGTCTATCCCGCGCTCATCGCTTCAGTGATCAGTCTGATCGTCGTGAGTCTGCTCACGCCGCCACCCACGCCTGAGCAACTATCCGCACTCGAAACCACGTAAAATCCAATCAGATGGAAATCGACCCAATTCAATCCGCGCTTCGTGCCGCCAAACTTGATGGCTGGCTCTTTTTCGACCACCACCGCCGCGATCCCTTGGCCTATCGCATCCTTCGGCCTTCTCCGATGATTTGCAACCCAGCCGCCGGTGGTATTATTTTGTCCCTGCTGAGGGCGAACCTCGCAAATTGGTCCACCGCATAGAAAGCGGCAGCCTTGATGCCGTTCCCGGCGCAAAGAATGTTTACTCCAGTTGGGCCGATCAGCAGAAACAGTTGAATTCGCTCCTCGGAGGTGCAAAGCGCATCGCCATGCAATATTCGCCCAACTGCGCCATCCCTTATGTGTCGTCTGGTTGACGCTGGCACCATCGAACTGGTTCGCGCATACCGGCGTCGAGATCGTTACCTCCGCCGATCTCGTTCAAGAGTTCGAGGCCCGCTGGAGTGAAAAGCAGTTTCAGCTTCATCTAGAAGCCGGCAAACTTGTCGATGATGTCCTGCGCCAAGCATTCGAGTTAGTCGGCGAAAAGCTCCGGAACAAGCATCCAATAACCGAGTACGAAGTCCAGCAATTTATTCGCCGTAAATTCGCCCAAAACGGACTCGAAACCGATCATGGCCCCATCGTCGCCGTCAATGCGAATGCGTCCGACCCTCACTACGAACCTTCACTCGAACGGACTGCCCATATTCAAGCCGGGCGACGTCTTACTCATTGATCTCTGGGCGAAACTCGCCCAACCCGATGCGGTGTATTACGACATCACCTGGACTGGTTTTTGTGGCGAGATGATTCCAGACGCGGTGCAAAAGGTCTTTGAAGTTGTTCGCGACGCTCGTAAGCGCGGCTCGCAATTCGTGATCGACCGCGTCGCTCAAAATGCCGTGATCGCAGGTTTTGAGGTGGACGACGCAGTCCGCGGATTTATCGATCAAGCAGGATACGGCCAGTATTTCTTCCACCGTACTGGTCACAGTATTGGCACGTCCGTACATGGAACCGGCGCAAATATGGACAATCTTGAATCGCACGATGAGCGAAAGATCATCCCTGGGTAGTTGTTTTTCCATAGAGCCGGGCGTATATTTGCCAGAGTTTGGCATCCGCTCCGAAGTGAACGTATACGTCGGGAGCGGGTTTGCTCGTGTCACTGGCGAACAACAGGAACAGATGGTACACCTATGAGCAAGTGGTGCCAGGCGGGCTTTAGTCTAATTGAAACACTGCTAAATCCTTCTAGTTCAATACCTTGCGGAAGCATGAGCCACATCAATTATTTTGATTGGCTTTGCCACACGATTACGTTCTACGCTCAGATATGGCGACACTGAGTCATATGGAACCACCACCTACCCTGGTTGGCCTTCTTCATAGGGTTAGTAATATTGTGAGTTCCGAGCTTTCGCTGGATGAGATGCTCGGCGAAATTGTTGGTTTGACTGTGCAGGTAACCAACTGCGATGCGTGTTTGGTTTACCTCATTGAACGAGAAACGAATGAGATTGTTTTGCGGGCCTCGCAGGTTCCGCACCAAACTGATCTTGGCAATATCCGATTGAAAATTGGCGAGGGCGTTACCGGTTGGGTGGTTGAGCACCATTCCGTCGTGGCCTTGCCTTCAAATGCTTCGGCAGATAGCCGCTTTAAGCGCTTCCAGGCACTGGTGGAAGATACCTATGAAGCGTTTCTCTCGGTCCCTCTGTTGAGTGGCGGCGAAGTTATCGGCGTTATCAACGTGCACCACCGTCGAACCCCATCCGCACACTGCGGACGAAATTTCTCTGCTCACTTTCGTTGGCGAACAAATGGGCGGCGCCATCATGAAGAGCTATCTGGCGGAAGAAAACGCCCGGCTTATCGAAGAAACCGCCGAAATGCGCCGTCAGTTGGAAACACGCAAACTGGTAGAGCGCGCCAAAGGAATTTTGCAGCAGCGTCACACGCTGACCGAAGAAGAAGCTTATCTCAGGCTGCGCAATGAGAGTCGTCGTCTTCGGCGTCCCATGCGCGAATTGGCGGAAGCCATCATTCTTTCCGAAGATCTCAGCCGCAAAAGCGAACGAGTGCAGTAGTTATAGTCCTTCTTAATCCTCCTAATTTTGCCGGGCCGGTTTCGGAAATCCCGGCCCGTTTTTTTCACTCCCGCTAAAATCGGAACTTGTCCGCCGCATTCCAGCCCTCTTTCGTGACCCGCACCTTCTCACCATCGCAGGCAATTTCTGGCCGCGCGAAGATTGATCTTGGCTCGCTTTCCGGCCACGCGCGTCGAATACGCTATCGATTCGCGAACCACGGTCGTTGCCTATGAACATCAGCCACCGGGTCAAGCGCGCAGGGTCAAATTGTTTTTCTACACGGCCTTGAAGGTTCGTCCGAAGCTGGATACATTGCCAGTTTCTCCCAACAAGCGCTTGAGCGCGGCTATCGGGGTCCACCGCCTCAACATGCGCACCTGCGGGGGCACCGAGGCTCTCTGTCTGAGACGATGTACCACTCAGGATCTTACTGGCGATCCGCGCTTCGTCTGCGAACGTCTGGCCGACCGTGGCTTGAGTCCGATCTTTGTTGTGGGATTCTCGCTCGGCGCTAATGTGGCGTTGAAGCTCGCGGGCGAACTTGCGGCTCATCTTCTCTGCTCGCAGGCGTTTGCGCTGTCTGCGCACCGATCAATTTGGCCGATTGTGTCCGAGTAATCGATATGCCGGGAAATTTCCTTTACGCGCGCCGTTTCTTGGCTCGTCTGCGCGAACGCGTTCGCACGCAAAAGCGCTCTCTCTCCGCACCTTTATTCCACCGAGGGCCTTGAAAAAGTGAATTCAATCTGGGAATTTGACGATCGCTTCACCGCTCCGCTATTCGGCTTCGGCACGGCCGCGAATTACTACGCAACCCAATCCTCCCGCAATTTCCTCAATGAGATCCGCGTTCCCACCTTTGCTAGTGACTGCGCAAGATGATCCGCTGGTGCCGTTCGAAATCTATAACCACGAAGCTTTCAAACAGAATCCGGCCATCACCCTGCTCGCGCCAAAACACGGCGGTCACCTCGGTTTTCTATCCCGCAGCCGTCCGCGCTTTTGGCTCGACGAAGTGTGTCTCGATTGGATCGACGGAGTCTTAGGCCGAACGTCTGCTGCGCGGCAGCCTTGGCTAGTTTCTTCTTGCGCACCAGCGCCATCATGTAGTTTTGGTAGGCTTCGTCCAGCACCTGCACCACATGCAGCACGCGCTGGTGTTTGCCAAACATCTTGACGCCCGCTTGCAACTGGAGCATGCAGCCGGGATTCGCCGTGGCAATAATCTCAGCTTCAGTTCCTTTGACGAGTTCCATTTTGTGGCGCAAGATTTGCATCGACATCTGGTTCTCGACAACGTTGTAAATACCAGCGCTGCCGCAGCAGATATCAGCTTGTGGCAATTCCCGATATTCAACTCCTGGAATCGATTGCAGCAGCTTACGCGGCGCGTCCTTGATTTTTTGCCCGTGCGCCAAATGGCACGAATCTTGGTAAGTAACGATCGCTTCCAAACTTCCCATTTGATCGTTCAATTCGAGCGTGGCCAGGAACTCCGTCACATCCTGCACTTTTTCGACGAACCGTTCTGCCGGCTCAGCGTAATCATAGTCGGCAGCCAGGAGGTGGTTATACTCTTTGAGCGTTGATCCACACCCGGCCGCGTTGGTCAAAATCGCGTCGAAATCCTCCGGTATGAAGGCGTCCACGTTATTGCGGGCAAGAGCCTTGGCGTGTTCGGCCATACCCGAATGCAAGTGCAGTGCTCCACAGCAGCCTTGCGCCGGAGGAATCACTACTTCGCAGCCGTTACGCTGTAGCACGCGCACAGTGGCCTCGTTCAAACGCGCAAAAGTGACGTTAGCAATGCACCCGGCCACAAAGGCAACGCGAAACCGGCGCTCGCCCAAGGCTGGAAATGTCTTGCCGATCTTCGAATAGAAAAAGGGAATTTCCGCCTTTGGCGTCAACACTTCTAGCTTGGCCAGATTACTGCCAAATAGCTTGATCGCACCTGTCAGCCGCGCCAGTTTCTGCAAGCCCGACATCTGGTAGAAATACAACGCCGCGCCCGCGACTTGCAGCGCGGGGCGTGACGGCAAAAGCTTCTCAAAGAACCAGCGCTGATAGCGCTGTTCCTTCTTCGAGAGTTTGCGATGGGGCAAAATCTCTTCGCGAGCGGCCTCGATTAACCGGCCATAGGGAACGCCCGACGGGCACGCCGATTCGCAGGCGCGGCACCCCAGACACAAATCCATGTGGCGAATGTAGGTTTCGCTAATGGGCGCACCTAACGCCACCTGATTCATTTGATAGATACGCCCGCGCGGCGAATCCATCTCCACGCCCAGTTCCCGATACGTCGGACAGGCGTTTAGACACAATCCGCAATGCACGCACTTATCCAAGTCGGCGCGTTGCGGTCCTCGGCCATCTCGTTCCTCGGCTAAGGCCGACAATACTTTAAATTCGTCCATACAGGCGGGAGCGGTTCAGAAGCATGTCCGGGTCGAACATCTCCTTCACCTTTTTCATCATTGCAAACGCTTCGCCAGACTCTTTTGAATGATCCAGCAGCCAGAGCTCTTTGCTCGTGCGCGTTTCCAGTGGCGCGAACTCAACCACAGCACTCCAGCCGTTGTCCGCCGCCGCCTGCCACAGCGCTGTCACACCCTGCCAGGAACTGAGATAAACGTAGGCAATCCCGGAAGCTGCGCGGCAAATGCAAGCACCGGAAACAAGCCGTAACACGGCAGCCAGATCACTCAGCTTTGCTGAAACCCGCAGCACGACGCCGTTTGGTTGCCGCCGCAAGAAGTCTCCAGCGAACTCGCGAATCTGCGTCCAGAAGATCGTGTCCTCCGCGCCCACCATTCGCGTGCCACCCTGAAGTTCGCGTTCGTAGCGAGCCAGTACCTTAGCACTGCCACCGGCACGTAGAGCCAACACATGGCCGCGCAGCCCTAGGCGCGTTGCGGCCGGCGGCGAAATGATGTCCAATGCGATCGGACGCAACACGCTGAACAATATTGAATTGCGCTTCTCTATCAATTGATCTACGTCGCTAAAGGAAAAGACAAAGGTGTGGGTCTGTTCGGGCATCGGATGCAGGCGAAAATTCACGCTGGTGACGACGGCCAGCGTTCCAAAGCTGCCAATCATCAGCTTGCCCATATCCAGCCCTGCCACGTTTTTGACCACCATGCCGCCACTACTGATTTGTTTGCCAGCCATCGTGGCAAACTTCATGCCGATCACTTGGTCCCGCGCCGTTCCATAAGTCCGGCGCATCGGGCCGCTGGAGTTCGTTGCGATCACTCCGCCCACCGTCGCTTTGGCGAAGAACGGAGGGTCCAGCGCTACCATCTGGCGGTTTTTCGCCAGCAGCGCCTGCAGGTCGGCAAAGGGCATGCCTGCTTCCACGCTTACGGTCAAATCGTTAGGCTCGTACTTGAGCACACGCCGCAACCCGCCCGTGTTGATTTTGATCTCCGCCGGCGTTGTCGGCCCACCCATGAGCCGCTTTGAATTATTCCCGGTGATCTCAATTGTCTTCTGCTGCGCCGAAGCGTCCTTGAGAACCGTCGTAAGGTCCCTCACCGAGGAGGGGATCACAGATTGCATTAGAACCTATTGTCTAGCATCGCTCATTGCCGAATGCTAAGCTGCACACAGACCGGGCAAACCATTCATTATGGACTTCGAATACTCCGCCGAGCAACTGCAGCTCCGCAAATCTATTCGCGACTTCGCTACCGCTGAATTAGCTCCCCATACGCTTGATTGGGACGAAAATCAAACTTTTCCACTGGAAGCTATCAAGAAAGCCGGCCAACTTGGCATCCTCGGTGCCATCTTTCCGGAAGACTTAGGCGGCGCCGGACTAGGTTATATCGAGTATTCCATTATCATCGAAGAACTCGCCCGGGTTGATGCTAGCGTTGCCCTTATTGTAGCTGCGCATAACTCGCTTTGTACCAATCACATCTTCCTAGCCGGGAACGACGAGCAACGTAAGAAGTATATTCCGAAACTAGCCACGGGTGAGTGGATTGGCTGCTGGTCGCTGACTGAGCCCGAGGCCGGTTCCGACGCAGCAGGCACGCGATCTACCGCAGTTCTGAAGGATGGTGAGTGGCTCCTGAACGGAGGCAAAACTTTTACGACTAACGCCCACTATGCCGATGTGTGTGTCGCCATGGCCGTAACTGACCGCGCTGCCTCGCAACATGGCATCAGCGCCTTCGTTCTTGAAAAAGGCATGGCTGGTTTCCGGGTGGGCAAGAAAGAGAACAAGCTTGGCATGCGCGCCAGCGCCACCGGCGAAGTGCTGTTCACCGATTGCAAACTGCCGCAGACGCAGCTTCTTGGCAAGCAAGGCGAAGGCTTTGTCGATAGCCTGCGCATTCTTGACGGAGGCCGCATCTCCATTGCCGCACTCTCCCTTGGGATCGCGCAAGGCGCCTTCGACGCAGGTTTGAAATACTCCAAAACGCGCAAACAGTTTGGCCGCTCGATTTCCGAGTTTCAGGCGATTCAAGACAAGCTAGCTAACATGGCCACCGACATCGAAGCCGCTCGCTGGCTGATCTACCGCGCCGGCGCGATGAAAGATCAAGGCAAACGCATCACCAAAGAATCGGCCATGGCCAAACTGTTCGCGTCAGAGATGGCTGTTAAAGCGGCCGACCAAGCTCTACAAATTCATGGCGGTTACGGCTTCATCAAAGACTATCCGGTGGAAAAGTTCTACCGCGACGTCAAGCTTTGCACCATTGGCGAGGGCACAAGCGAAATTCAGCGTCTCGTGATCGCCCGGCAGTTGTTGAAAGAATAGGTGCGACTATAGCCACCGTTGACCTCCCTACGCTTCGCTCCAAAATCCTTGCTGGCGACCTTCGCTCCCTTGCCCGCGCAGCTTCGCTCATTGAAAATCAGTCCCCATTCGGGCGCGAGCTCATCTCCTCGCTCTTTCGCCAGACTGGGCGCGCCTTGATCATCGGCGTCACCGGCCCGCCTGGCGCGGGTAAGAGCACTCTTGTCGATCAAATGGTCAGCATGATTCGCGAAGGGGGTAAAACCGTCGGCGTCATTGCTGTCGATCCGTCCAGCCCCTTCACCCACGGCGCCATTCTCGGCGACCGTATCCGTATGCAACGTCATCACGCCGATCCCGGCGTGTTTATCCGCTCTATGGCCAGTCGTGGCAAACTCGGCGGCCTCGCACGCGGTACGCTCGAACTGGCTCTCTTGCTCGATGCCGCCGGTCGCGATTACATCATCGTCGAAACACTTGGCGTCGGTCAAGATGAAGTCGCGATCGCCCGCCTCGCCGATGTGACCGTCGTCGTTGTCGTGCCCGGTTTAGGGGATGATGTTCAAGCCATCAAGGCCGGCGTCATGGAAATCGCCGACGTCTTCGCCATCAACAAAGCCGACCTCCCCGGCGCTGCCCGTCTCGAACAAGACATCCGCGCCATGCAGAGTGTTGCCAGCGACGCTGGTTCTCACACCGCATCCCCTATCCGCCGCGTCGTTGCCACCGATGGATCAGGTGTCGATGACCTCATCCAAGTCATCCATGATGTTGTCGAAATGCGTGGCATAAGAAGCGGCAGCGTCGGCTCTTGGACCTTTAGGCTTGCTGAACTCCTGCGCGACGAATTGCTCGATTCTCTCCCCACAGCCGCGATTCATGAACACGCAGCCCGCGTTGCTGCGAAAATAGAAGATCCGTATACCGCGCTTGCCGCGATTGTTGAACTAATTCGAAAATCATAGGAGAACGTTTTTGAGTCAGAAAGCAGAAATTGGAATTATTGGTGGCAGTGGTCTTTACTCCATGGCTGGGTTTGAGGCTCGCGAAGAAATTCGTCTTAACACCCCTTTTGGCGACCCTTCGGACGCTTACATCGTTGGCACTCTCGAGGGCCATGAGGTCGCCTTTCTCCCCCGTCACGCCCGCGGCCATAAGATTTCACCCTCGGAGCTGAACTTTCGCGCCAATATCTACGGCATGAAAATGTTGGGAGTCGAGCGTATCCTTTCGCTCTCCGCTGTAGGCTCGATGAAGATCGAGCATAAGCCTCTCGATTTCGTCATACCGGATCAGTTTTTTGACCGCACGCGTGGCCGCGTTTCTACCTTCTTTGGCAATGGCGTCGTGGCCCACATTAGTTTTGCCGATCCCATCTGCCCGCAACTCTCTTCCGCGGCTCACACCTGCGCCCAGCAAACCGGCATCACCAGCAAACTGGGTGGCACTTATCTCTGCATGGAAGGGCCGGCTTTCTCCACCCGCGCCGAATCGAATGTGTATCGCAGCTGGGGCATGGACGTCATCGGTATGACGAATCTGCAGGAAGCAAAGCTCGCCCGCGAAGCCGAAATCTGCTACGTGACCATTGCCATGGTGACCGATTACGATTGCTGGCATGAAGAGCACGACGCTGTCACAGTTGACCAAATTATCGCGACCCTTACGCAGAATGCTGAAAACGCCTGTAAGCTCGTGCGCCAAATCGTGAAGACCATTCCCGCCGGCCGCACTTGCAAATGCGGCTCCGCTCTCAAACACGCCATTCTCACCGATATGAAAACTGTTCCGCAAGAAACTAAGGACCGATTGGGGCTATTGCTTGGCAAGTATACCGGCTAATGAGCTTGCGCGTGAAATCCTGGACGCTTGTCTGAAGGATGGGACTTGGCCCACGCGCGCGCTCGATGACCTGATCACCCGTGCTCTCGACGAAGACGATCAGTTCCTCTCCACGAACGCGACCCGCGCGCTTTTCGGAATCGTCATTGAACAACTTGGCGACCTTTTTGAGCCGGCGTTGTGCGATGTCTACGCACGCCTGTTCGCGCATGTCATCAGCCGCGCTCTGCCCGATTACAACGTTGAAGAAATGCTGCTTCGTTACCGGCGTGTCCGCCAGGTGCGGCGCTTTCAGGGCGGGGAAGTGCATCGCGTGTTTGTTCTTTCGCGCGTTACCTTGGGCGCCGATGTCGCTGTCACCAGCGTCGCCCTGTCGGCTGCCAAAGAACGTTTTCCCGATGCCGAAATCTGCCTGGTCGGCCCGGCCAAGAACGCCGAAATGTTCGCGGCTGATCCGCGTATTTTTCCTATTTCCGTTTCTTATGGGCGCGGCAGCTTATTGCGCGAACGACTCTTGGCTGCCGCTGAATTGCGTAGCTCTATCGACGAACTCAGTTCTGTTGTCATCGATCCGGACTCGCGCTTAACCCAACTCGGTCTCCTTCCGGTTTGCGACGATGCGCGTTATTTCTTTTTCGAGAGCAGGGCTTTTGGGGGCGCCGGTGATGCTCCGTTGCCAGAACTGACGTCTCAATGGCTGAGCGAGGTCTTCGATATTCCACGACATGTCCCATACGTCGCGCCAGTGAGCCAGCCGCGTTTGGCCGATATTGCCGTCAGTCTCGGAGTGGGAGACAACTCAAGCAAGCGAATTGATGACGACTTTGAATTTGCGGTCTTGCAAAAGCTACTCTCATACAAGCGCGTGATCGTGCTTGACCGCGGTGCCGGCGGTGAAGAAGCCGACCGGGTTAATGCGCTGGTTGCGAAAATCAACCAACCCGCACTGCTGCATGTTCACGATGGCAGCTACGCCTCATTTGCCAGCCACATTGCGCAAAGCCACGTTTACGTGGGCTATGATTCCGCGGGCCAACATGTTGCTGCCGCTGCGCAGATCCCGCTTGTGTCTGTCTTTACCGGCTACGTATCCGAACGCATGTTCAGCCGTTGGCGTCCATCCACGAAAACTTCGCACGTGGTGGCGGTCAATGCCGAAAATCGCTCCACTTGTTTAGACCGCACGCTCAATGCTATTTCGGCGGCGGTGGCGGAAGGTCTTCCGTCGTCGGCAGAATAAATGGGTTCGGCTTCCTCGGTTGTTGCGCTGGCGGCGCTTGCTCCGCTGGTTTGTTCGTTTCAGCCGGCTTCAGGTGCTCGCTCGTAGCGGGTGTCTCCTGAGTCTTGCTTTCCGGCACTGGATCCGCGGCGGTGGGGTCCAAGTTGTACTTGATGAACGAATCGGCCTCATATTTCCGGTACATGCGGAATTCAATTTCGTTCTTCGAACTCTCGCGGCCGCCTTTCATCCAGAGCTTTGCCGACAGTGGCAGCATAAACTTCTGTCCTGAAATAGCGATGAGATCGTAATCCAGAATCTCGCTTGTTTTGCTAATCGGGAATGATTTTGGAATGTCAACAGCCTCAAAACTGATCCTGTCAATCTCGCCTGTCACCGGGTCGCCATAAATTAATCCCTTATAGGCCGTCTTGATCCGTTGCCCGGAGTTTTTGTCTTCCAAATACCAGATCGAATGGCCACTGTCGATGAAGTAATTGAAAACGGCCATGCGTCTGTCGCGCAACTTTGCCCAGTGATCCCAGTGAAATTCAGGTTCGCTCACTGGATCGAAGATCGTCTTCATTAAACTATAAAACTCACCTGTGGAGGTGGCGCCACCCGACTTCACATCGTCCATAGTGGTCTCCGTCAGCTTCCCATTCACGGAGTACACGTTGTAATGCTCCTGCCCCTCGTTGTAGCCAACCTTCGCCAGAATCGTCCCCGAACTCCGGTAACTTTGGCCGCCATTCGGATCGACGAATTGGCGCGTGACCTCAACGCAAAAAAAATTCGGCAAGCTTTTTGTATAGGTGAGCGCGTATTGGCGAATCGATTCCAAAATTTCATGCTGCTTCGCTTCGCTTGGCGGCGGCACAGGTGGAGCTTTCGGAGTGAGGGACGTACCTTCTCCGGCTGCCTGCTGATCGGGCGTGGTCTCTGGAGAGGCCGTGGCGTCATGAGTGGGCGGCTTCATATTAGCCGTCTGGTCACGGAGCGCCTTCAGTGCTTCAACCGTTTTTGGCCCCGCTCCTTGCGCCTGCAAGTCGATAATCGTCTTGTCCGTCAACTTCTCATTCAACTGGATACCGCGCACGCCGGCGGCAATTTGCTTATCGCTATGCTGCTTGAGCGCCAGTTCGGAGCGAACGAAATCCGCCAGTTGCTCCACATTCATTTGGGTTTGGGCCCAAATCAGAATGCTCGCTACCAGGAAGGACAAACAAAAACGTACCCACATATTCAATATCATGACGTAAACAGCCGCCCTTTGGTTGCCTCCAGACGCTTAGAGCCGTTCGGATTTATCAAGTTCCAAAGTAATGTCGCCAAGGGGAAAGCCGAAAACGAAACGCATTTGCACAGGTAAACGTTGGCCGTCCTCACTGATCCAAATCAGCAACCGCCCTTTTCTGCGATACAACACGTTGTCAAAGATAAATGTCTCGTAACGAATCGTGTTGTACGTTTTCCCATTCAGCGTAATTTTCTCTCTGCCCAGCCCCTCTACCCTCACATCCGCCAATTTCTTTCCGTTGGTGATCGGCAGGCTGAACTTCATACCCGGCTGCAAGTCCGAAGAGCGTAGCGTCATCAGCGCACCGGCAATATCGTAGGCGCAAGGTGGAATATCCAAATCGTTCTTCTTGTTTTCGTTGGTGACCAGGTCTTTCAACGTGGCATGCAATTTGTGACTCTGATTATCAAAGGCGATCGACGTCGTGGTGTGATGCTTGCCTTCTTGCGCGTCAAGATTCACGCTAGTAGCGCAAAACTTTTCAGTGGTTGTCAACTTGTAGTTGTCTTGCACGCGATACAACTGGTTCACTAATCCAGCGCTGGTAATCTGCAAATCCAATTGCCACCCGTTACTGTCCGGCGCTGTCAATTTCAATTCGGCTTGCCCGGCTGTCACCATGCGCCATCCCACCCGGTAAACCAGCTTCTCGGCAAAAGGAAACCGGGGCGCCGCGCCTATCGTCAGTTGCGGAGCATTTTGTTGTGCTGAAGACAGGATCGTCAGACAAAGCACAAGACTAGTTCGGAAAATTTGCATTCAGAAGATTCGTACGCACTCCCCGGCGGAGCCGCACGCGGTAAGCGGGTTTTATTGCGGGTTGGTAAATCCTCTCCTAGCTTACTAAAACCCGATGGAAGTAAGTACCTCAGACGGTTTGCGTTCAAATGCCCGGCAGATGGCCAGCAGACTCTCTACGCTAGGCAAATTCGCGCCGCGTTCAATGGAACTGATCTGTGAAACACTTAATTTCGTCGCAGCGGCCAGATCTTTTAAGGACCATCCACGTTCTACGCGCAACAGCTTAATCCTGTGCCCTAATCGCTCTCGCAATAGGTCCTGCGGCGTTCGCCCCAGCCCGAACTTCTCCACCGCATTCTGTAGCGTCTGCCGCAATTGCGCCAGCGAAAATGGCTTCGCCAGATAGTCAAAAACCCGTAGCTTGAAGGTCGCCCGCATATTTTCGAGCGAAGGGTAGCCGGTGATCACGATAATGCACATCTCCGGCCAGCGGGTGAACAATTGCTCCAGCACTTCTTCGCCCGTCACGGTGCCCATCTTCATGTCGAGCAGCACAATATCGGGAATGCGCGTTTCCGCGGCTGCGAACAAGTCTTCTTGTTCGGCAAACGTGCGCACCGAAAAGCCGCCTTCATCGCGCAAAAGGTCTTCGATATAGTTCCGGAAGTCGATATCGTCGTCCAGCACGGCGACATCAACCATTCCTACCGACGCTAACGTTTCTTCGCTGTTCATTTAATCTCAATACCCGCGGCCGGCAACATTACCTCTAAAGACGCGCCGCCTTGGGGCCGGTTGGCAGCGGTGATAGTCCCGCCCAACTGCGTCACGATTCCTTCCGCCACCGTCAGACCCAATCCCGTACCGCGCGCATCCAGCCTTGTTGTCACAAACGCCTCAAATACCTTTGATAAAACATGTGCCGGGATGCCCGGACCATCGTCCATCACCGTGCACGCAACCCAACTCTGATTGCCCCGCTGCGTCAAGCGCGATTCCACGATAATCTCGCCGCCCAGCGGAATAGCCATCAGCGCATTGCGCAGCAAATTCACGAAGACCTGCACCAGGCGGTCGGCGTTGCCAATCACCGCATCGCTGTCTCGCACGCAATTCAGAAAATTCACAGCAGAGGCTTTTTCGTCAATCGCCACCAAATTCCAACTCTCGTCAATCAAATCGCGAAGCACCAGTGGCTCAGTGCTTTCCTTGCGCACGCGCGCAAAATCCACCAATCCTTCGCTGATCTTGCGCAGCCGCTGGGTCACTCGCAGCATGCGGGCTAAGCGTTCCAGGGTCGGCCCGTCGTGTTTTGTTTCCAGCAATTTTTCGATCGACCCTTGGAGCACCGCTAGGGGCGTGTTTAACTCATGCGCCACGCTGGTACTTAACAAACCTAAGCTTACTAACCGGTCTTGCTCTTCAAGCTTCTTCAGAGCGTTTTCCAGATCGTCTTCCTGCTGCCTCAATTGCCCTACCGTGGCGTTGCGCGATCGCATGATGTAGCCAATTTCGTCGTCTAGGATGAATCGGTCGTCTATCAGCTCATGCTCGCGGTCGCCCGTTTGGGTGGCCTCGTCCGCTTTCAGCATCAGCGTGAGCGGCTGGTAGACATACTGCGGCATGATGATGAACTCCATCACCACAATGGAAAGCAAATACATGGTGCCCAATACTGCAAATACCCGGATCCGCGCCTGTCGGAGCGCACTGTCGTAAAACTCGTGGGAAAGATGCACGCGCCTATATTGGCCATCTTGAGCCGCCGTCCGGAACAGCATGTCCTGCCCTTGCTGCCAGGTGCCGTTCGAATGATCGCGCAAATACTTCTGACCATCGGCGCTCAACGCTGTTTCGACGGCTGACCCTTGCTGATATTCGTAAGCGCCAAACTCTTGCGTTTCCGGCCCCTGCTGGCTCATGGGTAGACCGGCCGCGAAGATCTGCGAAATCTCTTTCAACTCGCGCTGTTTAGCCTGTTCGATGTGGCTTGAAAACAGCGGAATTACCGACAAATAAACGCTCACCGCCAACATCAGAAAAAAGAAGTTATGCAGGAAGGCTAGCTTCTGACGCACCCGCAGCTTGCCAAACGTCCGAACCGCACGGTTGGGCGGATTGACCGGGGCCTTATGCCTGTTGAGGCGCGAATTCCTGTCGCCGCTCAAGTTCTTGCTCCTTGTACTGCAACTGATACAGCTTCCAGTAGATATCACGCTGCGCCAGCAACTGGCGGTGCGTGCCCATCTCGCGTAGTTGCCCGCGATGCATCACGATAATGCGGTCGGCCCGTTGAATCGTTGATAAGCGGTGCGCAATCACCACCGAAGTCCGGTTCTCCACCAGCCGGTTCAAGGCCGCACGTACACGCAATTCCGTGTCGGTATCGACACTGGATGTAGCTTCGTCCAAAATCAAAATGCGTGGATTGTGCGCCAGTGCTCTGGCAAAACTGATCAACTGCTTCTGTCCGGTTGACAACCCTTGGCCGCGTTCGCGCACGGGTGTGGCGAACTTCTCCGGCATTTGCTCGACAAAATCCAACAGATTGACGCGCTCGGCGGCCACCCGTACAGCTTCATCTGAAATGCCCGCCGTTCCTAACCGTATGTTGCTTTCAATTGTCCCTGTGAACAAAAACGGGTCCTGCAATACAACCCCAAAGTGTTTTCGTAACTCAGCCGGATCAAAGGCCTTTACATCGATGCCGCCAATGCGAATCACTCCGCGCTGCACATCGTAAAAGCGCAGCAGCAGGTTTGTAATAGTCGTTTTGCCTGCGCCTGTATGCCCCACGATCGCCACCGTTTCGCCGGCTGCCACCGTAAAAGTCACGTCTTTCAATACCCAATCTTCCCCGTTGTAGGCGAACCAGACATGATCGAATTCCACCGTCAGCGGCCCGGCCGGCAAAGCGATTGCCGAAGCTGGCGGCACAATCGCCGGCTTCGTATCCAGCAGCCTGAAAATGCGCTCGGACGCCGCCATCGCGCCCTGTAGGATGTTGTACTTCTCGCTCAAATCCTGAATGGGCCGGAAGAATCGCAACCCATACTGAAAGAAAGCGACCAAAACGCCAATCGATAGCGCCCCTTGCTTAATACGAAAGCCACCATACGCCAGCAGCAGCGCCAGCGCAAGCATCCCTAGAAATTCAACCACCGGATAAAACCAGCCGTACGCAATTACCGAATCTTTGAAAGCGAGCATATGGTCGCGGTTAATGCCTTCAAACTCTTCCGCGCTTTTCTCTTCGCGATTGAATAGCTGCAGCACCGCAATTCCGGCTACATGTTCCTGCAGGTACGCATTGATCTTCGCCACTGCCAATCGAATGCGCCGGAAGCTTTGCGATGCGGTTCTGCGAAACTTCATCGTCACCATCACTACAAAAGGCAGCACTGCCATCATGAACCCAGCCATCCCGGGGCTCAGCTTAAACATGGCCGCCACAATAAACGAAAGCGCCAGCAGGTCGCCAATAATCGTCACTAGTCCCGAGGTGAACAAATCGTTCAACACATCCACATCGCTCGTCACTCGTGTAACCAACCGGCCCACCGGGTTCCGGTCAAAGAAAGCCAAATCAAGCGTTTGCAAATGCGCCATCAACTGACGCCGCAAGTCGAACATCGCCCGCTGTCCCGTCCACTGCATCAAATACGTCTGCCCGAAATCGAACGCGAACCCCAGCACCACCACAGTGAAATAGATGGTTCCCAGTTGTGCCAACCCGGCCAGTGCATCCGGCGAAAGCCAGCTATTCAGCCACGGAAAAAGCGGCGAACCCTGCTTCGTCGGAACTAGATACCGGTCCACAGCCATCTTCGTAATCAGCGGTCCGATACTCTGGAGAAGAGAATCGACGACCAGCAGAGCCAGCGACGCGGCCACAAAACGCCAATAAGGCTTCAGATAGCGTAGAAGCCTCTTCATGAGCCGTGAATCGTATGCCTTACCGAGCGCTTCTTCTTCCAATGGTGGGGCTGGTTCTCCTAATCATCAGACTAACGTAAGCCCAAGCATGAATGGACTCATCCTTATTGACAAGCCCGCTGGCTGCACAAGCCATGACGTGGTGAACCGCTGGCGGAAGATCGCCGGCACGAAACGCGCTGGTCATTTGGGTACGCTCGACCCGATGGCCACTGGCCTGCTCGTAATTGTGACAGGCAACGCCACCCGTCTGGCGCAGTTCTATGGCAAATCCGAAAAAACCTACCGCGCCGAAATTACCTTTGGCGAAACATCGGATACTTACGATGCCGAAGGTGTTATTACCGCTACGAACACGCCGTTGCCGCCTCTCGAAACCATTCTTGCCGCACTCGCCGAGTTCCGCGGCTCCTTTCAACAAACGCCGCCGCCCGTTTCCGCCAAAAAGGTCAAAGGCGTGCCTGCCTACAAACTCGCGCGCCAGAATATCGAAGTTGAACTGAAGCCTGTCGCAGTGGAAGTGAAGCAACTTGACGTGCTAAACATGGCCGCCGATAAACTAACCGTAGTTATCGGTTGCACGGCTGGTACTTATATTCGTTCTATCGCGCACGATCTGGGCCAGCGCCTCGGTTGCGGCGCTCTTTTAAGTTGCTTGCGACGCACCCACGCCGGCGAATACTCTGTCGAACAGGCGCACACGCTCGACCAACTCGCTGCCTTCGCCGCCGAAAACCGACTCTCGGAAAAGGCGCTCATCCCTATCGCTCAAATGCTGCCCCATCTGCCGGCCGAATATTTCGATTCTGTTGTTGAAGCCCACATTCGCCACGGCCGCGAATTCCGCACATCCCCTTTCGTCGTAACTCCCGGGTCTCCTTTGATCAAAGCTTTGTCTCGCTCAGGCGACTTAATCGCCATTGGCGAGTTAAAAATCCCTAATTTGTATCATCCGGCCGTTGTTTTCTAAGCTGACTGTGTTAAACAAGGGAAATCGGCAATGACAAAGCTTCGATCAGTTTTGGTTGGCTTGATGTTGACTGCACCCGTCCTCGGATCTGCTCAAACCGTCGTACCGCCCGCCGTAACAGTGGTGCCGCCCACAACAGCCGTACCACGTGCCCAATTCTTCGCGGGCACGATTGTGGAACTTGACGCCACCCACATCAAAGTCAGTCGCACTCTCGTGGGTCATCCCACCGAAAGCCGCAGCTTCGTCGTTACTCCGGCCACTAAGATGAATAAGGCCACCATCAAACTTCGCAGCCGTGTGACTGTCCGCTATAAACGCATGCCTGAGGGGGGAGACGTCGCTCTCGAAATTCAGCCTCGTCCCGTCACCACCCATCCGCCCAAGATGTAACTCGCCGTGGCGTTCCCTGCGCACTCGTTCCCGCCTCGCCGCAACGTTATAATCAATCTCAACAGGCGCAAATGATCTTTACGCCAAACGCTCCGCCTGAGCGTCTTGGAGACGACCGCCATTTCAGAAGCCACGCCACCGCCAACCACATCCCGCCGCCGCATCCTCGCGCTCCTCGTCTTGTTCGGCCTGCTGGCGTTCATCGTCATCAGTATCGCGGCCCCGTTCGTGAACGCCGCACGCTTTTCGGCCAGCATCAAGCAGGCTCTTGAATCCTCCCTCGGTCGCCGCGTCTCTTTCGATAAGGTCTACTATCGCGTCCTGCCCGTCCCCGGCTTCTCGCTCGAAAACGTCACCATCGGCGAAGATCCCACCTTCGGCCTGGAGCCCTTCGCCTCCCGTTCCGGTCTTGAAGCGCGCCTCCGCATCGACAAGCTCCTCACCGGCCAAATCCGCTTCGCCAGCCTCCGCCTTACAGATCCGTCTCTCAACATTGTCAAACGCGACGACGGCGCCTGGAACGTCGTCGAATTTGTTCAGCGCATTACAATCCCGCGCCATCTCCCGCTTAGTCTCATCCCCGCCATTCAAATCACCAACGGCCGGCTCGATTTCAAACTCGGCACGCGCAAAACCACCCTCTACATCACTGGCGCGGACATCTCCGTTTACCCCGAATACTCCGGCCGCGTCACCCTTAATTTTGCCGGTTCCCCTGCCCGGACAGATCGTGCCGGCAATGGCTTCGGCGCACTCCGCGGCTCTATGAACTGGCTCGCCAATCCAGGCTCGCCGCAACAAGCCAATCAATTGGAAGCAGACGTCACGCTTCTTCCCAGTGATCTATCCGAAATCACCACCCTGATCGAAGGCCACGATGTCGGCGTTCACGGCACTCTCAGTTCCCGCGCCAGAATCGCCGGCCCCCTCGCCAACCTGAAAGTCATCGCCGATCTTCACCTGCAAGACGTCCACCGCTGGGATCTCCTCCCTTCCAGCGGCGACGATTGGCGTGTCCCATACGAAGGCACCATCGACCTGATCGCCCACCATCTCGATCTCCGCACTCTCCCGCAACATTCCGGCGAAGCCGTTCCCGCCGCTGTCCAAGTAAAGGTCAACGACTTTCTTACCAAACCCACTTGGACACTCATGACTTCCCTAAACCAAGCGCCCCTGGAATCACTCTTGCCACTGGCCCGCCGCATGGGCTTCGCCGTTCCCGCCGGCATCGCCCTCACCGGCGCTCTCGACGGCGTGGTTGGCTATTCCAACGACACTGGCTTCCTCGGTGAAGTGTCCATCCATAAAGCGGTCGCGAAACTGCCCGACATCGCTCCCATTGAAGCGGCTGGCGCACAAATGAAAATCCTGCCCGATGGTCTACAACTGGAACCGGCCACTCTCCAAGAGACCGGCGGCGGCACTATGCAAATCGGCGGTGATTATTCCTGGACCAACCAACATCTTTCTGCCGATATCAACGTCAACGGCGTTTCCATCGATACCTTGAAGAACACTGCCCAGGCCTGGTTCGGCGCTCCAGCCGCACTTGCTGCCTTTAGCGGCGGCAAAGAAGGAACCATCACTGGTGATCTGCATTACGATAACGCCACCACCACGCCCGCCGGTTGGTCCGGTCAGTTCCAATTCTCAAGCGCGACGCTGACAACGCCAGCCGTCTCTGTGCCTCTAAAACGTGCGCAAGGCCGCGTCGCTTTCACTCCCGAAACCTTTGATCTTTCGCGCCTCTCCGCCACCATTGACGACCTTCCCGTGCAAGGCAGCTACCGCTATAACCAAACAGCCAAACGCCAGGAACACATTCATCTGGAGTTGCAGGACGTCGATTTTCAGAAGCTCACCGCCGCTCTCGAACCTGCTTGGCGCGAGCCCGGTTTGCTGGCTCGTCTTCCCTTCACCAAACGCACCGTCCCCGATTGGATGGCCGCCCGCAACCTCGATGGCGACCTGTCCGTCGCTCACTTACACCTGAACAAAAACGATCTCGGCCCGCTCAACACCCACTTCGTTTGGCAAGCCGCCAATCTGCAAATTACTTCTCTTGATCTTCATTCGCCCGACCTCTCCCTGAACGGCTCCGGCGTCATCGATCTCAAAGCCCGCGTTCCGGCTGCACATTTCAAAGGCACGCTAAGCGGCTATCACTGGGGCGGCGGTGTCGTCAACGCCGATGGCGAGTTCGATAGCGCTGGCACGGGCGCCGACACGCTTCGTAGCCTCCACGCCGTTGGCAGCTTTGCGGGAACCGATCTAAGCCTCAGCCTCAACGAAGATTTCGAAAAAGTCTCCGGTGCCTTCGATCTCACCTTCGATAGCGGCTGGCCCAAGCTTCATCTTTATAAAGTGATCGCCCTTCAGCACGGGGAAGATTGGAATGGCGATGCCGTCAGCAACAGCGATGGCCAACTCGTTTTCGATCTTCTCAATGGCGATCGCCAACTACACATCGTCAGCATTCTTGCTCCTCCGCCCGCCGCTTCCCCGGCCGCCTCTGCTACCGAAAAGCTGGCCCAGAAATGACACCCACCCCCCAGACCGAACCTGAATGGGATCAGCTCAAGCGCGAATTTAACGCCGCTTGTCTTCAGTCCTCGCAGTCCGCGCGGGTCCAAATTGCACATGAACTCAATCAGCTTTTCCGCCGTTTCCGTCTGTACGAAAAGGAAGCCGATTGGATTCGCCTTGTAATGGAAGGCGCCGCTAACTATGCTCGCCAAACGGCCCTCTTCGCCGTGCAAGGAGAAACTCTGCGTGTGCGCGGCTGGGTGAATCTCAATCTCTCGCTCGACATCACGCTTCAAATCAAAACCACCGCCGCCTTCGATAGCGTGATTCGTTCGAAGGAAGCCGTCACCGCTTTGCGCACCAGCGGTGAAGTGGGTGCGGCTCTCAGCAGTCCGGGCAAATTGGCTTACCTGTTCCCCATCGTGAACGGCTCGCGCGTTGTAGCCATCTTGTTTGCAGCCGCCGAAGAATCTGAGGTTGACCCGCTCGAGTTAGTCGCCAACATGGCCTCCAGCGCGCTGGAGCGCAAAGTGCCGGTCAACATCCAGATTGCCCCGCTGCTGCCGGAGACCGCTGATCCGCAACCCGCCGCGCCCGAGCGCCGTCTCCCTCTCTATACCGACATGCCCGCCGACCAGCGCGCCTTGCACTCCGAAGCCTCTCGTTTCGCGCGCGTAACCGTCGCCGAGATGGAGCTTCTCAAGCCTTCTGCCTGCCGCGCCGCTCGCGAACAAGGCGATCTTTATGTCGTGCTGGGCAGTGAGATCGATAAAGCCCGCGAAACTTTTCGTCAGCAGTTTATGATTTTGCCGTCTATGACCGATTACTTTCATAAAGAACTAGTGAGAACGATCTTGCAAGGCGACAGTACAAAGTTGGGAGCGGATTACCCCGGTGAATTGGCATAAGTTGGCAAACCCTTCGTTTCTATCTCTGTTCGTGCTTTTTTTCATGGTCCCCGGTTCGACGAATCTGCATGCTGCCGCAAGCGCCGCAAAATCTAAAAAGCATCGGCCGGTCCACAAGGGCAAAGCCGTCGCCAAAGGAAAGAAGAAAGCGCCGCCCAAACCTGTCGGCCCTCCCAAACCTCAAGCCTCCGGCCCCGCCGCTAATATTTCATTAGCCAAACAATATCTCGAACTGAACAACCCCGCTACGGCCTTAGAACAGGCTAACCTGGCCGCCGTCAAAGTGCCGCAACTGAACGACTACGCTCAGTACTATCGCGCGCAGGCCGAGTATCAACTTAAGAACTATTCCGAAGTCGGCAAATCCGTTACCCAGATCTTCAATCAGCAACTCCTTTCCCCGATGACCGGTCCCGCCGCCGCGGTCGGCGTCGCTGCCTATCTTGATTCCGGCAATCCCAAACAGGCTTTTGATCTGGTCAAGAAATACTTCGATAAAATTCCTCAGCCCCAGGCCACTCTTCTGCTTGCCCGCTGCCTGCAGGCCAATGCCGATCTGCCGCAGGCCGCCGAGTATTATCAGCGCGTCTACTACGTGTACCCGAATTCCAAGGAAGCCGCTGATGCCGCCACAGCCTTGGCCGATCTGAAGACCAAGCTGGCCGATGGTTATCCGCCCGTGATGCCTGCCGCCATGCTGGGCCGCGCCGAAAAATTATTAGACGCCCGCCGCACAGCCGAAGCCAAGAACGAACTCACAGCGGCGATCCCGCAACTCACCGGTGTTCAGAAAGACCAAGCCCGCGTGCGCCTTGGCGAAGCTGATTTCCGCGCCGGAAGAGTCTCCGATGCTTTTGAATACCTCAAGGCTCTGCAAGTGGAAGATTCCGAAGCCGACGCCGAACGTCAGGCTTATCTCGTCCGCTGCGCCCGTCATTTAGACAAGAAATCCGACGTGAAGGCCTACCTCGAAGAACTCGCCCGCAGCCACCCTAACTCCGAGTGGCGTTTGGACGCCCTCATTAATGTCGCCGATCAAGCCCGCACCGATAACGACGCGGCTACCTACATCCCGCTCTATCGCGCCTGCGCCACCGGCTTCGCCAAGAACGACCGCGCCGCTTGGTGCGCCTGGCGTGCCGCCTTCGATGCCTATCACACCGAGCAGGCCGATGCCCGCGATTTGCTCCTGAACTTCCTCAAGACCTATCCAACGGCGACCGATACCTCCGATGGCCTCTATTTTCTCGGCCGTCTCGCCGAAAAGAAGAATGCTGTCGCGGAAGCTCGCGCCGATTACGACGTTCTCATCGCGCATTTCCCTAATACCTACTTCGCTACCCTTGCCCAAGCTCGTATCAAATCTCCGCCACTCAACTCGGTTCAGCCCGATGCCTCGTGCCTTTCCCTGCTGCAAACCATTGCCTGGCCCAACCGCCCGCAGTTCCCCAGCTTCACTGGCGGTCCATTGGTCCAGAAGCGCGTCGCTCGCGCCACCATGTTGCTCGCCAGCGGCATGCACGATATGGCTGAAGACGAATTGAAATATGGTTCCCGCAACGAAGAAGGTCAAGCCAACGTGTATGCCTTCGAACTCGCTAAGTTCGCCTCCGGCCACGGCGCCCCAGACGAAGCCTTGCGCTACATCAAAACCTTCGCTCCAGGCTATCTCTACATGCCTCTTGATCAAGCGCCTCTGGAATTTTGGCGTCTCGCTTTTCCATTTCCCTTCCGCGCGGCCATTGAGCATTACAGCCAGGAACAAAATCTCGATCCATTCCTGGTGGCTGCCCTCATTCGCCAGGAATCGGAATTCAATACCCACTCCATTTCGCACGCCAACGCTTACGGTCTGATGCAGGTTCTACCCAGCACGGGCCGCGGCATAGCGCGCCACTTCGGCATACGCCGCTTCTCCGCGAGCGATCTTTTAACGGCCGACCGCAACATCCAATTCGGCACCTATTTCTTCAAAACCCTTCTCGACCACAGCAATGGCGAGCCAGAAAAAGCTCTCGCCTCCTATAACGCCGGACCCGGCCGCACAGCGCTTTGGAGCACTTGGGGACCCTTCCATGAACCCGCTGAATTTACCGAGGTCGTCCCCTTCCACGAAACGCGCGGCTATATCCAAATCGTCCTTCGCAACGCCGAAGTCTACCGCCGCCTCTACGCCGGCACCAAGGCCGACATTCCGCCCTACATCCCCAAACCCGAGCCCAAAGTGGTTGTCGCCGCTAAGCGCCCCAAGACGAACGCCAAAATCCATCACCGCAAAAAGAAGCGCCATTAGCGGAAACGCGCTCCGCCACCGAGTTTCTTGCCGCAAACGCTAGAATATCTCCAATGGCCACCTCCACCGCCCGCCGCTTCCAAGCCACTCGCATCGGTGAATTTCGCGAGTCCGTCATCCGCGAAATGACCCGCCTTGCCCTCAAATACGGCGCCGTCAATCTCGCTCAAGGCTTCCCTGATTTTCCCGCTCCCGCCGAGCTCAAAGCTGCTGCTCAAAAGGCCATTGCCGACGATTTCAATCAATATCCCATTACTTGGGGTATCAAGCCCTTCCGCGATGCCATTTGCCAGTCCTACAAACGCTTCTACAACCTTGACATCGACCCCGAACGTGAAGTCACCGTCTGCTGCGGCGCCACCGAAGGCATGATTGCTTCGCTCCTAGCTTTGCTCAATCAGGGCGACGAAGTCATTGTCTTTGAACCCTTTTACGAAAACTATTGGCCTGATTCCCAACTAAGCGGCGCCAGCATTCGCTACGTTTCGCTTCATCCGCCGAATTGGGATTTCAGCAAGGAAGAACTGCGCGCTGCCGTTCACCTCGAAAACCCGCGCCGTCATTATCAATTCGCCCAACAATCCGACGGGCAAAGTCTTTTCACTCGCCCAGCTCAAAGCCCTCGCCGACCTCTGCGAAGAGTTCGATTGCCTCGTCATCTGCGATGAAATTTACGAACACATCATTTTCGATAACGAAAAACACATCGCGCCCATCAGCCTCGGCACTCTCCGCAATCGCACCGTCGCCATCAATAGCCTCAGCAAAACTTTCTCCGTCACCGGTTGGCGCGTCGGCTGGGTCATCGCCCCGCCCGAACTCAGCAACTCCATCCGCAAAGTTCACGATTTCCTGACCGTCGGTGCCGCCACGCCCTTCCAGTACGCCGGCATCACCGCCCTAAATATGCCTGATAGCTATTTCGCGGGCCTCAGCGCCACTTACCAGGCCAAACGCGATCATCTCGTCGGTATCCTTGAAAAAATCGGCTTCCGCTGCCACGTCCCCAAAGGCGCCTATTACGTTATGTGCGATATTTCCGCCTTCGACTGCAAAGATGACGTCGCCTTTTGCCACTATCTTGTCGAAGACATTGGCGTCAGCGCCGTCCCGGGCTCCAGCTTTTTCTCTAACCCCGAACACGGCAAGAATCTCGTCCGCTTCTGTTTCGCCAAGAAACTCGAAACCCTTGACGCTGCGGGCGAACGCCTGAATAAACTGGTCAAACGCTCAGCCTAAGCTCTATAGTCGCCAGACTTCCCTTCCGATGAGCCTTTTAAAGCTCATGCGTTCGGAAATCACTAACGAAGAACGGGAATCGTTTCATCGGGGCTTCTTACTTACCACGCAGGAAAGAAAGCTGGCTAAGGCTAAGGCCGAGGCGCACAAATTCCGTGCTCAGATCGAAGTCGCGCAAGCCAGGGCCGATTTAGCCAGACAAGAGGCCGACGAACTTCGCGAGCATCTCATTGCCATTTCTACCAAAACTAGGCTTCCGAGTCTGCGAGCCATCCTCACTTGGTCGGCGGTCGCTCTTCTGTCATTAGCTGTCCTGCGTATTTCCTACTTGGGCTATACCCGCCCGTCAGCCACTCTTGCCGAGGTCGTGCCGATGCCTGCCCCATCGCCTGGGTCGCCAACGCACACCGTTCTCACTCACCAGCCACCCGCGCCTGGCGATCAAGTCTTCAAACTTGCCATGTCGCGCCTGCAAGACGCCTTGGATTCGCTCCCTGAAGATCAATCTGAAGTTGTGCGCGAGGTCAA
>CAWJBS010000182.1:0-5283 GCA_963840845.1 Bryobacterales bacterium
TCGACACCGGCTTCGGCGCATCTTTGCCGTCGCCCTCCAGCGCCCCGGAAGCGGCCCAATCCGTGATCGTTTGAATCTCAGCCGCCGATAAACTGCGGTCGTTCGCGAAATGGCCCACAGCCGGATCGGCCGGCCACGGCGGCATCTGGCGATTGCGCACAAATTCCCCAATGGCACGCGCCCACGGCTTCGCTTGGGCGTAGTTCATCAGAGGCATCGGCCCCGCCTCGCCCGGCCGGTGACAAGCCTGGCAATGCTTTTGCAAAACCGGTAAAACGTCTCTATAAAAAGTAGGTGCCGCCGCTCCCCGCCAGGAAGCACAAAGCAGCGCGAATACAAAAACCTTCCTCATTAGTTATGCAGCGAATCGACCAGCAACTCCGACAACGCCGAGATTAACAACTCACCTGGGTTATCGGGCGACCAATCGGGCGTCGGCATGCCATCTACCGTAATCGCCATGGCAACGGTACCCTGCTTCGCATACAAAATTCCCACGTCGGCACGCAGTGCATCCAACGCGCCAGATTTATTGGCGATGATCACATCTTTCATATCGCGGCCAATACTTGAATGATCGCGCTGTTTTTTGAGAATCTCCAGCATTTCAGCCGACGCCGCTTTGTTCACCAGTTCGCCGCGATACAGCTTTTCGAGCAGCATCACCATCTCATGCGGACTGCTGCGGCCAATGCCCCATTTCTTGTTCTCCGGCTTCGCGCCCTCGTCACTAATCCCGCTGGGAGTCGCCTTCAATTTGTTCCCGTCGCCTAGAATTTTGCGCATGCTGCGAGTCTGCGCAAGGCCGAGTTTCTCCATTCGCGCATTGACGGCGTTCCCTCCCACGCGATTGATGATCAGATTAGTCGCCGTGTTATCGCTCAGCGTAATCATGAGCATGATCAAATCGCGAACTGGATATTCTTTGCTCGTCGAAAGATCCTGCAAGATACCGCTGCCCGAAACTTTCTCTTCGTCCGTCAGCTTGATCCCTTCCGCCAAATCGAGTTTGCCCTCCGCCGCTTCGGCGAAACACTCAATCATGATGGGGAGTTTAATGGTGCTCGCCGTCCGCACGGGAGCATCTCCGTCTAGCGCATAAGTGGCGCCGGTCTCTAGGTTCTTGGCATAGAGACTCACATGCCCATGGAAGCCCGCAATCTTTGCCTTAATTTTGGCATCCAACGTGTCTTGCGAAAACAGCAAGCTGACTCCGCAGAAAAAAAACATGAAAGTCTTCACGACTGCGGACCCCGCGTTGCTTCGTAAGCTAAAAAAACCCAGCCAATAATGAAAGCCACGCCGCCAAACGGTGTCACGGCGCCCAGAACCCGCACACCCGATATGGCCAGCGCATATAAGCTTCCCGAAAATAGAACAATCCCCAGCGCCAGCAGCCAGCCCGCCCGTTCAGCACCAGAAGCGCTTAAAACACCTGTGCGCGCCAGCAGCGAAACAAGCAGAATGCCGATGCCGTGAATGAAGTGATAAAACACCGCTTTCTCATAAACGCCCTGCGAATATTCGTCCAACCGTTCCTTCAAAGCATGCGCGCCAAACGCTCCCATTCCAACCGCCAACGCCATAAACACCGCACCAACCACTGTCCAGTTCATGCCTATATTTGTAGCAAGTTAACCTAGAGTGAGATGTCCGCGCCCGCCGAAAACGCCCTAAACCCGCTCACCAGCACAGCGCCAGCGCCGCAGAAGACCTTTTTCCTTGTGCTTTTCGCCATTAGCTTCTGCCACCTCTTAAACGACATGGTGCAATCGCTCATCGTCGCCATCTATCCGAACTTGCAGAAATCGCTGCATCTCGATCTGGCGCAATTCGGCCTGATCAGCCTCACCTACCAAGTCACAGCATCGTTGCTGCAGCCGTTCATCGGCATCTACACCGACAAACATCCAAAACCGTTTTCGCTTTCCATCGGCATGGGCTTCACGCTCATGGGCATGCTCGTGCTTTCGCGCGCCGCCAGCTTTGAGATGCTGCTCGTGGGCGGCGCGCTGGTCGGCGTGGGCTCATCCGTCTTTCACCCGGAATCGTCACGCATCGCGCGCTTAGCGTCGGGCGGCCAGCATGGATTGGCTCAATCGGTTTTCCAAGTCGGCGGCAACGGCGGATCATCAATGGGTCCGCTGCTCGCCGCGCTTAGTCGTCACGCCCTACGGTCAAGGGAGTGTCGCTTGGTTTGCGCCCGCGGCTATTCTCGGCATCCTGATTTTGTGGCGGGTCGGCGCCTGGTACCAAAGCCACATTGCGAACAAGAGTTCAGTGAGCAAGCACGACTTCAAGCGCCCCGCTTCCATCACGCGCCAAAAAGTTTGGCTCTCCATCTCCGTACTGATCGGACTGATGTTCTCGAAATTCTTCTATCTGGCGAGTCTCTCGAACTACTACACCTTCTACCTGATCAAGAAGTTCGGTGTCTCCGTCGCCACATCGCAGCGTTATCTTTTTCTGTTCTTGCTCTCGACCGCTGTCGGCACTATCTTAGGCGGACCCGTTGGCGACCGCATCGGACGCCGGCTCGTCATCTGGTTCTCGATCCTCGGAGTGTTGCCCTTCACTTTGCTTCTGCCACACTTAAATCTCTTTTGGACCGGCATCGTGACAATTCCGATCGGTCTAATTCTGGCCTCAGCCTTTTCAGCAATCGTCGTCTATGCGCAGGACTTGCTGCCCGGCCGCGTCGGCATGGTTTCCGGAATCTTCTTCGGTCTCGCGTTCGGACTCGGTGGCTTAGGCGCCGCCGCCCTCGGCTGGCTCGCCGACCGCACGAGCGTCGAATACGTCTATCAGCTTTGCGCCTACCTCCCCGCGATCGGGTTCTTAGCCGCACTGCTACCGAATTTCAAGAAAGAACACCTGCACGCCGCCTAACGCCGAGCCGCCGCCTGCTGGACCGGTTCTTTAAACCACAATTCGCGCGACAGTTCAGACAGCGCCTGCGTCGGATACCGATTTCTCGGCTCCCACAACAGCCATCCTTCCGATCCCGCATCTTCCGCCGCCTTGATCTGCTGCCGCAATTCCGCTTTGCCAAACGCCCGGTGATCGAAGGCATAATCGGTAAACGCCTGCAGCCAGGGCCGAAAAACGACACCCGAAAACCCCGTGCGCTGCTTCGCCTTTTCAAGCGACGCATAGATAATCCGATACGGGTCACTCATCGGATTCCGCACACCCGGAATCCCAAACTTAAAGCCTGACGGATAGAGCATCGGCGAAATGTAGTCCACCACTTTGCCGACATCCGCGAATACCTGCCCAATCCCCGTGTCCCCTTCGTTCCAAGCCACATAACCGAAATTATCGGCGGAAAGAAACACGTTATACGGATTCAATGCCTTCTGCGCCTGGGCTAAGAACCCAGTGATCGCCTCAACCCTGTTCTGTTCATTCGTCTCTTTTGCAAACCGCAGCCCCTTGCGGTCCGGAAATCGCACATAATCGAATTCCACCTCATCAAAGCCCGCCTTAGCCGCCTCGACCGCAATCCGAATGTTGTAATCCCACACCACCTGGCTGAACGGGTCCGTCCAGTGCAGCCGCTCATTATCGGAGAACAATCCCCCGCCCGCGTTCCGCACCGCCAAATCCGGCCTCGCCAGCGCCAGCGGCGTATCTTTAAACGTCACAATCCGCGCAATGGCGTACAATCCGCGCCGGTGCAAATCGTCGATCAACGCCGGCGCATCTGGAATCGTAATCACCCGGTTCGCCCCAACTTTCGCCACCATCGGGATCGAACTGCGAAACGCCACTAAACCCATGTCGCCCTTCACATCAATCACGACGCCATTCAGATGCGCCTTCGCCGCCGTCTCATAAATCTGCGCCCGCATCGTCTGCGAAGACACCGCCCAAAACGACATATATAAGGCACGCACTTTCAAAGGCGATAAAGGAATCCGCATCTCCGCGCCATCCACCGGCACATGCAGCCGCCCATACCCCGCCGCCCGCAGATCCACAAAACCGGCTTTCGTCTTAACCTGGAATTCGCCGTTCGCCCCCGTCCGGCTGACGTTGCCATCCACCGTAATCCAAGCGTGTGCCACCGGCTGGTGCGTGGTCGCATCCACCACCACCCCATGGACAGCCCGCAGCCCCGGCGGTACTGCAGCCGTCTGCCCAAACAGCGCCAAACTCACCAGAACGAGAATTGAAACGAAACGCATCACTAAAAGCCAATCGGCCAAAGCCAAGTAAGGCAGTAGGACCGCGCCTAAAACTTTCTCAAAAACTCGCGATTCATTGCGTGGCAATGTAGGGAATGAGGCTCAGCCGAAAGGCAACAAGTTGTAGGCCGGCAAACAAAATCGCCCCGCCCGCTGCCTTCCATAAAGGCACAGAGGTTCGCCAGCGAAGACACGAGCCGAGTCCGCACACGCAAGCAATACCAATGACCACAGTCATGGCAATCTCAACACCGGAATAGTGACCCGACACGATTCGCGCCCAGCCGAGCAGGAACAGCCAGATGAAGCTCATGATGAGCATCCAAAACATCAGGCACGGCAAGGCGCACCACTTCGCAAACTCTCTCTGCCGAAATCCCAGCACAATGGGAAACCACAGTGGCAGCGTCTGCACTTCATGACGCAGTGAGCCGTGACTCACCGCGCCAACCACATAAAGCGCCACCAAAATAGCGAGCGAGCAATAAGCAACGATCGTCGAAGCGCTCACGGTCCGCGGAACCTCGCCTAGACTTTCGCTTCTTCTTGCTTCGCCCGCATCGCCGCCATCCGCTCCTGCGCCGCCCGCGTCAAATGCGGCACAATCCCCAGCATCCGTTCCATCAACATCAATTGCCCCCGGTGATGCATCTCGTGCTCTTTAATACCCAGCAGCATGTCGAAACGCGTCCGGCTCGGCGGCGTTCCACCCGGCGGCATCTCTATACTTTCCCCCAAAAACTCTTCCGACGCCGATTCCAAATTCTTCGCCATCTTCTCGCCTTCGTCTTTCAGCAGTGCCAGAATCTGCGCTTTCGTCCTCGGCTGATCAAGCTCCGCCCTCAGCGCGCCAATGAACTTCATAAAATCGAAGCCCTGCATCGCCGTCCGCTTTTCAATAAAGTTGACTTGCTCCTGGAATCGCCCGCCCAGCGCAATGTGCGTTAACAACTCACCCACGCTTTGCGTCCCCTCAGCCGCGCGGAAGCCATACTTGTCTTCCGGTATGTCTTCTGCGATCGTAATCGTGTTCTTGCGAACGGTCCGATAGGCCGCCGCCAGTTCTTTTGCTCCGTAGTAGTTCACAGTTCAG
>CAWJBS010000183.1:0-16375 GCA_963840845.1 Bryobacterales bacterium
ACCCGACGAAGACGTAATCGTGATCTTCTGCTCGTTGTTGGTCGCCCGGTCCTTCGCCGTCACATTGAAGATGCCGTTCGCGTCAATATCAAACGTCACTTCAATCTGCGGGATGCCGCGCGGCGCCGGCGGAATTCCACCAGCTGGAACACGCCCAACAAGCGGTTATCGCGGGCCATGGCGCGTTCGCCCTGGTACACCTTGATCTCCACCGATGTCTGGCTATCCGCCGCCGTCGAGAAGATATCGCTCTTGCGCGTCGGAATCGTCGTGTTGCGGTCAATCAGCTTGGTGAACACGCCGCCCAAGGTTTCAATACCCAGCGACAGCGGAGTCACGTCAAGCAGCAGAACGTCTTTCACTTCGCCGCCCAACACGCCGCCTTGCACAGCCGCGCCAATCGCCACCACTTCGTCCGGATTCACGCTCTTGTTGGGCTCTTTGCCAAACAAATCGCGCACAATCTCCTGAACCTTCGGAATACGCGTCGAACCACCGACCAGCACTACTTCGTCGATATCCTTCGGCGTAATCCCGGCATCTTGCAAAGCCTGTTTGCAAGGGCCCCGAGCGCTGCAGAATATCGTCAACCATCTGCTCAAAGCGCGCACGCGTCAGCTTGATATTCAAGTGCTTCGGACCGCTCGCATCCGCCGTCAAGAACGGCAGATTGATTTCGGTCTCAAGCAACGTAGACAGTTCAATCTTGGCCTTTTCCGCCGCTTCTTTCAGACGTTGCAGCGCCATCTGGTCTTTGGAAACGTCAACGCCCTGTTCCTTCTTGAATTCCTGAATCAGCCAGTCGATGATCGCTGGTCAATGTTGTCGCCGCCCAAGTGGGTATCGCCATTGGTAGATTTCACTTCCACCACGCCGTCGCCAACTTCCAGGATCGAGATGTCGAACGTCCCGCCGCCGAAGTCGTACACGGCAATGGTCTCGTCCTTCTTCTTGTCCAAACCGTAAGCGAGCGCTGCCGCCGTCGGCTCGTTGATGATGCGCATCACTTCAAGGCCGGCAATCTGCCCGGCGTCTTTCGTCGCCTGACTTTGCGCGTCATTAAAGTACGCGGGCACCGTGATCACCGCTTTAGTGACCTTCTCGCCCAAATACGCTTCCGCCGCTTCCTTCAGCTTGGTCAGAATCATCGCCGAAATCTCCGGCGGTGAATATTTCTTGCCTTGTATCTCTACGCGCGCGTCGCCGTTATCGCCCGAGACGCTCTTGTAGGGCACCAGCTTCATTTCTTCGCTCACTTCGTTGAAGCGGCGGCCCATGAAGCGTTTAATTGAGTAAACTGTATTTTCCGGGTTCGTCACGGCCTGGCGTTTGGCCACGTTACCCACCAGTCGTTCACCATTCTTAGTGAAGCCGACCACCGAAGGCGTCATTCGACCACCTTCCTGGTTCGGGATGACAGCCGGCTGGCCGCCTTCCATAACGGCAACCACCGAATTTGTGGTTCCGAGGTCAATTCCGATAATCTTACTCATGTTAGTGTTTTTGCCTCCGCCGACCGACGAATTTCGCTGCCGGCTGCTCTTAGCACGCTTTCATTATTGAATATGAGTCCGTTCTTTTTGTCAAGTTGTCTCACGTTAACTTTATTTTTTCTGTCTAGTGCCCCCGCATTAGCTCAGACCACACTGACCGTCGCCGCCGCCTCGGATCTCTCCACCGTCGCCCCAGAACTCGCGCAAGCCTTTGAAAAAACAAACCCAAACGTCAAAGTCCAGTTCGTCACCCAAGCTTCAGCCATGATCGCCCAGCAGATCGAAAACGGTGCCCCTTACGACGTGTTTCTATCGGCTAACGCGCAATTTGTGGATCGACTAGTATCTTCCGGGAAGCTCAAACCCGGCTCAGCCGCCTATGCAGTCGGTCGCGTCGCCGTCCTCTGGCACGATGGTAAGACTCATACTATAAAGGATTTAGCCCTCGATAGTGTGAGGTTCGTCGCCTTACCCAACCCGAAACTGGCTCCTTACGGCGTCGCCGCGCAACAAGCCCTGGAGCACGAGCATCTCTGGCAGCAAGTGCAACCCAAAATAGTCTACGGCGAGAACGTCCGCCAGACTCTGCAACTCTTCGATAGCGGCAATGCCGATGCCGTTCTCACGTCCGACGGTCTTATTAATGACCGCCACCCGCAACTGATCCCAACCGATTGGCACCAGCCCATCATTCAGAAAGCGGGCATCGTCTCTGCCAGCGAAAAACAGAAAGAAGCTAATTTGTTTTTGCAGTTTCTCTTAGCCCCCACCGCTCAAACCATCTTTGCCAAACACGGCTTCGGCAAGCCCTAGCGCGAAACCCCGCTAGGTCGTAGTACGTTCAAGGGAGAGAGGTAACACCGGATGTCCTCGCCAAACCACAAGCTGTTCGCCGTCGTCAGCTTCGTCCTTTTAAGCAATTCGTCGTTCTCAGCTCAGCCATCCTCGCGAATTTCGCGCGACATCGACGATACCCAACGCGTTCTTCTCTCTGGCAACATCTCGCCAGTTAACTCATTCGCCAAAGATCAGGGCCCGGTCAGCGGCAGCTACTCCATCCCCTCGCTTACCCTCCATTTCACCCTCACTGCCGCGCAAAATGCCGATCTTTCACAGCTCCTGCACCTGCAACAGACCCGCAATAGCAAGCAGTTTCACAAATGGCTCACGCCCGAACAGTACGCCGAACAGTTCGGCCTGAACGAAAAAGATATTCAAAAGGTAACGCTGTGGCTGGAACTCAATGGCTTTTCAAACATCCAGCCCTCCCCCAGCCGCAACTCCCTAATGTTCAGCGGAACCGCGGCGCAAATCCAATCCGCCTTCCAAGCCAGCATTCATCAATACTCTGTAAACGGCGTCGCTCATTTCGCCAACGCCAATG
Source organism: Bryobacterales bacterium (assembly GCA_963840845.1). Lineage (GTDB taxonomy): Bacteria > Acidobacteriota > Terriglobia > Bryobacterales > Bryobacteraceae > Bog-105. The sequence continues at coordinate 2,878 of CAWJBS010000183.1, forward strand.
CGCCCGAAATCCCCAAAGCCCTGCAAGGCATTGTGCAAAGCATCCGCGGTCTCGACAACTTTTCGTCCATCTCAACCCCTGCAGCCACGTCTGCCACCGCGCCCAGGCCGCACTACTACAACAGCCAGCCCACCATCATCGGGCTCGCGCCCAGCGATGTCGGCACCATCTATGACATTTCATCGCTCTGGGGCGCCGGCATCAACGGCGCCGGCCGCACCATCGCCGTCGCCGGGCAAAGCGACGTGCAAAATGAATGGGTCAATGGCTTTCTCGGCCATCCTTTGCAGACCGTCTTAGCGGGAACCGATCCAGGCGAGATCCCCCAAGACGAAATTTACAGCGAAGCCCAGCTCGAATGGGTCGGCTCCATCGCCCACGGCGCTACCGTCACCTATGTCAACTCTTCCAACACCCTCACATCTGTCCAATACGTGATTCAAAACAACCTCGCCGACGTTCTCACATTCTTCGATACCACCTGCGAATCCGACGCGGGTGCGGCCGTAGAAGCATCTCGAAATTCCCTGTTTCAACAAGCAGCCGCCGAAGGCATCAGCGTGATCACAACGAATGTTTCCGAATCCTGCCTTTCCAATTCCACCAGCTTTGTATCTGCCTCCGCCGCCTCCCCTTATGTAACGGGCGTAGGAGGCACCAGCTTCAACGACACCGCCGCAAACTGGCCCAACGGGAATGCCACCGGATACATTCCCGAATATGCGGCGTACTCGGGAGGCGCAAGCCTCTATAACAGTAAGCCTATTTGGCAAAGCGTCGCCGGCGTCCCCGCCGACGGTCACCGCGATGTTCCGGATTTTGCATTTTTTGCAGGGGGCGGGTCGTTCGTAGACCAATACCAAGCTTGCCTTTATCCCACCGGCTGCATTGACAACGCAAACGCTCGCGGCATGATGATCGGCGGAGGCGAGCTTGCGTCCGCCTGCATCGCCGGCATTGCTGCCATGCTCAACCAACAAACGGGCGAGCGCCAGGGCAACCTCAACCCCAGCCTCTACACTCTCGCCTCCTTTTCAAAGGATGCCTTCCATACGCCTTCAGAAGAATGGTTTGCGGCGTCAACCTACGATCTGGCCACCGGACTCGGCACGCCTGACGTCGCAAACATGTTCCGCGAGTGGGTCAGCAATTTTCAAATCTCCGCCAACCCCGCCAGCCTGACCTTGTCGCGCGGCAGTTCCGCCTCATCCTCCCTCGCTGTAACAGCTCTGTCAAACTTCTCAGGCACCATCAACTTCACTTGCGCCGTAACCGGCACACTCACAAATGTGACTTGCTCCGTTCCCGGAACGGTCACTGGTTCCGGTTCAGTCACACTCACCGTCACCGCCGCCTCCCAAAGCGCCATGCCGTTCTGGCCTCGACGCCTTCCTCCACCTTATTTACCGCTCGCCTTGCTCTTTGCCACCGGCGCGTACTTCGCTGCCAGGAAAAGAAAAGTCCAAACATACGTCACCGCACTCTGCATCGCGCTGTTACTCACCATGGCCAGTTGTGGTAACGGCAGCAGTTCTGGCTTGCCCCCAGAATCCGGGTCTATCATCGTAACCGGCACCAGCGGCTTGCTCAGCAACAGCTCGACTGTGGCCGTAACTTTAAATTAGGCGCATAAGCGCCAAGCATTTCTCAACTCCAGCGCAGTTGTCTCACATGGTTGAAGTTGATCGCGTCCAGTCCGGCTGCGGTCAACGCTACCTTCAGCTGGACGTCGCCAGTCAGTGCAACCACGCTTCGCCCGCACACTTGAGCAACAGAGGCGTCCCCTAAACCGAACCGTGGGAAAAGCGAGTGTTTCACCAATTCACGCGCCGAGTCATATTCTTCCCGCGCGACCTCGATAGTGCTCTTGAGCAGCTGTCGCACGGCAATCCCTTCTGCGCCCGTAAGGTCGGTGAGGTCACTCACCTGGCTCAGAACGTGCGGCGTGGCCACCAGCGGACGACCCAAACCACTTGACTAAACGGCTCAACAAGTAAAAATCTTCAATATCGAAGTCTTGCGTTCGTTTGAAACTCGCAAGCCGGCGCTCGTTAACTTGACCAACAAGGAGCAGAACCAGCAAATTCGTATCAACAAAAACACCCTTTCCCCGGTGCTTTTCGATCAACGCTGCCGCGTCTAGCATTTTGTCAGTTCGGTACGGCCAGCAGCCTGATCTTCATCGACAATACGTCTCCGGTCTCCTTCGAAACCGTGAACGTTTTGTACTCGCGCCCTGCGTCGGCGCCGTAAATCTGACCTGAGCCTCTAAACATGTTGATGACGTTATCAGCAGCGACGCTCAAAGTAATCAACCAGACGTCGTGGCCCTCGGAAACCGAAGATTCGATTTCTTCCAGCCGAAGCCCCGCAGTTCGCTGCAACCCCAGCGAATCCTTAGCGAAGTCCATTGCCTTCGAGACAGCTACTTTAAGGTCCACCACAATTCGAAGATATCATCGATCAAGGGTTATCAATCAACTTTCTCCCGGTGTCTTCGCCTCAGATGCTGTAGCCTACCCTTACAGGCAAAGCGCAAGATGAACCGCCTCCAAAACCTCGGCCAAGACATCCTCTATTCCCTCCGTGCCATGCGCAAGAATCCCATCTTCGCGCTCACCGCTATCCTTACCTTGGCCTTGGGTATCGGTGCCAATACAGCCGTCTTCACCGTCGTCCGCAGTGTCCTGCTAAAGCCACTCGCCTATCCCGACCCTGATCGCCTCGTGCAAATATCCGGCGGAGCTACCCCGACGCGCTTCGACGAAACCAAATCCGCCGCTCGCAGTTTTCAAGCCCTCGCCGCCTTCACTGGTCAGGAAAATTTAACCCTCTCTGGCGGAACCTCCGAGCCCGAAGTTCTAATCGGAATGCGCGTGTCTGCGAACTTCCTGAACATCCTCAAAATCAATCCAATCCTCGGCCGCAGCTTTCTCCCTGCCGAGGATTCCCCCAGCGGCCGGCCCGTGGCCCTTATCAGTTCTGAATTATGGACCCGCCGCTTCAATCGCAATCCAAATATCGCCGGCGCTCTTATCAATCTAGAGTCCACGCCGTACACCATCATCGGCGTCCTTCCACCCCGCTTTCAATTCCCATCGCCCAGCATCGACGTTTGGCTCACGCGACCAGCCGAATGGCCCCTCATGCAAGCGAAGTCCCGTGCCATCAGCCCATTCTTAACCATCTTCGGCCGCCTCAACCCCTCGTACACCTTGTCGCAGGCCAATGCCGAGATCTCCGTCATTCAAGCACGCTACGCCATTGATCATCCAGCCATGCTGGATGCCAAGCCCAAAAAGCCCATAACCGTGAAACTGTGGAAAGACCAACTGGTCGCGAGCATCCGGCCCATGCTCTGGCTGCTATTCGGCGTCACCGGCTTTGTCTTGCTTATCACTTGTGCCAATGTCGCCAGCCTTCTGCTCGCGCGCGCCACAGCCCGCACCCGCGAATTCGCTGTCCGCGCTTCTCTCGGTGCCTCGCGTGCTCGCCTCCTCGCTCAAGTTCTAACCGAAAGCACCGTGCTCGCCTGTTTGGGCGGTACACTCGGCGTTCTGTTGGCTGCGGCCGCTGTGCGCGCCATTCCTTTGATGACCACCCTGCATCTCCCCCGCACCGGCGAGATCCATGTAGATGCATCCATCCTTGCCTTCGCTTGTGCCATCTCATTAGGGTCCGGCCTATTTTTCGGGTTAGCTCCAGCCCTCGGCGCGTCGCGTCAAGATTTGATCCGTCGTCCTCCGCGGCACTGGCGCCGCAATCGGCGACGGAACGTCTCGTCACTGGCCCGGCCGCCTGAATTTTCGCGGCGTGCTCGTCATCAGTCAAGTCGCACTCTCCATCGTGCTTCTCATCGGGGCCGCGTTGCTCATCGAAAGCCTTACGCGCTTGCGGAACGAAAGCATGGGCTTCGATCCTTCGCATCTTCTGACGTTCCGCATTTCTCTTCCCATCTCGCGCTATGACACGGAACAAAAGAAAGCCGATTACTTCAAACAAGCCGTCGCGCAACTTGCCTCTTCGCCTGGCATCACCAGCGCTACCGCTGCTATGTTCTTACCCATGACGGGCTTCGTCGGCACACCCGCGCAAAATGCCGCCACGCCCCCACTGCGTCTCAATGAGCGCCCCATCGTCACCCTCCTCCTCGTTCAGCCCGCGTATTTCAACACCTTGAAAATTCCATTGCGCCGCGGCCGCGACTTCACCGAACGCGACAAACTTGATGCCGAACGTGTCGCCATCATTGACGAAACCACGGCCCGCCACTTCTGGCCTTCTTATCCGCAAGGGCAAGACCCCATCGGTCAAAGCCTGCTCATCGGCGGCATCAACCCCCACCCCGCCCGCATCATAGGTATCGCGGCCAACGTCCATCAAGATATCGAGAACACCGCTTGGCCCGATACCGTTTACGTGTCTTTTGCACAAACCCCTCCGTCATCCGCCATAGTCGCTGTTCGAACCGCCGGCGATCCGGCATCTTTTATAAACTCCGCCCGCCAGCAACTCCGCCACATCGACCCCGACCAGCCGCTTTCGGATATCCACACGATGGACGATTTAGTAGACGAAGAAGTGGGCCAGCGCCGTTTAGTCGTTGACTTATTGAGTTCGTTTGCAAGCGTTGCCCTCTTACTGGCGCTCATCGGACTCTATGGCGTACTTGCCTATTCCGTCTCGCAAAGGATTCAAGAACTGGGTATCCGCCGTGCTCTCGGCGCTCAGTCAGCGGATATTGTTCGATTAATTCTGAGCCAGGGCCTCGGCCTAACAACGGCTGGCATTGTGATTGGTATCGCAGGTGCCATCGCCATAACACGCGTTTCCACAAGCCTGACCAGCCTGCTCTTTCATACAAAAGCCAACGATCCCGCTACGTTTGTCGGAATCGCCCTCCTCTTCACAATAGCCGCTGCAGCCGCCAGCTACCTTCCGGCGCGCCGCGCCCTTCGCATCGATGCCATGACCGCACTCAGAAACGAATAACTTTCAAAAGCTCAACGGGCAACTCGCGGGCCCGTTAGTGGCGCAGCTAGGGAAATATGGCCCGGGCGTTTACTTAACTACGCGAAACGTTATCTCTTGAAAGCTGCCAGGCGTGGCCGAGTCAATAGCCGTTAGCACCTTATGAAGCTGATCCTTTTACCGCAGGCCACCGCCCAGACGGCAAGACGACGATCGCAACAGTTCTGCCCTTGAGATTATTTTGATAACCCAGGTTCTTGTCTGGTGTCACCAGCGCTTCAAAGCCTCGCGCCTCGGCTTGTTTGATTAATTCACCGTTGGATACGCGATCGAGCCCAGCGTGAATAGCTAAGGTAACTTCGTGCTGAGCAAGATACCGGGCTAGCGGCCTCGGCGTTGACTGGTCAAAAAGGATTTTCAGCGGTGCAGCGCCGGTTTATGGGCGTCCCGGTAAGTTTTGAAATCCACCACGGCCTCTAACGGCAGCGAGTAGTTATAGGCGATCTCTTGCGGCGTTTCGCCGGCGTCAAGGCATTCCGCAACCTGCTCGGCAGGCACCCGCGACTCGCCCAGCGTTGGCCGTCCACCAACGCGGCCGATCTGAACGACTACGCCAGGATACTGGCTGAACTCATTCTCTGGCACACCATTATTTTACCGGATTTCGCTACGCCCGAAAACTCAACGAAGACACTAGCCCCTCTTTGAGTGCCGCCACACCGCTTCATCCCGGTAAAATCCGCTCCCGCACCGGATCAAAATTAATCCTTCTTCTCTCCACATAGGAAATATTCCCCAAATGTGAAGCCTGCGCCGATCTGTGCCCAATCAGCACATCCCCGTTCGGCCGCTGCCGGCTTCTCAGGCAATCCACAAAATTGTTCACATGCTCCTGCGTCAACGGATCGTTCGAACCCGCCACCGGCACCGCCTTCATCACCTCAGCCGGCTCTTTCGCGTTTACCGGGTAATATTCATAGCGAGAACGGTCAATCCAAAGCCGCCCGTCTGTTCCGCAAATCTCAATGGCTTCTCCTTTAATACCCGGCACCAGCGTCGCTTCAAACGTCGCCGTAAACGGATTCGGATCGGCATACTCCAAATTCACGTTGATCGTATCCGGTGCCGTCCGTCCATCCCGGTAATGATAAACGCCGCCCGTCGCATTGGCAGCACAAGGAATTTCGCGGCCCATGAACATGTGGACAACATCAATCCAGTGCGTGAACAAATCCGTAACTTGCCCTCCGCCAAAATCCAGATAGGCGCGCCAGTTGTAAAACTGTTGCGGATCATAGTCTCGCCATTGAATCGGTCCCACAAAACTCGCCCAATCTAAATTGTCGGGTTTGTTCCGCAACGCGGCTGGCGCTTTGCGCAGATGATAGCCGTTGCCATACCACCAAGTCCGCGCCAAAGTAATCGACCCCAGCTTCCCCGTATCAAAATACTTCTCTTTCGCAACCTTATAATGTGTGCCCGACCTTTGCTGCATGCCCACCTGGCAAACGCGATTATTTTCTCGTGCCGCTTTCACAATCAGCGGTCCTTCTTCCGGCGTGCGCGTCAGCGGTTTTTCCACGTAGACATCTTTGCCCGCATTCAGCGCGGCCACCGCAATCGTAGTGTGCCAGTGATCCGGAGTCGCAATGAGCACCGCATCCAGCGGATTCGTTTCAAGCAGCTTGCGATAGTCACTAAAACCAGTCGACCCCGCCGCCTTTTGGCGAGTCGATTCTACCCGGTCGCCCCACGCGTCACAAACCGCTACAACATGAATATCCGGCCGGTTTTGAAAAAGGCTCATCACATGATTGCCTCTATCGCCAGCGCCGATTAATCCAAGGTTGACCCGATCATTCGCGCCCATAACTCGCGAATACGACGCGGCAGTCATAGCGATAGCGCCGGACGTCGCCACACGCGTCGTCGACACCAGGAAATCTCTACGGCTCTTTGAATCCATGTGTGGATTATATGCCCCGGCAGCCGAAGATGAAGCACCCCGAAGGCCAGCCCCGGACCACTTCTGTAAAGAACGGGGCAACCCTGACAGCAGCCGGCCCCAAATTTTCTACACACTAGCGATTCGGGCAAAAACGAGGCCAGAAAATGCGATGGCGAATCTGAAGTTAGCCTTTAAGGGGGTTACCCCATGTTTGGGTTTTCGATATCGATGATCTCGGGAGGCCGTTCCGCCTGGCGGCGGAGGTGGAAAACGCCAGCGTAGTCCAGTTTGAGAAGCGAATTCCCAAGGTTTTGAAGACTGCACTGGGCTAACGCAGGTAAGACCTAGACTCAGTCCGGTCGCTTTTTAGTCGTGGTACATTGGTGGTATGAAAGTCAAGACGTCAGTCACACTTCCGAGTGCATTGCTGGAAGAGATTGATAGGGTCGATTCGAACCGCTCTGCATTTCTGGAGCGAGCGGCGCTCGCGTATTTGGCACATTCCTCAAAACAAGCTCGAGATTTGCGCGATGCCAACATATTGGATCGGCATGCAGACCGGCTGAATGCGGAAGCCGCCGACGTCCTTGAGTACCAAGGGTTGCCGGAGTAGATGCGGCGGGGTGATCTGTTCTTAGTTCGCAAGCCAGGGCAAACGGATCCCAAGAAGCAGCGGGTCTTCGCAGTAGTGAGTCGGCAAGTCATGCTCGATTCACGATTTTCGACCGCTATCTGCGCTCCGGTGTACAGCCGGCATGATGGGCTGAGTACGCAGGTAGGGATTGGTGTCGATGAAGGGTTGAAGCACGAAAGCAGCGTGCATTGCGATGAGCTCGTTAGTTTGCCGAAGTCGATGCTCACCCGGTTCGTCGGAAGGCTCAGCCGCGCGAAACTGGCTGAGTTGGACAGCGCTTTGGCAGTTGCCCTGGAGCTAGAGGCGGAAATTCCCTAAACTGCAAAGAAACAACCCAAAAATCGCCTCGTCTCTGCGAATTATTCGTCCGCTCGCCCACTATCACCTTGACAGCCAATCACTGTTAAGGTTCCATCAATGCGTAAACTTCTAGCTATCCTTCTTCTCCCTTTCCTCGCGATCACAGCCCTCCAAGCTGCGCCTGCGCACACCCCCAATTCCTCCACCAAAAGCGCTTCTGGTCAATCGCATCTATCGGTTAGCGATTCGCAACTCGAGTCAACCATCCGCACCAAACTGTCTAAATCGAAGATTGGCAAAGATGGCTTCAAATTTCACGTACAGCGCGGCGTCGTCACCTGGGAAGGCACTACGGCCATCGGTCAGCACAAAGGCGCCGCCACCCGCATGGCCCGCACGTCGGGCGCCGTCCAGGTCATCAACAATATTCGCGTTTCCACCGCCGGTAAGGAAACCCCTTTGCGCAAAGCGTACGTCGAACCTTAAGGAGCATCTCCCGGCCAGACGAGCCTTTTAGCCATGTCTCCTACGTGCTAACTTGGAGATGACTTTTAGGAACCTGCGAAAAATAATGAAAATTGGTTTATCCCTCCCACTCTTAACTGTTTCCTTGCTCGCCCCTCTGGGCTGGTCACAGACGCCCGCTGCTCCGGCGCCATCAGCTGCCGCCGGCAGCCAAGACCCCAATCGCGTTGTGGCCACCATCAATGGCCAGAAACTCACCGCCAAACAGGTCAATGACATGTTGAAGCCCTTCCCGCCTGAGCAACGGAAGCAGATTGATGCCAATCTGACCAAAGCTGTCGAGCAGATCTATATGCAACAGCAACTGGCCGAGGCTGCGCAAAAGCTCAATTTGGAACAAAAAGAGCCCTGGAAGGATCAAATCGAATTGAACCGTCGCGGCATCCTCGCGCGCGCCTACGTCGCCCACCTTTCCGACGATGCCGCCAAAGATCCTTCCGAAGATCCCCAAAAGTATTATGATGCTCACAAAGCTGAATTCGAAAATGCCAAATTGAGCGGCATCTTCATCGGTTTCAACCAACCCGGAACGCCGGCCAACAATGCCGGCCCCAACGCCCGAACCGAAGAAGCCGCTCACGAAAAAGCCAACGATGTCATCAAAAAGCTCGCGGCCGGTGGCGATTTCGCTGCACTAGCCCGCTCGGAATCTGAGCACCCCACGGCCTCCAAGGGTGGTGATCTCGGCGTTGTGCCCATCAACAATCCTCAAGTACAGATTCCCGCCGAGATTAAGGCCGCCGTCGCCAAACTACAGCCCGGTCAGGTCAGCGAACCCATCCATATCTCTGGTGCATTCCTTATCATCAAGCTCGACTCGCGCGAAGTCACTCCGTTTGATAAGGCCAAAGCCGACATCGAGCAAAAGCTGCAGACCGAGCGCAGCAACAACGTGATAAAAAAAGAAACTGAGAAATATGCCCTTACTGTCGAGGATCCGGCATTCTTCAACCCCAACGGAGCGGCCTCGGCGTCCACCGGCCCCAAAATCCCAAGTCTCCAAAGGTCCACCCCTCCGGCTCAGCCCAAGCCTTAGTGCTCTAGCCGGTCGGCGCATTTTATCTTCCGTCCGCGGGCTGCCGGTTTTCACCGGTGGCCCGATTTTCGTTTCGGCCGCCCCACAATTAACCGCCCATCGCGGCAAGCTGCTCTCGGCTCAGCCTGGTCGCGGCACGCCTGTCCATGCAGCCAGTTTCATCCGCCGCCGCCAAGTCGTCCTCGAAACGGAATTGCTTACGAAACCTGATTTGTCGCTCATTTTGCTGCATGAGCTGTTTCACTTCGTTTGGGCCCGCCTAGGGAATGCCAAGCGCGCTTCGTATGCTGCCCTTCTGTCGGAAGAGTTGCGCCTGGGTGCGCGTGGCGAACTCGGCGAGTCGTCCTTTGTCCGCAAGCAAGTCTCCCGCGGCTCGCGCGATTACGTCTGTGAAAGCTTCTGCGACACGGCCGCTTGGTTGTATGCTGACCGTTCCAACCAGACACATGTAACTCTCGCGCGACGCTGGCGAAACAAGCGCAAAGATTGGTTCTCCGCCCACGTTATCACTCCCGTTAAATGCTAGCCTAAAGATTAGGAGTCTTTTCCCCACCGTGCGCAAGTCACTCATCCTGGCCATTTTTGTCTTCGTTTGTCTTTCCTCTTGTTCTAAACAACAAACAGTTGTCGCCAGCGGTTCAAAACACGGTTCCGATCGCAAGCCTGCCCCGGAATTCACGCTGAAAGACGAGAATGGTGCAACCGTGAAACTGTCTGATTATAAGGGAAAGGTCGTTCTCCTCAATTTTTGGGCTACCTGGTGCGGCCCCTGCGGCGTAGAGATTCCGTGGTTTATCGAAATGGAGCAGAAGTACAAATCCCAAGGCTTTGCGGTGCTGGGCGTTTCTATGGATGAAGACGGCTGGCCGGCGGTTAAGCCATACGTCGCCGAACGTAAAATGAACTACCGGGTTCTGCTTGGTAACGATTCGCTCGCACAATTTTACGGTGGTCTCGATTCCTTGCCGACAAGTTTTATGATCGACAAGGATGGCAATATAGCGTTCACTCACATAGGTCTGATCAGCAAAAATGAATACCTCAATGAAATTCAATGTCTCTTGGGCGGCCAGCCTGTTGAGTCTGCTAGCACTGGCGCCGGCGCTGCTTGCCCAACAAAATAAAATCTCCATCGCGCCCGCTGATCCACTCACTGTAAAGCGTGGTGAAACGGCGAAGCAGGTTTTGAAGGCTGTCGTGGTCGAAGGATTTCACGTGAACAGCGATAAGCCCAGGGATGAATTCTTGATCCCTTTGAAGCTGACTTGGGACATTCCCGGACCGCTCACGGTGAAGTCGATTTCCTACCCTAAGCCCGAGGAAATGGAGCTCAACGGTTCACAAATGGTGGTTTACACCGGCACCGTGCCGATTGAAACCGAATTCTCTGTGCCTAAGGACGCGCCTAAAGGTCAGTCCACCATAACAGGCAAACTGAAGTATCAGGCCTGCAACAACCATATGTGTTTTCGGCCGTCTACCCTTGATGTTCATTTCACAGTTGTGATCGAATAAACATCAAGGAAATGAGACGCCTCGCTCTCGCCGTAGTCGTGTGCGTGTTCTCGGGCTGTTCGAAGCCTCCGATTGCCAGTGATATTGCGGCGGAGTTAGAGCACACTAAATCGATCGATAACCATGCGCATCCAATGAAGGTTGTTGGCCCAGGTGAGCAGGATCGCGATTTCGATGCGCTTCCCGCCGATGCGGTCCTTCAACCAGCTTTGCCCGTGCCGTCCAGGCCCGATAACCCTCTGTTCCATCAAGCCTGGCAAGACCTCTTCAATTCGCAACCCAAAGCCGAAATTGCCAAGCAAAAGGGCGATCTTTATCCAGTCTGGATCCTGAATCACACCGATACCGAGATCATGTTAGCCAACCGCGTCGCCATGGGTCGCGGCTTGCCAAACGACCGGTTTAAATGGGTTCCGTTCGTGGACATGTTCCTGTTCCCCTTGAACAATGCTGCCATCAAGCAAAAAGACCCGGAACATGATGCGTTTATGCGAAACGAAGAGAAGCTTCTGGACGGATACCTGGATGCCGATCAATTGAAGACCCCGCCGCTCGGGCTCGAAGATTACCTTACTTTTGTGACGCACACGCTCGAAAAATTCAAATCAGACGGTGCCGTCGCCCTCAAATTCGAACTCGCGTACCTGCGCGATTTGGAAATTGGTAATCCGAAAAAAGAAGACGTCGAGAGAATATACACAATTTATGTGGGGTCAGCGGAACCGTCGGCGGACGAGTACAAAGCCCTACAGGATTATTTATTCCGCTATATCGCTAAAGAGGCTGGCCGCTTGGGTCTGGCGATTCATATCCATACGTCGATCGGCGTGGGCAGTTATTTCCGAGCTGCCAACGCAAACCCCCTTGCTCTGGAACCGCTTTTCAACGACCCAACGCTTCGCAAAACCAAATTCGTGATGTTGCACGGGGCTTGGCCATTCACGCGCGAAGCCGGAACATTGATCCTAAAGCCCAATGTTTACTTAGATTTTTCCGCCTGCAGCTACCTCACGTATCCGCACCATGCCGCCCGAGATCTGCGATATTTGCTCGAAATGGCCCCAGAAAAGGTACTTTATGGCTCCGACGCGTCGCCATTTACAGACTCGATTGGGTGGGAAGAAACAGCCTGGACCGGATCGAAAATCGGCCGTGAAGCCCTCGGATTGGCGATCACAGGGATGATGGAGGACGGAGAAATCACGACGGAGCGAGGAAAACGGCTCGTCCACATGGTTTTGCGGGATAACGCGCGGCAGCTTTACGGCTGGTAAAGCTATGAAAAGGCTGTTGATCCGGCCCGGAGCCATCGGCGATGTGATCGTCAGTTTGCCCGCTTTGGAGTATTTAAAGGCAGACTATACCGAGGTTTGGGTACCAAGTGCGGTGGCGCCGCTGATCCAGTTTGCGGATAAAGTTCGGTCCATTGCGAGCAGCAGGATAGAAATGCTGACTCCCGAGTTTATCCAAATGTTTTCAGCAGTTTGATGAGGTAATTTCCTGGTACAACTCTGATAAGGACAGCCTTTTAGACGATCAATCCGAGATGCCGGTTCTTGCCGGCGTTGCCGACGGGGATGAATGCGAGCGATTTTTACCTGCAGCAGGTGGGCGCGGAGGTGGGAAAAAGGCCGAAAATACTGGTAAAAAGTGTGGCACGTGAAACAATTGTGATCCACCCGTTTTCTGGAAGTGCAAGAAAGAATTGGCCTTATGAGAACTTCCTGGAGCTGGCCAAACAGCTTCCGTTGCCCGTTGAGTGGGCTCAGGACAGGTTCGAAAATCTGCTGGAACTGGGGGAATGGATCGGCGGCGCACGGTTCTATATTGGCAATGATTCGGGAATCACGCATCTGGCGAGGGCAGTTGGAACCCCTGTTTTGGCCATTTTTCGGGATTCTGACCCCGAAATTTGGGGTTTTGAACGAGCGAATGTCTTGCGAAACCCAACAGTGGCTGAAGTGCTGGCGTTCTTTTCGTCTATAAAAGTAGGGTCGCTTTCGGGCAAACCGTAATTTCGGAGCGAACGAGTCTCCATCTTTCTTTGGAATCCGCTTTACTAGTTGGAGGGGAAATATGAAGCCAGTGCTCCAACCGGAAGAGGGCATCACCGTTTTGCTTGGCCGATTGCGAGAAGGAGACGAAAGCGCGGCACACAGTTTGCTGCCTCTGGTCTACGACCAACTGCACAGATTGGCGGCCATCTATCTGAGCCGTGAACGGAAGAATCACACGCTTCAGCCGACGGCGCTGATTCATGAAGCGTTTATTCGCTTGATTGGGCAAAAGAATCTACAGTCTGCGAATCGAACACAGTTCTTCGGTTTGGCGGCGCATTTGATGCGGCAGATTCTGGTGGATTACGCGCGGGCTCATCGGGCTGACAAGAGAGGCGGTCAACAGGAACATCTTTCTTTGGATCAGGCGCTGCTGTTTACCAGGGCGCAGTCTGAAGAGTTGTTGATCCTCAACGATGCGTTGGATCGACTGGCGGCTTTGAGTCCACGGCAAGTGAAGGTGATCGAGCTGCGCTAGCAATACGATACTTAGTCGAGCACTTAGGGGAAGA